>HF995247.1:0-23337 GCA_000432915.1 Firmicutes bacterium CAG:194
AAAGGCTTCTACACACTCATCATCAAATAATACTCCTTTTTGTTTTACAAGAAATTCACAACATTTATCCCATTTTTCCTGTCTAAAATTTATATTGTTAGCAATCGCATCTATAACATCCGCAAGATGAATAATCCTCGCAAATAAAGGAACCTCCTGCCAAGCCTTTTTAAATGGTCCTTTTCCATTAGCAAGTTCATGATGATATAAAATTACATTTGATACATTTGTCTTAAATGGAATTTTAGCAATATTGTTTTCGCCATAAATACAGTGAAGATTTGCTTTTTCATTCAAAAAATCTTCCCCTATATCTATACCAGGATTCTTTTTTACTTCTTCGGTAATATATTGTGTTAGGGCATTATCGTGTAGTAATGCGCAAATTGCTAAATCTTGCAATGCATCGTTTTCGACATTCCAATATTTTGCCATGCATACACTCATGTATGCAACTCTTTTTCCATGCTTGTTTGTAATATTAACCAGTTCGGCTTCTATACAATCTAATGCATAAGAATATGCTCCTGCCAAACCAACAATATCTATGCTTAACTGTTTTTCATCCATAAATCTCTTTCATAAACTCCTATATATCAAATCATTCCTGTGGAATCTGACCAGCAACATACAAAATATGATTTACTAACCATTCCGTAAGGTATGTCAAAAACTTGTTATAATGAATAGATTCCATATATGCTTCTTCATCTGCTAAATGTTTCACCGTATAATCATATAACTTTTCCAGCAATATATCAATCCTATCATATTTATCACATTTTTTCTGACCTAATCCATGTGTAAAATTACATTTTTTCCGACCTGCATTTATTTTAGGTAAAAAAATCCACAGCACCTTTCTTTTCACAGATGCTGTGGATCTCCTTTTTCTATGCATTGACTTTCACATAATTCAAAATCATTTCCTTTACGCGCAGAAGCTCCGGCGTATAATCCTTGTTATTTTTCGAACCCCAGATAAAGCCTCCCGCGTAATAAGCACACGCGGTCATCATTGTATGCACGGTAACTCGCATGAACTCTTCCTCCGGGATATCCGTCCGGAATGTGTGATCCTCCTGTGCACGCTTATACATCATATGCAATCTGGTATCGACCGAATACAAAGAGGCATGGAAATCTGCCATCATGCCAGCAGTTTCCACACCGCCGGAATGACTGACAAAATGATTAAAATTTTCATTATACTGCAACAGATCCTTATGATTTTGATACATATCGATATAACTGTCCAGTGTAAAGATCAGTCTGTCGATCGCAGGAATATCCTTGACGGAAGCGATCGGTCGCTTTGCATCCAGCTCATCCAGATATTCCTTCCATTTGGCACTGCAGACAGCAATAGCCAGATCCACCTTCGTCGGATAATAACGGAATACGGTTGCCCTTCCGACACCTGCTTTTTCTGCGATCTCAGTAATTGATACCGGTTCTATCTTCTTCTCCACAAAAATACGGAATGCCGTATTGATGATCTTTTCGTTCTTCTTATTTTTACTCTCCTCTTGCTTACCCATGAAGTTCAATTTCTCCTAATTCTCTGTATTTTAATTTTTCTTCCAGACCGCCGGTGTAAACAACAGAAGGATCGGATACAGCTCCAGTCTGCCTGCCAGCATATCAAACATCAGCACATAATGGGAAAAATCCGAGAAACAGCCGAAGTTTCCAGCCGGTCCGACCAGCTCAAGGCCCGGCCCCACATTATTAAATGCAGTCGCAACTGCTGTGAAATTCGTCACAAGATCCAATCCGTCAAAAGAAATCAGAAAAACAGATACGACGATGATCATCATATACGTTGCAAAAAATGCATGTACTCCTCGCACTGTGCTTTTATCAATCGCTTTCTGATCCATCTTAATGACTTTGACACTTCGCGGGTGAATAAAATAAGCAATTTCCTGTCTGATCGATTTGACAAGGATCATCAGTCGGGATACCTTTATACCACCACCTGTAGATCCCGCACAGGCACCTAAAAATGTCAGAAGTACAAGTATCGTTTTAGATCCCTGCGGCCACAGATTGAAATCTATCGTTGAAAAACCGGTTGTTGTGATAATGGAGCCAACCTGGAAAAAAGCCTGCTGCAGAGCGATTCCGATATTATCAAACATACCTCTGATATCAACTGCAATGAGAAGTGCTGCCACAACGATGATCGTAAAGTACCAGCGTACCTCTTCCATCTTAAAGGCTTCTTTCTTTTCCTTGCCGAGCAGAAAATAGTAAAAGTTAAAATTCACACCAAACAGGATCATAAATATCGTGATCAAAATCTGAAGAACGGTAGAATAAGATCCCATACTGTCATTCCGGATACCGAATCCACCGGTTCCAGCTGTTGAAAATCCGGTCGTGACCGCATCAAACACAGGCATACCTGCCAGTATATAAAGTACAATTTCGATCACAGTCAGGGAAATATAGATCAGATACAGTATTTTTGCTGTCTCTCTTACCTTTGGCACAAGCTTGCCGACAGAAGGCCCCGGGCTTTCCGCGCGCATCAGATGCATATTATAACCGCCCGTCAGAGGCAGGACCGCAAGCAGAAATACGATAACCCCCATACCACCGATCCAGATTGTAAATGCACGCCAGACAAGGGTACAATGGCTGAGTACCTCCACACTGCTCAAGGTACTTGCCCCTGTTGTCGTAAAACCGGAAACAGCTTCAAATAATGCCTGCGAAACATCCGGGATATCTCCGCTCAGGTAATAAGGCATTGCTCCGAAAAAACTCATGACGATCCAGCTCAGTGCTACGATCACAAAGCCTTCCTTGGCGTAAAACATCTGATTTTCGGTTTTCCTTCTTGTCAGTAAGAAACCGATCACCAGACAGATAAAAGCAACTGCCAGATAAGACAGCCCCTGCTTTTCCCTGTAGATCACTGCCACCATACAAGGCAGCAGCAGAAATGCAGATTCAAACAATAAAATAAGTCCTAAAATACGACGGATAACTGCGTAATTCATAATGTCCCTCCAGGCTATTTCTGTAAAATATCCTTAATATCTCCAAGCCCCTTATGTGTTGTGATGATGATGACCGTATCTCCAACACTGATCTTTGTTTTACCGTTCGGTCTGATGATCGTTCCCGCATGATTGATACAGGCGATCAGCGTATTATCCCGGATTGGCAGATCTTCCAGTGCGATATCCACAACAGGCGCTCCCTCATGGATGTGGAACTCCAATGCCTCTACTTTATTCTCGATCAGATGATACAGTGTTTCCACATTGCTTCCAAGAGAATTCTGCATGGCACGTACATATCTTGTAATATATTCGGATGTAATAAACTTAGGATAGATCAGACTGCCAAGCTGGAAGTCATTAATGATATCCCCAAAGGAAATCCGGTTGATCTTGGTGATGACTTTCGCCTTGGAGCAGCTCTGCGCAAACAGAGACAAAAAGATATTTCCTTCGTCAATGCCTGTCAGTGATACAAATGCTTCGCTGTTCTGGATGCCCTCTTCCAGTAAAATATTCTGGTTTGTTGCATCTCCGTGAATGATCATAGCCTTTGGAAGGAGCTCGGAAAGCTGCTCGCAGCGCTCTTCATCCCGCTCAATGATCTTGACATGGATCCCCATGCTGAGAAGCTGTTCGGCCAGATAGTATGCCATCGTTCCACCGCCGACGATCATGGCATTACCGACCTGATGTGCCCGGACACCGATCTCTTTGATGAAATCTCTTGCCTTGGTCGGGCTTGCCACAATACTGATCGTATCGCCTGCTTTGATAACAAAACAACCATTTGGGATCACGACCTCATCCTTGCGTTCTACCGCACATACCAGAACATCCGTCTTGATCTTATGGGAAATATCGATCAGGCTGCAGTTATCGATCGGTGAATTTTCCGGAACAAGAAACTTGATCAGCTCTACCCTTCCTTTTGAGAAGGTATCAATCTTGATCGCTGACGGGAAACGCAGGATACGTGCAATTTCCGTTGCTGCTGCATATTCCGGATTGATCGTCATGGAAAGTCCGAGTTCTTCCTGGATAAACCGGATCTCATGATTATAAAGCGGATTACGGACTCTCGCGATCGTATTACAATTACCTGCTTTTTTTGCAAACAGACAGCACAAAAGATTCTGCTCATCCGATCCCGTGACAGCGATCAGAAGATGGGCATCTTCAATTCCCGCTTCCTTCTGAATGGAATAGCTGGCACCGTTTCCGACTACTCCCATCACATCAAAATTATTGGTGATATCCTGAATAACGTCCGAATCCCTGTCAATGACCGCCACATCATGACCTTCCTTGACAAGCTGTTCGGTAATGGTACTTCCGACCTTACCACATCCTACAATTATGATTCGCATGTTGCTTCCTCCAATTTGTTGATTTTTCCAAATTCTTTATAGATCAGGATCATTGAAACCATAGCTGCAATAAAATCTGCGATTGGTCCTGCATACATAATTCCATCCACGCCCAAAAAGAGCGGAAAGATCACAATAAGCGGCAGTAAGAAAATGATCTGCCTTGTCAGGGAAAGGAAAATCCCTTTCCCCGGTTTGCCGATCGCCGTAAAAAAGTTGGAGGAGATCGGCTGTATAGCATTTAAAAATGTAAAAAACAAATAAATTCTGAAATAACGTACCGCAAAGGTATAATAAGCTTCATTCTGCGAAGAACCGAATATACCGATCAGCTGGCGCGGGAAAATCTGAAAAGCAAAAAAAGCAATGACCGAAATGATCGTTCCGATCCCTGCTGCAAGCCTGTATGCCTGCTTTACCTTCTTATAATTGCCTGCACCGTAATTAAAGCTGACAATAGGCTGCATTCCCTGCGACAGACCGATACAGATAGAAAAAAATACCATACCGACCTTTGTAATGATACCTGCACAGGCAAGTGGAATGGATTCTCCATACACAGACTGTGATCCGTAATATGTCAATGATTTATTCATAACGATCTGCACGATCATCATAGCGATCTGATTAAAAAAATTTGCTGTACCAAGCTTTGCCACAAAGCCGGTAACAGACAGCTTCGGTCTGAAATGCGACAAGGAAAGCGGTGCAGTCTTAAAACGGCATAAATACCATACGATGATCGCAGCTGCCACAAACTGCCCGATCACCGTTGCCAGTGCAGCGCCCTGCATCCCCATATTGAATCCAAACACAAACAGGGCATCCAGAACCGTATTGATCACAGCCCCTGCCAGGTTGGAGATCATAGCCATGGACGGGCTGCCGTCTGCACGGATCAGATGTCCGCCGCCTGCAGACAGGATCAAAAACGGAAAACCGATCGCTGTAATGCCTGTATATGTCTTGGCATATGACAGTACGTTCTGCGGAGAGCCAAACCCAACAAGAAGCGGCTCCAAAAACAGCTCCGTGATCACAGTCAGCACCACACCACTGAGAAACAGCATGGTTGCAGCATTTCCTATATAAAAAAGTGCCTTCTCTTTTTCTCCTTTTCCCATCGTCAGATTAAACGCAGCTGCACCGCCGATCCCAAATAAAAGTGCCAGTGCTACACAGGAGGTACTTAACGGAAATGCTACATTCGTTGCCGCATTACCAAGCTCTCCAACGCTTCTTCCGATAAAAAACTGGTCTACAATATTATATAATGCGCTTACCAGCATCGCTAAAATGCTGGGCAGCGCATATCTTCTTAATAAAACCGGAACCGGTAATTCTCCCAGAGGATTTTTCTGTTCCATTCTTTCATCTCTTTCTATTCTGATTATTTGCAAAGCTGATACAGAACATCAATGCAATTGTCGATGCCAAGCGCGGAAGCATTCAGACAAATGTCATAATAATCCGCCACACCAAATTCCGTATTGGTATAATAAGAGCAGAATTTCTTTCTGGCTCTGTCGATCGTGTGCATTTCCTCACTGATCTTTGCCTCAGTCATATCCGGCATTTTTGCCTTCATATGTTCCATGCGCCAGTAAGGATCCGCATATACAAATACATGCAGGCTGTCCTCAAAGTTTTTCAGTATCGTATTGGCATTTCTGCCGACGATCACACATTTTCCCTTTTCGCCGATCTCACGGATGATCGCTTCCTGTGCTGCGTACAGCTTTTCTCCCTGCGGTCTGTTATAAAAATCGAACAGACTCTGGGCAAAGCCGAAATTGGACGGAACCTTTTCATCCCATTTCATAACTCGGTCTATATCCATATTGGATTTACCGGCAGCTTTTAAAATAATTTCCTTATCGTAATATTCAAAACCGAGTTTTTTTGCTACAGCGCTTCCGATAGAACCGCCGCCCGCACCAAATTCACGGCTGATTGTTATGATCCGCTTCATCTTGCTTCTCCTTATCACTGTTATTGATTATTGTACCGTATCTTTTAAAGTGCCCACTTAAGTGATAACTATCGCATTTATTACAATACCTTATTCAGGAAGTCTATTGTTCTCGGTTCTTTCGGATTCAGGATAACCTCCTGCGGTGTACCCTGCTCTACAATATAACCGTCATCCATGAAAATCACACGGTCAGCTACTTCTCTCGCGAATCCGATCTCATGTGTAACAACAACCATTGTCATACCTTCGGATGCAAGCTCCTTCATAACAGCAAGAACCTCTCCTACCATTTCAGGATCCAGAGCACTTGTCGGCTCATCAAACAGCATGATCTTCGGATTCATGGCAAGCGCACGCGCGATCGCCACACGCTGCTTCTGACCTCCGGAGATCTGGGACGGATAACAGTCTGCCTTGGAATCCATACCGACACGCTTTAAGAGCTGCATTCCCTTTTCCTTTGCTTCTTCCTTAGTCATCTTCTTCAGTTCGACCGGAGCCATCATGATATTTTCAAGCACGGTCTTATGATCAAACAGGTTAAAATGCTGGAATACCATTCCGATGTTCTCCCGCACTTTATTGATGTCAATATGCTTATCTGTCACATCATTGCCATCTACAAGAATCTTGCCTGCTGTTGCAATCTCAAGCTGGTTTAAACAACGCAGGAAGGTGGATTTTCCGCTGCCGGACGGGCCGAGCAGTACCACAACCTCTCCTTCTGCAATGTCTACGCTGATATCTTTTAATACTTCAAGCTTTCCAAAGTTCTTTTTCAGGTTCTCAACGTGAACCATTGTTTTCTTATCTGCCACGTTTGATCCTCCTCTCGATCTTCTTTGCGATCTTGCTGAGCGTAATAATGATCACCATATACATAATACCGACGATCGCCCATGTCTGTAAACTCTTAAATGTATTACCGCTGATCGTCTTACCCATATTGGTCAGTTCCGGGAATCCGATAACGGAAAGGATTGAGGTATCCTTTAATGTAATGATAAACTGGTTGATAATAGAAGGGATCATTGTACGGATCGCCTGTGGAATCACAACCAGACGCATACTCTTTCCATAGGAAAGGCCAAGACTTCTGCTCGCTTCCATCTGTCCTTTATCCACACTTTCAATACCCGCTCTGATGATCTCTGCCATGTACGCACCACAGTTCATGGAAAGTGCGATCGTACCTGCCTGCAATGCGGATAACCTGAAATCCTGGATTCCCATCATCTTAATACCGGCCGGTACACCGAAATAAATAAAATATGCAAGTACAATAAGTGGAACACCCCGCACCGCATCTACATAAATTGTTCCGATACAGTTACAGACTCTGCTTCTTCCTACATTCATCAACGCAAAGATCATACCGATGATCATTGCAAAAAACAGAGATAACAATGTCAGTAACAGTGTTTTGCCGAGCGCACCTAAAAGCATGCTCCAATAGCTTTGAATAATTGCTGCCATGTTTACACTCCTTTTCCCTTCTGTATTTATGTCCAGACCTTTTCATGTTCAAGACCTACATCAACATAGTATACCATTAAATCACAAATTTTCCTATATCTTAATTGCAGAAATTTAGGCAAAAGAAAAACGTGAGGGAAGCTCCCTCACGTTTTCAAGGTCTTAAAAACGATTAGTCTAAGTATTTAGCAATGATCTCGTCATATTTGCCGTTAGCTTTGATATTAGCAAGACCTGCATTGAACATATCAAGGAATTCCTGATTGTCTGCATTCATGATACCTACACCGTAGTCAGCACCTTCATTTTCCATTCCTTCCGGAACTTCCAGAGCAAGCTCGCCTTCTTTGATAGAAGTCTTGATGATCGGTGTATCTTCTACACATGCAGCACTGTTGCCAAGGATGACATCCTGATACATTGTAGGAGAATCTTCAAATACTGTTACTGTAAAACCATACTGGTCTTTTAAAGAATTTGCATAATCAGCACCCTGTGTACCGTTCTTGACTGCAACATTCTTGCCCTTTAAATCTTCAAAAGACTTAACATCACTTCCCTGTGCCACTACAAATGTCTGTGTTGCATTGTAATAGCCGTCTGAGAAGATCCAGCCATTGTCTTTACGTTCCTGTGTGATAGAAGCACCTGCCATGATAGCATCTGCCTGACCAGCCTGAACTGCTGCTACTGCTGCATCCCAGCCAAGGCTCTGTAAATCATATTTGAAGCCCTGATCTTCAGCAACTGCTGCAAGGATATCAACATCGATACCAACGAATTCGTTGTCTGAATTTGTGTATTCAAAAGGCTTGAATACTGTATCTGTTGCAACAACCCATGTCTTGTCAGAAGCTGCTGTTGTATCTTCTGCAGCGTCTGTTGCTTCTGCATCTGTAGCGTCTGTTGCAGCATCAGTTGCTTCTTCTGTTGCAGCATCTGTTGCTTCTTCTGTTGCAGGAGCTTCTGCAGTATCTTCTGCTGTGCTGCCACAACCAACTAACATTCCAGCTGTTAAAGCTGTACATAACAATAATGCGATTGACTTTTTCATAATAAGTCTCCTCCTTTTCTGCTATACAGGGTTAAATTGTATACCTGTATTTTGGTATTATAATTGCTCCCTTATCATTTGTCAAGATTGCACATATTTTTCTTCCTTTTTTGTGAATTATAACAAGACCCGACAGCACATTGCTGTCGGGTCTTCTGCTAAGGCAGATCATAATAATTTCTGCTTGGTTTATCAATATCGAAAAACATTTTATCCGGGGGTACCTCATAATCATAATTCATTTCTTTTTTGACATGCGGTTTCGGACCCGGCAACGGATTTTTAATAAATTTAACCGGACGCTTTGCAAGAGAATCGTCCGACGCTTCCTGTATTCCATCATGTTGCTGCATCATGTTTCTTTCTCCTTTTCCATTTGCATGCCCCGGCTTTCCTGCATACTCCTAAAAACATCACTCATTATCATGATTTAAATAGGTTTCCACATTATAACGCGGTCTGTGCTTGACCTCTATATAAATTTTACCGATATACTGTCCGATCATACCGATCGCCACAAGCTGCATGCCTCCTAAGAACCAGATGGATAAGATCAGGGAAGTCCACCCCGGTACCGTATGTCCGTTACAATAAGAAACTAGCGCATACACCGCCGCGATCACACATAAAAAGATCAGAAAACCGCCGAGTGCGGTAATAAAATCGATTGGCTTTACGCTGAAAGACGTAATTCCGTTCCATGCAAGTGCAAGCATTTTTTTCAGCGGATATTTCGATTCGCCAGCCACACGCTCTTTTCTCTCATAATAAACGCAGTCGGTTTCATACCCGATGAGTGGCATGACACCGCGCAGGTACAGATTGATCTCCTGATATTTGGAAAACTCCTGCAGTGCACGCTTACTCATCAGACGGTAATCCGCATGATTATAAACGGTCTTTACGCCAAAGGCAGCCATTACCTTATAAAACATCTGTGCTGTTGTTCTTTTAAAGAAGGAATCCTTTTTCCGGTCATTTCTGACACCATATACAATATCCTTGCCTTCATGGAATTTATCTACCATTTCTTCCATCACAGCCGTATCATCCTGCAGATCCGCATCAATGGAGATCATGATATCCGCATGCTCCATGGCATTCAGCATACCTGCCGTCAATGCATTCTGATGCCCCACATTACCGGCAAGTTTCAGTCCGAACACCTTTTTTTCTTCTTCATGAAATTTTCTGATCAGTTCCCATGTGCTGTCTTTGCTTCCGTCATCCACATATAAAATATAACTGTCCGGTGCGATCTTCTGCTTTGTGATCAGATCAGAAAGTACACCTGTCAGTTCTTTTGTTGTCAGAGGAAGCATTTCCTCTTCATTATAACAAGGTACAACTATTGCCAGTCTGTCCATCGTATCTCTCCTCGTTCTTACAACGTTTTCAGCGCCTGCTCCAAATCCGCAATGATATCTGCCACATCCTCAATACCGACAGAAAGACGGATCATGCCCGGATCCACACCGGCTTCTTTGAGCTGCTGCTCATTCATCTGTCTGTGCGTATGGCTTGCGGGATGTAGAACGCACGTTCTTGCATCTGCCACATGTGTCACAATTGCTGCCAGCCTCAGTGCATCCATAAATCTTACGGTATCTTCTTTTGTACCGTCTACCGCAAAAGAAATAACACCACAGGTACCGTTTGGCATATATTTCTGTGCCAGATCATAATATTTATTACTCTTCAGTCCCGGATAATTCACCCATTTCACTTTATCATGTGCTTCCAGGAATTCTGCAACCTTCTGTGCATTTTCACAGTGACGGGGAACACGCAGATGCAATGTCTCAAGTCCGATATTTAACAAAAAGGCATTCATCGGAGACGGAATAGAACCGAGGTCCCGCATCAGCTGTGCTGTTGCCTTTGTGATATAGGCTTTCTTGCCGAACCGCTCCGTATAATTAACGCCGTGATAAGATTCATCCGGATAACAGAGCCCAGGGAACTTATCCGGATATTTTGTCCAGTCAAAATTACCGCTGTCCACGATCGCACCCCCGACTGTCATGGCATGCCCATCCATATATTTTGTGGTGGAATGCGTTACAATATCCACGCCAAACTGAAAAGGCTTACAATTGATTGGTGTCGGGAATGTATTATCCACGATCAGAGGAACTCCGTGTGCATGTGCAACCTTTGCAAATTTTTCAAAATCCAGTACCACAAGCGCCGGATTCGCAATGCTTTCTGCGAGAACACATTTTGTATTCTCCTGAAATACTGCATTCAGTTCTTCTTCGCTGCAGTCGGGATCGATGACCGTACAGGTAATACCCATACGCTGCATGGTGACTGTCAGCAGATTGAACGTACCTCCATATACACTGGAAGACATGATCACATGATCTCCCGCACCGCAGATATTAAACACTGCGTAATAATTGGCTGCCTGTCCGGAAGATGTCAGCATGGCTGCTGCGCCGCCTTCCAGTTCGCAGATCTTCTGTGCCACACAATCATTGGTCGGATTTTGCAGTCTGGTGTAGAAATAGCCTTCCTCTTCCAGATCAAATAACCTTCCCATCTGCTCGGTCGACTCATATTTGAACGTCGTCGACTGATAGATCGGCAGTATTCTCGGCTCACCGTTTTTTGGCTGCCAGCCTGCCTGTACACAAAGTGTTCCTTTTTTGTATTCTTTGCTGTTTTCCATAGTTTTCTCCTAAAATAACCCCAGTATTTTTTTGTGAAATCCGCTGTTGATCGTCTCAAAGGTCGCAGCCTTTATCTTACTGCTTTTAAAGGTTTTCGCCCATGTCTTTTCAACCGCTTTGACCAGCGGCTTATAGTAGCTGTTCCTGCATTCCAGAATTGCCGGGAAGACATAAGCAACCATAAACAGATTACAGTTTCTCTGCCACGCCTCTTCTTCTCTTTCGTTACGGAACCCCGCCTGCTTTTTCTGCTCTGCCGCACAGCTGCAGATCTGCCCTGCGATTTCTTTACAGAAATCTTCTATATTTTTTTCTTCTGCCGGGCAGGCACTGTCACAGGCATCCAAAAATGCTCTGACCTGCGACTGGTAATCTTCAAAAGCAGCAGGATAACCGGACGCATGGAAGTGATCCAGATATGTCTGTTTTTCCGCAAACAGCTCCGCTGCATTCATCTTATTCATCCCAGTTATGATATACTGCCTGTACATCATCATCTTCATCCAACAGATCCAGTGTACGGTTCAGCTGTTTAATATCATTTTCATCTGTCAGTGTCACGTAATTCTGTGGGATCATGGTAACTTCCGCAGAT
Source organism: Firmicutes bacterium CAG:194 (assembly GCA_000432915.1). Taxonomy (GTDB): domain Bacteria; phylum Bacillota; class Clostridia; order Lachnospirales; family Lachnospiraceae; genus CAG-194. The sequence continues at coordinate 12,160 of HF995247.1, forward strand.
GCCATTTCAATCCCTGCATCCTTGATCGCATCATAAACGGGCTGGAAATCATCCGGCTGTGTGAGGATCTCATAGCTGTCATCCTCTTCCGCGAAATCTTCCGCACCTGCATCCAGTGCAAGCATCATCAGATCATCTGCTTCCATTTCACATTCTTCCTTATCAATGATGATCTGTCCCTTTTTATCAAACATGAAAGAAACACAGCCCTGTGTTCCGATGCTTCCGCTTCCTTTTGTGAAGGCACTTCTGACATTTGCGGCTGTACGGTTTTTGTTATCGGTCAGCGCATCTACGATGATCGCGATTCCGCTCGGACCATAACCTTCATATGTAACATGTTCGTATACGACATTGCCGTTATCACCGGCTGCTTTTTTAATACCTCTTTCGATCGTATCATTCGGCATATTGTTTGCCTTTGCTTTTGCAATAACGGTAGCAAGCTTAAAGTTATTTGCCGGATCCGGTCCGCCGCCTTCTTTTACGGCAACTGCGATCTCACGTCCGATGATCGTAAAAATTTTACCCTTTGCTGCATCGTTTTTCTCTTTCTTATGCTTGATGTTTGCAAATTTTGAATGTCCTGACATACTTATTGTTCTCCTTTTTCTTCATTTTCTTCCTGTTTTGTATCCAGTTTTGTAACAAGTACAGTTTTGATCACTTTATTTTCTACTGACATGACCTTGAAGTTATAGCCTCCGTAGTCCATGTCAAATGTATCGCCTTCCTGCGGGATATGTCCCATATGAGCGACCAAAAGCCCGTTCAGCGTTTCAAATTCTTCACCCGAAAAATCAATATCCAGCTTTTCCGAAAGATCCGAAAGCTGGGTCAGGCCGTCGATCTCATAGCGATCCTCACCCTTTTCCTGGATATATGTCTCGTCCTCGTCATATTCATCTAAAATATTGCCGACAATCTCCTCCAGGATATCTTCCATGGCAACCAGTCCCGTTGTCTGCCCGTATTCATCGATCACAATGACCATGTGTGTCTTCAGCGACTGCATGGAACGGAACAGTGTGTCAATATTTCTTGTCTCCGGAATAAATCGTGCTTCCCGGATCAGATCCTTGATCTGTTTGATCGGCCGGTTATCGTTTTTACCGCCCTCCAGCACTCTGCAGGCATCCTTCAAATGAATGATCCCGATAATATGATCGATATTGTCTATGTAGACAGGATAACGTGAGTTTTTCTCACTCAGCATAAAGTCTACCGCATCTCTGAGCGTCGTATTGGCTTCAATTCCCACAATGCTCGATCTGTGCGTCATGATATCCTTGGCATCCTTATCCGTAAACTCAAAGATGTTGGTGATCATCTGTGCTTCGCTTTCCTGCAGCACACCCTGCTCATGTCCTTCATTGACCATCGACAGGATTTCTTCTTCCGTCACATCGGCTGTCAGTGCATGCGGATTGATGCCAAACAGTCTGACGATCAGATTTGCCAGAAGATCAAACAGCTTTGTCACCGGTGTCCAGACCACAAGCAGAGCCCGGATCGGTCTGATAAAAGCAAACGCCCACTGCTTCGGATATTTGGTTGCGATCTTTTTCGGAACCAGCACCCCTGCCACAAACAGGATCAGTAAAAGCACAAAGACTGCCAAAAATACTGCGATTGTTCCTCTCATACCCGGAATCCTTGTAAACAGCCGTTTAAAGACCGCCAGAAAGAAACCACCCATAACCAGATGAATCAGAATAGTAAACGTCTGGATCGTATTGATATAATCCACAGGCTGATCCATGATCCTCTCGATCTGTTCCGCCCTTTTATTTCCTGCTTCTGCCATTTCTTGGATCTTTCCACTGTTGAGGCTCTGGATCGCTCTGCCGAATCCGTACATAACGATCTCGATCGCCAGAAGTGCCAGAAACAGGATCAGACTGACCGCGCCGGTCGCTTCGTCCATAAAATAATCTCTCCTTTGTAATTGTCATTTTACTCATAACTATATCATCTTCATGTATATTCGTCAAACCTGTCTGCTTCTATGTATCAAGCTGCAGGCTGATCATCAGACCCTTATCCACCTTTTGCATAATGGATTCATCCAGATGACAGATCTTATCCTTCAGTCTGAGTTTATCGATCGTACGCAGTTGTTCCAAAAGGATCACGGAATCCTTTACCATGTGATACCGCCGCGCGGAAAGTTCGATATGCGTAGGCAGCTTCGCCTTATTCATCTTTGAGGTAATGGCTGCGCAGATGATCGTCGGACTGTGTCTGTTTCCCACATCATTCTGTACGATCAGGACCGGTCTGATCCCGCCCTGTTCGCTGCCGACAACCGGTCTTAAATCTGCATAATAAACATCGCCACGTCTCATGAAATACAACGCTCCTTTTTTGTTCTTTTTCAAAAGTATTTCCAAAAAATTCATGTTGTATTCTTTTAGATATTATTCATAATCGGTAAAATAATCTTTTGTTGCCACGATCTCTCCGTTTTTCACAAAAGCACGCGGTACTCTCTTGGAAATATCGCAGGCAAGCTCATAGTTAAAACGTCCGCTCAGATCGCCGAGCTGTTCCATTGTGATCTTTTCTGCACCATCCGTTCCGATCAGCGTCACTTCGTCGCCCATGGCAACAGGCATGATATCCGTTACATCTACCATAAACTGATCCATGCAGACTCTGCCGGTGATCGGTGCCCTCTTTCCGTGGATGAGCACATAGCCCTTTCCGGAAAGCAGACGCGGATATCCGTCCCCATAGCCAACCGGGATCGTTGCGATCACGCGTTTTTCCGGTGCTTCATAAGTTCCGCCGTAGCTGACCTGTGTGCCCTTTTCGATCGTTTTGACGTATACTACATGGCTCTTTAAGGACATGACAGGTTTCAGCGGCATTTCTTTTTTCACTTCATTGGAAGGCCACAGCCCGTATAAGGTAATACCGGCTCTTACCAGATTCATGTTAGCCTGCGGTAACTCCAAAATACCTGCGCTGTTGGAACAATGCTTTAACGGGATCTCCTTTGTACAGGTTTCTTCTACTTTTTTCAGGAACGCCTGATAGATGGAAAGCTGTTTCAAAACAGCTGTTTTATCCTTCTCATCTGCCTTTGCGAAATGAGTAAAAATACCTTCTACCTCGATTCCCGGAAGCTCCATTACCTGCTCAATGAACGCAAGACCTTCTGCATCCGGCTTAATACCGATACGGGACATCGCCGTATCTACCTTAATATGTATCCTGGCTGTTTTACCAAGTCTGACAGCCGCCTCAGAAAAGGCTTTTGCCTGATCTTCCCTGAAGACCGCCGGTCTGATCTCTTCCCGGATCATATCTTCATAAGAATAAGGGAAAGTATAGCCCAGGATCAGGATCGGTTTCTGCATCCCCGCATGACGCAGGATCAATGCTTCTTCCGCTGTTGCAACTGCATAGCCCCATACATACGGAACGGCTTCGAGCTGCTTTGCGATCCGGACTGCTCCATGTCCATAGCCGTCTGTCTTGATCACCGCAACGATTTTTGTATCCTTTGCAATGTTTTTCTTCATGCAGTCCATATTGTGTAATATCGCATCCAGATCAATATAGGCGCATACTCTTTCATAGTGTTTCATAGTAATCATCCTCTTTTCTTTTTGCAGTTTCAATTACCAATCCCTTTTTTGATCTATATGTTTGAGTACTTTCCCCAGATGAGAAATCAGATCTGTCGGAAGCATGGCAGCATTTCCTTTTTTGCGTGCAGCTTTCTCCCCGGAAAGCCCGTGCAGATAAACACCGCAGCAGGCTGCCAGAAAGCTGTCCGTAAGCCGTGCTGCAATACCGGCGATCGTACCTGTCAGCACATCTCCGCTGCCTGCTACTGCCATACCGTCGTTTCCGACCGGCAGTATACAGATTCTGCCATCCGGTGCTGCCACGATCGTTGTCGCATCCTTCAGGACAAGGATACAGTTTTTCTCCTGTGCAAACTGCCCTGCAAGCTGCAGCCGGTTTTCCCTGATCTGCTCTACCGTTACATGGGCAAGCCTTGCAAATTCCGCCATATGCGGTGTGCAGATCACTGCCGCCCCGCTCTCTGCGGTAAGCTTCCACAAACTTTCATCCGCCGCAAACAGATTCAGTGCATCCGCATCAAGCACAACCGGAAGCTGTTTTCCACTGTTCACCAGTTCCCGTAATACAGCCTGTAAAAATAACTTTGTTTCCTCCGATGTACCAATGCCCGGTCCGATTGCCAGACAGGAGGCAAACTGCAGCATTGGCACGATCTCTTCTTCCTGGCGCGGTTGGAAAACGACCTCCGGTACAGAAAGCACCAGCTTTTTATTTTCTTCCGCCGTCATCAGCCGGATATAGCCGCAGCCCGTCGCAAACGCCGCCTTTGTACATAAAAGTGCCGCGCCCGGTGTTTTTTCACTGCCTGCTATGACCGCCAGTTTTCCGAAGGTTCCCTTGTTACCGCCCGGCTGTCGCCGCAGGGCTTTTCTGATATCCTTCTTTTCCGGCATAAAATATGCCGTCTGTCCTGACTGCCCGGTCGGATAGGTCATGCCACAGCTTCCGAGATACTTCCTGCCACTTGCATATCTGCCCTCTGCCAGTAAAAGTCCTGTCTTGATACAGCCAAAGGCAGCAGTCGCATCTGCCTGAAAGGCTACGGTCTGACAAAGCCCGAGATCCGCATGGATCCCTGTCGGGATATCGATCGCCAGCTTAAATGCATCCATTTGATTGACGGTTTCCACTGCCTCTGCAAAAGTGCCGCTCAGACCGCGTGTGATCCCGATTCCGAGCATTGCATCCACAATACCATCATATTCGATATCCGTCCGGATGGTGTCTCCGATCTTGATCTGCAGGCTCTCCAGTATTTGCTGCTGTTTTTTGTTCAGCTCAGTCTGCTTTTTCCGATCTCCCAGAAGCACAACAAATACCCTGTAGCCATGTTCATATAAGATACGGGCAAGTGCCAGTCCGTCGCCGCCGTTATTGCCAACGCCGCACAGCACCAAAATCCTTGCATGCTTTTTCCTGCCCTGTTTTTTCAGTTCTTTTTCCAGCACCGCTGCAGAAAACAATGCTGCGCGTTCCATCAGGATTGCATCGGAAAGCTGCAGCTTTTCCATGGCATGCTTTTCGATCTGCCGCATACCATCTGCCGTTACAAGCTCTTTCATTTCTTTTCGCCTCCGCTATTTTCTTCCTTTTCGACCGCTTTCAGCTTTGGCTGGTACTTCAGATCAAACAGCTCCATCACATCCGGTCCGAAAATATCATGCATATAAGTATACAGCTCCTGATTGTACAGCTCTTTCTGCTGCTTTCTGACAACGTTCTTTTTCAGTTCGATCCGCATCTGGTTGATCCATTCGTCAATCTGCTCGATCTGCTCGCCGTTTTCCTGCATCAGATCATAACAGACCTCCATGGAAAGCACCATAAGCTCTCTGTTTTCTTTTTCCAGCTTCTTTTCCACTTCCAGAAGTGCTGCGCCGCCCTCTTCCAGCTTTTCGTTACATTCCTCGATCAGCTTTCCGTTTTCTTCTCTGGATCTGCCCTTCGGCTTTTCTTCTCCTTCCATGGAAGAAAGCACTTCCTGCATCAGCTTGTTTTTCAGGCGCTTGATATCCTTCTGTCTGGTCTGCAATCCGCCCTGCTTTTTCAGAAGCTCATTTACTTTTTCTTCTTTCCGCTTGATCTCGGCACTGACACCGGTCTGTGTAAAAAGCCTGTGCCACTTCTGATCCAGCGTCAGGATCGGTATCTTTTTGCCGTCGATCGCCTGCACATATCTATCATCTCTGCGTGCCAAATGACCACCTTCTTTTTCTGCCGTTACAATCCGGAACTGTTTCTTATATTATAGGATAGTTTCATCAGGCTGTCCGACAGATGTACATTTTCTACCTGCACGCTGTCCGGTACATCCAGATCCAGATGGGCGAAATTCCAGATCGCCTTGATCCCGCATTTCACAAGACGATCCGATACTGCTGCAGCTCCGTCCTTCGGAATCGTCAAAACACCGATATCAATATTATTTACCTGAATGAACTGCTCAAGTTCTTCCATCGGTCTGACCGGTATCTGCCGTACCATTTTGCCTGCCAGATCCGGATCCGCATCAAACAGCCCCTTGATCAGAAAACCTCTGCGTTCAAAATTCATATAATTGGCGATCGCCTGTCCGAGATGTCCCGCACCGATGATGATCAGCCTGTGTGTCTGATCCAGTCCGAGTATCTTACCAATCTCCGTATATAAGTATTCTACATTATAGCCATAGCCCTGTTGACCGAAACCGCCGAAATTATTAAAATCCTGTCGTATCTGCGACGCGGTCACACGCATCAGCTTTGAAAGCTCCTGTGAGGATATCCGTTCCACTCCCTCATCCTTCAGTTCTCCCAGATAGCGAAAATATCTGGGCAGGCGGCTGACAACAGCCTGCGAAATCTCTTTTGCTTCCAATTTTGCGCCTCCTTTAATCATTGTTTCTATTATATAACCTTGTTAAATCTGTGTCAAAATATTTATGGGCTGCTATGATGTTTGTTTTTACTGTCTGAATGGTGGAAATTTGTTTTTATTTTTGGTATGATAAATTCTGTATGAATTTTAGGAGGCAACTCATTATGATATTATCCTGTCAGAATTTATCGAAAACATTTGTAGACCGTCCGATCTTAAAACAGGCATCTTTTCAGCTGGAAGAACATGAAAAAGCTGCCATCGTCGGTGTAAACGGCGCAGGCAAAACAACGCTTCTGAAAATGATCATCGGACAGCTTCCCGCAGATGAGGGTCTTATTACCTTTGCAAAAGATAAAACCTTCGGTTATCTGGCACAGCAGTCTGACCTGTCAAGTTCCCACACCATTTACGAAGAGCTGCTCAGCGTCAAACAGGACCTTGTCTCTATGGAACAACAGCTCCGCGATCTGGAAGAATCCATGAAGCACTGTGAAGGTACGCAGCTTGAAGAGATCATGGACCGCTATACCCGTATGACACATGATTTTGAGGTCAAAGGCGGGCTGCTCTATAAAAGTGAATTGACCGGCGTTTTAAAAGGTCTCAGTTTTTTGGATGAAGATTTTGACAAACAGATCTCTACTCTTTCAGGTGGACAGAAAACACGAGTTTCTCTTGCCAAGCTGCTGCTGCAGAGCCCGGATCTGATCATCCTCGATGAGCCGACCAACCATCTGGATATCGCTTCGATCAGCTGGCTGGAGACATACCTCAGAAGCTATAAGGGGGCTGTTCTGATCGTATCCCATGACCGTTATTTTCTGGATCGTGTTGTCACAAAGGTGATCGCGATCGAAAACGGACTTGTCAGAAGCTACGCAGGCAATTATTCCGATTACGCAGCAAAGGCTGCCATGCTCCGCAAGGCAGCAGTGAATGCCTACTTAAAACAACAGGAAGAAATCCACCACCAGCAGCAGGTCATCGATAAACTGAAATCCTTCAACCGGGAAAAATCGATCAAGCGTGCGGAAAGCCGTGAAAAAATGCTGGATAAAATGGAGCTATTAGAAAAACCGGTTGAGATCCGGGATGATATGCATCTGAAGCTGACGCCGCAGATCATCAGCGGAAATGATGTCCTTTCTATTGAAGATCTCTCCAAACACTTTGGCTCTCTTACCCTGTTTGAGCATGTCGATATCGAAATCAAACGCGGTGAGCATGTTGCAATCATCGGCGACAACGGAACGGGCAAAACAACCCTTTTGAAGATCATCAACGAACTCGAATCCATGGACAGCGGTCAGATCCGTTTAGGCAGCAAGGTAGAGATCGGTTACTACGATCAGGAACACCATGTCCTGCACAGCGAAAAGACATTGTTTGACGAGATCTCTGACGATTATCCGACGCTTACCAATACACAGATCCGTAATACGCTGGCTGCTTTCCTCTTTACCGGTGATGACGTCTTTAAAAAGATCAGTGAACTCAGCGGCGGAGAACGCGGACGTGTTTCTCTTGCCAAGTTAATGTTGTCTAATGCTAACTTTTTGATCCTGGACGAGCCGACCAACCATCTGGATATCACCTCCAAAGAAATTTTGGAACAGGCACTGAATGATTACGAAGGAACTGTCCTGTATGTATCCCACGACAGATACTTTGTCAACCAGACAGCCACCCGGATTCTGGATCTTTATAACAAACAGTTTTACTCCTTCGCCGGTAATTATGATTATTATCTGGAAAAGAAAGATGTCGTCGAGCAGCCATCCGGTGCAGTACAGCCAAATGGTCAGACAACTACAGCAGGAGCCAATACCGATGCTGCAGAGTCTGCCCCCGATTCCAAGCTTTCCTGGCAGCAGCAAAAGGAAGAACAGGCACTGAAACGGAAAAAAGAAAACCGGCTCCGCAAATGTGAAGATGACATTGCAGCACTGGAAGATGAAATTGCGCAGCTAAATGAACAAATGGCAGATCCCACGATCGCAACGGATGTCGCAAAGCTGCAGGAGCTTTCCAAAAAGCAGACTGCCCTGCAAGAGACACTGGAACAGCGATATGAAGAATGGGAAGAACTCAGTGAATGAGTCCTTCCCATTTATTTTCATCCAAATTATATTCGTAACTATTCAGAGCCACATTCGCAAAATCACCTCTACGAGGCTTTCCTTTTGCTCTGAATAGTTCCTATAGTACCATGACCAGCGTGCCTGCGCCGATCAGGATACAGCCCACGATGGACTTTGCTGTGAAATCCTCATGCAAAAATACAAATGCGAGGATCAGTGTGAGCACAACACTTAATTTGTCGACCGGAACGACCTTGGATGCATCTCCCACCTGCAGTGCTTTATAATAGCACAGCCATGATGCCCCTGTTGCAAGACCGGATAATATCAGAAAAATCCAGCTTTTTCTGCTGATCTGTGAAATCCCACTCTGCACATTTGTCAGAAATACCATGCCCCACGCCATGATCACAACAACCACAGTACGGATTGCCGTTGCCAGATTGGAATTGACACCGTCAATACCCACCTTCGCCAGAATAGACGTCAGCGCAGCAAAGATGGCTGACAACAAAGCAAATACAAACCACATATAGAAGCCTCCCTGTTATTTATCCCTGCAGCTTATGGAAGATCACGCAGTTCGGGCTTTCGATCGGAAGTTCTTTACCGTTCATGACAAGCAATCCTTTTTCCAGATCCACCGTAAAGAATGTCATCGTATTGGATTCATGATTTAAACTGATCAGATGTTTATTGTCCGGAAACAGTGCTGCATCCTTCGGATAATCTCCACTGATCGGCAGACAGAGGATCTTTTCCAGAAAGCCTGTCTTATGATCGATACGATAAATAATGACACTGTTGTCTCCCGCATTGGAGCTGACGAGATATTTCTCATCTGCGGAAAAATTCAATGCACTTGCAGCGGATCCGCCTGCATGATAATCATTTAAAGTCGGAATGTTCTGTATCTTTGTAAAGAAAGGATTGCCATCCTCTTCCACATAAGAATACACATCAATATAATTTTTCAGTTCATGTACGATATAAACAAATTTGCCATCCTTTGTCATCTTGATATGACGCGGTGCAGATTCCAGTTCACTTCGGATCACATCCACATGTTTCAGCTTCCCCGTCTCATGATTCAGACGATAGACATCCACATGATCCATTCCGATATCCGCAACCATCAGATAATGATTGTCCCTTGTCATCTTGACACAGTTGACATGCGGACGAAAATTACGCTCTGCAATGCTTCCCATGCCTTTATGGTAAATTTCCTCCGTGATCTCGCCGACACCACCGTCCTCACGCAGTCTGAGCACTGTGATCTTTCCGTCATGATAGCCTGCCACAAACAGAAACCTGTCCTCATAATCTGTAGAAAGATAACAGCCTCTCATACCGTTGATCGGCGCATGATTGATACAGGTCAGTTCCCCATCCTGCTCGATCACATAAGCTTCCACGCCAAAATCTGTAATAGAATACAGATATTTTTCATTATGTGAGATCGTGATATAGGAAGAATTGGTGATCTCCACCTCATCCTTCTCTTTTAATCTTCCGTTTTTCATATCTACATCATAAATTTTGATGCCATGGTTGTCTCCCATTGTATAGGTAGAAACATACGCAACGTATTTATTTTTTGTCATCGATAGACCTCCATTTTCCGCAATCATAAAATCACTAAAAATATCTTATCATATTCCATCTTTTTTGTTAAGAAAAAGATTGACATTTAGACGCGATACCGTATAATGAATATCGGATTGTTTAGCAAAGCTAAACTTGAAGTTTATTTAACTGTTATTTTTTACGCAGATTTTACATAATGCGGTAAAGGAGTTTTTATGGATATCGGACTGAAGCTGAAGGAGCTTCGCATTCAGAAATCACTGACACAGGAGGAACTTGCCGACCGGGCAGAGCTTTCCAAAGGATTTATCTCCCAGCTGGAACGTAATCTGACTTCTCCTTCCATCTCGACACTGACAGACATCCTGCAGTGTCTCGGTACAGATCTGAAGGAATTTTTTAATGAAGAAGAAGACTCTCAGATTGTCTTTACAAAGGATGATTTTTTTGAAAAGAAGGATGACGAGCTTCATAACAAAATAGAATGGATCATTCCAAATGCCCAGAAAAATGAAATGGAACCGATTCGGCTGACACTGGAGCCTTACGGTTCCATTTATCCCGATCTGCCGCATGAAGGAGAAGAATTCGGTTATGTACTGAGCGGTCAAGTCAAAATTCATCTTGGGCAAAAAGTACATCAGGCAAAAAAAGGGGATGCTTTTTATTTTACACCTTCTAAAAAACACTATTTAGAAGCCGGTAAACACGGCGCAGTTGTAATCTGGGTCACAAGCCCGCCAAGCTTTTAACGGGCGCACGCATAAGGAGGATACAAATGAGTAACAGACTGATCGATCTAATCGGCATCAATAAATCTTTTGACAACACAATGGTTCTTGATGATCTGAATCTATACATCCGCGAGAATGAATTCCTGACCCTTTTAGGGCCAAGTGGCTGTGGCAAGACAACAACCCTGCGTATCATCGGCGGTTTTGAAACACCGGACAGCGGTAAGGTGTTATTTAGCGGTGAAGATATCACTTCTCTTCCGCCCAACAAAAGACAGCTCAATACTGTTTTCCAGAAATACGCACTCTTTCCG
>HF995247.1:23373-41582 GCA_000432915.1 Firmicutes bacterium CAG:194
CTTTCCGCATATGAACATTGCAGAAAACATTGCTTTTGGTCTGAAAATCAAAAACAAAAGCAAATCCTATATCGATGACAAGATCAAATATGCCCTGAAGCTGGTCAACCTTGACGGCTATGAAAAAAGAATGCCAAACCAGTTATCCGGTGGGCAGCAGCAGCGGATCGCCATTGCGCGTGCGATCGTCAATGAACAAAAGATCCTGCTACTCGACGAGCCGCTCGGCGCACTGGATGCTCCTGCTACTCGACGAGCCGCTCGGCGCACTGGATCTGAAGCTCAGACAGGATATGCAGTATGAGCTGATCCGTCTGAAAAACGAGCTTGGCATTACTTTTATCTATGTCACACACGATCAGGAAGAAGCCCTGACCATGTCAGATACGATCGTTGTCATGAACCAGGGCTATATCCAGCAGATCGGAACACCGGAAAGCATCTACAACGAACCGGAAAATGCCTTTGTAGCAGACTTTATCGGAGACAGTAACATCATTGATTCGGTTATGATCCGCGATAAGCTGGTCTCCTTCCTCGGCAAGAAATGGGACTGTGTCGATACAGGCTTTGGCGAAAACAAACCGGTCGACGTTGTGATCCGTCCGGAAGACGTGATCTTAAAAGAAGAAGGTGCAGGCACTTTAGATGGGGTTGTCTCCCATCTGATCTTTAAGGGCGTCCACTATGAGATGGAGGTCATGGCAGGCGGTTTTGAATGGCTGGTACATTCCACCAGCATGTTCCCTGTCGGCACAAAAATATCGATCAGCGTGGATCCGTTTAATATCCAGATCATGAATAAGCCTGAATCCGAAGATGAGGAGGCGGTCCGCATTGAAGAATAAACAGAAGCTTCTGGCAACGCCCTATTTCTTCTGGGCTGTCGCCTTTATCATCATTCCGATCCTGATGGTATTTTATTACGGCTTTATCGATTCCGCCGGACATTTTACCATGCAGAATATACTGGCGATCGCATCGCCCGAACACAGCAAGGCACTTTTCCTGTCGATCCGGCTTTCTTTGGTCAGTACGCTTATTTGTCTGCTGCTTGCTTATCCGCTCGCCATGATACTGGCAAATAAAAGTGTCAACCAGAACCAGTTCATCGTTCTGATCTTTATTTTACCGATGTGGATGAACTTTCTTCTGCGTACACTTGCCTGGCAGACGCTTTTGGAGAAAACCGGAGTGATCAACTCCGTGCTCCGGTTTTTATCACTGCCAACGCTTGACATCATCAATACAGATGCTGCGATCATCCTTGGTATGGTATATAATTTCCTGCCGTTTATGGTTCTGCCGATCTTCAACTCCTTATCCCGTATGGATCAGGATCTGATCAATGCAGCCAGAGATCTCGGAGCCAACAATGTGAAAACATTCTGCCGTATTATTTTCCCGCTGAGTCTTCCGGGTGTGATCAGCGGTATTACCATGGTATTTGTTCCTGCACTGACAACCTTCGTAATTTCTTCTCTCCTTGGCGGAAGCAAGATCCTGCTGATCGGTAATGTGATTGAGCAGGAATTTACGCAGGCAAGCAACTGGAACCTTGGCAGCGGTCTTTCCATGGTTCTGATGCTGTTCATTATTTTAAGTATGATCGTCACCGCAATATTTGATAAAGATGGGGAGGGTCTGATGTGAAAAAGTTCTTTTCAAAACTGTATATCATCCTGATTTTCATATTTTTGTATGCCCCTATCGCCACTCTGATCGTCTTATCGTTCAACAAAAGTAAGACCAGAGCCAAATGGGGTGGTTTTACCCTGAAATGGTACAGCGAGCTGTTTGATAATCAGGTCATTATGGACGCGTTATACAACACACTGCTGCTCGCCTTTTTATCTGCGGTTATCGCTACGATCATCGGAACGATGGCCTGTGTCGCGATCAGCAGAATGCACCGCGTCTGGCGTACGTTTTTCATGGGCGTGACCAATATACCGATGTTAAATGCGGATATCGTAACCGGTATCTCTCTCATGCTGCTCTATCTGAGTCTTGGCATGACTTTTGGTTTTACAACCATACTGCTGGCACATATTACTTTTAACATTCCATATGTCATATTAAGTGTTATGCCCAAAATGAAGCAGGTCAACAGAAGTGCCTATGAAGCGGCACTTGACCTCGGTGCATCTCATCCATATGCATTTTTCAAGGTTGTTTTCCCGGATCTGCTTCCCGGCATTTTTACCGGATTTTTAATGGCATTTACTATGTCACTGGATGATTTTATCATCACCCACTTTACAAAAGGTCCCGGCGTTGATACGTTATCGACCAAGATCTACACAGAGGTAAAAAAAGGCATCAAACCGGAAATGTATGCACTTTCCACTATCATCTTTGTCGCCGTTCTGCTGCTTTTACTGTTCATCAACAAAAAGCCCGGCAAGAAGGACATTGCATAATAAAAAAACATCTACGAGGAGGAACACATGAAGAAAAAAGTATTACTGACACTGGCACTTACAATGGCTTTTGCAGCCTGTCTTACAGGCTGTGGCAAAAGCAGCACCGGAACAAACGGCGAGGTAGTCGTTTACAACTGGGGAGAATATATCGATCCCGATACGCTGGACCAGTTTGAAGAAGAAACAGGCATCCACGTTGTCTATGATGAATTTGAGACAAACGAGATCATGTATCCGAAGGTGGAATCCGGTACAAGCAATTATGATGTTGTGTGCCCATCCGATTACATGATCCAGAAAATGATCGAGAATGATCTGCTTGCAGAGATCAATTTTGACAACATTCCGAATGTCAAGAACATCGGTGAACAGTATTTTGAACAGTCCAAGGGCTTTGATCCGGAAAACAAATACAGCATTCCATACTGCTTCGGAACCGTTGGTATTTTATATAACAAGACAATGGTTGATGAGCCGATCGATTCCTGGGATGTATTATGGGATGAGAAATATGCAGATAACATCCTGATGCAGGACAGCGTACGTGATGCATTTATGGTTGCTTTAAAGAGACTTGGCTATTCCATGAACACAACAGATGAAGCACAGGTAAAAGAAGCCACACAGACTCTGATCGACCAGAAACCGCTTGTACAGGCTTATGTCATCGATCAGGTACGTGATAAGATGATCGGTAATGAGGCTGCGATCGGTGTCATCTACTCCGGTGAAGCCATTTATACCCAGCGTGAAAACCCGGATCTGGAATATGTGATCCCGAAGGAAGGCACAAATGTATGGATCGATTCCTGGGTGATCCCGAAAAATGCAAAGAATAAAGAAAATGCAGAAAAATTCATTGATTTCATGTGCCGTGAAGATATCGCACTGAAGAACTTTGAGTATATCACATACTCTACCCCGAATACAGCTGCACAGGCAAATATCGAAGATGAAGACATTAAAAACAGCAAGATTGCATTCCCTGATTTCTCAGAGTACAATGATCTTGAAACCTTTGATTATTTAGGCGTAGACGGCGACAATCTGTATAACGAATACTGGAAGCAGGTAAAATCCGCTGACTGATCTTTGTGATAAAAAGTATCATGCAATTATTTTAAGAAAAAGAAAAGGCTGACACATGTGACAGCCTTTCTTTTTCTTATGTAACAGGAAATTTCGTTCCTATTACACAAAAACTTGTATCAAGCCTCTTCTTCGCTCATCTCCGATGCACTACAGCCACAGCCGGGCTGCGGAGCAAAAGGCGGGCGCGGAAGCGGTCTCGGCGGTGGTGTCGGCTGACAGGAATTGCATTCACATCTGCGCTCTTCTTTTCTGCCGCCATTTCCACATCCATTTCTGTTACCATTTCCACAACCATTTCCGCATCCGTTATTACAACAGCAAAGTAACAATAAAATCCAAATACAGTTCATATAAAAACACTCCTTTCTTTCTCTATATTAGAGTATGAAAAGAGTGTTGTTTTGTTACTTCTTATGCTTCAGTATTACCGTTCTGATATAAGTAAATGTTTTCTCTTCCCCTTCATAGGCCAGCATACGGAGCAAAATTTCAAGCTGCTTTGCCGTCTTTGGATGAATCAGATTCCGGTTCTTACCTTGTTTATAATATTCCAGTGGCGATGCATCTGTATATTTATCTTTGTTATACACCTTACTGGCTGCGATTCTGTCCATAAACATCTCGATCACATATCTGACAGGCATCTGCGCCGGTGCAATACCGCCTTCTATCTCCCGCATGCTGTAATCGATCCAGTATTCATAATGGTGTTTATTTCTGCCCTTGTGATGCAGCCATGCACCGGAATATCCCTTTTCCTCACGTTCTGCATTATTCGGGCTTCTCGTTCCCTGATAGTACTTTGCACCAACCCAGAATTCCGACGGTTCGTATTTGGACAGATCGTGCATGAGTCCCTGCCAGTAAAGCCCTACTTTAAAACAGCCCTGCATAACCAATATTTTATGATGTGTGATCGTTATAAAATGACTGATCGGTCTCATTTTTTATGCCTCTTTTTCTTTTTGAATTCCTGCTTTTTACCTGTCAGCACAATAACACTGCGCCCCAGCGCCGTAATCTCACGCGCCTGTTCCGCTGATATCTCAGCTTCCACCGGTTTTTCTTCCTTTCCGGTTTTATCTGCCGTATCCTGCTGAGGAATTTCCTTTGTTGTCATACTGACTGTCCAGTCATAATCCTGTGGCAGCGTGGGCAGTGCAAACGTATGCTTTTCCCAGTGCATATTCCAGATGATGTAGATAAAGTCATCCTCTGTTCCATCCGGCTTTTTCTCATACATGCCACAATATAAAACTGCCATGTGTCTGTAATAATTCTCAAAATGTGCATACCATGCCTGCTCCGCATGATAAGACAGATCCGGATATCCGCAGGAGAGGCTGTCCATGATCTGCATCGTCTGCCTGCTGTGCAGGATCGGATGTTCTTTCCGGTAGCGGATCAACTCTTTTGTATAGGTAAACAGCTCTGCTTCCTTTTCCAGCAGCTTCCAGTCCAGCCAGTTGATCTTATTATCCTGACAATAGGCATTGTTGTTCCCCTGCATGCTGCGTCCCATTTCATCACCTGCCAATAAAAGGGGCGTCCCCTGCGACAAAAAAAGCATGGCAAGTGCATTCTTCCGCTGAGCCAGCCGTATCTGCAAAATTGCACGTTTGCGGGAGCTTCCCTCTACGCCACAGTTCCAGCTATAATTATAATCGCTGCCATCCCTGTTATCTTCGCCATTTTCTTCATTATGCTTTCGATCGTAAGAGACCAGATCCGAAAGGGTAAAGCCTCTGTAATCCGTAATGTGATTGATCACACCCTCCAGACTGCTGTTCTGTCTCATATGCTCTGCCATCACGGAAAGCATGCCCTCGTCTCCCTTCAGGAAACGTCTGGCATCATATCGGAATGCATCTCCGTAGCACGCCAGATTTCTGTAATACGGTATTTTCTTTCCTTTATATACCGCATCAGCCTCCGGATTCTCATGGATCAGCTTTGTATGCTTTAAATACGGATCCGTTCCCAAAAGCCGCATCGGAATATCTGTACCAAACAAATGAAAACCATCCACATGATAACAGCTGACCCAGTATCGGAGCACTTCCCTGATATATCCCTGCGTATAACGCGGTGAAAAATACATCTGTAAAATGATTTCTATTCCATTTTTATGAAGCTGTCTGATCAGCAGCTTCAGTTCTCTGTCTGCATGCTGCGGATCTTTTGCATAAGCAGCCTTTGGTGCCATATAATAGGTTTCTCCGTCCCCGAAGCCCCAGTAATTGATGCGCTGCTTCCATGCAGGCTCTTCGAGATAAGCTGCCTGCCCGTTATCCCGCAGTTTCAGGCTTTCCTGATAAGCAGGATTCGGAATGATCTCGTCAAATTCATAGACCGGCATACATTCTATAGCTGTAATACCAAGCTGTTGTAAATAAGGGATTTTCTCTGCGAGTCCCGCAAAAGTACCGCGTGCACTGACCTGTGAGCTTGCGTGCTTTGTAAAACCACGTACATGCAGTGAATATAAAACAGAATCTTCATAAGGTATCCGCAGCGGCATATCATCTTCCCAGTCGAATGTATCCTCCGCAAATGCAGCCCGCGGTCTGTCCTCTTTCCGTCTGCCCCATTTTTCCCTGCCGCGTATGATATGGGCATAAGGATCCGTAAACTGCTCTTCTCCGCAGAAAAAGAGATATGTATAATCCGCTTCCATCTGCATATTGATAAAAAGCACATATACCTCTCCCATTTTATAACATTCCGGAAAAACGATCCTTGCAAGCTCATGACCTGCTTTATATAGGAGCACACCGCACTCCTTTCCTTCGCTTTCCGGGAAAGGCATTGCGATATGGATTCCGTTTGTCTGGCTCATCACACCCATACAAAATGGATGTCCGGCGCTGATGCTGTACTCTAATGTCATATTTTCTTCCCTTTTTTACCTATCTGCTTTGCAGATGCTTGTTTTCTCTCTGCATTTATTATATCATATCTTATGACAATAGGAAACCATTCAAAGAGAAGCGAGGAAAAATCATGAGTAAAAAAGAAGCAATTCAGGCAGCAGACTACGATGAAGAAATGACTGTTACAATGGAGCTGGAAGACGGAGAAAGTGTTACCTGCGCCATTATCACGATATTAACGGTGAACGAAAAAGATTATATCATTCTGCTTCCACTGGACGAAAAAGGGGAAAATGAAGACGGCGAAGTCTGGATCTACGGCTATAAGGAAGATGAATCCGATCCGAATGCAGAACCGGAGCTGTTCTTTATCGAAGATGAGGATGAATATGATGCTGTATCTGATGCGTTTGACGAATATCTCGATCAGGTCGAATTTGACGAACTGATCGACGAGAGCTCCAAGGGTTCCAGATAATCTTTCAGCTCTGCCCAAAAAACAGATTGTCTGTTCTCTCCCTGTACCATTCCTTCACAGGAAAGATACAGGGATTTTTTTGCTCTCGTTACTGCCACATAAAACAGCCGCCGCTCTTCTTCCAGTTCCATAGTTGACAAATTCCTGCCATGCGGTACATCTCCACTGTTCAGAAACGGCAGAAAAACCGTATCAAACTCCAGTCCCTTGGAACCATGATAGGTCATGATCCGCACCGGATTCTGCTTTGCGTTACCCTGATCTGCCTCAGGCTGTTTTCTGTTGCTTTCCTGCTCCAGCTTACTTCTGTACGCTGCAATATGGGAAAGAAATGCTGTATGGCTGTGAAATTCCCTGCACCGCTCCAGAAGCTCATCGAGTATTTCCTTCTCCTTTTCTCCTGTCTCTCCCTGGCTCAGACAGCAGTCATACTGCATCACCTTTCTGATATATGAGATCGCGCCAAACGGATCCAGCATTTCCACCATAGCAAGATCCTGTTGCAGCTTTTGGATGATCCGGTATTGTTCCGGATCTTCCCTGCATTCTTCCAGTAATGCCCAAAGATCTACGGTTTCCTTCTGCAGCATTTCTCTATTGATATAACGCACGGGCTTATTCATAAATGCCATAAAATCACTACGATTTCTGCCCTCTGCCACAAAACGTATCACGGACAAAACTTCCACGACACACTTCTGTGCATAAAAATCCTGCTTCTTCTCCCGCATCTGATAGGGAATCTGCCTGCGAAAACAGGCTTCCGAAACCTGCTCTGCCATCCGGTTGGTTCTGACCAGGATTGCTGTCAGCCCTTCATTTAGATGTGTCAGGATTTCTTCTGTTAAAAAAGAGAGTTCTTCCGCCCGGTTTTGAAAACATGTTGCGATCACCCGGTTTTCTCCACTATTACCGGCTTTTATTTCCTTTTCAAACCTATACTTATTATGCGCAATTGATCTGGAGGCCAGTGCAAGGATCCGGTCACCGCATCGATAATTGATATTGAGATTTACCTGCCTGCTCTTTGGGTAATCTTCTAAAAAACGGTGCATATAGGATGGATCAGCCCCGCGGAAAGAATAAATTGCCTGATCATCATCCCCTACCACAAACAGATTCTCATAGTTAGCACTAAGCAACTTTATGATCTGATATTGCACATCATTGATATCCTGGAATTCGTCGATCAGAATATACCGAAACCTATTTTCCCATCTGTCACGAAGCCCGGAATCTTCCATCAACAATCTGTAACAGTATATCAAAATATCATCAAAATCAAGCAGCCATCGTTTTCTACAGCACTGTTCGTAAGCCTGACGCAGCTCATGCAGCTGCATTTGCTCTGCCTGATTTTGCCCTGCTTGTTTTTGCACTGCCTGTTTCTGCCCTGCTTTTTCCTCTCTTTCCCGTCCGGTATTTTTGTAAAAACTGAGATCGGATAAAAATTGCTCACAAAAAGAAGACATCTGCACACAATCCAGCTTTTTCCCTTTTAAAAGCGGTCTTAATATCTGTAATTTTTGTTGTTCTGTCATAATGGAATAATTTTGGA
The DNA here is from genome assembly GCA_000432915.1 of Firmicutes bacterium CAG:194. GTDB lineage: Bacteria > Bacillota > Clostridia > Lachnospirales > Lachnospiraceae > CAG-194. The sequence continues at coordinate 31,801 of HF995247.1, forward strand.
ATTTTGAAGAAGATCTGATGATCTGAAAAAAAACAGAATGAAATGTTCCAAATACAGCGTTTTCTGCGCCCCGGCATATCTGACAAGCCCGCTGCTTCATTTCCAGTGCAGCAGCTTTTGTAAATGTGATCGTTAAAATATCGGATGGTTTGATATGCCGCTCCTCCACCAGATAACGGATACGTTGTGTGATCACTGCTGTTTTTCCGCTTCCGGGACCGGCAAGCACCAGCATGGTGCCCTCCCCGAAGCAGATCGCCTCCTGCTGCGCAGGAGACGGTATCATTTTTTTATTCTGAGGCATTTTCCAGTAGCTCAATGCCCTTTCTGATTCGTTTTAAAGATTCCTCTTTGCCGATGATCTCCATGATCTCAGTTGCACCCGCAGGTGTCATCTGCTTTCCGGAAACAGCTGTACGAACCGGCCACATTGCGTATCCATTCTTGCAGCCCTTCTGCTCTACATAAGCAAGCAGCGTCTTGTACAGGGAATCATTAGAGTAATCTGTGAGTTCTTCAAAGATCGGCAGAAGCTCTTTTAATACTTCCAGTGAAGATGCAGTTGTTGTCTTCATCTTCTTATGCGTATACATTGCCACGTCATACTCCGGTAATTCTTCAAAGAAATCGATCAAAGGCTCGATATCCGGGAAAATCTCAATTCTTGTCTTGACCATCTCAGCGATCTTTTTCAGATCCAGATCTTTCTTGATCACATTTTTGATATGTGGCAATGCCATTTCATAGAACTTATCAAAATCCATTGCTTTGATATATTCCCCATTCATCCATTTCAGCTTTGTATAATCAAATACCGCCGGTGACTTGGAAATATGGTGATAATCAAATACCTTGATGAGTTCATCCAGCGAAAAAATTTCTTCGTTTCCAACCGGGCTCCATCCTAAAAGTGCCACAAAGTTGACGATTGCTTCTGTTAAAAATCCCTGATCCACAAGATCTTCATAAGAAGAATGTCCGCAGCGCTTGGAAAGCTTCTGATGATTTTCATCTGTGATCAGCGGACAGTGGATATACTTCGGTACTTCCCAGCCAAATGCATCATACAGACGATTATACTTCGGAGAAGAGGATAAATACTCATTTCCTCTTACAACGTGTGTGATCTCCATCAGATGATCATCTACTACATTCGCAAAGTTATAAGTCGGATAACCGTCTGACTTGATCAGAATCATATCATCCAGTTCATCGTTATTAACTGTAATATCTCCGTATAATTCATCATGGAACGTTGTTGTACCTTCTCTCGGTACATTCTGCCGGATAACATATGGCTTACCGGCAGCCAGATTTGCCTCTACCTCTTCTTTGGACAGATGCAGGCAGTGCTTGTCATAAACATTGATCTCTTTTGTACTGCCGTCTGCCATCGTAATGACCTGATGCAGGGATTCCAGTCTTTCCTTATCGCAGAAGCAATAATATGCCTCGCCCTTTTCGATCAGCTGTCTGGCATATTTTAAATAAATACCCTGTGCCTGTCTTTCGGACTGTACATAAGGTCCGAACCCTTTATCCTTGTCCGGTCCTTCATCATGGACAAGACCTGTTTTCTCAAGTGTACGGTAGATGATATCAACCGCTCCCTCTACCAGTCTTTCCTGATCTGTATCTTCAATACGCAGAATGAAATCGCCACCCTCATGCTTGGTAATCAGATAAGCATACAATGCAGTACGCAGATTACCTACATGCATCCTTCCTGTCGGACTGGGCGCAAATCTTGTTCTGATCTTAGTCATGATTTTCCTCCATCTCCGGAATCTTCTTTTCCGAATGTGCTTTAAAGTTATTGACCTCTTTGATTGCCTGTGGAATCGCAATATTCGTTCCGGCACCGGCTACACAGCCGCCCGGGCAGGCCATACCCTCGATCAGGCATCCGTTCTTCTTGCCCATTTTCGCAAGCATCAGCATCTTTTTACATTCCGCAAGGCTTTCTGCATGCTCGATATTGACATCGACATCCGGATAGTATTCCCTGATACATTCTTCAATCGCAGCAGCAACACCGCCTGCAACACCGTAGCCACGTCCGGCTCCGGTCGCATCTTGCATTTCGTCCTGTGGCTCTATCTCTTCGAGCTTGATACCCTTTGCTTCAAACATACCAACAAGTTCTTCAAATGTGATAACAAAATCCACATCGGAACGCACTGTACGGCGGGAAGCCTCCAGCTTTTTGGATGCACAAGGTCCGATAAAGACAACGCTGGCATCCGGATGTTCTTCTTTGATCACACGGGCAGTTGCCACCATAGGTGTGAGTGCATTGGAAATCTTGTCGATCGTCTCCGGGAAGAATTTTTTAGCAAGCATTGACCAGGACGGGCAACAGCTTGTCAGAAGGAATGGCAGTTCTCCTGTCGCCACTTCCTTTACATAGTGCTCTGCTTCTGTCATGGCACCAAGATCCGCACCGATCGCGGTTTCATATACATCATAGAAGCCCAGCTGCTTTAATGCCGTTTTAAAAGCATCCGGTGTGACATTCTTTCCAAACTGTCCAACAAATGCCGGTGCAACCTGCGCAATGATCTTTTTACCGGACTGCATTGCACGGATCAGCTGGAAGATCTGGGATTTATCGGCAATTGCACCAAACGGACAGCTTACCATACACTGACCGCAGGAAACACACATATCATTATCGATCTTAGCTCGTCCTTTGCTGTCACTCTTGATCGCACCAACACCGCACGCACCCGCACAAGGACGGACCTGATGCGAAATCGCATCATAAGGACAGACTGACTTACATTTACCGCATTTGATACATTTTTCCTGATCGATATAGGATTTGCCATGTACCATTGTAATAGCACCACGAGGGCACACTTCATTACACGGATGTGCCAGACAACCCATACATTTATTCGTTACTTCATACTGATTTTCCGGACATGCGTTACAGGCAGATGGAATAACCTGCAAAAGCGGAGGCTCATAATATTTCTCTGCAATATTACTTTCTTCCACACCCTGTGATACATGAACAGGTGCATCCTCCGGTCTGAGCGACATTCCCATGGCAAGTCTGATCCGCTCTCTGACTACCGCTCTTTCTCTGTAAACGCTTTCCCAGTATTCATTGTCCTCCCCGGGAACGATTTTATAAGGGAGCGCCTCCATATCATCGATCAGATTTTCTGAATGATATGCCAAATCGGCGATCTCCTTAAAAACACGTCTTCGCACTTTACGAACCTGTGTTTCAATACCTCGCATACATCAATCCTCCAAGTGTTATTCCGTATATGATACCTTATACCATAAAAAAGCTGCCAGACGACAGCTTTTTTAACGTTTCTTAAAGATACTTAAAAGATACTAACAAGTTTCTTCTTTTCTGCCTCGTACTCTTCATCACTCAGAATACCATTATCACGTAATACTTTCAACTTTTTGATCTTCGTCTCAAATTCTGAAATATCTTCAGCAATACCTGCCAGCGCAACAGTATCTGTGCTTGTTGCTGCCGGAGCAGGAGCAGATGCCGGTGCAGCAACAGGTACAGGTGCAGGCGTCGGCTGATTTACACGGAAATCAGAGCTTGCAACTGTCGGTGTCACCTCAACAGGTCTGCTTGCGATTCCGTTATTCTGACGGATACGTTCTGTCAGAGATGCTGCTTTCGTTTTTGCATCAAAAATCGCATTTACAAGCTGATCGCCTTCTTCAAATCCAGGTAGAAAGATATATCTGTTGTAACGATTCTCTCCTGTTCCTTCCAGAGAAACCATCAGAGTCTTCTTTCCCTGATATGTTACCTGAGAGCATTCCTTTACATTCAACAGATAATAGGAAATATTATCAATTCTTGCATTCAGTCCCTTCGGATTATCGCAGATCGCAGCACGACCGCTGATACGAAGATTTGAAATGGCAATACGGAAGGCTTCTGTCTTTTTGATCAGCATACCCTCTTTAAAATTCCATTCTTTTTGATATAAGATCTTTTCCAAGCGAATACACTTGTTGCAGACTTCATTAGCTGATTCGCTTCCACAAATTAAACACTTCATAACTTTCACTCCCTATATCATGTTATTCTTCACACAAAAATAAATACTAATCATATTTATTCATTCTTAGTACTATCTTACCACGTTTTATTATAATTGGTAAGCATTTATTTGTAAACAATCTATACAAACTTTTGGAGATTATTTGCTTCATTATTACTTTTTGTTTGCAAAAACGGTAAGAAAACAGGCAGATTCGGTTTTACGATCTGCCTGCCTTCCTGAAATCACTATGATGTTTTCACTGCTATTCCGACCTCTTATGAACAGTTCATGCTGACCTGTGCAGAATCTGTATAATTTATAACCGGCCGGGTATACTCCTCATATACACGCTTTACATCAGCGCTCTGAAACTGCGGAAAGCTTTTTAAAAGCACCTCCAGATTCATACCGGCTCCTACATAACTGCCTATCACTGCTCTGTCTTTTTCTGATAACATATTTCATTCCCCCTGCACACTGTATTTCGATATATAGTACCATTATTCCTGCCCGTATACAATTTGTGATAATTCACAAAAAAGTTCTGCATTTTTTTCACATCTGAAATACATTCAGGGGTTGACAGACAGAAAGGCACAGAAAACACGCGCCTTTCTGTTTTTATCTGTCTTCCGTCTTTACAATACACGTATCAATCTCCGGATTAAATGCATAAAAATTCTTTTCATTTAATTTATCCTGTACAATACGGAGTGCTTCACCGAAACGCTGGAAGTGTACAACTTCTCTGGCTCTCAAAAATTTAATGACATCACAGACATCAGGGTCCTTTACCATTCGAAGAATATTGTCATACGTTGTTCTTGCTTTCTGCTCCGCAGCCATATCTTCCATCAGATCTGTGATCGGATCTCCTTTTGACTGGTACTCACAGGCATTATGCGGGATTCCGCCCGCAGCCTGCGGCCACAGTGCCAGTGTATGATCCACATAATAAGGTGCAAAACCTGATTTTTCAATTTCCTCCATAGAGAGATTTCTCGTCAATTGGTGCACGATAGCTCCTATCATTTCGAAGTGGCCCAGTTCTTCCGTTCCGATATCTGTCAAAAGTCCCGCTACTTCATTATAAGGGATTGTAAAACGCTGGGACAGATAACGCATCGACGCGCCCAGTTCCCCATCCGGTCCACCGTACTGGCTGATAATGATCTGTGCAGCTTTTGCATCTGTATCCTTGATGTTAACGGGATACTGTAATCTTCTTTCATAACTCCACATCAGCAGTCACCTCCGTTCCATGGCATCGGCAAAAGTGCCCAGTTCCAGACATCCTGCCTGTGATCCGCCGTCACGATGGTCAGCGGACCATATTGATAGGCATATTCCTTCATCAACTGATTCTTTCGTCTGACATAGTAAGTCAGATAATCAATTGCTTCTGTTTCATACGGATGTGTGTCAAGATATAACGTCATTTCATCCACTGCAAAGCCCACCTGTGTAATCTCTTCCAGTAACGCTTTTTTCGATGTTTCCTGCTTCATTTTTTCACACATCTCCTTCCCTGAAACGGTTTATTCAGTTCCGGAAATAAAGTTCCAACGCATAATGCTTCTTCCAGATTCTCATATATGCGGTCAAGATGCTGCCATGGAACATATGCCATAGCAAGTGGCAGTTCTCTCAGATCAGACTCTTTCTCATAATTTCTCATATGACAAAAATCTCCTTCTTTTTTATTATCATATGATAAAGTAAGGATACTGTGAATACTGCATTTTATGAAAGTTTGAGGTATTCGAGAATTGCGAAAATTGCGTAGCAATGTAGCAATTCGAATACTTCAATGAGTGGCAAAATTCACTTTTGATACTCATATCATTTTATACCTGATGGATATTTCTTCTAGTCAGTCTTGTCCGCAGCTTTTTCCAGTCAAATGGGATCAACGGATATAAATACCCCCGTCCTGAAACCATTCTATTATTGATCAGTGCAATCAATGCAATTCCGATTCCTGCAATAAAACCATATACTCCGAAACAGACAGTGAGGATCAGATTCAGGATCCGCATGAACTTGACCGCGTAAGTCAGTTCATAATTAGTCTGTGAATAGTTAGCCACCGCTACAAAAGACATATACAGCATAATTTCTGCATTAAACCATCCGCTGCTGACAGAAAAATCTCCCATCACAAGTGCGGCCATGATACTGAGTGGCGTACTGAGCATATTCGGCGTATTGACAGCTGCCAGCTTCAGTCCATCCAGTGCAATTTCCAAAATAATAAGCTGCCAGAAAACAGGGATATTGGATGTTTCTTTCAGCATGATAAACTGATATTTGTCCGGGATCCAGGCAGGATGCTGCATAAGCAGCAGATAAAGCGGCGTGATAAAATAAGAGACTACCGTAATCAGAAGCCGCGCCAGCCGCAGATATGTGCCCGTTACCGGTGGAAAATAATAATCATCCACCTCCTCTGTAATATCAAATAAAGATGTCGGCAGAATCATTGCCTGTGGCGCATTATCCACAAATATCACAATATTTCCTTCCAGTATCTGTGCTGCCGTCGTATCCGGCCGTTCCGAATACCGATATTTGGGAAATGGATTAAACCAGTGTTTTTCATACAGACTTTCTGCCAGAGACTGCTGATTCATACTGAGTGCATCCACATGCAGCCCTTTGATCCTGCTTTTCAGATCATACAAAAAATCATGATCCACACGATCAGCCATATAACAGACTGCAATATCCGTATGAGAGCTTTCTCCTGCCTGCATCATTTCAATGCATAAATCTGTATCTCTGATCCTGCGACGGATCAATGCGGTATTACTTACGATCGTTTCTACAAAACCATCTTTAGAGCCGCGCAGTGTTTTATCCTTAGGCGGTTCCTCCACGCCTCTTGTCGGAAACTGCCTTGCATCAAAAACAAAACATTTATCAAAACCATCTACCAGCAAAGCGATCTGTCCTGCCAAAATATTGATCAGTATCTTTTCCTTGCGGTCTTCCAGTTCTACTTCCGTACAGGGAATATTATTTTGCAAAAATTCAGAAGCAGATTGCGGCATTTCTTCACCCTTTACCGAAAACAGATACTGCAACACCTTTTGCATCAGCTCATCCTTATACATACCGTTGATGTAATATAAAACTGCACTTTTTCCCGCAATCTGAAGCTTGCTTGTCAGCATATCATAATTCATGCCCACTCGCAGCTTCTCATCAAAATACTGCTGATTTTCTGCCAGATTTTTGCTGATTCTGGACTCTATAATGATCGGTTCCATATATATGCTCCTTTTTTCAATTTCGTTGATTTCCACTTATTTCCCGCTTATCCATTTAGTATCCTGCGCTATGATAAAAAATATACATTTTCAATGATTATTCAGGCATTTGTCTGTCATGCAAAACAGATTCATAAAATAAAGGTTAAAACCAAGCTTAAATATGATATAATCAGTGTTATAAATCGACATCACACAAAGGAGATACACATGGAAACCATTCAAATCCAATATTTAGACAACACCATTGAGAAATTGGCTTATATTGACGGGAAATCAGACTGGATCGATCTGAGAAGCGCTGTTGATGTAGAACTGAAGGCAGGCGAATTTAAGCTGATCCATCTCGGCATTGCCATGAAGCTTCCGGAAGGCTATGAAGCACATGTTGTACCGCGCAGCTCTACCTACAAGAATTTCGGCATTATCCAGACAAATCACTGCGGTATTATCGACAGCTCCTACTGCGGTCCAAATGATTACTGGTATATGCCTGCTTATGCGCTGCGTGATACCGTGATCCATAAAAATGACCGGATCTGCCAGTTCCGTATTGAAAAGAACCAGCCAAAGCTTGTATTTGAAGAAGTCAAAGAGTTGTCCGGAGCTAACCGCGGTGGCATCGGAAGCACAGGAAAAAACTAAAGATTGTTATATAGCAAAATGCAGCATACAAAGCTATAACAGAGACGAGATACGCTCTGCGGATCTCGCTCTGATTAGCGGTCGTCAAATGCACCGCATAAATGCGCGCATTTTCCTCGTCGCCATAACAAAAAACCTCCGACAACTGTCGGAGGTTTTCTTGCTTTGTTTATCAAATCTGATTAAACCGGATAAGCACCGTTCTTTGTATCAGCCTTGGATAAATCTACTTTATCCTGCTGTGCTTTACGATACTTGAAGAAGTCTGTAGCAACCTGTGGGAATAAAGCGTATGATAATACGTCTTCGTCCTGCTGCTTCCATTCCTTCATTTCAGCTTCCAGCTTATCCATTTCGTTTTCTACATAAGCACCGGATCTCTCTGTACGGATCTCTTCGCCAGGAATAACCTTATCGATAACTGCCTGGTTCATTGGCTTAACGGTCTTACCGTATTTACCACGGAGCATATCCTTTGTCTGGTCTGTAGCCATCTTGTATCTCTCGCCCATCAGTACGTTAAATACAGCCTGTGTACCAACGATCTGTGAAGAAGGTGTTACAAGCGGAGGCTCACCTAAGTCTTTACGAACTTCCGGGATCTCCTTTAATACATCATAATATCTGTCTTCTGCATTCTGCTCTTTTAACTGGGAAACCATGTTAGAAAGCATTCCGCCCGGTACCTGATATAATAATGTCTTGATATCTACACCCATAACCTTTGGATTTAAGAGGCCTGTCTTTAAGCACTCATCTCTGTATGGTCTGAAGTAATCAGCGATTTCTGCAAGAAGATTCTGATCGTAACCTGTATCGTGCTCTGTACCCTTGAAGGTCTCAACCATAACTTCTGTTGCAGGCTGTGAAGTACCCATAGCAAATGGGCTGATTGCGCAGTCGATCACATCTACACCTGCTTCTACTGCCTTTAAGTATGTCATAGAAGCAACACCTGATGTATAGTGTGTATGTAACTGGATCGGAAGCTTTGTAGCAGCCTTCATTTCCTTGATCAGCTCGGAAGCCTTGTAAGGAACTAACAGACCTGCCATATCCTTGATACAGATAGAATCTGCACCCATCTCTTCGATCTTCTTAGCCATTGATGTCCAGTATTCCATTGTGTATGCATCACCAAGTGTGTAAGATAATGCAACCTGTGCATGACCTCTGCCTTCACGCTGTTTGATTCTGTTTGTAGCATCAACAGCTTCCTGCAGGTTACGGATATCATTTAAGCAGTCAAAGATACGGATGATATCGATACCGTTTGCGATAGACTTCTCAACGAAAGCATCTACAACGTCATCTGCATATGGTCTGTAACCTAAGATATTCTGACCTCTGAATAACATCTGAAGAGGTGTATTCGGGCAGCCATCTTTGATCTTTCTAAGTCTTTCCCATGGATCTTCCTTTAAGAAACGAAGGGAAGCATCGAATGTAGCACCTCCCCAGCACTCGATTGAATGATATCCAACTTTATCCAGCTTGCCAAGGATTGGAAGCATCAGCTCGGTAGGCATTCTTGTTGCGATTAAGGACTGATGTGCATCACGCAAAATAGTTTCCGTAATTTTAATCGGTTTTTTTTCAGCCATTTTATTATTTCCTCCTGTTTTGATTAAACAATCATACTTTTATTACTTTTCTTTTTAGAATACACCGAATACAGCCATGAATGTACCGGCTGCAACGGCTGTACCGATAACACCGGCAACGTTAGGTCCCATAGCATGCATCAGAAGGAAGTTTGTCGGATCTGCTTCTGCGCCGACCTTCTGAGATACACGGGCTGCCATAGGTACGGCAGATACACCTGCTGAAC
>HF995247.1:41595-83545 GCA_000432915.1 Firmicutes bacterium CAG:194
TACGGCAGATACACCTGCTGAACCGATCAGTGGATTAACCTTACCATGTGAGAAGATACACATGAGCTTACCGAATAATACACCGGCTGCTGTACCAAATGCGAAAGCGATCAGACCGAGTGCTACGATCTTTAATGTATCCAGATTCAGGAATGCTTCTGCACTTGTTGTTGCACCAACGGATGTACCAAGCAGGATAACTACGATGTACATCAGTGCATTACTTGCTGTATCTGTCAGCTGACGAACAACGCCTGATTCACGGAATAAGTTACCGAGCATCAGCAGACCTACCAACGGAGCTGTTGTAGGAAGCAGCAGACATACTACAATTGTAACAATGACAGGGAACAGGATCTTCTCTAACTTAGACACAGGTCTGAGCTGTCCCATTTTGATCTTACGTTCCTTCTCTGTTGTCAGCAGCTTCATGATCGGCGGCTGGATGATCGGAACAAGTGACATATAAGAGTATGCGGCAACGGCGATCGGTCCTAAGAGGGCTGTCTGTCCCAGTTTACCGGCAAGGAAGATGGAAGTAGGGCCATCTGCTCCACCGATGATGGAAATTGCTGCTGCGGCTTTGTCATTGAAGCCAAGTGCGATTGCACCGAAGTATGCTGCGAAAATACCGAACTGGGCTGCAGCACCAAGTAAAAAGCTCTTTGGATTGGCGATCAGCGGACCGAAGTCTGTCATCGCACCAACACCCATGAAGATCAGGGATGGCAGAATCGCCCATTCATCCAAAAGGTAGAAATAATACAGTAAACCACCGGTTCCGTTTGCGGAATCTTCAATGCTGAGCATGATATCCGGATAGATATTAACCAGCAGCATACCGAATGCTATCGGAGTCAAAAGAAGTGGTTCAAACCCTTTTGCGATAGCCAGATATAGAAATACACAAGCCACTACAATCATAAGGTAGTTTCCCCAAGTAAGATTGAAGAAAGCCGTCTGATGTACCAGATTGTTCAATGTACTTGCTATGTAATCCATTTGTTGACCTCCTGTTAATTTGTCATTGACTCAAGTCAAAGACTTTTTCTAGTTTAATGTTGCAAGGACAGCGCCTGCTTCTACTGCATCGCCAACTGCTACATCAATACTAGCTACTGTACCATCCTGAGGAGCAACTACAGGGATTTCCATCTTCATAGCTTCTACGATAACTACAGCGTCACCAGCTTTTACAGCCTGTCCTACGCTTGCTTCGATCTTGAATACTTTACCTGCTGCACCTGCTTCGATCTTAACGGATCCTGCACCACCTGCCGGAGCTGCTGCTTTCGGAGCTGCCTTTGGTGCTGCCTTAGGAGCTGCTTTTGCTACCGGAGCTGCTCCGGTAGATGCGCCTTCTTCTACTACTACATCATATACGCTGCCATTTACGGTAATTGTATAATTCTTCATTTTAATTTCCTCCTGTTAATTAGGCGTTCTGCCATTTGCTTTTATTTACCTTACGGATACTTCTAACAACGAATCCGTCAGATGATGCACTGCCATTATCAGCTTCATAAGCTGCGATCGCTGCTGAGATAACTGCAACCAGTTCACTGTCATCAGCAAGCTCTTCCTTTTCGATGATCTGATCTACAACATCCTTCTTTTCTTCCTTAGCAGGCTCTTTCTTCTTGAAAGCTGCCTCGATCTTCGGAATAAGGCTGAAACATGAAATGATCAGGCTGATCAGGATCAGGATCACAAATACAGTACCCATACCAAGTACAGTATTCAGTGCCGCATTCTTCATCAACTCACCGAAAGTATAATTGACATTGACGGAAAGACTGCTCAGTTTATAATCTTTTGCTGTATAGATCACTTCAACTGTAGCTGTTCTCGGCTGACCTTTCGGATCCAGTGCCGAACCTGTAATGTCAACATTAACAACGACTTCCTTGTTGTCACTTAAATCAACATCATGACCTGTCGTCTCGACATAACCGCCTAAATCTTCCATACCGCTTTCCCAGCTTGAGAATACACCCTCCAGGCTTTCATCATACGCGATATACTGATCTGCTGTGCCATCTGCTTCAATCTGTGCGATCTGGCTGATATAAGAATCCGCTACCTGTGCTGCAGCCTCTTCTTCCTCTGTCAGAACCTGAGCTGATTCATTATTGCCACATGCTGTCAGTCCAAAAAGGCAGGCGATCATACCTAATACTAATAGTCTTTTTTTCATATTAAGTACATCCTTTCTTAAACTGTACCGTGTTTTTTAGCCGGGCGGTCTTCCCTTTTTGAGAACAGCATTTCAAATGCACCGATCACATACTTACGTGTATCAGCAGCGCTGATGATCTGATCTACATATCCTCTCTTAGCTGCACCTTCTGCACTTGTCTGCAGAGCAGCATATTCAGCAGCTTTTTCATTGATCACATCAGCACCCTGTCCGTCATACATGATCATAGCTGCATCTTTTGCATTCATTGCACCGATCTCTGCATTTTCCCATGCGATTGTCAGATCAGCACCGATTGCTTTGGAATTCATTGCAACTGCTGCGGTACCGAATGCTTTGTCGATCACAACATTTACCTTCGGAACAGTAGCGTTTGCAAATGCATATGTAAGCTTGGCAACTGCTTTTGCAATCTTCTTTTCACAGCATTCACATGCTGCATAGCCTGTTACATTTGTAAGAGAAAGAACAGGGATATTGAATGCATCACAGAATGTGATGAACTCTGTAGCTTTTTCACAGCCTGCAGGAGTCAGTACGGAATCGAATGTTTCTGTCTTTTCTCCGTCTTCGCCGTAAACTTCGCTTCTGTTTGCGACACAGCCGACTGTCTGTCCGTTCAGGCGGACAAAGCCTGTTACCATTTCTTTTGCATATGCTTCTTTTACTTCAAAGAATACATTATCATCTGCGATCGTAGATAATGCGATGCTTGTGTCACCTGTGCAGTTAGCAAGCTCAGCAGAAGCTCTGTTCAGATCATCTGCACATTCTTCTTCAAACGCTTCATCTTCATTGTTTGCAGGAAGCATAGATACAAGCTGTCTGATCTGTGCAAGGATGTCTGCTTCATCAGCTACAACATCTACAAGACCGGCCTTCTCGCTCTGGAAATCTGCTGCTGCTGTATCGCATTTGTCAGCATTATTGCCTGCAAGTGCGTTTGGTGAGTTCACAAACAGTTTCGCTTTTTTGCCTTCCATAAATGTAAAATCCGTTAATGCAGGAATCAGGGCAAGTCCACCGCCGCAGTTACCGAAAACTGCTGTGATCTGTGGAATCACACCGGATGCCAGCGTCTGCTTCATGTAAATTTCGCCAAACGCATTTAAAGCATCTGTTGCTTCCTGTAATCTAAGTCCGGCTGAATCGATAAGACCGATGACTGGTGCACCTGTCTTTAAAGCCAGATCATAGAGGTTTGCAATCTTCTTTGCATGCATTTCGCCAACTGTACCGTTCATAACGGATGCATCCTGGCTGTAAACATACACAAGACTGCCATCAATTACTCCATAGCCGGTTACAACACCGTCAGAAGGAGTTTCTGTTGGTTTCATGTTAAAATCTGTTGCTCTGGCTGTAACCTTTGCACCGATTTCAACGAAACTGTTGTCGTCGAGTAAAGCTGCAATTCTTTGACTCGCTTGTGAAGAATTACTCATTTTTCAGACCTCCATTTTATATTAATTAAAAAGTAACTTCTTTCTGTGCACGGGCAGAGTTCTCCCGGTCACATTCGTTTAGAAGTATAACATAAAAATTTGTTGCAGACAATAGGAATAAGTACGTAAATCTACAGATTCTGCAGTTAAGATTTTGTAACTGCGCCACAACTGTCCGTTTACAAAATATTTTTCATACCCGATGCAGGTTCCTTCCGTCACCGGTGCTTTCAGTTTCTGCGGATACTGCCTGGTTACTTTTACAATATCCTCCGCAGAAAGGAGCATCGTCAGTTCTTTTTCTCTGTCCCCGCTCTCCAGCCGGATCGCCGCCTGCGCCGAAATGCCTTCCTCCACAGGAAGCGGCCGGTAGGTGTAAGGCTGCAGAATACACTTCTCTGTATACTTGGAAAGTCCATATTCCATCAGCGTCTTCGTATCTTCCCATTTCCAGTTTTTGTGAGGCGGCCATCCGCTGCCCAGTACAACGGAAACAAATGTCTTTTTGTCCCTTTCCAGTGCACCGACAAAGCAATAACCCGCCTTTCCCGTAAATCCTGTTTTAATCCCGATCGCCCCATCCATCAGATCCAGGAACCGGTCTTTATTGTACACCTGAAAGGTTCTGCGTCCGGAAAGCTCAGGAAATGTATAGGATCTTGTTCCGATGATCTTGCGAAAATCCTCATTTTTCAGCGCATACGCAGCAATCCTTGCCAGATCCGCCGCTGTAGTTTCGTGTGTTTTTCCATCTGCCTCCGCATCCAGTCCGTTCGGTGTGATAAAATTGGTGTCCCGACAACCGAGTGAACGTGCCTTCTCATTCATTCGCTGCGCAAAGGCAGGCACACTGCCATCTATATATTCCGCGATCGCCACCGCCGTGTCATTATGTGATTCCAACATCAGGGAATATAACAGATCCTCCAGAAGGAACTTATCCCCCTTCTGCACGCCAAGCTTTACCTTGGGCATGGAAGCTGCATGCCCCGATACTTCCACCGGTTCTTCCCAGACTGTCGTTTCATGCTCTTTTATATATTCCAGTGCCAGAATGCAGGTCATGATCTTTGTGGTGGAAGCCATCGGCAGCTTTTCATAACCGTTTTCTTCATATAAAATACGCCCATTCGACGCATCCATCAGAAGCGCCGCACGGGCATATACCTTTAATTCATCCGCCATGACCGGAACCTGCAGCAGACTGCTGATACAAAGCATCACTGCTGCTACCGCTCCGAGCAGGCGTTCCAGATTTTTTTTACATTGTTTCATATAACCGGTTCCTGTCTCTGTTTCCTCTATACAACATATGAACCGATGGGAGAAATCATTCTATTTCTTTATTTTTACAGATTTCTTCTGTCCTTTGTTCTGCAGAAGAGTTCTGTACTTCTTTAATTTAGAGGAAGGCACATAGATCACTGCTTTTGCGGAAATTCCCTGCAGGCTGTTCTTCCCCGCGCTTTTCAGCTTTTTGCTCTTGACTACGATATTGACCAGTTTACTGCAGCCTGCAAAAGCATTCTTACCGATCTTTGTTACATTTTCCCCTACGGAAACTGTTTTCAGTTTTTTCTTGCCCTTCAATGCATTAGCACCGATCTCCGTTACCTGATACGTGATCCCGTCGAGCTTTACTGTTTTCGGTATCATGACTTTTTTCACATTTTTATCACTTACACCGGCAAATGCCACTTTTTTGCTTTTCGAGGTTGCAGAAAGCACCTTATAACGATATCCGTCTTTTGTCCGACAGACAGTTCCCTTCTTGGGCAGCATTGTTTTCGTTTTCAGAGAGATTTCCTCTGATCCGGCGACCGTCTGTCCGTTTTGGCGTGCATAAATCCGGTATCTATAAGTATTTCCGGGCGTTATCTCATTCTGATATGCGGTATTTGTTGTAATTCCGATACAATAATAGCCTTTCCCGCTTTCCGCTCTATATATATAGAAAGAATCCGCTCCCGTTACCTGACTCCAGGAAAGGGAAACCCGGTCATTTTTTGTCTGCACGGCCTTTACGCTGCCCAAAACAGGGACACCCTGCGTATTGATCTCCTTCTGATCCGGCAGTACATAATTGTTGGCTGCCATCGGAAATGCTGCCTCAAAAGCAGCCGTTTCATACTGCTTATCGCGTGTATGTTCAAAAAAGCCGTTCTTGCTCTTCAAGAAGAACAGATAATAGCCCGGAAACTCGTCATCCCATGTTGCATCTACGTTATAATACACATCACCGAGTCTGACAATATTCCAGCCATGCGTCGGCTTTCCGGTCGAAGCATCCGGATTTCCCGCAATGACTCTGGCAGAAATTCCGATTTCCGCACAAAGTCTGTAAAACAGTGTCGCATAAGCCTGACATACCGCATACCCATCATGCAGTGCACCATAGGTCGTATACATATAATTGTAAGACGGCATGTTTGTATAATGGTAGGTATCATAAGTAATGGCATCCATGACATAATCATAAATGCTGCGTACCTTTTCGTATTCTGTCTTGGATGCAGAACGCAGATCCAGCTGCGTGATGATCTGTGCCACACGCCCCGTTACATACTGCTCCTCTTCCAGTGTTGTACGATACAGCATACCGATCCGGTATACGATCGTATCATTGCCGCCATCCTGCTGTTGCCATGCCATATATGCCATATGGTAATACAGATAATCTCCTGCCTGCGGATTCCCGTTCTCATCATATGCAAATGCACCAAGCAGGATATTCCGGATATTCTGCTGACTGCTGTCTTTGCTCTTTGCCAGTTTGACAGTAAAGATTTCTTTTCGCTTCAGCATCTGGCTGCACACGTAGGCAGATGCATCCTCCAGCGTTGCGTAGCCTTGCGTCTCCGCCAGCAGATCTGTTGTGCCAGAAACTGCATTGACTGATACAGTATCGTTTACCGATACCGTTTTCTGTTCTGCCATGCCTGTTTCCGCATCCTGCAGATCCGTTCCGAGATCCGCACACATTTCCCGGTCTGCCTCTTCAATCTGTATCTGCGAAGCATTAAATTTTGCGGCAAATTCATCCTCTGTCAGTTCTGCTGCTTCCACACCTTCCAGGGAAAGATCCAGCAGTGTAAGCGGCTCGCTTTCTTCCTTAAGCTGCTGCATCTGCACACCGATCTCTTCTCCTGTTTCCTTCTGCACACTACTCTCATTTTTTGTTTCTGCACATGCAGTTATCTGCAGACTTCCTGTCGCAACGACTGCAGCAAGCAGCAGTGCGAGATATTTTTTTCCTTTTTTCATATACTTTCCCTTTCTCTCCGGTCTTAGATATCCAGCTTGAGCTGTACTTCTTTTTCCGCTTCTTCTCTGAACTGTGCCATCCGGTCCGGATTCAGCTCAGGCAGTTCTGTCAGGCTCTTTACACCGAAGCTGCGCAGAAACTGTTCCGTTGTACCAAACAGGATCGGTCGTCCCGGTGCATCCTTTCTGCCCACTTCTGTGATCAGCTCAAAATCCAGCAGTCTGTTGACCGCATGTTCACAACTGACACCTCGGATCTTTTCAATCTCCATTTTTGTGACAGGCTGCTTGTAGGCAATGATGGAAAGTGTCTCCAGCAGTGCGTCCGTCAGAATATATTTTCTCGGCGCTTTGACCACTTTGATCAACGATTCGTAATATGCCGGCTTCGAGCAGAGCTGATACGCATTTTCCAACACACTCAGCATAATACCGCTGTCTTCCTTTTCATAACGCTCCTGCAGCCTGGCCAGCAGTTTTTTAGTCGTGCGGACATCTTCTCCGATGACTTCTGCCAGCTTGCCCACTTCCACGGAATCCCCTATGGTAAAAAGCACTGCCTCCAGCGCAGCTATTTTATTCTGTTCCTCCATTGTTTCCTGTTCCCTTTCTCGTTATCTCAATATCATCAAAGGTATGTGCCTGATATATGTCGATTTTTCCGGTTTTCATCATTTCCAGTATGACAAGAAATGTAACGATCACCTCTGCCTTGGAATGCTGCTTCTGCAAAAGATCCCGGAAGCTCATTTTACTGTGGGAGCCTATATAGCCTTCAATATATCTTGTTTTCTGCTCCATGTCCACTTCTTCTTTTTCAATCTTGCCAAACCCCGCACGGATTGGATCGATCTTGTCCTCCTGCCTCTTCATGACGGATTCAAAGATTTCCTGCAGCTTTCGCAGATTGATATCGCCGAGCAGTTCTTCATAATCTACCGGAGGACGATATTGTTCGATCTCCGGCGGAAGTGTCTGTTTTTTATAAAAGTTCTTTGCTGCATCAATATGCCTGTCCTTCAGCTCGAAGGACATATATTTATACATTTTATATTCCAAAAGCTTCTGTACCAGCTCCGCACGCGGATCCTCTTCTTCGCCCTCTTCCGTCTCATCGCGGGGCAGGAGCATTTTGCACTTGATATCGATCAGCGTTGCTGCCATAACAAGGAACTCACTCATCACATTCATATCTTCCGTCTGCATCTGCCTGATATAAGCCATGTACTGATCCGTAACCAATACAATCGGAATATTATAAATATCTATTTTGTTTTTTTCGATCAAATGCAGGAGCAGATCCAGCGGGCCCTCAAATACCTGCAGTTTTACCGATAGAGCCATTGTTTTTCCTCTTTCTTATCGTAATATCGACGAGTTCCCCCGGGTTATTAAAGCGGAACGGGATCGTATGCATGCCAAGTCCGCGGCTGACGATCATGGTACTGTTTCCGCATGTGAATTTACCGCCGTCATAGCGTGGAAACAAATGGAGTCTCGGCGAAATCACGCCGCCCAACAGAGGCAGTCTGATTACACCGCCGTGCAGATGCCCGGAAAGGACAAGATCTGCGCCCCACGCAGCATACACCGGGAAATAATCCGGATTATGTGCCAAAAGGATCTGAAAGCAGTCCTGTCTTCCTTCCGGCAACAGCCCTTCCAGATATTCCTTTTTCATTGGTACCTTATGAAATCTTTTATAATATTGCCGGTCAACTTCACATCCGGTGATTGAAACCGCATAACGATCCAGAACGCGCGTCTCATTGATCATCCTGCTGATCCCCAGCTTCTGTAAGCCTTCTTCATAGTCAGATCCCATAAAGCCGTACTTTTCCGGATACAGCAAAAGTCTCTGTTCATGATTTCCATTGGCATAATACAGCGGATATGCTGTGAGTTTTTCAAGAAAAGAAAGAGCCTCCTCCACGGATGCTCCGGGGTGTGCATTTAAAACATCTCCTCCGATCAGAATTGCATCCGGCTTTATTTCGTGGATTGCCCGCAAAAGCTTTTCATTGTCTTTCCCATATGATTTATTGTGCAGATCCGACAGAAACAGAAAATGAAAATCCGAAGCGACCGTTTCACTTTCCAGTTCGTAGGACACTGTATGAAATCGATTTGAATCCAGGATCACGATCAGCAACAGACATACAATCACTGCAACGATCCCCAC
The DNA here is from genome assembly GCA_000432915.1 of Firmicutes bacterium CAG:194. Classification (GTDB taxonomy): domain Bacteria; phylum Bacillota; class Clostridia; order Lachnospirales; family Lachnospiraceae; genus CAG-194. The sequence goes on from HF995247.1 coordinate 50,687, forward strand.
TATTATACCTGTCATATTCTATCCTTTTAGCAATACTGTTTCAGACCAAGCACTTCTACTATACCAAAAAATGAGAAATTATAAAAGTGTCTTTAAAAATACTTTTTTAATGTAGTCTCCGTAGTCCGCCTGTTCCACTGTCTGCGCATACAAAATATCGACACTGCCAAGCCTCTGCTCTCCCAGATAATACACGGCTTCTCCTGCCTTTTCCCCTTCTGTAGCCGGTGCAGGAACCGTTTCCGAAAGCTCCCACTTCTTGGTTACACCTGACATATCCTGTCCGTTCAGATCCAGATACCGGAACTCTTTATCGTAGCGCAGTGATACTGTATCCTCCACACCGCCTTTTACCTTTAATTTGGGTAATGTATCCGTATTGGCATCATGATAAATGCTGCAGACGGAAAATCCATATGTCAGAAGTGTTTTGGCATCCGCAAAACGGACTTTATGATCCGGAGCAGCCATTACAACTGCGATCAGGTCGATCCCATCCTTATGGGCAGTTGCGCTGAAACAATATTTTGCCACGGATGTGGACCCGGTTTTCAGTCCTGTCGTATATTCATACTGTTTCAGGAGCTTATTCGTACTCGATAGCGTAAAAGGCGTACTCCCTTTTTGGGTGACATGCGTGATATCCTCCATCCATATCTTTGTATACCGGTAGATTTCAGGGTATTTTGTGATCAGCTCTCTGGACATCAGTGCCACATCTCTTGCGGATGTGTAATGCTGCTCATCACTCGTCAGTCCGCAGCAGTCGCAGAAATGTGTTTCCGTCATGCCAAGTTCCTTTGCTCTTGCATTCATCCTCTCCACAAAGGCTTCTTCACTGCCACAGATCTTTTCTGCCATTGCAACGGAAGCATCGTTTGCCGAAGCTACTACAATGCACTTGATCATCGTTTCAACCGTCTGTACCTCTCCTTCTTCCAGAAAGACCTGTGATCCTCCCATAGATTTGGCATAGGCACTTGTTGTCACTTCATCGTCCAGCTTTAAATTTCCGCTTTTCAGTTCATCAAAGATCAGGATCAGTGTCATGATCTTGGTGATGCTCGCCGGGCTTCTTTTCGTATCTGCATCCCTCTCATAGATCACCTGCCCGGTAGATGCTTCCATCAGGATTGCACTCGGAGACTGCACCTTGACATCCATCTCCGCATTCTGCCCTTTGACAGGTTCGGTTGTAAATACAGCAAATAACATGCACGAAAAAAGCAGACACAAAATCTGCTTTTTTACTTGAAATCTGATACGCATCATTACCTCGTTGCCTTTTTATAATCATACGCATATTTATGCTGCTTTATTACTGTTTCGTGCGGATCGCAATATAAGACTTGATTTCTTCCACACATTTTTCAAAACCGAGCTTTGAACTGTCCAGACACAGATCATAGTTACGGGCATCAAACCATTCGTGCCCCGTATAATAATGATAATAATCCGCTCTGTACTTATCTGTCTTGGCAATATACTTCTCTACGTCCTTGTCAGAACCATATCCAAGACGTTCTTTGGCGCGCTTCATGCAGAAATCATGGCTGCCATGCACGAAAACACTGATCACATGATCATATTCTTTCAAAACATAGTCTGCACATCTGCCGATGATCACGCAGGATTCCGCTTCCGCAAGCTGACGGATCACCTTTGCCTGATAATTAAATAAATTATCATTGGAAGTAAATTCATCACTTTCCGGCGGGATCAGCTGACCTTTGTATACATTTTTAGTAATACGGATCAGCGGAGAATTTTTCAGCTTCTCATCTGCTTTTCCAAATAACCCTTCCGCAATACCGCTTTCATCGGATGCAAGTCGCATCAACTCCCTGTCATAACAGTTGATACCAAGATCTCTCGCAAGCGTTTCTCCAATCGTTTTTCCGCCACTTCCATACTGTCTGGCAATTGTAATAATAACCTTCTCCATACCCAAACACCTACTCTCCTAAATATGCTTTTTTAATGGATTCATTATCCATCAGTTCCTTTGCGTCACCGGTCAGAACGATCTTACCTGTTTCCAGTACATAAGCACGATCTGCAATGGAAAGTGCCTTTTTTGCATTCTGTTCTACTAAAAGAACAGTTGTACCGGTCTTGCTGACCTGCTGTATGATATCAAAAATCTCATTTACAAAGATCGGTGACAGACCCATAGACGGCTCATCCATCAGAATGATATTCGGATGACTCATCAGAGCACGTCCCATAGCAAGCATCTGCTGTTCACCACCGGAAAGCGTTCCCGCCATCTGTCCCTTTCTTTCTTCCAGACGAGGGAATCTGTCATAAACAATACGCAGTGTATTTTCGATCTCTTCTTTGTCTTTTCTGGTGTAAGCCCCCATTAACAGGTTTTCATATACAGAAAGCTGTGCAAAAACTCTTCTTCCTTCCGGTACATGTGCCATACCAAGTGATACGATCTTATACCCCGGTGTTTTTGTGATATCTTTTCCTTCAAATGTGATCGTTCCCTTTGTCGGCTGGATCAATCCCGTAACTGTATGCAGGATTGTTGTCTTTCCTGCGCCGTTTGCACCAATCAGTGCAATGACTTCCCCTTTATTTACTTCAAAATCGATGCCCTTTATCGCTTCGATCACGCCATAATGGACATGCAGATCTTTGACTTCAAGCATTGCCATATCAGTTTCCTCCTATTCGCCAAGATATGCTGTGATAACCTGTGGGTCATTCAGCACGGTACTTGTATCACCCTGCATCAGCACTTCACCGAAGTTCAGTACCGTCAGTTTTTCGCAGATACCGGAAACAAGCTTCATATCATGCTCGATCAGAAGGATCGTCATATCAAACTTATCTCTGACAAAACGGATGGTATCCATCAGTTCTTTTGTTTCATTCGGATTCATACCGGCTGCAGGCTCATCCAGAAGGAGCAGCTTCGGGTCTGTTGCAAGCGCCCTTGCGATCTCCAGCTTACGCTGCTTACCGTATGGCAGATTGGAAGCAAGCAGATCCGCTTCCTGATCCAGATCAAATACCTTTAAAAGCTCCATGGCACGTTCGTCCATTTCCTTTTCCACCTTGAAGTAACGCGGCAATCTCAGAATGCCTTCCAAAGTGCTGTACGGATGATGATTGTGCAGTCCGACCTTTACATTGTCCTTTACGGACATATCCTTAAATAATCTGATATTCTGAAATGTTCTGGCAATACCGGCTTTATTAATATCGATCGCCTTTTTGCCCGTAATATTCTCTCCATCCAATTTGATAATACCTTCATCCGGCTTATATACACCTGTCAGCAGATTGAAGATTGTCGTCTTTCCTGCGCCGTTCGGACCGATCAGACCATATAACTGTCCTTTCTCGATCTCGATATCAAATGCATTTACCGCACGCAGACCGCCGAAGGAGATTCCTAAATTTTTAACTTCCAAAAGTGCCATAGTTATGCCTCCTCCTTCTTTGTTCTTTTCAGTTTTGCTGCCATCTTTTCTTTCCATGCAACAGTACGCGGGCTCCAGTTAAAGAGCATCATGGCGATCAGGACGATCGCATAGATCAGCATACGATAGTTGTTCAGTCCACGTAAGAGCTCCGGAAGCAGTGTCAGGATCACGGCTGCGATCACAGAACCTCTCATATTGCCAATACCGCCCAGCACAACAAAGACAAGGATCATAATAGACATATTGTATCCAAAGTTTTTCGGAAGTGCTGTCAGTGTAGAAAGATTATGGGAGTAAAGAGCACCTGCAACACCTGCTAAAGAAGCGGATATCGTAAATGCGATCAGCTTATACTTTGTAATATTGATACCAACGGATTCTGCCGCAATACGGTTATCACGGATCGACATAACCGCCCTTCCCGTCCGGGAATGTACCAGATTGTTGATAATGATCAGGGATAACAGGATCAATACCACACCGATCGTAAAATTGGAATCATGCGGTGTTCCGGTAATGCCCTGTGCACCTTTGATGAGTACCTTGCCATCCGGCTCCAGTCCAAGTGCCATCGTATCCTTCATGGAAATATGTACGCCATGGGAATCCACACCAAGATAGATCGCATTGATGATGTTTTTGATGATCTCTCCAAATGCCAGCGTAACGATCGCCAGATAATCTCCCTTTAAACGAAGCACCGGAATTCCAACCAGAATACCACAAAGTGCTGCACATGCAGCTGCGATCAGTATTGCAAAAAAGAAGCGGACTCCTTCATTTGCAATGCTGTCCTTCAGTCCCAGTGAAAAAAGTGCACTGCTGAATGCACCGATACACATAAAGCCTGCATGTCCAAGGCTCAGTTCTCCTAAAATACCAACTGTCAGGTTCAGAGAAACTGCCAAAATGACATAGGTACAAAGCGGCACCAAAAGTCCCTGCAATAAAGAAGAAAGATTTCCTGTTTTCAGCAGGATCTCAACGATCACATAGGCGGTCACGACCATCAGATATGTGATCAGGTCATTTTTTGTTACTTTATTTAATTTCAGTTTTCCTTTTGTTGTTTTCTGTTCGCTCATCATTATCACCTACACTTTCTCCTGAATGTTCTTGCCCAGAATACCGGTAGGGCGAACCAGAAGGACGATGATCAGAACCGCAAACACGATCGCATCCGCCATCTGGGATGAAATATATGCCTTACTTAAATTTTCAATAATGCCAAGCAGGATACCACCGATCATAGCGCCCGGAATCGATCCGATCCCTCCAAATACCGCAGCAACGAATGCTTTGATACCGGGCATCGCGCCTGTATACGGGGTCAGGGAAGGATATGCGGAACAAAGCAGAACACCTGCGATTGCTGCCAGTCCGGAACCGATGGCAAACGTCAGGGAGATCGTTCCGTTTACATTGATACCCATAAGCTGTGCAGCTCCTTTATCCTCAGACACTGCCACCATGGCACGACCTGCCTTTGTCTTCTTGATAAATAAAGATAATCCGATCATGATCACGATACATGCTAAAACAGTCACGACAGCAACACCCGGAATGATCAGCTGTCCGTCAAACAATGTGATATTTTTCATTGTAACAACCGATGTAAACGCTTTTGTATCAGATCCGAAGATCAGAAGTGCCACATTCTGCAGCAGATAGCTGACACCGATCGCCGTGATCAGAACTGCCAGCGGGGATGCATTACGGAGCGGCTTATAAGCAACCTTTTCCACAACCACACCCAAAACAGTACAGACCGCCATGGAAATCAAAATTGCCACATACGGATTGATCCCCAAGTTGCTGACTGACACAAACACAACATAGCCACCGATCATGATGACATCGCCGTGTGCAAAATTCAGCATTTTTGCAATACCATACACCATGGTATAACCCAGTGCAATAATAGCATATACACTACCAAGACTGATTCCTGTTACCAGGTAAGAAATAAAACTCATGCAAACACCCTCTTCATCTCTCAATTTTCTCTCATTTTTATGTATTTTATCATACTTTATACGAATTCTCAACTTGAAACCGAAAAAGGGGCTGTTTCAAACAACCCCTTTGTTTTATAAAATTCAGTTTCTTTTACCCGGATTACATTGCTGTATAAGAACCGTTTACGATCTTAACTGCCTTAGGCTCCTTCGTCGGCTCACCGTCTGCAGACCATGTAATATTTCCTGTCAGGCCGTTTACTGTGATCTCCGTCATAGCACTCTTCATAGCATCACAAATATCAGATGCAGACATATCCGCTGTAATACCTGCTTTTTCAGCAGCAGCTTTGATCGCATAGATTGCATCGTAAGTATCAGCTGCGAACTGGTTTGGTGTTTCACCGTTAAATTTATCCTTGTAGTTCTTTACAAAGTTTACTGTCAGGTCATCTGTTGCATCAGCGGCAAATGGTGTAAGCAGCATAACATTCTCTGCAAGGGATGTATCAAAGTTCTCTACATTCAGGATACCGTCAAGACCGTCACAGCCAAAGAACTGTGGTGCATAGCCCATCTTGTCAGCCTGTGAAAGGATCAGAGATGCTTCTGTATAGTAGATTGGCAGGAATACCAGATCTGCGCCTGCATCTTTTGCTTTCTGAAGCTGTACGGAAAAGTCTGTCTTGTTATCTGCTGTAAATGCTTCTGCAGATACGATTTCAAAATTCTGGTTTGCTGCTTCTGCTGCAAACTTCTCATAAATACCTGATGAATAAATATCGGAGCTGTCGTAAATAACCGCTACCTTTGTAGCCAGATTGTTTTCACCGATATACTGTGCAGATGCAAGACCCTGGTTCGGATCTGAGAAACATACACGGAATGCATTGTCATACTGTACACATTCTACTGCAGAACCTGAAGGTGTCAGCTGGAACATGTTGTCATCTTTGCTGTACTCACTGACTGCGATACTGCATCCGCTTGTAACAGCACCAACTAACATCTGCATACCCCAGTCTTTTAAAGTATTGTATGCGTTTACTGATTTTTCAGCATCACATTCATCATCCTGGAAGTTCAGTTCAAGCTGCACACCGTTTACGCCGCCTGCTGCATTGACTTCATCAACTGCCAGCTGTGCTGCGTTTGCAACTGCTGTACCGTAAACTGCTGCAGATCCTGTCAAAGGTCCGATGCCACCGATCTTTAATGTACCGCCTGCTGCATTTTCCGTTCCTTCTGCTGCAGCGTCTGTTGTAGCGTCTGTTGCAGCGTCTGTTGTAGCGTCTGTTGTAGCGTCTGTTGCAGCGTCAGATGAACCTGCTGCATCATTACTGCTTCCGCAGCCTGTCAGCATAGATGCTGATAACGCTGCCACCATTAAAAGGCTTACTAACTTTTTCATTTTCATAATATTTCCTCCTTCTTCAGCAGCCATCGTATATCACTATGTGCAAAAAGCAACCTTAAGTATACAAAAAGGCTTCTCTCTGCGGAAAGAAGCCTTGTTCTTGCTGCCTCAAAAGCATAATATGGCATTTTATAATTCTTGTCAACGCAAAACCGGCCGGTATAATTTTTCTTCATAAAATCTATAACCCCAGGTTATCTCGTATTGTGTGATATCTTTCCATCACATATTCCTTTTTTTCTTTTGCATTTTCACGTATATCTATTTCCAATGCACTTAGCAGATGATATGTAAAATCCAGCATATATAAGAATAAAATGAAAACCGCCACTCTTCTGCTCTGTGGTTCTGGCATCACAGCCAGAAACCGCAGCACTGCCGGCTGGATCACCTTGACGATCCCCAGACCGTAAATGCCCCAGGCCAATGTACTTTCCAGACAGATCAGCCCTTTATAGTTAAATGGTTTTTCATTATAATCCCACCACACCTGATGCAGAACCTTCTGCATCAGTATTGCAACCAGATATTCAAAAGCCGTAGCAGATACTGCCGCAGTCAGATATAACAGAACCGGATGTGACGCAAGAGGTCTCAACAGAAAATACCCAAACACTGCGCCAAATCCATAGATTGGACAGAACGGACCGACTCCGAAGCCCCTGTTTGTCAGTTTACGGTTACAAATACTCATATATAATGATTCAACGGCCCAGCCAAGCATACTGTAAAAGACAAAACATTCTATGATATGCTCTGCACTGACCCCACAAAAAACTCTGCTCCACATATAAATTCCTCCTGCTCTTTATCAGAAATCCATGTAAAGTTATCCTATAAAGAAGAAAATCTCTGGTCAGAACGGCCAGAGATATCTTATTCTTAATTGTATTTGCGTTTTCTTGCTGCTTCAGATTTTTTCTTACGTCTTACACTTGGTTTCTCGTAGTGCTCTCTTTTGTGGATTTCCTGCTGGATACCAGCTTTTGCACAACTTCTTTTGAAACGGCGTAAAGCGCTATCTAAAGTCTCGTTCTCTTTTACGATTACGTTTGACATAAATCACACCTGACCTCCCTTCAGTCCCTTCAAGTATCTTGACTGCTGGGTTAATATTATTCGTACACAGAATCATGTACAATACAATTATAGCAGATTTTAACAATCCGTCAACTACTTTTTGTTATATTATAACGATTTATATTCGTTTTTTACCGGATCTGTCCTGCCAGTACCTTTTCTGCTTCTGCAATTGCTGCGCCGATACCTGCCGGATTCTTACCGCCTGCCTGTGCCATGTTCGGTCTTCCGCCGCCACCGCCGCCGACAAGTGCTGCGATTCCTTTGATCAGATTTCCTGCATGTGCGCCTTTCTGCATGGCTGCGTCTGTTGCCATTGCGATCAGATTGACTTTTCCGTCCTTTTCAGATGCCAGAACAACAACACCTTCTCCGATCTTTTCCTTGAGCTGGTCGCCCAGATCGCGCAGACCGTTCATGTCTACATTTTCCACACTTGTTGCAAGAAGCTTCACTCCGGAAACTTCCTTTACCTGATCCATCACATCACCGAGTGCTTCTTTGGCAGCCTTGCTCTTTAAGGATTCGTTTTCACCCTGCAGCTCCTTTACCTGTTTCTGCAGATGCTCGATCTTTTCTGTAATGCCGGCCGGAGTTGTCTTTAAAAGTGCTGCGATCTCTGCAAGCTCTTTGTCAAGCTGCGCATAATAAGCGATCACATGATCCCCTGTAATGGCTTCAATACGACGGACGCCTGCTGCAACGCCGCTTTCCGCAAGGATCTTGAATGCACGGATATCTCCTGTATGGGCAACATGGGTACCACCACAGAGTTCCTTGGAGAAATCGCCCATGGATACCACACGTACCTCATCACCATACTTTTCACCGAACAGTGCCATCGCACCTGTCTTCTTTGCTTCCTCAACACTCATGATCTGTGTTGTTACCTGCAGATCTGCTGCGATCTTTTCATTGACGATCTGCTCAACCTTGGCAAGCTCTTCCTTTGTCACTGCCTGTCCATAGCTGAAGTCAAATCTGGTACGCTCGCTGTCCTGATAAGAGCCCTGCTGATGTACCTGATCGCCTAGCACCTCCTGAAGTGCCGCCTGTAATAAGTGTGTTGCGGAATGGTTTCTGCATGTGTTTGCATGTGATGCAGCATCCACTTCCATAGAAGCCTTCTCTCCTGCCATAATACTGCCGGATACGACACTACCGATATGACCGATTCTGCCACCCGGTAATTTCACGGTATCTGTTACGGCAAATACGCCGTTTTCTGTCTTGATCTGACCTTTGTCGCCCTTCTGTCCACCCATGGTAGCATAGAAAGTTGTCACCGGTACAATAATGGTGCCTTCCTGCCCCTGTGTCAATTTATCAACCAGTTTATCTTCTGTTGCGATGACTTTGATCTCGCTTTCCGTTGTCAGCGCATCATAACCGGCAAATGTACTTGTAACAGATGCATCCAGTTCCTTGAACAGATCGTTGTCAACTGTCAGTTTTGCCGAGAAGTTCTGGTTTTCGCGTGCTTTCTGCTTCTGTTCTTCCATTGCCTGCTCAAAGCCCGCTTCATCTGCTTCCACATTTTCTTCCTTTGCCATTTCCACGGTAAGCTCGATTGGGAAGCCGAATGTATCATATAAATAGAAGGCATCCTTTCCGGAAATTGTCTGTTTGCCGGATTTTACGGTTTCATCCAGAATCTTCTTAAACTCTTTCATACCGTTTTCCAGTGTGCTTTCAAAACGAACGATTTCTTTATCCAGCTCTTTTAAAACAAATTCGCGGTTTTCTACCAGATTCTTATAGCTTTCATGATAGATCTCGTCCATATAGATCGAAGCGATCTTTAAAAGATCTTCCTTTTTCAGACCGAGGCTGCGTCCATGTCTTACCGCACGTCTGATCAGACGGCGCAGTACATAACCTGCTCCTACATTGGACGGTGTCAGTCTTGCTTCATCTCCGATCAGCATAACACCTGTACGGATATGATCTGCCACAATACGCATAGATCTTGTCGCTGTTTCGTCAGCTTCATATTTACAGCCTGATACCTGTTCGATATAAGCGATCACCGGTGCAAAAAGATCGGTCTTATATACATCCTTTGTACCGTTTAAGAATGCAAGGTTTCTCTCCAGTCCCCAGCCGGTATCTACGTTTTTCTGTTTCAGCGGTGTCAGATGACCGTCTTTATGTTTCTCATACTGCATAAAAACATCATTACCAAGCTCTGTATACTTACCGCAGTTACAACCGGGGCCGCAATTCGGACCGCAGTCCGGTACATCTGCGATGTAAAACATTTCGCTGTCAGGACCGCACGGACCGTATTCCAATCCCCACCAGTTATCCTCTGCCGGCAGATAATATACATTTTCCTTTTTGAAGCCGGATGCAATTCTGCACTGTGCACCTTCTTCATCACGTGGTGCATTTTCGTCGCCCGCAAATACAGTTGCTGCCAGATGATCTCTGTCAAAGCCGTATACCTGGGTCAACAGTTCAAAACTCCATTTGGTACGCTCTTCCTTAAAGTAATCGCCAAGGCTCCAGCTTCCCATCATTTCAAAGAAAGTCACATGGCTTGTATCGCCAACGGAATCAATATCATTTGTACGGACACAACCCTGTACATTACAGAGTCTTGTACCGAGCGGATGCTTCTTACCAAGCAGATAAGGCATCAGTGGCTGCATACCTGCCACGTTGAACATAACACCTGTTGAGCCGTCGGAAACAAGGGAAACCGCTCCAACATCAACATGCCCGCGTTCTTTATAAAAGTTTAACCAACCATTTCTAAGTTCATTTGAAGTAAACTGCTTCATTTTCTTTCCTCCACACGTTATATATTGAAAAACTGTATCATTCTTCATCTGTCTCAAAATAACAGTATTTTATTCCATTTTCTAAAGGAAAAAATGTCCTATGCATAAATGCAGGACATTTTTTCTTTAAACTGACTAAAATGTAAATTTATCTGCAAAGTATGCATCCAGATCTGCGATTGCTACACGTTCCTGCTCCATGGAATCACGGAAACGAACCGTTACGCAGTTGTCTGTTTCGGAATCAAAATCGTATGTGATGCAGAACGGTGTACCGATCTCATCCTGACGGCGATATCTCTTACCGATATTTCCTCTGTCATCAAATTCACAATTATATTTTTTGGAAAGCTGTGTAAAAATCTTTTCCGCACCTTCGTTTAACTTCTTGGACAGTGGCAGCACACCGATCTTAACCGGTGCAAGAGCCGGATGGAAATGCAGGACTGTTCTGACGTCCGGCTTTTCTTCCGTTCCGATATTTTCCTCATCATATGCAGCGCAGAGGAATGCCAGTACAACACGGTCAGCACCGAGAGAAGGCTCGATAACATACGGAATGTATTTTTCATTCTTTACATCATCAAAATATGACATATCCTGACCGGATGTATTCTGATGCTGTGTCAGATCGTAGTCTGTTCTGTCTGCAATACCCCAAAGCTCACCCCATCCAAACGGGAAGAGGAACTCGATATCGGTTGTACCCTTGGAATAGAAGCAAAGCTCTTCCGGATCATGGTCACGCAGACGCATCTCATCTTCTTTAATGCCGAGTGCAAGCAGCCAGTCACGGCAGAAGCCTCTCCAATACCGGAACCATTCCATATCTGTACCGGGCTCACAGAAAAATTCAAGTTCCATCTGTTCAAACTCTCTTGTACGGAATGTGAAGTTACCCGGTGTGATCTCATTACGGAAGGATTTACCGATCTGACCGATACCAAACGGGATCTTCTTGCGGGAAGATCTCTGCACATTTTTGAAGTTGACAAAAATACCCTGTGCGGTTTCCGGACGCAGGTAAACAGTATTCTTTGCATCTTCGGTTACACCCTGGAACGTCTTGAACATCAGATTGAACTGACGGATATCTGTGAAGTTGTGCTTACCACAGGTCGGGCAAGGGATATTGTTATCCTCTACAAATGCCTTCATTTCTTCCTGCGAAAATGCATCGATCGGTTTTTCCAATGTAATGCCTTTTTCCTGTGCATAATCTTCGATCAGCTTGTCAGCACGGAATCTTTCATGACATTCCTTACAATCCATCAGCGGATCGGCAAAGCCGCCAAGATGTCCACTGGCTACCCATGTCTGTGGATTCATTAAGATCGCACAGTCTACACCGACATTATATGGATTTTCCATGATGAATTTCTGCCACCATGCGCGTTTTACGTTGTTTTTCAGTTCTACACCGAGATTACCGTAATCCCATGTATTGGCAAGTCCGCCGTAGATTTCAGAGCCCGGATAAACAAATCCGCGGTTCTTTGCAAGTGCTACAATTTTTTCCAGTGATTTTTCCATGTTTTCATCCTCGCTGTTCTTTTTTATTCATATACTGATCTCTGCCATGACAGTATCAGCTATTATTCATAAATAATACATCCCGTCTGCCCTTCATTCAGATTGACCGCGGTTTTTTCATCTACCAAAGAGATGCCATCACTTATATGTGTAATTTTGCCATGCACCTTTACCTGCTGCTGTTCTTCCAGTATCACAGCATTCTTATCGCCAAGTTCAAGCACATCTGCTTCTGAAATCTGTGAACCATCCACACTCTTCATCTGTGGGAAAGAATATCCTCTTGCGTATACATCCGCAACCTTTCCTGCAAACAGCTGCTTTTCATTAAAAGATGTATAGGCATCACTGTCGGGAAAAGTGATATTGACGCGGATCACCTTATCCTCCAGTTCAAATTTTTCAAGCTCCACTGCCTCTTTGCCGTCACCGGACTGTGTATTAAACTGGGATATCTTATCCTCAATCTCCCTTTTCAATTCCTCCTGATCATAATACGGCTGCTCAAAATCCTCAACAATCGCCTCTGTAATCTGTCCTTTTTTTTCAATGATAACTGTATTTGTATCTACATCTGTTTCCTTTCCACAGGCACTAAGCAGGCAAAGCATAGCCGCCATAAGGAAAATCATATTCCGTTTTTTCATAACTTACCTCCTGCATACCGCATTTTATTATACTAGCAAGAGCTCAGTTTTTCAACCTGCAATTTTCCAGTACAGCAAGGCTTTTGAACCTGTGCCCGATATACCGGTCCCTGTAGATCCTGCACTGCTCTGCCAGCTGCTGCAGAACCGCGTCCGATACTTTAAAAGTATAAAGCTTTTCAAAAGGTGCCTGCATGACATATTGGATCGTATATACCGTGCTCTCCAGTAGCATTTCTTTCTGCAATACCCCCGGAAATTCTCCGTTTACCACAAGAGCCTTCATTTCAAATATGTACTGCACAAGCTCATGCGGAACTGCTCCTTTTGTGAGTGCCTTCAGGGAAACGTACAACAGCTTCAGCATCTCTTTTTCATCGTTATTTTCCCTTGTATAATAATCTGCCACATCACAGAAATACATACCGTAAAAAGCCCCTTCAAAATCTTCCCTGAGGTTTTCAAAATACTCTGCGATCCGTACCTCGGACAGGTTATACGCCGTTTTTCCCTCATAAAGCCGGAACGTACCGTAACAGAACGGATTCGTGGCCGCCATAAATCTGCTGCCCGGCTTTTTGGCGCCTCTGGCAAAAGCCGATATTTTCCCCCGTTCCTTTGTCAGAACCGTTATTCTTTTGTCCATCTCCAAAACAGGGACAGCCTTTAAGACTATCCCTGTTACTTCCACAAAATCCTGCATGCCAGCTCCTGCTCCCGCTACAGCCCTGCCTCATCAGTTCTGTCCTTTTCTACTGCCTGCTGCCCAAAAACAGCCTCTGCAGTTTTTAACCGATCCTCTGCAGTCTCTGCTGCTTCCCTGTAGCTTAAGTAATCCGCAACCTTGCCACTCATATAAAAGGTATCCCAGCATTCCCTATCACGCATCTTCCGCTTCCTCCCATAGATTAGATACTAATAGGGTTCGTTCTTTCCCGGAAAATATGTGTGGTAGTTTCTCCCTTATCTGGTAATGTCTTTTGCGTTATAACCAAAGTTTTTTAAAAGGAAATCGCTGTCGCGCCAGTCTTTCTTGACCTTTACCCACAGCTTCAGATTCACCTGTGTTTCCAACAGATCTTCAATTTCCTTTCTCGCACGGCTTCCGATCTTTTTCAGCATACTGCCGCCCTTTCCGATAATGATCCCTTTGTGGGAATCACGCTCACAGACGATCGTTGCATCAATATCCACGATGCTGTCATCCGCTCTCCACTTCATCTGATCAATGGAAACTGCTATCCCGTGTGGGATCTCCTCATCCAGACAGCGGAGCGCCTGTTCGCGGATCAGCTCTGAAACAATCTGCCGCTGTGGCTGGTCTGTCACGGTATCTTCATCATAAAACATCGGTCCGTAAGGCAGATATTTAAAGATAGAGTCGATCAGATCCTGTGTATTATCTCCCTTCAGCGCCGAAACCGGAACGATCTCCGCAAAATCCAGCTCTTTTCTGTATGCATCGATAAAAGTCAGGATTTCTTCTCTTTTTACCGTATCCGTCTTATTGATGACAAGTATGACGGGCGTTTTGGTCTTTTTCAGCTGTTCGATGATATGTCTCTCCCCGGCGCCGATAAAGGTGGACGGTTCCACCAGCCACAGGATCACATCGACCTCGGACAGCGTATGCTGCGCCACGTTTACCATGTAGTCGCCCAGCTTGTTTTTTGCCTTGTGGATACCCGGCGTATCCAGAAAGACGATCTGTCCCTGCTCACATGTATATACAGTCTGTATTTTATTTCTGGTTGTCTGCGGCTTATTGGATGTGATCGCGATCTTCTGTCCGATCAGCCGGTTCATCAGTGTTGATTTTCCTACATTCGGTCTTCCGATCAGCGTCACAAAACCGCTCTTTTTATCTGCTTCCATATATTCTTCCTTTATCCCTCTTGTCGGAGCTTTTGTTTACGACTCCGGTTTATCTGTTTCTTCTTCCTTCCGCATGACCTGTTCCACTGCAGCATTCAGCTGTCCGCTTTGCTGTTTTAATTTCTCCATCTTCTCAGCCAGCTTTCTTTCCCGTTTCTTTTTGCTTTTCTTCACGATCATTCGGATCACAAGCACGATCGCTGCAATGACTACCGCCCAGATCAGTAAATACGGCAATGCGATCACAAGATCGATCAGGAAGTTTTTAATGCCCTGCAGTACACGCTTCACACTTGTTACAAAACCATCTGTCATACGCTGCAGATCTGATTTCGGCTCCTGCGTATCCGGCGTGTAGATCGTCACCTCTTCCACGGAAAGATTGATGGTTGCATAGTCGACCTGATTGTCGTATGTACGAAGCTGTGACTCCATGGACTGGATCTGATAGCGCACTTCCGTCAGCCTTGTCTCCAGTGCAATGATCGCATCCACGCTTTCCGCTTTTTCCATCAGCGCCATGAGTCTTTCCTGCTCAACTTCAAGTGCCTCTTTCCGACTCTTTGTGTCTACATAGGAAAGTGTCACATCATCGGTTGACTCCGATTTTCTCGTGACATTTGCATTTTCGGAAACCATGGTCACCATTTCATCCATTTTGTCAGCAGGTACTCTGACCGTATAGTCGGCTGATCTGTTGCCTTCATATCCATAGCTGCTTCCATAGGTATTGCTGCTTTCTATATAACCGCCCAGTTCCGCAACCTTTGCGTCAATCTGCGAAAGCAGCTCATCAAAGCTCTGCGTTTCCACACCGATATCCATGCGGCGGATCAGCTTTCTGCCCTGTTCCACCTGCTTTTGTACATTTTCCGCTGTACTCGCCCCGGATCCCGTATCGCTGCCTTGCGCTACCGCATCATATTCGTAAACACCCTCCGAAGCTGCTTCATCCGCTGCCTCCTCCGTCATCATATCGGAAGCTGCCATTGTCTGCGCCGCCTTATTCGACGCCGAAGAATCATAACTGCTGCTTCCGCAGCCTGTCAGAAGCAATGCCAAACCCAATGCACAAAGTATTCTCTTTTTCATAGTAACCCTCCTTTTGCTGTTCTCCATAACCTCTTTTCCTTTTGCATCTCTGCTATTTATAATACGTTTCCTCCTTCTCTTATTTATGGTGTATTACACAAGCGTTTCCACACAAAGGAAGCTGCCTGCCTGTTCTTTGATCTTATCCTCGTTACCGACTACACAGAATGCCCCTGTCTCCAGCATGGCTGCCACCTGGGCGGAAAGAGCGTGGATATCCGCTACCTGACAGGATAGGATCTCATCCCGTTCCTGCTGTTCTTCCGCAAAGCTGTAGCCTGACATATAAGCGCCGAAGCTTCTGCTGCCCTGTGCGCTCGGCGGGAGTGGTGTATCCTTCTCGGAGATCGCGCCGATCACATACTTTGTCATGATCTCTTCATCTGCTGCAAATTCCCGCAGATACGCCGGTGCCTTCTCGTAAACAGCAACCGTCTTTTCCAGATTCGGATCTCTGTAGGACACAAAATAGCTGAGACCTGATTTTGTAAAGTTGCTCATACAGCCATATGCGCCGCCTTTGACTCGTACCCGGATCCACAGATAATCATATCCCATCATGATGCGCAGCACACGGAGTGCTCCTGTATATGGAAGTCCCGCTTTTCTGAAATCGCCTGCCCGGCAGACATACTGGACTCCCGCACTGGTGCACAGCCCTTCCTGTTTTTTTACAGGATCCGCACGGAATGCTTCCTGCACATTGTTTTCCGCAGAAAGTCCCTTATGGAACGGCAGAAGCGCTTCCATAAACAGTTTCTTTCCTTCTTCCGTGCCCGTGTAATCATAAAGCACTCTGTTCCCATTCAAGATAAAGGAAAGCAGCGTTTTCATTTCCCTGATACATTCTGCTTTGCGTTCGTCAAAATGATTATACAAATCTGTCAGGAAACGGAAAAATCCCAGACCGCTGAACCGGTCAGATGCCCATGCACTTTCCGAAATATAAGAAAGTGCCCGCAGTGATGCAGTCGAATGGCCCGCACTTGTCATCTGTGCCTGCAGCCTTGCTTTTACCTCACCCAGAATCTCTTTCAGACGTTTTTCATCCTCAAAAACAGACTGTGTCAGGATCTCCCTGATCAGATCCACTGCCTTTGGTGTATTCCCATATAACACTTTTGCCCTGGCCTCAAAGGTCAGTTCAAATTTACTGTAATCCTTTGCATCTGTATAAGTGGCTGCATCAAAGATAATACCTCCTGTCTGCAGATTGATCTCATTAAACAGCTCTCCGTAGCTTCTCTTTTCCGTGCTCAGAAGTCCCAGCACATTTTTCAGAAGCCCCAGATACGGAAGCTGCTCTTTTTTGATGTCCCGGATCTTAAATACTATATGCAGATAAGAAACCCCGTTTGTAAAGATCGGATGAGACAAAAGGATCGTATTTTCAAAAGGCTCCTTCTCGTTCAGGAACGGATGTGCTTCTTTACCCAGGTCTTCTCTTTTCAGCACCGGGATCTTTGCCAGATCTTCCGGGGAGGACTCTTCTTCCTGATATGCCTTCAGTGCCTTTGTCTCTGCGATCACAGCCTGCAGCTCTTCTGCGGAAAGAGAATCCTTTTTCTTTGCAAGCATCTCTTTCAGTTTTTCACTTTCTCTGCTCTCCATTCCTTTTTCAGGAAGCAGGGATACGATTGATTTATGTGTATTATTCAGAATCTGATTTTCCACAAGCTGTTCAAAATAATCAGTCTGTACCAGCTTCTTCAATGCGTCAAAAGTCTCATTCGCTTCAATATGCATAAATGGAGCCTTGTCATCATACAGCCAGCTGTCCAGTGCCTGCAGACCATACATCAGCCCTTTTGGATACGCCCCGAAATCTGCTTCCTTATATTTAAACTCATAGCAGTTAATAGCAGCAAGCAGGGCATTTTTATCAATGCCGTTCTTTACCTGCTCTCTTAAAGCCTGCTCTACGGTTTCCACAAATGCTTTCTGATCGGATAAACCGGCATTTTTTGCCACAAAAGAAAAATACGGCTGCAGAATTCCATTTTCGCAGACACTGTAAACATCTTCACCTATTCCTTTTTCCATCAGAGCCACCTTGACCGGAGCGCCCGGTGCGGAGCAAAGAGCATAGTCAAGAACCTGCAGTGCGATATAAAGCTGTCTGTCCAGACTGTTGCAGATGCTGACATTATAAGAAAAATAAGCGGCGTTTGTGATATCATCCGAATCCAGTACCGGATATTTTTTTTCTACCTGTACAGGCGCTGCAAACGGCTTCTGCAGCCGGATGGCAGAGTCGATCTTAAGCACGTCAAATTTGGAGAGATATGCCTCATCCAGATAGGTCAGACGCTCTTCCATGTCCATATCGCCATAGAAATAAATATAGCTGTTTGACGGATGATAATATCTTCTGTGAAAATCCAGAAAAGCTTCATAAGTCAGCGACGGAATATCGGAAGGTCTTCCGCCGGAATCCACACCGTATGCGGTGTCCGGATACAGGCTGTTAAAAGTCTCTCTGTCAAGCAGATCATCCGCGCTCGAATACGCGCCTTTCATTTCATTATATACGACACCGTTATAGATCAGGTCGTCTGTTTCGGACTCACATTCATAATGCCAGCCCTCCTGCTCGAAGATCTTCTTTTCTTTATAAATATTCGGATGGAATACCGCATCCAGATAGACGTCACAAAGATTGGCAAAATCCTTGTCATTGCAGCTTGCTACCGGATAAACCGTCTTATCCGGATAAGTCATGGCATTTAAAAAAGTGTTCAGGGAACCTTTTGCCAGTTCCACAAACGGATCCTTGACCGGATACTTCTCTGAACCGCAGAGTACACTGTGTTCAATGATATGCGCCACACCTGTGCTGTCTGTCGGCGGTGTACGGAAACCAATGTAAAATACTTTATTGGGATCATCATTGGAAAGCAGTACGATCCTCGCCCCTGTCTTTTTATGGCACAGGATCACACCACGGGAATTCAGATCTCTGATCTCCCTGTCTTCCACGATTTCATACGCTGTCAGATTTTCTATACTCATTTTCTTCTCCATTTTCTGTTTTCTGTTAAAGTGCATGCTTTTTACGGATTCTTTTGAGTCCATGCTATACGCCAAGTGACATCAGATGCAGTTTCCCGAAATAAAACTCGGAAATATAATCTGCACAAAGCTGTCCCTGCTCCTGTTTCTTCCAAAAATTCTCAAAAGAAAGCTCTTCTGTCTCATATTCTGTCCGGCTTCTTCCTTTTTTATCCACTTTTATCTTCGGCTTTACGGTTTTGATCTTACAACGCAGTTGTTTCAAAACCATTGCGAGCTTACTGTCTTTTGTCATGGAAGACAGTGCATCACAGATCCGTATCTCTTCTCCCACTTCCGGTATCACATATTGAAATACGGCAGTACGAAGCCGCTGCGGCGTATCATCCTGCTCACACAGCTCCGCAAAGGTCAGTCTTGCTCCGATATACACATTGTTAAAATCCTGGAGCACATATTTAAAATCCATATTAGCTGTTTCGTTACTCATTCTTATACTCCATTTCTATGGTATCGATCAGATTTGCACTGATCTGCATGGCTGCTTCCACATCATCCATCGTGATTGCTTCATAATTGGCGCAGATCTCTTCCGGAGATACTTTTCTGCGTAGTTCCTCAGAAAGTTCTCTGGCAGCATCCGCTACCTGATTGACCTTTTTCAGCACTTCCTCATCATCGTTTTTCTTTTCCAGCTCCTCGTTGATCAGACGTTCCATTGCCTTCATCATATAATTGCCGAGGAAACCTTCCGTCTCTTCCAGTATGTCGCCATCCGTATCCAGACATTCCATCTGCCCGGTTGCTTCCAAAAGTGCCATATTGCCTTCTCCGATCAGATCCTCCAGCATCACACCCTGCCCCGCATACAGCTTTGCAAGCTCTGCTGTCTTTGGCAGAAACTGCTGAAGCAATACCTCTTTGGCATCCTGATCACCTGCGATCGCAGAAAGCATGACCGCCTTCAGTTCTTCCGGCTCCATACTTTCAAGTGCTGAAATCCCGTTCAGATACTCCTCCAGATAATTACGGTCTTCCATGGAGAGATATTCCTCTACCTCTTTCCGGTCTCCGACACCGATCTTCTGGTTCTTATAATACTCCAGCAAAAACCCCATCTGTTCCGAGCCCTGCTGTATGTCCGGGAAAAAGGAATGGATCTGTTCTTCTGACAGACACATACCTTGTTTTCTTGCCAGCTTCATGGATTCCATAAGCTGACTTCTGAATTCTTTTTCTTCCATATATATTACCTGTCTTTCTTTCCTACTGTTTTTTCACATGCTTGTGTGTAAAAATATGATCCTGACAATACTCATAATTTCCGTCGCACTTTGAGCAGAACCGAAATTCCAGATCTGGATCGGATTCGTCTGTTCTGCCACAGATCGCACATTTATGCTTTGTCACCGGACGCATGACCTGCTTGTGATAAGTACGCTGTCTTTTGATCTGCTGCGGCGTCCGGAAAGATTTCCGTGTTGTCACAAAGAAAATGATAAAGGCAAGCAGAGAAAACAGGATCGCCGTCATGTCCGCCAGCGGCAGATACCAGCCGATGCTTCCCGTTCTGATATAAGAGCTGAGCGATATCACATCCTGCAATACCTGTACACCTAAAATAACTGCATAGATAATTCCCAGCACTTTTATCTTCAGTGGGATAATAAACATAAACAGGACCTGTACATCCGGGAAGGTTGCTGCAAATGCCAGAATGATCGACATGCAGACATAATACGTACTGAAATAATTGGCAATAAAACCGTAAAAAGATGCTAATGATACACCAAATTCCATCACAGTGATCGTTTCGGTCAGCCCGGTCAGAACACAGACGCCGTAAAACAGGAAAGCTCCAACGATCGTCAGCAGCATCCCGCCGATCAGATAGACATTATAGCGGAAGGTGCCCCATGTCCGCTCCAGTGTCGTACCGATGGAAAAATAAAAATACAACATGACCAGTGTAAATAGGTCGAGTCCTTCCGGCGGTACAACGATCCATGTCAGGAGACGCCAGACCTGCCCATGCAGGATCGCATACGGATTCAGTGTCAGATAATTCAAAAAGGATGAATTAAATAACTCGATCACATAACCAAATGCATAGCAGATGATCAGATATAAGGTAATATTGGGAATTGCATACTTCCCCCATTTTCGTTCTAATTTTGAAAGCCAGCTCATAAATACTCCTCTCCTGCCTTGTTCTATCTCATTATACTGTTCTCGTCCCGAAGTTTCCATTACTTTCGGGAAACAAAGAACATTTTAGCATGGGAATCCGCTAAAGTAAACAATCTGACATTGTATATTCCAAATGTTTAATTCAATTTTCACAATTTATACAGTAACGATTTATATATTTTTTATAATCGAAAAGCAATCAAGATTGCACTTTAAAAAAACATGTCGTATAATAAGGCGTAAAAAGTCGTGAATTGTCAGATTCACGATCTATTCATGTATTATATTAAGGAAGGTGAACTGAATGGAAAAGCAACTTTACACGCTGGGCATTGATATTGGCTCCACTACTGTTAAAATTGCAATTCTGGATGAAGCAAAACAGTTAATTTTTTCTGATTATAGAAGGCATTTCGCCAATATCCGCGAAACATTGCGGGATCTTTTCAAAGAAGCCTATGTGATCCACGGAGATATCACAGTATCTCCCATGATCACAGGCTCCGGCGGATTATCTCTTGCCAATTATCTCGGTATTCCGTTTACGCAGGAGGTTATTGCCGTTTCAACAGCTTTAAAGGAAGCTGCTCCGCAGACGGATGTAGCGATCGAGCTTGGCGGCGAGGATGCCAAGATTATTTATTTTGAAGGCGGTAATGTCGAACAGCGTATGAACGGTATCTGTGCCGGTGGTACAGGTTCTTTTATTGACCAGATGGCCTCCCTTCTGCAGACAGATGCTACGGGTCTGAATGAATATGCGAAAGGCTATCAGTCTCTATATACAATCGCTGCAAGATGCGGCGTATTTGCCAAATCCGATATCCAGCCGCTGATCAACGACGGTGCAACAAAGGAAGATCTTTCCGCTTCTATTTTCCAGGCGGTTGTCAACCAGACGATCTCCGGTCTTGCATGCGGTAAACCGATCCGTGGTCATGTTGCGTTCCTCGGAGGTCCGCTCCACTTTTTATCAGAACTGAAGGAAAGTTTTATCCGTACGCTGAAGCTGGATGAAGAGCATATTGTTTCGCCTGAGAACTCTCACCTGTTTGCAGCAATCGGTTCAGCCTTAAATGCAGATTTAAAGACGCAGTTTACCTTGAAGGAAATGGTCGATAAGCTCTCTCAGGAGATCAAAATTGCTTTTGAAGTGGAACGTCTGTCTCCTCTGTTTGAATCCCGGACAGAATATGAGCTGTTCACGACCAGACATAATTCGCACAAAGTACATACAGCTCCGCTATCTTCTTATCAGGGGAACTGCTATCTCGGTATTGATGCAGGTTCCACAACAACCAAGGTGGCTCTGATCGGAGAAGACGGCTCTCTTTTATATTCTTTCTACAGCTCTAACAACGGTAACCCGCTGCAGACAGCGATCACCGCGATCAAGGATATTTATGCCCAGCTTCCGGAAAGGGCTGTGATCAAGCATGCCTGCTCCACAGGCTATGGTGAAGCACTGATGAAAGCGGCTTTTCTGCTGGATGAAGGCGAAGTGGAAACTGTGGCACATTATTACGCAGCAGCTTTCTTCTCTCCTGATGTCGACTGCATTTTGGATATCGGCGGTCAGGATATGAAATGTATCAAGATCAAAAACGGTACGGTAGACAGCGTGCAGCTGAACGAAGCATGCTCTTCCGGCTGTGGTTCCTTTATTGAGACCTTTGCAAAATCCCTCAACTACTCCGTGGAAGATTTTGCACACGAAGCACTGTTTGCGAAGCATCCGATCGACCTTGGTACACGTTGTACGGTATTTATGAATTCCAAAGTAAAACAGGCGCAGAAGGAAGGAGCTTCCGTATCCGATATTTCTGCCGGTCTTGCTTACTCCGTTATCAAAAACGCATTATTTAAAGTAATTAAAGTATCCAGTGCCAGTGAGCTTGGTAAGAAGATCGTGGTACAGGGCGGTACTTTTTATAACGATGCGGTTCTTCGAAGTTTTGAGATCATTGCAGGCTGTGAAGCCGTCAGACCTGACATTGCAGGTATCATGGGTGCTTTCGGAGCTGCCTTGATCGCAAAAGAGCGTTTCCATGAAAAGGAAGCAAAAGCTGCCAGAACACTTGATGCCAGAGAGCCGGAAACAACGATGCTTTCCATCGACAAGATCAACGAACTGACCTTTACCACACGTATGGCAAAGTGTCAGGGCTGCACAAACCACTGTCGTCTGACCATTAACCAGTTTACCGGCGGCAGACAATACATATCCGGTAACCGTTGTGAGCGCGGTATCGGCAAGGAAAAAAATAAAAATAATATTCCAAACCTTTATGAATATAAGCTGCATCGTATTTTCGATTACGAACCGCTGCCGGCTGATGAAGCCACCAGAGGACAGGTCGGTATTCCGCGTGTCCTGAACATGTATGAGAACTATCCGTTCTGGTTCACCTTCTTTACGGAGCTGAAATATCAGGTAGTCCTCTCTCCGTCCTCGACTCACCAGATTTATGAGCTGGGTATCGAATCCATTCCGAGTGAATCCGAATGTTACCCTGCCAAGCTGGCACACGGTCATGTAACCTGGCTGATCCGCCATCATGTACCGTATATCTTCTATCCGGCTTTATTTTATGAACGTGACGAGGTAAAAGGCGCGGGCAATCATTACAACTGCCCGATCGTTACCTCCTATTCGGAAAATATCAAAAATAACGTGGAGGAGATCGGACGCGGGGAAGTACGCTTCCAGAATCCGTTCCTTTCCTTCCGCGACAAGGATACGATCGCACACGTATTATTACAGGAATTCCCCGATATCCCGTCCGGCGAACTGTTACACGCCATTGATAAAGCATGGGATGAGCAGGAAAATGCCCGTCTGGATATGCAGAAAAAGGGTGAAGAAACGCTTGCTTACTTAAATGAGACAGGCAAACGCGGTATTGTGCTTGCAGGTCGTCCGTACCATATCGACCCTGAGATCAACCATGGTATTCCGGAACTGATCAATTCCTATGGAATTGCCGTTCTGACAGAGGATTCCATCTCTCATCTCGGATGGCCTGAGCGTCCGCTGATCGTATCAGACCAGTGGATGTACCATTCCCGTTTATATGCAGCAGCCAGCTATGTCCGTACAGTTGACAATCTGGATCTGATCCAGCTCAACTCTTTCGGTTGTGGTCTGGACGCTGTTACGACCGATCAGGTCAATGATATTTTAACAGGCAGTGACAAGATCTATACCTGCCTGAAGATCGATGAAGTCAATAACCTCGGTGCTGCAAGGATCCGCATCCGTTCCCTGATCGCCGCACTTCGTGTCAAGGAACAGAAGCACGAAGAGCGTGTGGTACATTCCACAGCGATCAACAGACCAGTCTTTACGGAAGAAATGCGTAAAGAATATACGATCCTCTGCCCACAGATGTCTCCGTTCCACTTTGATCTGATGGAGGCAGCTTTCCGCGCAGCAGGCTACAATCTGGAAGTGTTACCTACGGATAACCGCCACGCTGTCGATACCGGTCTGAAATATGTCAATAATGATGCCTGCTATCCTTCTCTGATCGTTGTCGGTCAGATCATGGATGCACTCCTGTCCGGTAAATATGATACAAACAAAGTCGCTGTTGTAATGTCACAGACCGGCGGTGGTTGTCGAGCCACCAACTATGTCGGCTTTATCCGGCGTGCACTTGGCAAGGCAGGGCTCAGCCATGTGCCTGTTATTTCCATCAATATGTCAAACAGTCTGGAATCCAATCCGGGCTTTAAGCTGAATGCCGATCTTCTGACCCGTGCTGCTTACAGTGCTGTATTCGGTGATATTTTCATGCGCTGCGTATACCGAATGCGTCCATATGAACTGACAAGAGGAAGTGTGGATGCTGTCCATGAAAAATGGAAGCTGAAATGTCAGGAATTTGTATCCGGAAAGCATATGTCCTTCTTCAAATTCCAGAGGATGTGCAGGCAGATGATCGAGGAATTCGATGCCATCCCTGTCAGCGAAGATCCAAAGCCGCGTGTTGGTATTGTCGGCGAGATCCTTGTAAAATTCCTGCCTGCGGCAAACAACCATCTGGCAGAGCTTTTGGAAGCAGAAGGTGCAGAGCCTGTCTGTCCGGATCTGATTGACTTTATGCTCTACTGCTTCTACAACCAGATTTACAAGGCAGATCAGCTTGGCACGTCCAAAAAGGCCGCAAAGATTTCCAAATTCGGTATTTCAGCCGTAAACTTTGTCCGCTCTTCAGCTGCCAAGGCATTTCAGAAGTCCAAACACTTTGATCCGCCTGCCAATATCTATGATCTTGTAGATTACGCAAAAGAGATCGTATCCATTGGTAACCAGACCGGGGAAGGATGGTTCCTGACAGGTGAAATGATGGAACTGATCCACAGCGGTGCAACAAATATCGTCTGTACACAGCCGTTTGGCTGTCTGCCAAACCACGTTGTCGGTAAAGGTGTTATCAAAGAACTGCGCAGACGTTACCCACAGGCAAATATCGTAGCAATCGACTACGACCCGGGAGCAAGTGAGGTAAATCAGCTCAACCGTATCAAGCTGATGCTCTCCACCGCCAATAAAAATCTGAAAAAACAGCAAAGTGACCAAAAGGAAGCCTCAGTATAAAAAACTAAGGGCGCTATCTATGAGATAGCGCCCTTTATTATTTATGCTACAGGTATCAAACGATATCATACGGCATGTTATGCATTTACCACCTGCTTTTGATTTTTGTCAAACTTCTGCTCAAACTCGTGGATTGGAATCGGTCTGGAAAAATAATAGCCCTGTCCCATTTCACAGTTCAGACGTTTCAGTTCATCTACCATTTCCCTTGTCTCAACACCCTCTGCAACGGATTCCAGTCCCAAAGACTTGGCAAGCCCAACCGAAAACTCCAGAATATTACCCTTTGCCTTTCCTGCAGAATAGCCTTCCAGAAAACGCATATCCAGCTTCAGCACATCGACCGGGATTTCCGTCAGCATATTCAGGGAAGAATACCCTGATCCGAAATCATCCATTTCCACTTTAAATCCCAGTTTTTCCATCTGATTGACCATATCAAGGATCTGATTCTGGTTTTCCGTATAAACCGTTTCCGTGATCTCCATATGCAAAAGAGATGGTTCTATGTCATATTTATCCATCAGTTCCAAAATTCTATCCATGAAATCCGAATGGTACAGATCCGCTCTTGAAACATTGACCGAAATAGGAATCAGCGTTCTGTTTTCCTGTTTCCATCTGGCAAGCATCCTGCACACCTGCTCCCAGACATACAGATCCACCTCTGTAATAAACCCGGTTTTTTCGAAAATCGGAATAAACTGCCCCGGCGGCAAAAGCCCGCGTTCCGGATTCATCCAACGGATCAACGCTTCCGCTCCCACATATTCTTCTGTTTTCAAATTGCATTTTGGCTGTAAATAAACGAGAAATTCTCCATCGGCAAGTGCCTGTTGCATGGAATTGGTAATCTCTTTTTCCAATAACAGTTCATTCCGCATGGAATCGTCAAAATATGCGTATGCTTCTCCGTATTTTCCCTTTATCCTTTTCACTGCAAGAGCAGCACGATCATACATAACCGTCACATCAATCGTTCTGTCCTCGATCTGATATATCCCAAAGCGGACAACAATCTTCATTTGCAATGGATATCGTTCCATTGCCTTATCCACATAACCGACCATTTCTTCATATCCGTTTTTACGCACAAGCAGCATCACAAAACAATCGCCGGAAATTCTACCGCAGATCCCACCGTTTTCTCTTGCAAAGCCTGTCATGATTCTTGCCAGATACTGTAAAAGCCTGTCTCCCTCATGGATCCCATAAATATCATTTACCACGCGGAACTGTTCAATATCAAATGCTATGATATCATAAACTGCTTCTTCTCTCAAAAGATCCTGCGCCTTTTTACAGAATCCTTCTCTGTTATAGCAGCCCGTCAGCGTATCTAAATCGATCGTTTTCATCAGATAGTCCACTTCCTGTTTCCGTATCTCATCCCCGATCTTCTGTAAAATCAGTTCCCTGTCATACGACTTTGTCAGATATGCGGACGCACCATAGGAAAGTGCTTCTATCTCAGCATCATTGTTGTCCTGCTGCGTGATCACAATAACCGGTATATCAGCAATTACCTCATCTGCCTGTTGCACACTCAGAAATTCATACCCATTCATGACAGGCATATAGAGATCCAATAAGATTACGGCAATATGATCACCATTTTCATGTAACACAGCCAATGCGTCTCTGCCATTTGCGGCAGTGAACACTTTATATTTTTCCTGTAAAATATCAGCCAGAATCGATCGATCCAGTTCGCTGTCATCTACGATCAAAATCCCTTTTTTATTTATCATACATTCACCCCAATATGATGTAACAGGCACCCAACAGCTCCACCGGTAATATGAATCTTGCTGTTCCTGCACGCGTAGTCCAAATACTATGTTTAGTATATCATACAAAAAGGACTGTTTCAACCGTTAATAATTTGTGCATTTTGCAAAAAGCAATGCAAAAAAGAAGTGTTTTCTGTTTCTTTTCTTATTTTTCCGTGCCATAAGCATTCTCCTTTTGTATACCGCAGGAAGTTTGCTTTGCTATACATTATTTAATTCCATAGCACACTTATTTCATGAAGAAGAATGAAAACATCTTCTCTTTGTTCGTTATGTTATTATTATTAACTTTTTCGTGCTATTTCAAAACATTTTTCTCCATTTTTATGATTTTTTATTACTATCTATTGCATAATAGTCTCAACAGTGCTATTCTACAAAAGATTTCAATATTGAAGCGATTTTAAAATAATGTTATTTATAATAACCAATAGAGAAAGGGGATTTTCAAATGAAGAAACTATCCACAGCAATTCTTGCAGAAATTGTTGAAACCAAAAGAAAAGCTGCAAAAATGACACAGGCGCAGCTTGCAGAGAAAACCGGTATTAACAGAGCACAGCTCTCAAGACTGGAACAGGAAGATTACTATCCTTCCATTCCCCAACTGGAAGCGCTCGGAGAAGCACTTGACTTCGATCTGGATGATGTATTTATCAACGCATCCAGTAAGAAAATCGAGTCTCCGTCACCACTCAATATCGCAGTCGCCGGAACAGGTTATGTAGGGCTTTCCATTGCCACACTGCTTGCACAGCACAATCATGTCACAGCTGTTGATGTCATCCCGGAAAAGGTAGAAATGCTTAACAACCGCAAATCTCCGATTCAGGACGATTATATTGAAAAATATCTTGCTGAAAAAGATCTTGATCTGACTGCCACACTGGATGGCGCGGCAGCTTATAAGAATGCGGATTTCGTTGTCATTGCCACGCCGACCAACTATGACAGCAAGATGAACTACTTTGATACCTCTCTTGTAGAAGATGTCATCAAGCTTGTGCTTTCCGTTAATCAGGATGCTATTATGGTCATCAAGTCCACTATTCCGGTCGGCTTCACAAAATCTGTCCGCGAGAAATACAATACAAAAAATATTATTTTCAGTCCGGAATTTCTGCGTGAATCCAAAGCATTATATGACAACCTCTATCCAAGCCGTATTATCGTATCTACCGATAAGGAAGATGAAAGACTTGTAGAAAAATCACACCAGTTTGCTGCTCTTCTGCAGGAAGGAGCCCTCAAGGAAAATATCGATACATTATTTATGGGATTTACAGAGGCAGAAGCGGTGAAGCTGTTTGCCAACACGTATCTGGCACTCCGCGTTTCCTACTTCAATGAGCTGGATACTTATGCAGAAATGAAAGGTCTGAATACCGAGGACATCATTGATGGTGTCTGCCTGGATCCGCGTATCGGAACACACTATAATAATCCCAGCTTTGGATACGGTGGTTACTGCCTGCCTAAGGATACGAAACAGCTCCTTGCCAACTACAATGATGTTCCGCAAAATATGATGAGTG
The DNA here is from genome assembly GCA_000432915.1 of Firmicutes bacterium CAG:194. Classification (GTDB taxonomy): domain Bacteria; phylum Bacillota; class Clostridia; order Lachnospirales; family Lachnospiraceae; genus CAG-194. Next base: position 79,648 of record HF995247.1, read on the forward strand.
CGATTGTGGAAAGTAATAAGACGAGAAAGGATTTCATTGCTGATCGTGTTCTGGAAATGGCCGGCTATTACGGTTATGATCATTCCAATATGTACAGCTCAGAGCTTGAAAAAGATGTTACGATCGGCGTATACCGTCTGACCATGAAAAGTAATTCCGATAATTTCCGCCAGTCTTCTATCCAGGGTGTTATGAAACGTATTAAAGCCAAGGGCGCCAAAGTCATTATTTATGAACCGACCTTAAAGAACGGTGATACATTCTTCGGCAGTGAAATTGTCAATGATCTTGAAAAGTTCAAAGCACGATCCCATGCGATCATTGCCAACCGTTATGACAGCTGCCTTGATGATGTAAAAGAGAAAGTTTATACACGCGATCTGTTCAGAAGAGATTAAATGTAATTTATCAGAGCCGGATATTTTATCCGGCTCGAGACCGTTTCAAGTTTTGTGTAAACGTTAAAAACTGATATAAGATTTGTGAATAGTTACAAATGGGCAGAGCCGATTTTCCGGATTCTGCCCATATCTGCATTATACAGTAGTTTTTAGGCATGTCAATAAAACCTGCCTAAAATTGACTGTTTTACAGGTTCCGTCCTGCCAGACGTTCTTCAAAATAAATTTCAAGCTGGGAATGGATCTGTCCCTTTACAGGTTCCGCCCTGCCAGACGTTCTTCAAAATAAATTTCAAGCTGGGAATGGATCTGTCCCCAGTCCTGCCTGTGTCCGGTCCATTTTTTCGTGATATCCATGGTTGCCAGATACAGCATTTTCAAAAGGCTGTCATCCGACGGAAAAACCGTTTTGCTTTGTATTAAGTTCTATTATACAAAAATAGCAAAAAAACAACTTGATACAAAAAGTATTTTATTTTTGTATCAAGCTGTTTTTCTAGTTTAAAATTATTTTTACTATATCATGACTCACCAGCGAGAAACGAGAAACATTACATATTCTCAATAAACGTCACCAGATCAAATTCTTCGCTCTTATGCGCCTTAAATAACGTACCGTATTCTCTGCCGTCCATGATGCGGTGGATGATCCGGACATCTGCCGCATTGGCAATGATCATGTCTGCACCGGAGCTGGTTGCGATTCTGGCAGCGGAAAGCTTCGTGCCCATGCCGCCGGTTCCGACACTTGAGCTTGTTCCTTTTCCCATTCCCATAATAGAATCGTCCAGATGATCCACAACACTGATAAATTCCGCATCCGGATTTTTATTCGGATCATCTGTGTATAAGCCATCGATATCGGAAAGCAGGATCAGAAGGTCTGCATCGATCAGTGCTGCTACGATAGCTGACAGCGTATCATTATCACCGAACTCAATCTCGAAAGTGGAAACCGTATCGTTTTCATTAACGATCGGTATTGCGCCAAGCTTTAAGAGCTCTGAAAATGTATTTTTGGCATTGAAGCGGTTCAGCGGCTCTGCGATCGTATTTTTCGTCATCAGAACCTGTGCAGCCACATGGTTGTATTCTGCAAAAAGCTTCTGATAGGTCATCATAAGACGTGCCTGTCCGATGGCAGCACACGCCTGCTTCACAGCGATCGGATTGTCTTCTTTGCCGATATGTACTGCCCTTTTGCCGACTGCAATGGCACCACTGGAAACAAGTACCACTTCCTTACCCTGATTGGCAATATTGCAAAGCTCCCGCACCAGAACATCCAGTTTTGTATAATCCAGTCCGCCCGTCTCCTTATGCTGCAGAGAAGAGGAACCGATCTTGATAACGATTCTCTTTTTATCCTTGATTTCTTCCCGTAAAGTTCCCATTGTATTTATTTCTGCTCCTTTTTCTGACTATTTCATTTCCCGACTACTATATCATATCTGCCGGATCCGGCTGGCTAAGATTCTGCAATCAGGTCATACTGACTGCAATTCGCTCCGCCGCCAGAAGTCCGTCCATGGCAGCACTTGTAATGCCGCCTGCGTAACCTGCGCCTTCGCCGCAAGGATAGAGCCCTTTCAGTGAAGATACGCCTTCTTCATCCCGGACGATCCGCACAGGAGACGAAGTTCTGCTTTCAATCCCTGCAATCATCGTATCATCTGCGTCAAATCCTTTGATCTTTCTGCCAAACTGCTCCATGCCTTCCAGAAATGCTTCGTTGAGCTTTTCCGGTAAAATGCTCCTCGTATTGGCAAATGCCCACTGTCCTTTGATGCGGACAGGGAAATCTCTTACATCTATATTTTGTTCTATATTCCCGCAGTCTGATCCTTTTTTCATAAGAACCGCATTATGCTCTGTCAAACGTTCCTCATGTCTTTTAAAATCCCCAAGACTTTGCACCGGGATTTTCCCGTCTGCAAGCTGAAAGGCTCTTTCCTCCAGTTCTCTCTGGAATGCTACACCGCCCAGCGGGCTCTGATCCGGAAAATCTTCTTTTGTGACCGTCATGATGATCGCTGCATTGGCGACACCGCTTCCTCTGTCATGATAGCTCATGCCATTGACCGCCAGACGTCCCTTTTCACTGGAAGCATTGACCACATAGCCGCCCGGGCACATACAGAAGGAATAAACGCCTCTTCCGTCTTTCGTCTGCGCTGTCAGCTTATAGCTGGCTGCCCCAAGAGCCTCTCTGCACGTTTCATCCTGTTTTCCGTACTGGCTTTCATCGATCTGCTCCTGAAAATGCTGCACACGGTAACCAACCGCAAAATCCTTTGGCTGCATTGTAAGCGGGGTCTTTGCCAGCATCTCAAATGTATCCCTTGCGCTGTGTCCGATCGCCAGTACAATATGATCTGACATTATTTTTTCCGCATCATTCACGATCACGCCTTTTACAGCCTGCGTGCCCTCTCTGATCCCGGCCTTTTCCGGCTGCTTGCATAATATCAGTCCTGTGACCTGACTTTCAAACCGTACCTCACCGCCAAGCTCTATGATCGCCAGCCGCAGGTTCTTCACCATGTCCATCAGAAGATCTGTTCCGACATGGGGCTTCTGCTTATATAAAATATCCGCCGGTGCTCCCATTTTTACAAATAGGGAAAGTACTTCTCTGCATCGTCCGTATTTGTCCTTGATCAGCGTATTCAGCTTTCCGTCCGAGAACGTACCTGCACCGCCTTCTCCAAACTGTACATTGGATGTGGTATCCAAAACACCCGTTTCCCAGAACCTGTCAATATCTGCTTTTCTCTGCTCTACGCTTCTGCCACGCTCTAAGACGATAGGACGAAGACCTGCTTTTGCCAGATAGTAGGCGCACACCAGGCCTGCAGGCCCTGCGCCGATAATGACCGGTCTTTCCGAACAGATATGTCCTGCAGTTACCGGAAACCGATATTTCTTCTCCGGCGCAGGCTGCATATCCTTACTTTTCGTGTTTCGAAGCAGCTTTTCTTCCGCTCTGCAAGCCACATCTAAAACCAATGAATAAAAAAGCGCGGGCTTTTTTCTGGCATCCAGAGATTCCTTCACAATATGTATTTTTTGAATGTCCTCACTCTTGCAATGCAGGATCTGGCTTACTTTCTTTTCTACATCCTGCATGGTATAAGGGACACTTACCTTGCACTGGTTGATTCTGATCATCTAACGATTTTCCCTTTCTGTCTCCCTGTTTTCTGATACATTTTCCTGATCACAGCAGTGCAGCCCTGCAATATAACCGCTCGTCCACGCCCACTGCAGGTTATAACCGCCGCATCTGCCATCCACGTCTATGATCTCTCCCGCAAAATAAAGATTCCTGACTTTTCCGGACTGCATCGTGTCATCGATTTCCGAAACCGGGACACCGCCCATTGTTACCTGTGCCTTATCAAATCCCGGATAGTCACTCATTTCAAACACAAAGTGCCTGCATAGCTTTGCCAGCTTTTTAAGTTGCTTATCGCTAACCGTTTGCATTTCCTGCT
>HF995247.1:83576-104723 GCA_000432915.1 Firmicutes bacterium CAG:194
CCTGCTGAAAAGGTAACGAAAGTCTGTGCAGCAGCGCACCACAGATCTTCTTGTTTAGAAAAAGTGCAAGCACTTCTTCGACCGGCTGCTTTCCATACTGCTTTTGCAGCTCTGTCAGCATATGTAACAGTTCTTCTTCTCCAAGCTGCGGCAGAAAATCCACAGAAACTGTTGTCTTTTTTTTCGCCGCCAGTGCCTGTACTGCCCTGTGGCTTAACTGAAATACAGGAATCCCGGAAAGAGAATCTTTATTAAGCTGCAGCTCTCCTTCTTCCGTCTGCACCTTTTCTCCGTCCACATACAGTGTCAGCAGGGCATTTGCCCTGACACCCGCCAGCTCCTTACACGCCGGATCCTTTGTCAGCAAATAGGTCAGAGCCGGATACGGTCTGCGCAGTGTATGTCCAAGGCTTTTTGCAAGTGCATAGCCGCTTCCGTCCGATCCTGTCTGCGGCGCTGCATTTCCGCCGCAGGCAAGGATCAGTTTATCAAACCGGTATCGATCCGTCCTTGTTTTTACAATAAACCCATCTTTTCCGGCTGTGATACCTTCTATTTTCTGTTCTGTCTTAACGGTCACGCCCTTTTCTTCCAACAGCATCCGCAGCACATTCAAAACGGTGGCGGCCTGTCCGGTATAAGGATAGCAATACCCGTCCCTTTTTTCACTTGTGAGCATCCCATGCGCTGCAAAAAAAGCGCTCGCAGCCTGATCGTCAAACTGTGAGAGGGCATGCTCCACAAAAGAAGGATGATCGCAGTAATAATCATCCTTCGACAGTGTTCTGTTTGTATAATTGCACTTACCGTTTCCGGTAGACAATATTTTCTTACCGATCCGCGCGGTATGTTCCAATATAGTCACATCTGCAGCTCCGGCCGCTGTAACCGCTGCCATCATGCCCGATGCACCGCCGCCGATAATTCCAACCTTTTTTCTCATATATCAGCCTGTTCCCCAAATTCTGTTTTTATCCTGTCTGCTATTCATTTCTGACCCATCCGTTTTACCGGATTCTGTCACAGGTTCCTGTCCATTTCCTTATGAAACCACATTAACTGGAATACGATTCCAGCAGATTGTAGAGTTCTTCCTCTGTCTGAATGTATTTTCCGTCCATGACTTCTTCCTGCATAGCCTGCGGCAGAGAAAATACCGGGATATCCGTATACAGGATCACCTGCCTGCGATTGCCGTCATACACAGTCAGATAGCCATCCTCCGCCACAATACACGCATAATATAGCGAAGTTGCAATGACCTTTCTGACACTGATCTTTTCCGTTGAAAAAGACTCCAGCGACATGGACACAAAGCCTTCCTCCTGATCCTTCAGAGAAGGGCTCTTCTCATAATCCTCGATCAGCTTTTCGACCTGCCTGCGGTCTTTTCCGATAAAAGAAGCCGGTAATGTTTCCATCCTGCTATTTTCTGTCTGCTGTATTTCATCATAAACGGTCACTTCATATTCTGTATCACAGGTCAGCGTCTGCATACTTGCCGCAGCCTGCGCCGTTTTTTCATCCACATCCGGTGCTGTGCCTTCCTGCACCGCGCCATCCGTCGGAACACTGTTTTCATCCACGCTGCCTGTTTCTTCTCCAAACAGCGTATCATCCAGTTTTTCCAGATCCGCCGACTGCTTTTTATAATAGCTTTGCTGCGCATTTCTGACATCCTTTGCCCCGATCAGGTCTTTTGTCAGAAGCTCACTTCCCTTTACCAGTATATAACAGGCAAAGACGATATTGATGAAAATACTGATTCGATAAAAAAGTTTCATAAGACTCTCCTTTTTTATCAGTATTTCCCAGTTTTTTCATCTTATACGTCAGGTATCAGCGTCCCAGCTTTCTTGCCAGAAGCTCCGGCAGACTGCCAAACGGGATCTGCCGCCATTCATGCTTCTGGAACACACCCAGAAAAATGATCAGCACCTGATACAGCAGATAACAGATCACCATGGAAAGCAGCAATGTCATAATACCACCAAGGCTCTTGAGCAGCAGCATCTGCATCAAAAAGGCAACTGCTCCCGTCAATACTGCGGAAATAAGCGGAAAGACAATCATCCGCAAAAGATCTGCCCGAAACCGCACTCTTTTGCTGATCATTGCAAATTCTGCCAGCGACAGGCATAAGGCGGTTAAAAAGACTGCCTGCAGAAATGCATTTCCCGCGTGCTGCCCCGAACCAAATAACAATGTAAAAAACCAATAACCTGCAAGCAGTGCGGCTATAGTCAGTCCATTACAGAAAAACTGCCGCTGCATAGCAGAAAGGAGCTTCCTTGCACAGATCGCAAGTGCCAGAAAAACCGCTGCGATACAGCCTGTCTGCAAAAGCTGTGTCAGTTCTTTATTTTCATCAAAAAAGGCCGCGCTGACTACATTTGCCTGTGCCAGCAAAAAAGCACAGACAGGCAGGATCAGATAAAAAAGGATCTTTCCCATCACAGCCATACGCTCCCGTGCATGCTGATAATCCTGTTTTTTCAGTATCACACGCAGTTGTCTTGCCAGATAACCGGAAAGCTGCTGTGCATACAATACAACAGGCATATAAAGCATAAATACCGGCAGGACAAGCGGCATTGTCACATCTCCTTTGTGAAATGCATATACCATACAGCCAAATGCCAGTGCGGAAAATAAAAGCTCATGAAGCATCTGCGGCAGATATAACAGGATATAATCTGACAGCAGATTCTTTCTGCTCTCCGGACTGCGTGTTTCATCTGCATTCAGCTCTGCGCGGATCGTTCTGCGGAGCAGCAGCATGACAAACAGCAGAAATAAAAATCCTAAAAATGCGCCGACTGCCAGTCCCCCGATTCCGCAGACTGCTGCATAGGCATAATAATAATCCTCCTGTCTGAAGACGGCGGCTGCTCTTGTTCCCGCACCGCTGCATACGTTCTTCAGGCAGATCGTCGCAAGCAGGCTGATCAGTGCTGTCACAATGCCTGACAGACTGCCCGGCAGCGGAATGCTGCTGCCTTCCAGATAACCCTTCATGCATTGCTGCAGCGTCAGGAAAAATACAGCGATCAGACCAACCTGCAGCGGAAATGCATACTGCACAGTTCCAAAGAGTGCTTTGGAAAACGGCTCAGCCAGCAAAAATCCCGGAACGCAAAAAAGCAGCAGAACAAGCAATGTCAGGATCATAACTGTGTGATACAGTCTGTGTGCGTTTTTGCTGCAGTCCCTGCTCTTCTGAAAATAGACCATTCTGCCCAATACATCCGGAATGACTGCTGCAGTCAGCACATATATAAATAAAATTGTAAAAAGTGCTGCTACATAAAAGGTAATTCCTTTCTGTCCGATCTGTGCATACAGATAGATCATCTTCACAAATGCGATCAGCCAGATCACCCAGGGTGCATACATTTTCAGGCCGCCCTGTTTCATATAATTTGCACGTCTTTTTCTTCCGTCCATAATCGTTCCTCTTTTATCTCGTTATTCCGAGCTCTTTCAGTATTTCTTCCTGTCTGGCAAACATCACTTTTTCTTCCTCAGGCTCCATATGATCGTACCCAAGAAGATGCAGCATGCTGTGTGTCACCAGAAATGCAAACTCCCGAAGCGGTGTATGTCCGTATTCTTCTGCCTGCGAGAAAACACGCGCAGCGCAGATCACAATATCTCCGAGCACCAGTTCCTCCGTATCCGGATTCAGATACATGCTCTCATCTTCCTGTACCAGCGAAAAATCTGACGGGCTTTCATAGTCCACACCCGGAAAGGAAAGGACATCTGTTTCCCTGTCGATTTCCCTGTACTCCCGGTTGTACGTCCTGATCCCTTCCGCATCCGTGATCAGCAGATTGACTTCTACTTCATACGGACACTTCTCCGCCTCCAGCACCTTACGGATCACCTGCTCTGCCACCGCTTCCATATCAAACGGAAAGTCTGCCTCTATTTCATTTTCAACGCAAAAAGTCATAATATAAGGTTTCCTCCACAAATATCTTATGTATCTCATTCAGCTGACTGATCGTCAGACTGCAATGATCCAGAATACCGCTTTCTATCTGCTTTTTAAAAACCACGCCTGCGATCTGTTCATAATTCAGCTCCGCACGCGGATTCTTTTCAAATAAGAACATGACAGACGATACCATTGCATCCGCCAAAAGGACGATCGCTGCCTCTCTGGAAACAAGCGACGTATTTTTACCGCCATATTCCTTCAGAAGCTGTACAAGCTCCGGCGGAAAATGATATTCCCTTGCGATCGCCAGTGCATTTTTCAGATTCCCTTCTCCGCGCATCCGCCCGATCTTATGATAATAGCCGCCTGCTTTTGCAAGCATTTCATCCGCACCGATCTTTCTGGCGATCTTCTCGCAGAAATAAGCCGTATGCACCGCATGATAATATGCCTTCTTGGAATATTGCTTCAGATCTGTCAAAAGCACATATTCCGGATCGTTCATTTCCTGATATTTATCTCTGTTTTTATGCAATATATGCAGACTCAGATATTTCAGCACCAGTGTCAGGATGATAAAGCTGACAAACAGATTGATCGCCGTATACAGGACATTTTCAAAAGTGATCGTACCCTGCTGTGCAAAATCCATGCAAAGAAGTGCCAGACAGGTAAACAGAAGCGCTGTAAATAGGGGCACACCAAATAAAAAGGTCGTATCCAGATGACTGAATAAAACCATCCCCATCATACCGATCAGTGCAAAGCTGACAAATACAACCGGATCGGGCTGACTGATCAGCTCCTGCAGATATAACAGGATCAGATAAGCGCCTATTCCTGTCTGCGGCCCGGATGCAAGCATGAGCATCACGGCAAGAGGCAGAAACAGCCAAAGCTGGCACGGCAGAAACGAGTTGACTGCCACAAGCAGAAGCCCCAGCACATATACACCCAGAAGTCGTTCCGGATGTGCACCGTTATTGTATAAAAATGTTTTTTGATATAACCCCGTCAGAAACACAAAAACAAACACAAGCAGAAGCATTCCCAATGTGATAAATCCTGTCAGGAAGCTGCCCGTATCCGTGTCATTCATAAAATAAAACAGAAAAAGCTCTCCCGGTGGAAGAAGCAGCATGAGCAGAGAAAGCAGAATCGTCTTAACGTTTAGCGTTTCTGTCAAGCCTTCCTTTTTCACGGTATTTCTTTCCGGCTGTTTTGGTTGCTTTCTTTTCATAGTCCTCATAAGCCTTTACGATTTTTTGTACAAGCGGATGTCTGACAACATCCTTACTGGTCAGATTGCAGAATGCAATGTCTTCTACCTTCGATAAAACACGCACTGCAACCTCCAGACCGCTCCTTGTCGTAGCAGCCAGATCCTTCTGGGAGAGATCGCCTGTCACAACAACCCGGGAACCGAAACCGATTCTCGTCAGGAACATTTTCATCTGCGCTTCTGTCGTATTCTGTGCCTCATCTAAGATCACATAGGCATTATCCAGCGTACGTCCGCGCATATAAGCAAGCGGTGCTACCTCAATGGCACCTTTTTCCATATTTTTCTGAAAGCTCTCCGCTCCCATGATCTGATACAGGGCATCATAAAGCGGTCTTAAATACGGATCTACCTTACTCTGCAGATCGCCGGGTAAAAAGCCGAGCTTTTCGCCCGCTTCAATGGCAGGTCTTGTCAGGATGATCCTCTCTACCTCATTGTTTTTAAAAGCTGTGATCGCCATTGCCATGGCAAGATATGTCTTTCCCGTTCCTGCAGGTCCGAGTCCGAATACAATCATATGATCTTTCATCGCCTGCACATACTGCTGCTGACCGATCGTTTTCGGCTTTACAGGCTTGCCGGCCACTGTATGACAGATGCACATGCTGTCCATATCCTGCAGGGATATCTTCTCTTCCTCCTGTGCAAGCTGCAGGACATAATCTACCCGCTGCTCCTCCAGATCCGTTCCTCTGTGGATTGACCGTGCCAGTTCCTCTATCAGCTCCGCCGCACGCTGCGCATTTCTTTCTTCTCCGACGATCTTTGCACTGCCGTCCCTGTTGACCACCGTCACATGAAGCTGCTTCTCGATCTTTGCGATATAGCTGTCATGCTGCCCGAAAATGCTCTGCAGACTGTCCATATCCAGATCAAGCTCTATGCTGAAATCACTCAATTTTTCTTTCCTCTCCGTCCATGATGCGGATCCTGATACTGCCCTCCGCCTTCATACCTTTTTGATACTTTTTTATTTTAACATCATTTTCTACAATTTGAATACCTTTTTGTTGTAAAGTTTGGCAAAATTTTTCAAATTGCAGTTGCAAAAGTGCCTTTGCCGTTGTTTCGTCATAAATTAAGTTTTCCAATGTATACGCATTACAGGTGATCGTTCCGTAATATAGCGGCAGATAAAAATCACCGATCCCAGCCTGATTCAGATCCGTTACAATATCATATTTTTCATACGAAGGGAGCATCCCAAGCGAAAAACTCTTTGTGTAAATCCTCGCATACCAGACTTTCTTCTGCTCCCCCGTATACACTTTCTTTTCATATGCAAAGGGGAGATTTCTTTTGTAGGAAATGGACGCCCTGATACAGATATCCGCATCCGCATGGACATACATGGTCTCCTTCAGCGTTTCATCGTCATTATAAACAGGTATTTCTCCCTGTACCAGACAGTCACCTTTTTTGACCGTATCTCCTGCTTTGACAAGTGGAATCCCCGCCCTTGTCACAATCGATTCTACCTCGCCGTCCATTGTTGCGATCAGATCGCACGGTCTCTGTTCCGTTTCCTCCTGTAGCAGAAGCTGGTCATTTTCCCTGACACTGACATACAGCCGCGTTCCCTGCACACGCAAAGAAACCCACGTCAGGAACGGATACGTATCCCGCAGCTTTTTCTCAACCGCATCGATATCCACCTGCCCGGTATAAGTACCATAATACACATTTTCCTCCTGCAGAAACTGCAGCAACATTTCTTTTGTCAGTCTGTTTCCGCCTGTGAGCTCAATGTCCCATAAAAACTGCGAAACAAGATACAGACTGAGCAGACAGCACAGACAGCCCAGCAGGAAAATCCTTCTTTTTTTCCACCTGCGGGCAAAAAAAGGCAGTCCGCTTTTGGAAAGCAGGACCACCTTTGTTCTCGTTTTATGTACAATGGGTTTCAATTTGAAATAATCCGAAACATACAGATTCATTTCATATCTGTTTTCCGATACCGAGATATCCCAAAGCTCGATATCATGCACACTACACAGATTGAGAAAGCGTTCCGGGGCAAAGCCTGTCACGCGGATCCGCACAAAGCCGCGCAGAAAACGAATGATATTCAGCATACTGACCTCTCTATAAAAACAGGATTTTTTGTATCATACCTTCTATCTTCATTTCCTCATTTGTATAATATTCCACATGGAGATGCTTTCCCTGAAACCGGATCCTGCATCTGCCCGTGGCAATGACCACGGATTCATCCGTACACTCCAGAATCCCTTTATAATTTTCTATAAACGCTTCTTCCTGTCCTGTGATGCTGACAAGTGCCTCTCCCTTTGCCAGATCCTTTGGCAGGCGCAGCGTATCGGAAATCTGTTCTTTTGTCTGCTTGAGTAATTTTGATCTTTTCATACTGCATTATATGCGGTATTTCTGCAGAAAGAACCTATGAGATCACCTGTTTGATCAACATGCTTTCCGCAGGCTTTTCTTCACCGATCGTGATCGCCTGTAAAAACCGCTCCTTTGCCTGCAAAAGCTTTTCCGGATCATTGGCATAAATCGTGGCAAGGCTTTCTCCCGCCTGCACTTTATCCCCCTTCTTTTTATGCAGGACAAGACCGACAGCCGGATCGATCGTATCTTCCTTCTTTTCTCTGCCGCCGCCTAAGAGCAGGGAGCAGATCCCGACCTCGTCACATACGATCTTCTGTAAAAATCCGGACTCTTTGGCACAGATCTCTTCCCGGATTTCTGCCAGCTGAAACAGGGACGGATCATAAATATACGCCGGATCTCCGCCCTGTGCTTTGATAAATTCCGCCAGCTTTGCAAGTGCGCTGCCATCTGTGATCGTCTGCTGCAGCATTTCTTCTGCCTGCTCTTTTGTCTCTGCGATACCGCCCGCGACCAGCATATAACTGCCCAGTGTCAGACACAGCTTTGTAAAATCCGCAGGTCCTTCCCCTTTCAGTGTCTGTATTGCCTCTATCACTTCCAGTGCATTTCCGACTGCATATCCAAGCGGCTGATCCATATCGGTAATGACCGCGATCGTCTTTCTGCCCGCTCCGTTTCCGATCTCTGTCATTTCTTCTGCCAGACTGACCGCATCCGCTTCCTGTTTCATGAAAGCACCGCTTCCGGTCTTCACATCCAGTACGATCGCATCTGCACCGCATGCCAGCTTTTTACTCATAATGGAACTGGCGATCAATGAAATCTGATCGACCGTTGCTGTCACATCTCTGAGCGCATACAGCTTTTTGTCCGCCGGTGCCAGATCCTTTGTCTGTCCCATGATCGCAATACCGATCTCATTGACGTTCTTCTCAAATATTTCGATCGGGATATCCGTATGGAAACCCGGAATGCTTTCCAGCTTATCGATCGTTCCGCCCGTATGCCCCAGTCCTCTGCCACTCATCTTTGCAACTTTGCAACCGCAGGCAGCTACCATCGGTGTCAGTGCCAGACTTGTCTTATCTCCGACACCGCCTGTGCTGTGTTTATCTACTTTTACGCCTGCAATACCGGACAGATCCAGCATATCACCGGAATGTGCCATGGAAAGAGTCAGCTGCAAGGTTTCTTCCTTTGTCATGCCCTGAAAATAAATTGCCATCATCATGGCAGACATCTGGTAATCCGGAATATCTCCCTTTGTATAGCCTTCTACCATATAAGCGATCTCTTCCGGTGAAAGCACACCGCCGTTTCTCTTTTTCGTGATCAGATCATACATTCTCATATGCGTTTCCTCCCTTTCCGTTTCATACCTTCCCACATTTGTTTCGTCTTTTAATCCAGCAGACTCATGACATACGTTCTTGCAGGCGTTTCACTCACCTCGATCATAAAAATCATCCAGCCTAACGGATTCAGCTCCTTCTGCAGGCTGTCCAGTAAAAATTCCGTCAGGTTTTCCAGCGTCGGATTGATGGTTGTAAACGGTTCAAAATCATTGATGCTCCGGCTCTGATATCGGCGCAGGAATTCCTCTACCTTTTTCTCTACCTGATTAAACAAAACAAGCCCGCTGCTCATCTTTGCCACATGCAGCACGATCTCCCACGTATGCGGATGCACCTCTCCCCTTGTACCGTCAATATAGATCGCATGCGATGCATTCAGGTAAAAATTAAATTTATACTGGTTTTTCGGAATGCTTTCCAGATCCAGCACTTCCTTCTCTGTCCGCTGCGCCTGAAGCATTTTTGCTTCTCCTGCGTGTTTTTCCGCAAGCCTGTTCTTTTCCACTTCCTGTTCCAAAAGAAGCTGTTTTTGCTGCAGCTCTCCTGTCAGCCTGTTGATTTTTCTTCTGCCTTTTATCCGGACATACTGCAGGTAATAAACGATCATGACAAAGCAGACTGCTGCAATGATACCGTACATCAATATATGCATATACATCATATCATATCCCATGATTATTTTCACATAATCTTCCCTGACGCAAACACCGACTGTGTATCCGTTTTCCGTCTGAAAAACAGATGTTCTGTAAGCGCCTCTGCTCTTTTCCATCCGTTTCATATATGAAGTCAGATCAAGCTGCTGTACTTCCACCGCATTCATTTCCGCGGTATTTTTGACAAACAGAAGCTGTCCGGCCTTTTCTATATATACAAACTGACTGGCAGAAGTCTCAAATCCTTCTTCTATATTTGCGATCAGTCTGTCCGGATAGGTATCTTCAGGCTCTGCTTCCGTCTGCAATACAATATTGCAGACAGCCTGCTGTTGCTGCTGCAAATAAGTTTTTAATCCGGTTTCGATCTGTGTGTCCATTTCCAGCTTCATGATCCAGACAAAAAGAATACCCAGAAGCAGCGTCCCAAAAGTCAGTATAAAATTAAACGGACTGTCCGCCCTGCGCAGTTTCCTGTTTTTCTTCATGTTTTTCTTCCTTGTTTGTTAATTTTTTTACCCCCTTGTGCCACGAGATCAGCCATGCGAAATCATGACAGACAACGCACTTTACCTGCTCCCATTCTTCCTTCCACGTCTGCGTACGCCATGCACCGGTTGTTTTAATGCTGTTTAAAATACCCGCCATACGGAACCAGTAGATCACAAAATTATAAAAAGGCAGCAATAACAAAATCAGCACATTCCCCGCATAAAAGCGGCGCAGTTTTTTGTCATATCCCAGATAAGATAAAATGTTCAGATAATACAAAAATGCCGACAATACATATAAAATATAAATCAGCACAAGCGAGATCAGAATAAAGGAAAACGGATAATTCAAAAAGGTCAGGCAGATCAGTGCAAAATACCAGATCATACGCGGAAATGCAAAGGTATGGTCAAACATAATGACTCTTGTCATAAAATTGGTCAGAAATCCTTTTACCACGCTGCCTCTGTCCATAAACATATGGGCAACTTCCAGTTCTCCTCTCTGCCATCGTTGTCTTTGCAGACAGAGCTTTTGCAGATTTTCGATCGGATCCACAAAAAATACCGCGTTTTCACAGATTGCGATCTTCTGATGGAGAAGCTTCCGCACCTGAAAAGTAACATGGGTATCTTCACAGACAGTCTCTGTATTGTATAGCTGTGTTTTTAATATGGTTGATTTCCGGAACGCGGAAAACGCACCTGACATTGTAAAAATGCTGTTCAGCTCCGCTTCAAAATTACGACCTGCCAGAAACGCCTGTGCATATTCATAAAATTCCGTCTTTTGGAATATACGACGGAACGGATTCTTCTCTGCCTTGATCATTTCGGGATTTGTCAGGATCGTTCCCGTCATACAATGCAGCTCATTATGGGCTTCAAACCGCTTTACCAGATTAGAAAGTGCCTCCGGATGCAGAATACCGTCCGAATCAATGTGGATGATGTATTTCCCTTCGGCATGAAACAGTGCCATATTCAAGGCTCTGGATTTTCCCTGCTCGGAATTCATCCATTTCAGGTTCATCTGCGGATGCTCCTTCTGATAGGCTGTATATATTTCAAAGGAATTGTCCTTACTGCCGTTGTTGACCAATAGGACATCCAGCTGCTCCGGCTGATAATCACTGTTCCTGATCGAATCCAGACAGGCATACAGAGTGTCTGCAGAATTATACACCGGAACGATCAATGTGACCGGCGGATAATAAATGAGCGGCGCATCTTTTTTATACAGGATACGTTTTTTGACAAGCAGAAAAAAGCCTGCTACTGCCGGTACGATTTCCATGATCAGCGGAATAATGATCCACGATACCCAGAAAACAATTTCATTAGACAGAAGTGTCAGTATTCTTTGCATAATGGAATCCTCCGATCTTCTGTTTTACAATCTGCGATTTTGTAAAAATATAATAATAAAGTATCACAGACAGGGCATAAAAAATAATCCTGCCAACAATCGTATGCGCAATGTAATACGCATCATTACCAAAATAGTAAATGGTTGTACCAATCACAAATAACCGGATGATATTGGCAAAAAAGATCATCATACAGCCAAGCACAGATAAAATAATGCGCTGTATCCAGTCATATACCCGGAAAAAGGCAAGCATGGACACATATGCCATCATCTCGATAATACCGGAACATTCATAGTCGATACACAGAGAAATGGCTTCACTTCCGTGCTGCACAAATAACATACTGTATTCACTGTAAGACTCATAAAAGCCTGTCATCCTGCCTGCAACACCTGCCGCAGAGCATACCAGATTAGTCAATGGCCGGATCGCCACGGGCTGGATCCACATCATCATAAACACAAAGAGTCCGACACTGCCCCAGATAAACTGATAAAAATATAGCTTTCCGCGTGTAAACACGGACAACAGGTATATCCAGACAAGAAAGCAGACAACTGTAAAGATCGTCATGATTTCTGTAATCCTTTCTTCTTACCCAGCAGCCCAAATAAAACAACCGCTCCTGCCATCAGCAGGATACTGAAAAATGCACCTGTTGAGGTGCCTACCATTGTGACTTTTCCGTCACCGACATTAGGCATGGTCACTTCCACTTTTACACCACTTGCGATCGTTCCCTGCTCAAGTCCCATCAGCTTCTCTACCTCTGAAATTTTCATTCTGACCTCAAACCGGTCATTCGGGTCTCCGCTCGATACTGTCACTGCAGCATCTCCCCAGCTGTAAGCCGGGTAATAGGTGAACGGACTGAGTCCTGTATAAATACCGTCTTTGCTTAAATTGACATTCTTTCCCCAGTCAATTCCGTTTCTGTCCGCTGTCGGATACCGCAGAAAGAACGGAAGCTGTTTTCCATTTACATGTAAATAATAAGCATCTATCGGAATAGAGGAGCTGTAAAGCGGATGCATTTCCACATACAGATATAAATATTCCCCATCCCTCACAAGTGCAGCATGATTATTACAGAGCTGGTTATTGCTGTAATAGGTGATCATTGTCTTTGGAATTCCTTCCCAGTCATCATAATAGCCGTCGATCGTGATCCCGCCTGCGGCTTTTGTCTCTATACAGTTTACCTGCAAAATTGCTATTATAACCAGGCAAAACAGAACCACACATGTTATCTTATGCTTCCAATTTTTGTTTTTCTTTTGCATGTTCTTCATTTTCATCATTCCTTTTCATATCGTATTTGCTGATTCCCCACAAAAATAATAAGATCAAAATGATGCCTACAAGGCTTACGATCATCCCCTGTTTCAAATAAGGATACTGCAGTCTGATCACTGTTGTTCCTTTTCCTACCGATACCAGATACCAGTCTACGGCAATCTCTCTGTCCGGCTGAAAAATATCATAATAGGCAAGCGCCGTATTCGTATTTTCATAATCTGTCCGTATCGTGATCGAATCACGATCCCGCGCAATTTCAAGTGGTACAATTTCCCGCTTCGGAATTGTCTCTCTGTCTGTTCCAAACACCTGCTCCAGAAGCGTATAAACCGTTTCATCTCCGGTAAGCTGCAGATGATATGGCAGATTCATCGCCAGAAATGTGATATTTTCATATGCAGATACACTTCCCACATAAGGAAGTATCCGTTCTCCTACTCTGACAGTCCCGTCCACCCGGTTCAGTCCGTTCAGATATACGGTATTCCAGTCTGCATTTTCTGATGAGAACTCCTGCGGCGTATAACTTTCATCCCGGTAAGTCAGCTGTCCATAAGCATTCTTCAATGTAATACTCTGGGCAGTCACACCTAAGAAAGTCGTAACGCCTTTTGAATCATTTGTCGAAATATGATTCATATCAATTATGATATGCACACCTGCATCGGAAAGTTTCTGCACAAGTGCTTCCGCTCTCTTTTTATCTTCATAATTGAAATCCGACAAATAAATCGTTTTATAAAGAGATAATTCTTCAAATGTATAATGATCGATGTAAGGATCCGAAAGCTCTTCAAACGCCGGAAACAATCTGGCAAGATCCGATCCGCCTCCTCCGATCGCAGCAGCCTCATAGGTCGTGACTGTTCCGAACCGATCCGGTGTATCCACTGTATATATCAGATAGTCCGCTCCCTGCTCCTGCAGGCTGTAGCCACTTTTTTCAGCCGCCTCCGATACTGCCGGAATGTCCTTTTCCTGCCGTGGCAGCAAAGCGATCCGAAGGAGCACCGTATCATTGCCCATCAAGAGACAGCGGTCAAACAGATAATAAAAGTTTCCCTCCGCATATGCACTGTTCAGCTGTACAATATTGACCGCCGTCGCAGCCCCCTGCCATGCCCAGCCAAACGTATAATCCTTTGATGGTTCCACCGCAGAGATCATATAGGCGGCAAATGCACCGTAGCTGCTCAGATCAAAAAGCGCCATTCTCTGCTTTGTCAGTTCCTTCGCCTGCAAAATACCGTAGTTTTCCGCACGCCGCATCTGTGCAGCACTGACATTGGTTGCACGGTCTGCCTTTTCCGTATACAGGTAAAACCGCGCCGGGTATACATCGATCAGCAGGAGTATGCAGAGCACGATCAGAACGCTGCTCTTGGCATTTCTCCAGAGCAGAAGTGCCAGAAAAGTAAAGCCCAGTCCGACCGGAATAAAGCGGATCATCCAGAAAAACTGATGAAACGGCACTTTGGAATAAAACTCGTATAAAGAATTTGTCGTGGAAAAGAATAAAAACAGTCCCGTGATAAATCCTGCTGTGCTCTTTCTGCCCGCAAACAGCATACCAATGATCCCTACGATAAAAA
The DNA here is from genome assembly GCA_000432915.1 of Firmicutes bacterium CAG:194. Taxonomy (GTDB): domain Bacteria; phylum Bacillota; class Clostridia; order Lachnospirales; family Lachnospiraceae; genus CAG-194. The sequence goes on from HF995247.1 coordinate 97,929, forward strand.
TACCAATCCCATAATAAAAGGTTTCCAATTCTCCGCTGTATCTGTCCGCAGGATTCAATGATGTAAATCCATCCGCAAAAAAATCACGCATAACCTGTGCGGTTCCTGCCTCACTCATTCCCATCAGCCCGCCGCGCAGTGCAGGTACAAGCCAGACGCCGATCAAAAGAAAAGAAAGCACCATTCCTGTCAGCAGATAAATCCCCCGCCGGATTCTTTTATTGCAGACCGCATCAAAGCAGACAAACAAAAAGGTGGTAATGCCGACCATTGCTGCGATCATCAGATGACACAGCGCTATGAGCGCCATCAGTAAAACAATCGCATACATGGCTTTTGTCCGTTTTTCCTCCAAAAACTGCCAGATGGCATAAAGCAGATACGGAAGCAGCGTTGCCACAACCGCACGCGGAATATTACCTTCCGCAAACAGGACACGCATATTATCAGGCAGTAAAAACCATGCCACACCCAGAAAAGCAGCCAGATATTGCTTCTGGTAACGAACACCGAACAAAAGCCACCCACAGGCGCCCAGCACAAATAAAGCGCCCAGAAATAAAATATAGCTGCTCATCAGATTTCCGCCCGTCAGAAACAGACAGCCCGCCAGCATATACAACGGAACAGGTGCCCAATAACGCATCAATTCGATGCCGTTGTACCAGCTTGTATCATACAGAATATACCAGTTTCCTTCTTTGATTCCTTCATAGACCAGTCTACCACGATACATATGATTCAGCGTATCCGATCCGCGCGGATAAATCCCTGACTCCGTAACGGTATACATCATAACCACAGCACTGACCAAAATAAAAAGAACGGCTAGCAGCGTCTTCTTCCATCCGTTTCCGGATATACGAACCCCACTATCTGTTCTTTCATGATCACCCATAGTTTTATGCTCTGCAGTATTTCCGCTGCCTGCTGCAGCTTCTGCAACTATCGTCGCCTGCACCTTTTCATTGCTTTCCGCAGTTTCTTCCTTCTCTTTTACCCCATTTTCTGCAGACTTAATCGTTATAGCAATTTCCTGTACCTTATCCTGTAAATGAAGATCTGCAATTTCATGTACCCGGTTGATGCTTGCATCATATAATTCCTTTGTGACGGAATACGTACGCACCGGCGTTTCATAAATATCAAGCCGCAGCAGGGATAAATCATCCTGCAGCACCTTTGTCAGCTCTTCAAAAAAAACATTACCAATGTTCTCCAGCGTCGTATCACCATTCTCAAATCCGGGCATCTCATCCAGATTCCGGTTCTGAAACGGTGACAGCCAGCTTTCGATCTTCTGCTCGATCTCCTGATACAGCTCCATTTTCCGCTGTGCTTTCAAATAAAGCACAATGGAGAATGTATGCTGATGTCTGCCGGCTTTGTCACCAATCACATTGGAATGCTCCGCATGTAATTCAAACTTCAGCTTATAGATATTCTGTCCCATACGTTGTTAAAAAAATGTTCTTTCTACCTTCTTATTAATCATTTCAATGCCCGCTTTCAGATCGGGATGTGCTTCCAGAATTTCTTCCGCCTTATCCCGCTGCATTTCATTGATGCAGAGCGTGCATTTTGATTTTTCCCCTCCTGCGAAAACTCTCTTAAAAAATGAAACATCATCCCATTTTTCATAATAGGAGATCCGTTCATCTAAAAATAAACGTTCCAGCTGCTTCTTGACGTTCAGATCCGTAATTGTACAAAATTCCACTTCATTATGTACCTTCACATCAGCAAATGATATATCTGCCATTTCTTTCACCCGTCTTTTCTTTTAATGTCAAAAATAGAATCCTCTCTTACGCACTTTTCTTAGCATATCATAATTTCCCCTGTTTGAAAAGCCCACAAAGTCTTATTCTGTATCTTTCTGATCGCCTGCATAAAAATCCTCAAACAATTTGTTGACTGCAGAACGGGTATCCTGTGAGATCTGTGGCAGTTCTTTTCCCCAGGTCTTCGTTGCCTGCTTGAATCCTTTTTCAAATGCTGCCTGCATCTCTTTCATCTTATCCATATCACCGCCGGAAAGTGCTTTTGCAAAATCAAAAATACGTTCTGAAGTCTGTTTCACACCCCAGTAACCATCTTCTGCGATATCTGCCTGTGCCTGTGCTTTTGTCTGGGCATCAACCGTGAAGTTTCCGCTTGCTAAAAACTTCCACATATCATTTGCCTGTCCATACGCATTTCCCTGCTTGGAGATCATCTGCTGTACAAGCTGCTGCAGCTGCTGTGTACGTGCCTCTGCATCTGCCTTGAGCCGGCTGATAATTGCTTCATTTTTTTGTTTTGCTGTAACAGTATCTGTCTTTTCAGTTTCTGCTGATGGCTCATATACTGCAGATACTTCTGTCTGCTTTCCTTCTGTTTCCGTTGCAGCTGCTTTCTGCTCTGTGCTCTTATAAGCAGCATAGGTACTTGTCTGATTTGAAATTCCGTTTACATTCATTCTAATATCCTCCTTGATCTGCTCAAACGACTACCTTGACACGATTCCTAGTTCTGTAAATGATATCGGCTATTTTACCCGTTTTGTTTAGTAATATCCTGCTTTTATTATTTTTCACTGTTTAAAAGAAAATACTCCATGGAATCGATCCGCTGAAATACAGCAGAGCTGACTGCCTCATACCGTCCTTCTGCGCCCTGAATCTCATGTATCTCTGTTCCGATATTTTCTCCGCACGCCCACAGTGAACCATCTGCCTTCTGTATCACAGTGTTGTTGTACTGCATGGGATAGAAGCCTTCATACTCCGCTATTGTTTCATAGGTTGGATCCAGTCCCAGATCTCCTGTCCAGACCATTACCGCATTTTCTGCAACGCAGACAGGCTCTCCGATCACAGTCCGATCTACAATACCGCAATTTCCCGCACTGTTGTAGCCCCATGTCCAGACTGTTCCGTCCAAAAGCAATGCTGCATGATGAAACCAGCCACCGGTAATAACCACTGCGTTTTTCAGAATCTGCTTTGGCTTTTCTATAAAATATACATCTGATGACTGATATCCGCCATTGATATAAACAGTTCCCCATGTCCAGACCGTTCCATCCTCTTTAAGCGCCACCACGTCATCTCTTCCACAGACGGCATATGTTACATCTTCCATAAGCAGATATGGTGTACTGATCGCATAATGTTCTCCATCCAAATACATTTCCCAGTCAAAGCTGTCATACTGCTGCAATGCACCGCCTCCTGCATTTCCGACACCATACAGCTTATGATCCTCTGTCAGAAAGACCATAAATCCTTTCTGCGAAAAATCTACATGGATCACATGCTCCGCTATTTTTACCGGGTCATTATAAAACCCATAGTCCTGCGTATTTTGTGCTAACTGTCCGTAATTATTTCTGCCTTCTCCCCATAATGTGTTCGCCGCATCAATTTTATATAAATTGGATGCATCACCGGCGTTTCTGATATACGCTGCCCCTTTGCTTTCCGCTAAGATCGTCTGTGCGTCCAGTTCAGACTGCGCATCCGTTTCCGTTTTTTCTTCCGCATCCGGCTCTGTTTTTTCCTGTTTCTCCGAAACAACCGTTTCATTCACAGGATCCGGCTGTTTTTCCTCCGGATCTGTCAACAGACAGACTGCAAGAGACGCACAGACAAGCAGCACCGCACCCATGAGCAGAAAAGACGGTTTTCGATACCGCATGATATTTTTGATCCTTTGTTTTGGATTTCCCTCGCCAAAGGATAATCCGCCGCCGGCAATTATCTGCCTGCCTGTTGCCATGTGTAACAAAGAAGCAGAATACTCTGACCGGATATCTCTGTCCATCTGTTTCAATACTGCCTCATCACAACTCATTTCCATGTCATTTCCCGCAAGTATATAGGCGATCCATACAAGCGGGTTAAACCAGTGCAGGCATAATGCCAGAAAAGCTGCCAGCTTTATGATATGATCCAGTCGTTTTATATGATGCTTCTCATGTAATATGATATATTCCCTTTCCTGTGGTGTAAGTGAGGATGGCAGATAAATCTGTGGTCTGAAAATACCCAGGCAGAACGGAACCGCTATTTCATCACACAAAAAAACCCTATTCCGGATCTGCAAAGATGCCCTTGTCTTTTTGCGCAGTTGGATCATAGAAAACATATTGACGCACAAAAGCAGTAAAACACCCATCCCCCATACAAGATACAACGCTCCGAGAATCCGATTTTCCTTCTTTGAAAGTTTCGTTTTCCAACTGTTTGCAGCATTTTGACCGGTTCTTGATTCCGTTACCTCTGGCATGGCTGTTTCCGTTTTCTGAGACACAGAACCTCTCTTCTACACATCCATATCCGTTTCTGCCCCGTTCCGATCCAAAGTCGGTACGTCTGCTATTCCATCATATACCGCAAGCTGTACCTGCTCCGCTTTTTCCACCGGCTCCGATAACAGTCCAAACGCAGAAAATCCGGAGGAAATGGATATCGGGCAAAGTAGTCTGAACAACACAATTCCCCATAATGCATAAGAAAATATTTTAGGGGCTCTGCGCAGCAGGACTCTTACTGCGATCAACACAACAATGATCATACCCGCTGTAACGCTTCTGTTAAACAGCTTTACAAGAAATACATCTGAATAGAATGTTCCAAACCATTGCAGCATATGCGTCACCCCTTTTCCCCATTTATAATATTCATGATCTCTGCAATCTCTTTATCCGAAAGCTGCTTTCTGGAAGTGAATGCAGCTATAAAAGCCGGCAAGGAACCACGAAATGCTTCTTCTACAAACTCCTCTCCCTGCATTCCATAATATTCTTCTCTGCTTAACACAGATGAAACAACTCCCTTTACATTTTGAAAAATACCTTTCTCACACAGCTTCCGAAGTACGTTATAAGTCGTTGGACGTTTCCAGTTCAGTTCCCGGCTGCAGATTTCCGCAAGCTCTCTCGATCCGATCGGCTCATGCGCCCAGATGATCTCTGCAAAATGTGTTTCCACCAGTCCAAGTTTTGCATCTCCCATATATTTCCCTCCTGTTTATTGTCAATGAACAATTTTAGTTTATTCTGAATAAACAGCTTTGTCAACTGTTTTCTTTCTGCGTTCTTTTTTGACTTTTTCCCCCTTGTATGCTACACTATCAGTCGTGTATACAATATACATCTGATGAAAAATCGTGGAACTTATGGCAGAATTTATCATACAAAATCTTATTCCACAGAAGGGAGATTATAGAAAAATGAACGAACAAAATGTAACTGCCGGTTTTAACGCCCCGGCCTCGCTTGTGCAGGCGAAGATCTCGGAGGGAAAAGCCAAAACAGAAATGCCGGTCTGGAAAGTACTGCTTCTCGGTATTTTTGCCGGTATGTTTATTGCCTTCGGTGCATCCTCCAGCAGTCTTGCCATCCATGCCATTGAAAATCCGGGTGTGGCAAAACTGATCGCCGGTCTGATCTTCCCGGTCGGACTGATGATGATCGTATTCGTCGGCGGCGAGCTTTTTACCGGAGACTGCATGATGCTGATGGGCAATCTGCATAAGAAATACAATGCACTTTCCATGATCCGTGTGCTTGTGCTTGTGTATCTCAGCAATCTGGTCGGTTCCGTGATCATTGCAGCACTTGTTTACTTCAGTGGTCAGCTTGATATGTCCGCCGGACTTTTAGGTGCTTTCACGATCAAGGTTGCTTACGGAAAGGCTGCTCTTCCTTTCTCACGCGCTCTGTTCTCCGGTATCTTATGTAATATCTTAGTTTGTGCCGCAGTTCTGATGGCAGGTGCTGCAAAGGATATCGCCGGAAAAGTATTTGCGATCCTGTTCCCGATCATGGCATTTGTCATCGGCGGATACGAACACTGCGTTGCCAATATGTACTACATTCCGGCAGGTCTTATGGCACTTTCCAATGATACTTACAAACAGGCAGCCATGAATGCATACGGCTATACAGAAGCGCAGCTTGCAGCACTCAGTCTGAAAGGCTTCTTTATCAACAATCTGATCCCTGTTACGATCGGTAACATCATCGGTGGTATGATCTTTGTCAGCATTCCGCTGTATCTGCTCCATAAAAAAGCCGTTCATAACTAATGGGATAAGGCGCCAAGGGATGTAACAGTATTTCGAAATACTATTACATCCCTTTTTTTGTTATGGTGCTCTTCGGTCTGTTTTGCCGAATAAATCATTCCAAGTACGTCCTCAAATACTCCCGTAATTTCAACCTCACTTATACCTTATTCTCCTTACTTTACTTGCCATATCTTTACTCTTTTATTATATCATTTTATACAGTTGATCAACTTCTGCTTTATACACCGATTCGGTATGAGAATCAAATAGCACCCACTCCACCAAATCGAAGCTGTCCGGATTATCCTGCAAGAACCTGTTTACTGTATGTACTGCAATCTTTGCTGCCAACTCAACCGGAAAACTATATACTCCCGTTGATATGGAAGGAAATGCAATAGACCTGATTCCATTATCCATTGCAAGCTTCATAGAATTAAAATAGCTGTTAGTAAGAAGTTCCTCTTCTTTATTTCTGCCACCATTCCAAATCGGTCCGACAGTATGTATGACGTAATCACATGGCAGATTATAAGCTTTTGTTATCTTTGCTTCTCCTGTCTTACATCCATGAAGTGACCTGCACTCTGTCAGAAGTTCCGGTCCCGCTGCTCTGTGAATCGCACCATCTACACCGCCTCCGCCAAGAAGGGAATTGTTTGCTGCATTCACAATTGCCTGCACATCTGTTACTTTTGTTATGTCACCTTTTATCGTTTTAATCAAATACATTGTTTA
>HF995248.1:0-11858 GCA_000432915.1 Firmicutes bacterium CAG:194
TTTGACCCTGGCATCATAAATTTGAAGTATAAAGCTCCAAAGTCTGAATTTGTATGGCATCTTTTGACACCTATACGCTTTTATTCTAAAATAAAAGAAGAAAATCGTAAAGAAAAATATAACAAAGGCAGATAATTGGGACATACGGATGGATGAATCTATAAAATGAAAAGGTGAGGATGGGACAACGGAAATACCATGGAAAAACGTTATAAGGAAATATTGCTTACAAATGAATACGGGAAACTGCTGGAAGCAAAGAAAAAAGGAATTCCGGCGGTTCCATGTCTGCCTGTCATATATGCAGAGAACCCGATCACTGCAGGAAATGAAAAAATAATGGAAAAAGAAATGGATCTATCAGGCTATCCTTATGTGCTGGAGCAGGCAGAAGAGGTGGAGGAAGCTTATCTGGAAAAGATCCGGTGCAGGCTGTTAGGGCTGCCATGTGAAATACTGCAGACAAAACGGTGTATTGTGCGGGAGATCTGCCTTGATGATGTGGATAAGTTATACGAAATCTATGCAGATCCATCGATCACATTATATATGGAAGGTTTGTATGCAAAAAAGGAAGAAGAAATTGCCTATACCCGCGATTATATCAGGTATCAGTACGGTATTTATGATTTTGGAATGTGGATCATTGAAGACAGGCAGTCCGGGGAAGTGATCGGACGTGCAGGGCTGGATCTTAGACCGGACAGAGAGGATGCGGAGCTTGGCTATATGATTCGTAAAAACAGGCAGGGGCAGGGGCTTGCCTACGAAGTCTGCACTGCCATTTTAGTCTACGCAAAAGAAGAACTTGGCTTTGAAAAGCTTTTTGCCAGAACACGGAAAGAAAACCTGGCATCTGTAATGCTTTTGAAAAAACTGGGATTTCATCCGGTTTGTGCGCAATCGGAGACAAAAGAAGCGGATAACGCACAGATAGAATACTATATTGCGTTATCATAACAAAAAGTGGCATAATTCTAAAAAAAGTATAAAAACCAGCCTTGACATTCCGGGGAGGCGGGCATATACTCACACTTGTAAAGCAAAGGTGCTTCGAGATGATCGAGGCACCTTTTTTTAATGCCATTTGCTTTATCTGCGAAGCAGATTTTCATGGGCGATGGTTCAAATAAGGGATGCGCAATCCGGATAAGTGGGGACAGACCCCAACACAGAATACAATGCAGTCCACAAAGTCGTGGAAGAGGAGTGCATTGTATTTTTTATTTAGAAGAGGAGGAGATTATTATGACAGAGGAGATTTTAAATGCCATAAACGGTGAAGTGTATGGCGTCTGGTTTTTGATCGGCGCTGCACTGGTGTTTTGGATGCAGGCAGGATTTGCAATGGTGGAGACAGGTTTTACCAGAGCAAAAAATGCAGGTAACATCCTGATGAAAAATTTGATGGACTTTTGTATTGGTACAGTAGTATTTATCCTGATCGGTTTTGGTTTATTTCTGGGCGAGGATATGGTAGGACTGATCGGTAAACCGGGATTTGACATTTTTACGGATTATGCAAATTTTGACTGGTCTAACTTCGTATTCAACCTTGTGTTCTGTGCAACGACCGCAACGATCGTATCCGGAGCCATGGCAGAAAGAACGAAATTCCTTTCCTATTGTGTATATTCCGCAATTATTTCAGCAGTGATCTATCCGATCGAAGCACATTGGACATGGGGCGGCGGCTGGCTTGCACAGATCGGTTTTCATGATTTTGCAGGTTCTAACTGTATTCATATGGTAGGTGGTATTTCAGCCCTGATTGGTGCTGCAATGCTTGGCCCCCGTATCGGTAAATTTGTAAAAGATAAGAATGGAAAAGTAACAAAAGTAAATGCTTTTCCGGGACATAACCTTCCGATCGGCTGTCTGGGTGTGTTCATCCTCTGGCTCGGCTGGTATGGATTCAACGGTGCAGCAGCAACCTCTATTGATGAGCTCGGTTCCATCTTTGTTACAACAACGATCGCACCGGCAGTTGCAACAGTTGTGACAATGATCCTGACATGGGTAAAATATGGAAAACCTGATGTTTCCATGTGCCTGAATGCTTCACTGGCAGGTCTTGTTGCAATTACAGCACCATGTGATGTCTGTGATGCCTTTGGTGCTATCATCATTGGTGCAGTATCCGGCGTACTGGTTGTATTCGGTGTATGGCTTCTGGATTACAAGTTACATATAGATGATCCGGTTGGTGCAGTTGCAGTTCACTGTATGAACGGTATCTGGGGTACGATCGCAGTTGGTTTATTCGCAACAGATACAGCTCCTGCATTTGCAAGAGGTATCGGCGACGGCATTACATATGGTGCAAACCAGATCGCAGGCAAAGGTCTTTTCTACGGCGGCGGATTCTCACAGCTTGGTATCCAGCTCCTTGGCATGGTATGTACAGCAGCATGGACAGCAGTGACGATCACGATCGCATTTTTGATCATCAAAGCAACAATCGGTCTTCGCGTCAGTGAAGAGGAAGAAATTGTAGGTCTGGATGCATGTGAACATGGTCTTGCAAGTGCTTATGCAGGCTTCAGTATCATGGATATCAGTAACACAATGACAATGGATGTGAATGAAAATACAGATCTTGGCGTAAATGATTACGATGCAGCATCAGAGACACAGAAGGATGCAGCAGTCAAGGTGGTGGCTTCTCCATTACCGCCAACAGGCATCTACAAGGTAGTTGTGATCGCAAAACTGGCAAGATACGATGGTCTGAAGAAAGCAATGAACGACCTTGGTGTAACCGGTATGACGGTAACACAGGTTATGGGTTGTGGTGTCCAGAAAGGCGCCGGCGAAATGTATCGTGGTGTTGAAATGGATGCAACACTTCTGCCAAAGGTTAAGGTTGAAGTGGTAGTCAGCAAGATCCCGGTAGAAAAGGTGATCGAGGCAGCCAAGAAAGCACTTTATACAGGTCATATCGGTGATGGTAAGATCTTTGTATACAATGTAGATAAGGTTGTTAAGGTTCGTACCGGCGAAGAGGACTTTGCAGCCCTGCAGGATGTAGAGTAGCTTTTACCTAAATCCCTTAGTTGATATATACATGAACAGCCCCCGGCGTGCTTCCACCACGCCGGGGGCTGTTCGTGTAAAAAGTAGCAAAATTGACATAAAAAAGACTGAAACTTTGTTTATTCTTCCAAGAAGATATCAGTGCGTCAATTCTCTATAGATGATATAATGAATATACGAGAGTTTCAAATCAAATTTCTGTGATAATTGCACAAAAACAGCAGAGGCCAGTGTGAAAAATATCTGAAATGAAAAGCCGGATAGGATGCAGGAAAGAAAGGCTGCAAGGCAGAAATGGATTTGAAAAAACAAAGTCGACCAAGGGGGACGAAAACTATGTCAAAAATGGTGTATTTATTTGAAGAGGGTAACGCAGATATGCGGAATCTTCTTGGTGGAAAGGGTGCCAATCTTGCAGAAATGACAAATCTGGGGCTTCCGATCCCACAGGGTTTTACGGTTACAACAGAGGCTTGTACAGACTATTACAACAATGGCCGTACAATTTCAGAGGACATTCAGCAGCAGATCTTTACAGCACTTGCTGATCTGGAAAAGAAGCAGGGCAAAAAATTCGGTGATACCGAAAATCCGCTTCTGGTATCTGTCCGTTCCGGCGCGAGAGCTTCCATGCCGGGTATGATGGACACGATCCTGAACCTCGGACTGAATGACGTTGCAGTGGAAGGCTTCGCAAAGAAGACAGGCAATCCGAGATTCGCTTACGATTCCTATCGTCGTTTTATCCAGATGTTTTCCGATGTTGTTATGGAAGTGCCAAAGTCATTGTTTGAGCGTGTTCTGGATGAGATCAAAGCAGCAAAACAGGTCAAATTTGATATGGAACTGACTGCAGAAGATCTACAGGAAGTGATCGTACGTTTTAAAGCAATCTACAAGGACAAGATGGGAGAGGACTTCCCACAGGATCCGAAGGTACAGCTGATGGAAGCTGTCAAAGCCGTATTCCGTTCCTGGGATAATGAGCGTGCTATCGTTTACAGAAGAATGAATGATATTCCGGGCGACTGGGGAACAGCTGTTAACGTACAGGCAATGGTATTCGGTAACATGGGCGAGACAAGTGGTACAGGCGTAGCCTTCACAAGAAACCCGTCTACCGGCGCAAAGGGTATTTATGGCGAATATCTGATCAATGCACAGGGCGAGGACGTTGTGGCAGGGATCCGTACACCACAGCCGATCACAAAGCTGGAGCAGGATCTGCCGGAGTGCTACAAGCAGTTCATGGAGATCGCCATGAAGCTGGAAGCACATTACCGCGATATGCAGGATATGGAGTTTACGATCGAGAATGGTAAGCTGTTCTTCCTGCAGACAAGAAACGGAAAGAGAACAGCACAGGCAGCACTTCAGATCGCCTGTGATCTTGTAGATGAAGGCATGATCACACCACAGGAGGCAGTGACAAGAATCGAAGCAAAATCACTTGATCAGCTTCTGCATCCGACCTTTGATCCGGAAGCACTGAAGGCAGGCGAAGTGATCGGACAGGCACTTCCTGCATCACCGGGCGCAGCAGCAGGTAAGGTTTACTTCACAGCAGAAGAAGCAAAACAGGCACATGAGCAGGGCGAGAGAGTTGTTCTGGTACGTCTGGAAACTTCACCGGAGGATATCGAAGGTATGCATGCATCCGAAGGTATCCTGACAGTCCGCGGCGGTATGACAAGCCATGCAGCAGTTGTGGCACGTGGTATGGGAACCTGCTGTGTATCAGGCTGCGGCGATATTGCGATCAATGAGGATGACAAAGTATTTGAACTGGGCGGACATACCTTCCATGAAGGAGATTATATTTCACTGGATGGTTCCACCGGTAAGATCTATAAAGGCGACATCAAGACAATGGAAGCTTCCGTATCCGGAAACTTCGGCCGTATCATGGACTGGGCAGATCAGTACAGAAAGCTGCAGGTCCGTACCAATGCAGATACACCACAAGACGCTGCAAATGCAGTGAAGTTCGGTGCAGAAGGTATCGGTCTTTGCCGTACAGAGCATATGTTCTTTGATCCTGACCGTATCCCGAAGATCCGTCAGATGATCCTTGCCCGTACACTGGAGCAGAGAGAGAAAGCATTAAATGCACTGATCCCATTCCAGAAGGGTGATTTCAAGGCTTTATACGAAGTAATGGAAGGAAGACCGGTTACGATCCGTTTCCTGGATCCGCCGCTTCATGAATTTGTACCGACAGAGCAGGGCGATATCGATGATCTGGCTGTACAGATGCTGATGACAGCAGAAGAAGTACAGGAAATCTGTGATTCCCTGCATGAATTTAACCCGATGATGGGTCACAGAGGCTGTCGTCTTGCCGTTACATATCCGGAAATCGCAAAGATGCAGACAAGAGCCGTCATGGAAGCTGCGATCGAGGTCAAAGCGGAAAAAGGCTATGACATTGTTCCGGAGATCATGATCCCACTCGTAGGCGAAAAGAAAGAGCTGAAATTTGTAAAAGATGTTGTTGTAGAAGTGGCAGAACAGGTTAAGAAAGAAAAGAATTCCGATATCCAGTATCACATCGGTACAATGATCGAAATTCCGAGAGCTGCACTTTTGGCTGATGAGATCGCAGAAGAAGCAGAGTTCTTCTCCTTCGGTACAAACGATCTGACACAGATGACCTTCGGCTTCTCCAGAGATGACGCAGGCAAGTTCCTCGGTGACTACTACAAGAACAAGATCTACGAATCAGATCCGTTTGCAAGACTTGACCAGAAGGGTGTCGGCCAGCTTATAAAGATGGCAGCGGAAAAAGGCCGCAAGACACGCCCGGATATCAAGCTTGGTATCTGCGGTGAGCATGGCGGGGATCCATCTTCCGTTGAGTTCTGCCATAAGGTAGGTCTGACCTATGTATCCTGCTCACCTTACCGTGTTCCGATCGCCAGACTTGCCGCTGCGCAGGCTGCTATCAATAATCCGGAGACGTAAGGGAAAGATGATATGCTCTGCTTGATTGCAGGAGCAGGAAAATGAGCGCAAATCAATAAATATATAACAATTCTTGCAAAATCTGAATTTTTTGATTATGTATTCTTAAAAACAGAATTTCCGTCCTGCATGATATGCAGGACGGAAATTTCTTGAAAATCTAAAATCCACTATCCAAATCCACATCAAATTAATTCAAAAAGGAGAACACATCTATGAAACAAATCATATATTCTAATCAGGAAGAAAAAATTTCAAAACAGGTAGAAGGGCTGATTGAAGAACAGGAACGTATACTTGCGCAGGCACAAAAAGCGGCTCAAAATTGTCCGGAAGGGTCTTTGAAGGTACAGAAAAAAGAAAGTGGAAGATATTATTATAAGAGGTCTGCCGAGCAGGATGGGAAGGTAATACTGCAGTATTTGCCGAAGAAAAACCTAAAACAGATACAGGCTTTGGCGCATAAAAAGTATTTTGCAAAGATACTTCCTACGCTGGAAAAGAATGTGCAAATTCTGAGAAAAATGCAACAGACATATCAATATGATATTATCAATGCTGTTTCTATGCATCTGCGGGATACGATACAAGATATAGAGTCACCGTTCATAAAAGAAGCAGATTTATTATTGCTTGATTGGGAGAAAGAAGCGTATGAAGTAAATCAAAGATATCCGGAATCACTGCGCTTTGAAACCGACCATGGGGAAATGGTCAGATCAAAGTCAGAGCTGATCATAACGAATGCACTGGCGCGGGAAGAAATGTTTCTATATAAGTATGAACGACCTTTGCAGGTGAATCATCAGGGAAGAAGGATCACGATACATCCTGATTTTACCGTATTTCATAAGAAAACAGGAAAAATCACATATTGGGAGCATGCGGGAATTATGGATGAGCCTGATTATGGAGCAGACTTTGTATGGAAAAGCAATCTATATCTGGAGAATGGTCTGTATCAGGGGAGAGATGTGATATTTACCTATGAATCAGCGGAGCATCCGTTGCAGTTGAGGATAGTGCGTAAAAATATAGATTGGATCAAGGAAATGTAGATCAGTTTCGTCCAAAAGAGGGAAGATAAATCCAAAATGGTGAAGATATTTTACTGCTATATGAAGAACTTCGTCTAAAAAAGCAGGACGCGGCGAAAAGATATGAAAAATATGGAGCGTAGAGCCGCGAACAAGTCAAAAAATCAGGGTATAGAGGAAGAGAAGTACTAAAATTTCGTCCAAAGAGAGAAAAAGAGATATAAAAGTATGAATGGTATTAGGACGCTAAGCTGACAGTTCGTCCTAAATAAGAAAACAGTCTTAAAAAGACGAAAACAGTCAGAAAGAGTCAGAAATGCTTCTCCCCAAAACCAGCAATATAGTAAAAATGTACGAAAAAAACTCAAACCGGTAAAGAAAAATTAACTTGCCACCGGCAAATATTGTGTTATAATAAGGGCTTGGTAAAAGAAATACATATATTACGGGCTCTAAAGAGCGAAAGGAGATAAAAATGGCACAGGCATTTGCTATCATCATTTTCTTAGCCATGTTTATTCTGATCATCATGGATAAATGGCCAAAACAGTATGTCACACTTGGCTGCGCACTCCTGACACTGATCCTTGTGTTTGGTGTGGGTATGCACAGTATGGATGCGGTTATTGAGACATTAAATGTGAAAAGTATTTTTACACAGGGGTTCTGGTACACAGGCGGTCAGGCTTCCGAGACTTCAAGCGGTATCAACTGGGAGACCATCGTATTCCTTGCAGGCATGATGATCATGGTAGAAGGAATGGCTCACGTTGGATTTTTCAGATGGCTTTGCATGAGAATTGCAAAACTGGTTAAATATAAGGTGGTTTCCATCTTCCTTACTTTTATGGTTCTGTCTTTCGTGCTTGCAATGTTCATTGATAGCATTACAGTTATCCTGTTCCTTGCAGCCGTTACGGTTGAATTGTCACAGCTTTTGAAATTTAATCCGGTACCTATGATCCTGTCAGAAGTATTCTGCGCTAACCTTGGCGGTAGTGCAACAATGTGCGGAGATCCGCCAAACATCATCATCGGTACATCACTGGGTTACTCATTCTCGGATTTCCTGGGACATACAGGTGTGATCGCTATTGTTTGCCTGCTTGTGATCCTTGTATACTTCTATCTGATCTTTAAGAAAGAGCTTTCAGATAATGGCGCAGACAGCATTGATACGGCTTCTCTGCCATCACCGGAATCAGCGATCGTCAGCAAAAAGGGCTTCATCGTAAGTACAGTGATCTTCCTGCTTGCAGTTGTACTTCTTGTATCACATGCCAGCACAGGACTTACCGTATCCTGCATCGGTACCTTTATTGCAGCAATTACACTGATCACATCCGGTAAGAATGCACTGACACTGATCAAGAAAATTGATTATCATACATTATTATTCTTTATTGGATTATTCGTTGTTGTCGGTGGTCTGGAGCAGACAGGTGTTCTGGTGCTTTTAGCTAACCTGATCGGTAAGATCTGTGGCGGTAACCTGTATCTGATGATCGCTATCATTGTCTGGGTATCTGCTGTAGCAAGTGCATTTATTGATAATATCCCGTTTGCAGCAACAATGATCCCGGTTATCAACAGTCTTGCAGCAACGCAGGGCGTAGATCTTTCCATCCTTGCATGGTCTCTTGCAATGGGTACGGATATCGGAGGCAGCGCAACACCGATCGGTGCTTCTGCAAACGTAGTTGGTGTGGCAACAGCAGCAAAATCCGGACATATCATCAAATGGGGCAGATACTGCAAAGCAATGGTTCCTGCAACAGTTATCGTTATGATCATTGCAACCATTATGATCTGCGTACGCTACGTACATTAATAAATAATTTATAAATCTTTACTAAAGGAGCCTAGCAAAATGGCTCCTTTTGTGGTAAAATGTAACAAATACAAAGAAAAACAAGCGACAGCGAAGCTGGCATTTGTTTTTCTGTATTTGTTAACGAGCAAATGCTTCTGCGAAGCAGAAGATAACATGTGCGGTCAAATAACTTGCGAAGCAAGTTATAGAAAACGATGCTTCTGCGAAGCAGAATACTTATAAAAAGGGAGGAATCATGTATGGGACAGTTAATTATTTCAATCGGACGTGAATTTGGTAGTGGTGGTCATGAGATCGCTGAAAAACTTGCAAAGCATTATGACATGCCCCTCTACGATCACAATCTTTTAGACAAAATCGCTGAAGAGAGAAACCTGAACAGCGAAGAATTAAAGTCATATGATGAAGTACAGGACGGTGTATTCCACAGACGCGTCCGCGGTATGAGCAGCTCTATGACAGAGCATGTTGCACAGTTGCAGTTTGACTATTTAAAGGAAAAAGCAAATGCAGGCGAATCTTTTGTTGTAGTCGGCAGATGCTCTGAAACAGTGCTGAAGGACAACAAAGACCTGATCGCCATCTTCGTAAACGGCGACAAGGATCAGAAGGTTGCCCGTGTATCCAAGAAGTATGAGCTGTCAGAAAGCCAGGCGGCAGATCTGATGAAGAAGAAGGACAGAGCACGTAAGATGTATCACAACATCAACTGCGACAGCAAATGGGGCGATTCCCGTAACTACGAGCTCGTGATCAACAGCAGCAAGCTTGGCGTGGACAAGAGCGTGCAGATGCTGATCCAGTACATTGATGCAAGGGTGGCAAATCGGTAAGTTTTGTTGCAAATGCCTGTAATGTATCTGGGGTAACAACATGAGAATATGTTTACTTGAGAATGCTTTGGAGAAGTGCTATACTTTCCCCAAAGCATTTTTTGTAAAAACTCTTTTCCGGAAAATAGACAAAAAACAGAATAGATGATATGATAAAATGATGTAAAAATTAGTAAGGGCTTAGAAATAGGGGAAAATTATGCAGACCATCAACAGAAAAGGCAGACTTGTTGAGACGTATAGTTTAATATTGATAGATTTAATCGCCGTTCTGGGTGCATACATGACGGCGTTGCTTTTAAGGTTTGGAAATGTCCATCAGGCGATCAGCATGCAGCTGAATTATACCGTTGGTATTTATATGATGCTGTTTTGCGTGCTTTATGGTGTTATGTCTGACTGGAACAGAGGCTTTTTCCGAAGAGGTTTTTTTGTAGAGGGAATTGCTGTCTTGAAATACGATGTGGTCATGATGATCGCAATCGTGGTCATCATGTATCTGACACATATTGCGGGTGATTATTCCCGCTTGATCTTTGGGTATTTTGCTGTGGCAAATGCTATTTACACGTTTGCATTGCATTGTGTTTTTAAGGTATTCATGCTCGATTACTATTCTAAGAGCAATAACAGTGATAAACTTATGATCGTGACAGAAGCGGAATATGCGGAGGAGATCATTAAGAAGATCAAGGAAGCAAAAGCTTGGGACTATGAGGTGACTTCCATTGCCATTATGAACAGTGATATGGTCGGAGAAGAGATTGCGGGTATTCCGGTTGTGGCAAATCAGTACAACCTGTTTGATGTATCCCGCCAGATGCCACTTGATCAGGTGTTCATGTATCTGCCCGGTATTCCGGCGAAGCAGATCCGCTCCTACATCACCGACTTTGAAACCATGGGAGTGACAACCCATTATAATGTAGAAGTAAAGGAACTGGATCTGGAAGGAAAGACTGCGGGAAGATTCGCGGGATTCGCAGTTATGACATTCTCTTTGCAGTATCTTGATTACCGCAGGGTTTTCGTAAAGCGTGCGATCGACATGCTCGGCGGTCTTATGGGCAGCCTGATCACACTTGTGCTGACGCCTTTTGTGGCACTTGCCATTAAATTGGAATCCAAAGGGCCGGTCTTTTTTGAACAGACCAGAATCGGTAAAAACGGAAGACGTTTTAAAATCTATAAATTCCGTTCCATGTATATCGATGCGGAAGAACGGAAAAAAGAACTGCAGGCGCAAAATGAGATGGGGGACAACCTCATGTTCAAAATGGAGCATGATCCCCGGATCACAAAGGTCGGTAAATTCCTTCGAAAAACAAGCATTGATGAATTTCCACAGTTTTTTAACGTCCTGAAGGGCGATATGAGCCTGGTGGGTACCAGACCACCGACAGAGGACGAATTTGAGCAGTATAATAATTATTACCGCAGGCGAATGAGCATCACTCCCGGACTGACCGGTATGTGGCAGGTCAAGGGTCGTGGTGTAGTCACAGAGTTTGAAGATGTGGTGAAGCTGGATCTGGAGTATATTGATAAGTGGTCACTGTCACTAGATTTTAAGATCATGTTGCAGACAGTGGGGGTTGTACTGTTTGGAAAAGGTGCGAAATAAAATGAGCAGACTCACATGGTGGGTCTGTTTTTTGTTATGGCGACGAGGAAAAAGCATGCATTTGTGTGGTACATTTAACGGACAACAATCAGAGCAAGATTCGGAGAACGCATCTCGTCTCTGGTGGAGAGGAACAGATACCATGCGATAATGAGATAGAATTGCAAATATAGAATAAATGGTGTATGATATCCTTGTTTAAGAATGTCAAAATGGTAGTCAAAGAATAAGGAGATGCATGATGGGGTATAAAAATTATGATGAATTGGAAATTACGGTCAGTATTAAAGATATGATAATGCGTATCTGCTTGAAATGGAGACAGATGCTGGCATGGGGAATTGTATTGGCCGTTTTATTTAATTGTGTAGGCATATTGAAAAGTTATAATGCAGTACAGGCATCAAAAAATAGTAATGTCCTTACGTGGGAAGAACAGATAGATAAGAAAATTGAGAGTGCGCAGAGTAAAACAGAAGACGCAAAGGGAAGTCTGAGTCAACGTGAATGTGAAGAAGTGGAAAGAGCGG
>HF995248.1:11889-94128 GCA_000432915.1 Firmicutes bacterium CAG:194
AAAGAGCGGTTGATTCTTATGAGAGCTTAAAGGACAAGTACAATAAAGAAATACTTTATAGCAATGAATCTATTTATATGCAACTCGATCCGAGCAATATTCCTGTTGTAACATTAAATTATACGGTGGATAATCATTATCAGGTTGAATATCCGCTGATTGATGCAAGAGACAATATAGGTGCCATTCTGGAATCTTTCTGCAGCGGTATAGAGTCTGATAAGATCTGCGAACAGATTGCGGAGAGCCTTGGAAAAGATGTACAGGCATCTTATATTAAGGAAATCATAAATACAGATAATAAAGCATGTAATTTTTCTGTTGAGGCAATGGGACTTTCGGACAAAGACTGCGAGGTAATGGGGAAAATACTGAAAGAAGAAATCCAAAATATAGACAGCGAGTTAAAGAAGGTATATGGAGACTTTGATCTTACACTGGTGTCTGAGACATATGGAAGGAAATCTTCTGCAGATGTTATGAACGATCAGACAACGCAGATGGTTAATATGAATAATATGAAAAATGCATTTAATAATTTGTCTAATTATATGTCTGATGACCAAAAGACTTATTATAATGCATTGCTGGATAGCAAGAATCTGGAAGATAACAGGTTGGAGCTGCTGAAAGAAGAAGTAAAAGATGAACAAGATGTGGCAGCACCGAGTGTGAAAATGATTCATAAAAAATATATGGTGTTAGGATTTTTATTAGGAATCTTTTTGGTAGCACTGTGTGTGGGCATGAGATATCTGTTGACAGGAAAATTAAGAACGTCTGCTGATATTTCAGAATGTTTTGGAGTAACGGTAATAGGAAAAGTCAAGAAAAATGAGAAGAAATCCAAAATAGATGCATGGATTAAGAGTATCTTTTATGGAGAAGATGGATTTTCCTATGAAGAACATATCAGAATGGTGTGTGCTGGTGTTAGAATTGCTGCTCAGAAGCATGGATATGAAAAGGTATATATTACGAGCGCAAGCAATAATGATGTGATTAAAAAATGCATGTCGGAGATTGGCGATGGATTGAAGGAACAAAAAGTGTGTGTAGAGAGCGGACCATCCATTATATATGATCCGGAGTCTCTGGAAAAGATGGCATCAAGTGATGCAGTTGTTTTTATTGAAGAAATTGATGAATCCAGATACCAGGATATTAAAACGGAATTGGAAAAAGCGCACATGAACCAAAATGCAATATTGGGATGTGTAGTGCTTGAATAGGCTGTATTTATAAGGAGACAAAAATGAAAGTGTGTTTAGTAGGATCTTCGGGAGGACATTTAACGCATTTATATATGTTAAAACCGTTTTGGGAGAATAAAGAAAGATTTTGGGTTACATTTGACAAGGAAGATGCAAGAAGTGTTTTAAAGGATGAAAAAATGTATCCCTGTTATTATCCTACCAATAGAAGCTTAAAGGCATTATTAATCAATACACGAATTGCATGGAAGGTTTTGAGAAAAGAAAAACCGGATGTGATTATCTCCTCGGGAGCAGCGGTTGCGGTACCTTTCTTTTATTTGGGAAAGTTGATGGGAAAGAAGCTGATATATATTGAAGTATTTGACAGAATTGATAAGCCAACGGTGACTGGGAAAATGGTTTATCCTATTACAGACAGGTTTATTGTACAGTGGGAAGAAATGAAAAAAGTGTATCCAAAGGCAATCAATTTAGGGAGTATATTTTAAAATGATATTTGTGACAGTTGGTACGCATGAACAACAGTTTAACAGACTGATTACATGTGTTGATGAAATGAAAGAAAACGGACTAATAAAAGAAGAGGTCATGATTCAGACAGGATTTAGTACTTATATTCCAAAAGCATGTCAATGGGTAAAAATGTTATCATACGATGAAATGCAATCCTATATCCGGAAAGCAAGAATTATTATAACGCATGGTGGACCATCCAGTTTTGTAGCACCTCTGCAGATTGGTAAAGTACCGATTGTGGTGCCGAGACAAAAAGAATTCGGGGAGCATGTGAATAACCATCAATTAGATTTTTGTAAAGCGGTGGAAAAACGCTGGGGGAATATAATTGTGGTTGAGGATATCAGCAAATTACAGCAGACAATCAGAGAATACGATACTCTGGTACAGAAAATTAAGGGCAGTTTACAAAGTAATAACGCAGCATTTTGTGAGAAACTCGAAGCAATAATAAATGAAATGGTATAAGGTGGAACTATATGATTATTACGAAAACACCGTTTCGTATGTCTTTTTTTGGCGGCGGCACGGACATGGAAGATTTTTTCAGGGAGTATAACGGATCAGTATTATCTACTACATTTGATAAATACTGTTATGTGAACGTGCGCCATTTGCCGCGTTTCTTTGAGTATAGTACAGAACTTTCGTATTCTAAGACAGAACGTGTAACAGAGATAGATGATATACAGCATCCGGCAATACGAAACGCTATGAAGATGCTTGATATGCACGAGATTCGTTTGACATATGAGGCTGATCTGCCGGCCAGATCAGGGCTGGGGACAAGTTCTTCTTTTGCAGTTGGGATGCTTCATGCATTTTATGCATTAAAGGGAAAATATGTAGATAAGAAAAAACTGGCTGATGACGCTATTTATCTGGAAAGAGTTCTGTGTGATGAAGCGGGAGGATGGCAGGATCAGATTGCAGCATCATTCGGTGGATTTAACAGAATAAACTTTAATGCAGATGGCTATGA
This sequence comes from Firmicutes bacterium CAG:194, assembly GCA_000432915.1. Lineage (GTDB taxonomy): Bacteria > Bacillota > Clostridia > Lachnospirales > Lachnospiraceae > CAG-194. The sequence continues at coordinate 14,605 of HF995248.1, forward strand.
GGTATTACCTGTTATTATTTCGCCTGAACGTAAAAGACAGCTAAATGAAAATCTGATGATGTTTTTTACCGGATTTACCAGATTTTCCTCAGAAGTACAAAAGGCGAACGGAGAAACCAAAAAGGACAAGATAAGTCAGCTAAGACAAATGTATGAGCTGGTTGATGAAGCAGAAAGAATTGTAACGGATCAAAAGACCAGTCTGGACGAATTTGGACGTTTGTTGGATGTGACATGGAAATTAAAAAGACAGACGGGCAAAGCGGTATCGACCGATCATATTGATATTTTATATAGTAAAGGAATAGAAGCAGGTGCGCTTGGAGGAAAATTATTAGGCGCTGGTGGAGGCGGATTCTTGGTGTTTTATGTACAACCAGAAAAGCAGGAAGCTGTTAAAAAGGCAATGAGTGATCTGATGTATATTCCGTTTTCTTTTGAAGATGGTGGAACGAGAGTGATTCATTATACACCTGAAATTTATGTACCGCAGGAATAGATATGGGTGGAGAAAATGATATTGGAAGATAAGTTGAAAAGACATGTGGATGACCTGATAAGCAGATATCCGAAGCTAAAAGAAATAGAGCAGCAGATTATAGATGCATATCTGGTTCTTGAAGAATGTTATTCTCATAATGGTAAGCTTTTGATCGCCGGAAATGGTGGATCTGCTGCAGATGCGGAGCATATTGCAGGAGAGTTAATGAAAAGATTTAAAACACCACGGCCAATTGACAGCAAATTAGCTGGGAAACTGATAGAAATTGATCCAGTCAGAGGAAAAGAACTTGCGAAGAATCTGGAATGTTCTTTGATGGCAATTCCATTGGTGGCACATGAGGCGTTGACAACGGCATATATCAATGATGTGGATGGATTGGGCGTTTTTGCACAGCAGTTGTTTGGCTTTGGAAGAGAAGGTGATGTGTTCTTAGGAATTTCTACTTCAGGAAACAGTAAGAACATAATGAGTGCTACTGTGGTTGCCAGGGCATTGGGAATTAAAGTGATTGGACTGACGGGAAATGATGGTGGTGAACTTGCTTCAGTTGCAGATGTAGCGGTTATAGTGCCGGATAATGAAACCTATAGGATTCAGGAATATCATCTGCCGATTTATCACTGTTGGTGTCTGATGCTGGAAGATAAATTTTTTGGTCAGTATAGCAGTGGGAACAGGAGAGTATAATGCTTTTATATATATCGGGAAGTTATCCGGAGAATCCGGAGGGAATAGCAGCAGGAGCCAAGGTATTATTAGATGCCATGGCAGAAGCTGCGGGAAAAGAAAAATTTGTTTTGTTGACAACAAATACACCTGTTATTACAGAACACATACAGGAATCTTCTCTTGTAGATTATGAACTTATGGATAACTGGAAAATGTCAGCTGTAAACAAAAAACGTTTTTATCATCTTTTAGACAAATATCCGATTGATGTGATCCATATGGAATATCCGGGAGATCTGTATGGCAAAACGTTTTTAGCAAGTTTTATTCCACTTCTGGTAAAAAAATATAATAAAAAGAATCAAAAAAATATATCCTGTAACGTCAGGCTGCATGAGTTTACACGGGCAAGATTTTTACGCAAACTGGCAATTTTACCTATTTTATGGTTTGCGGATTCTGTATATGTACCGGCACAGAAAGACAGAGAAGTCACCTCAAAGCTGGCACATGGAAATGTGAAGGAAACGATAATTGGAACCAATATAGAAGTTGTTTCAGATGAGCTGGTGGATTCGGACAAAAAGGTTATTTCATATTTTGGCTCAGTATACCCGGGAAAGGGTATAGAGCATATGTTAAGTTTGTGGAAATCAATTCATGATGCAGATATAAAAGATAGATATCGATTCAAAATTATAGGAGATATCGGTACGGAACCAAGCAATCATTTTTCTGATTATCATAAGCAGGTATGGGACTGGATCGACCAGTATGGACTTCGCGATATTGTTGAGGTAACAGGCTATATTTCTGATGAACGCGTATCTGAAGAAATTCAGCACACAGCTATTGCCACATTATTGTATGAAGATGGATTGACTTTAAGAAGAGGCAGTTTTCTGGCATATTTATCTCATGGAATTCCGATCGTTACATCGCAGGGAGATCAGGAAGCCAGAAAAATGTTTCAGGGGCATACAGGCGTATCAATGAATGCTGGAGATGAGGAGTTTTTAAAAGCGGTTGATTTATATGGCAACATGAATTTACAGGAGAGACAACAAATTCATGAAGATAATATAAAACTGTCAGAAAACTTTAACTGGAATAAAATTGCAAAGACGTTTTTAGCAGATTATCACATCAATGTAAAGTAGTAGATAGAGGTAGAGATATGAAAATTCTAGTAACAGGTGCAAATGGGTATTTAGGGACAGGAGTTGTAGATCGGTTAATAGCGGATGGTGTAGAAGTGATTGCAACTGACTTCTGTGGAGACAATGTAAATAAAAAAGCAAGATTTATACAGGCAGATTTATTTCAGTTAGATGATCCATACACATATTTTGACAGACCGGATGTTGTATTGCATATGGCATGGAGAGATGGTTTTGTTCATAACTCCAGCAGACATTTTGAGGACTTGCCAAAGCATATCAACTTTATACAGAATATGCTGCAGAGTGGTATAAAGAAGATTGCAGTTATGGGAAGCATGCATGAGATTGGTTTTTTCGAGGGTTGTATTACGGAGCATACTCCCTGCTGGCCACAGAGTAATTATGGTATTGCAAAAGATGCATTAAGAAATGCAACACAGTTGTATGCAAAGCAGAATCATGTACAATTTCAGTGGTTACGCGGTTATTATATTGTTGGAAATGTTGCAAGAGGAAGTTCTATATTCTCCAAATTGGCAGCAGCAGCAATGGAGCATAAAAAGACATTTCCATTTACAATGGGACAGAATCAGTTTGACTTTATTGATTATGAGCAATTCTGTGAACAGGTGGCAGCAGCGGTTCAGCAGGATGAAATTGATGGAATTATAAATATTTGTTCTGGCAGACCAGAGCGGTTATGCGACCGGGTAGAGAGATTTATTCAGGAAAATGGTTATGATATAAAGCTGGAATACGGTGCATTTCCGGACAGACCATATGATTCAAAGGCGGTTTGGGGATCGAGTGATAAAATCAGCCAGATTATGACCAAATATCACAATAAATAGAGTAGAGGTAAGAGGATATCATTATGGCAGAAGGCAAAATGGGAATTGTTATAGTAAATTATAATGGGGCAAATTATCAAAATGATGCCTTAAGATCTATATATGCGTCATCTTATACAAATTTTGAAGTGATTATTGTGGATAGCGCATCAAAAGATAATTCTGTAGAGCTTGCGAGAAAGGAATATCCGCAGATTCATTTCCTTCTGCAAAGTGAAAATGTAGGAGTAGCAAAGGGAAACAATATTGGGATACGTTATGCCTTGGATGTGCTGGGTGTTGACTATGTTCTGCTGATCAATAATGATATTGAACTTGACAAAAACACATTACAGCGGCTCATGGAAAAGGCGGATGAAAATACAATTACGGTTCCTAAAATTTACTACTATGAACCGCATGATATGTTATGGTATGCAGGCGGAGAAATGTATTGGAATCGGGGAGAATCCGGTCATATTGGAAATTTTGAAACAGATAAGGGGCAATATGATGAAGAAAAAATTGTAGGCTATTCTCCGACATGTTGTATGTTGCTTCACAGAAATGTGTTTGAAAAAATAGGATATATTGATGAAACTGTTTTCATGTATTTTGATGATACAGACTTATGTGTGCGATTAAATGAAAATGGATATAAAATATTGTATGTTCCATCTGCTTTTATGTGGCATAAAGTAAGTAGTTCAGGTGGAGGAATGGATTCAAAAGTTTATGTATATTACAATTTCAGAAATAAATTTTATTTTATGAATAAATATAAGGAAAGATTACAGTTCCCTGCAAGAATTTTTACTTATACAAAGCTTCTGGCGAAGTTTATTCTATCACCCGTATACAAGAAAAATGATAAATATATTTATAAGGCATGGGTGGATTATAAACACGGCAGAATGGGAAGATGTGATAATTTATGAGTAAAATAGATAAATTTCTGAATATGAATAAATATGAACGAAAGCTCTCGATATGTAGAAATTTGTATTATATTATTCATCAAAAAAAGTTTTGTCAGATTGGACATAAATCATATATTTTAAAACCTATTTTTCTGTCAGGAACTAAATATATTTCAATAGGTGATCAATCTGGAATTTGGCATCATGCCCGGATTGAAGTGCTGGATAAATGGAATGGAATTTCCTATGATCCTAAATTGGAAATTGGAAATCATGTTATGATCGGACAGGATTTTCATGTGGCATGTGCAGATTCTATAAAAATAGAGGACAATGTATTAATCAGTGCAGGTGTTTTTATTACAGATCTGGATCATGTGACTGCTGATAAGACAAAGCCGGTACTGGAACAGGGAATTTGTACAAAACCGGTGCAGATTGGAGAGGGGACTTTTATAGGGAAGGACTGTATGATTCTTTCCGGAGTCAAAATAGGAAAACATTGTGTCATTGGAGCAAATACAGTAGTGACAAAAGATATTCCAGACTATGCAACAGCGGTAGGAAGTCCTGCCAGAGTTATAAAGACCGCGCAGGAGCGATGAGGATAAGATATTGAAGCTAAAATATATAAACAGCTTGAAAGGGATATGTTGTCTGATCGTTTTTACAGGACATATGATATCATTATTGATGCCATATGTTTATTTTGGAGAAACTTATCCGATGCATACGGCTACAGAAGAGTTCTTGTTTAAGACACCTCTTAATTTGTTCTTTAATGCGCCGTCGGCTCTTATGTGCTTTTCTGCTTGGACTGTTCAAAATAAATGGCATGTCTTATGCAGGGGCTTGTTGTCTGGTGGTAATAGTAACGATTGCAATTGTTATAGGGGTTTCATGGATTGTTCAAAATAAAATATATAAATATCTATGTAAATTTGTAAATAGGATTGTAGAGAAATTAGAAAAATGAAAAAGATTAGATTTTGTACATTATATCCCAGAGGGTCTGCGGTAGAATTTTATAAGGATGTGGGTCAGATCCCTTATACTCTTGCCAAAATGGGCAAGGCTGAGGCAACAATGATCTGTTGTTATGCAACGAAAGAAGAGGCTGATCTGAAAAAAATGCCCGAATTACACTATGAACAGAAAAAAATGTTATGTGGGAATCAGACTCTTACAGGGTTATTGTATTTACTGACGCATGCGAGAAAAATTGACTGGCTGAATGTATATCATGGGGGAAGGCACTGTTATTATTGGATAAAATTGTACAAGCTGTTGAATCCAAAAGGGAAAGTGTACTTAAAGCTGGATCTGAGCTATGCCGGTTGTGAAATGTACCAAAACAGTGAAAAAGAACGAAATATATTTGAAAAAACCGCTGCTGTATCGGACATTGTATCTGTAGAGTCTAAGAAAATTAAGAAGCTTACAGCAGAATTTACAAAACAGAATATCAGAGTTGTACCGAATGGTTATATCAATGAAGCTGAAACGATACCACAGGTGAATAGGGAAAAGCAGTTTATTACGGTAGGTCGTTTGGGAACGCCTGAAAAAGCTACAGATATTTTACTGGAGGCTTTTGCGCAGTCTGCAAATTCGCATGATTGGACATTGAAGCTGGTAGGATCTGTGGCGCAGGATTTTCAAACATGGTTAGAAGATTTCTATAACAGATATCCGGAGATCAAGGAACGGATCATATTTACCGGTCCTATTTACGAAAGAGAGGCCTTGTATAGGGAGTATCGTAAGGCAAGGGTATTTGTATTACCGTCCCGGTGGGAGGCGTTTCCACTAGTGGGGCCGGAGGCTTTGCATAATGGATGCAGGATGATTTTGTCAGACACTATACCACCGATTGAGGAACTGACCGGGAATCTGGCATATGGAGAAGTGGTAAAAGCGGCTGATGTGGAATCTTTAAAGGAAGCCTTGATTCGTGAAACTGAAAGAAATACAGCAGAGCAAGAGGCAGAAGAAATAGCGACATATGCAAGGGAACATCTGTCATGGTATAGTATTTGTGAAAACCTTTTAACAGAAATGGAAGGCGAGATATGAAATTATTAATTGGGTTAGTATGTCTTTTGTTCATCTTGTATTGCATGCATATCACTATTTGCAATATATATTGCAGAGCAAAGAAGCGGAAAGATGCAAAAAGACTGGTTCAACAGCAGAATGCTGACGGAAATAGGGATGAAACAATACTGAGTAATACCAATAAGAGTTTTTCCTGGAAATTGAAACAGTTGTTAAACGGATATATCATGTATAGTGTATCAAGACTGGGAAGAGTTCCGTCTCAAACGTATCGTATATTTATGTTAAAACATGTATACCAGATGCACATTGAGAAAAATGTTGTTATATACGGAGGTTTTATGATCCGGGCACCATGGAATATTTCAATTGGGGCTGGAACAGTAATAGGAGATGCCTGTTCTTTGGATGGACGCAATGGAATCGTGATCGGGGAAAATGTGAATATGAGTACGGCTGTATATATATATACAGAGCAGCATGATATAAATGATCCATGGTTTGAAAGCAGAAATAGTGGGGGAAAAGTAATTGTTGCGAATAGAGCATGGCTAAGTTCCAGAACAACAGTTTTACCAAAGGTGGTTGTTGGGGAAGGAGCGGTTCTAGCTTCTGGGGGACTGGCTGTTAAAAATCTGGAGCCTTATGGTGTTTATGGAGGAGTACCTGCCAAAAAGATAGGAACGAGAAATCAGAATTTGAAGTATGAATTTAGTGGGGCATATCTGCCGTTTTATTAGAATAATACAAAGGGGTAATCATGAAGGACCATAGATTGTGGCTGAAAAGAAGAGAACTTCTGATTTATATTGCAATATTTTTGTATAGTGTAGCATTGTTCTTGAAGAGGGTAAATTTACCAATCAATCAAAATCTTTTAAATAAGACCATGATGTTGGGAACCTTGATTGCATTGGCAAATATTATTTTTGATCGAAAAATGAATCCAAAACAATGGATATTAACAGCAGTTATTGGATTGCTATTATTAGTAGATTCTCTCCCGACAGGAAATCATGAGCTGTTTTATCTGTTTATTATTATCTGGAGCTGTAGAAATCTTGAAAAAAGAGCTTTAATGAAATATATTTTTGGTATTGTTCTGATAATGACGCTATTGACTGGATATCTAACTTGCCTCGGTATTGTGAAGAACGATGTTTTTATCTTAAATGAGACGAGAGTCAGATATGGTCTGGGATATAATGTCTGGTCAATTCTCCCATTCCAGTTTTTAGCATTGTGTTTTATGTATTTGTACCTGACGCAAAAAAGGGTATATATATGGAAAATAGGTGCTATGATAGTAATGGCGTTTGCAATTGGAGAGGTAACGGATACCTCATCGTCAAGTATGCTTACGGCTTTAGGGCTGCTTTGTTTGTATGCAACACAATTTGTTCATATCAAAAAATGGAATAAATTAAAATGGCTTATGTGGGTTCCGGAGATACTTGCCGGATTTAGTATTATGGCAACATTCCTATATATGCGTGGCAATAGCTTTTTCGTCAGATTGAATGCTGTTTTACATTATCGATTCCTTTATCAGGCCATAGGATTTAATGATTTTGGCATAGGATTATTTGCTAATCCGGAATATGAAACAAGTACTGATCCGGAAACGTATTTCGGGATAGATAATAATTATATTAATTTATTGATTGCATGGGGAATTGTAGCACTGATAGTGATTCTGTTTGTATATAGCTATTTGATTAAATATTGCATTCGTATGGAAAATATAAAATTGTTGATCATTATAATGATTTTTGTTTTTACTGCAATTATGTGGAGCAGATTGTTGGTTTTAATAGAAGCAGAGTATTTGGTCTGCTTTTCAGAGGCTTTTAAGGATAAAAGGCTAAGGGATAAAAAAGAATATTTATTTCAGTGAATTTGTGGGAGAATCAGATGCGTCGAATTTTAATATTTGCGAATACTCATTATCAGATTATTTTGGCTATTCAAATGAAGTTGACAATTTTCAGCGAAGATGATGTTACTTTGGCAATTTCAAACCATTCAGGGCATGCAGACACTGTTTGTGAGAGATTACAGAGAAGAGCTGTTTTTCAGAATTGTGTATTCGTTGAATCAAAGGGAATGATACATAATCGTTCCAGACAGGAAAAACTGAAAGAATTTTTTGAAATAATATATGGAAAAAAGAACAGGTATTCATTTTATCTAAAGGATATAGAAAATAAATATTTTGATGAAATGTTGTTTTATAATCTGGAAATAGATACTTACGGAATTTATTCTATTCTGGCAGAATATAATCATAAACTGGTGTTTTCCTCTTATGAAGAGGGCATATTATCCTATGAAAACATTTTTTATGATTCTCTTAAATTTAAATGGATCAGATTCCTGAGAAAATGCATTGGAAAGAGTGCTATTTTAGACAACTATCATAAATTTTACTGTGTATATCCGGAAATGTATGCAGGAAGATTAAATACGGTTCAAATACCACAAATTTCTACATCGGATAATCGTATGCGGACAATTCTGGCAGATATATTCCGGATCAATAGAGATGTGGATTATAAAAAATATAAATATATATTTTTTGAATCTATTTATGAAACAGAGGGCAGAGGTATTGGAGAAACAGAAATATTAATGCAACTGGCCGAGAAGGTTGGTAAAGATAATATTTTGGTTAAAAAGCATCCCAGAAGTACAGTACACATTTTTGAAGAAAAAGGGATTGCTGTAGATACCAATTCATCTGCACCATTTGAGGCAATTCAGTTAAACAATGATATGAGCGACTGTATTTTTGTGGCAGCAACATCAGGAAGCGTATTATCGGTTAATTCAATAGTTGACAAGCCGTCAAAGGTTATTTTGTTTTATCCGCTCACTGCATATCAGAATATACCGGAATTATGCACTTTTACCCAGCATGTTGGTGATGTTGTAGCAGCTTTTCAAAAAAAGGGTCAGATGCGGCATGTTACGATTGTCAAGTCGTTTGATGAAATGCTGGAAATTAAGTAAGTGCTTACAAGAAAGAGAGTGTAGCTTTGTGAATCAACGTTATAAATATTTATTAAAAAACACGGGCTTATTAACAATCAGCAATTTTGCATCTAAAGTATTAGTGTTTTTACTGGTTCCGCTCTATACAAGTGTTTTAAGTACAGAAGAATACGGTATTTATGATTTGATTGTATCTACGGTTTCACTGCTTTATCCATTGCTTACGTTAAATATTGTGGACGCGGTAATGCGTTTTACAATGGATAAAGATGTTGATAAAAAACAAGTGGCATATATTGGCATTCGCTATGTAGGAATTAGTGTTCTGGTTATTGCAATGGGACTGATTCCATGTCACTTCCTACGTATTTTTGAAAGTATTCATGGGTTGGAAATCATGATACTTTTGTATTATGTATCCTACGTAATGAATCAATATTTTATCCAACTGGCTAAAGGACTGGAAAAGGTTAGCAGCATGGCAGTTGCCGGAATTATAGGAACGGTTGTGATGCTGGGAGGAAACATACTGTTTTTGCTGGTTTTCCATTGGCAGTTAAAGGGATTTATGCTTGCTAATATTTTGGCACAGGCAATTCCTGCTTTGTATTTCTTTATAAAGTTGCATTTTTTGCGGTTTATTAAGGATATGAAACTGGATAAGGGACTGGGAAAGGAAATGCTGCAATATTGTTTCCCTCTTATATTTTCGACTATAGGATGGTGGATTAACAGTGCTTCCGATCGTTATGCGGTTTCTTATTTAGTGGGAATAGGGGCAAATGGTATATTATCTGTTGCATATAAAATACCGAGTATTTTGAACGTTTTTGTAGGTATGTTTGGTCAGGCGTGGCAGATTTCTGTTATCAAGGAATATGGAGAAAAACAATCGGGAGAATTCTATGCAGAATCATTTACCTTTATTAATATGATAATGTGTTTAGGATGTTCTACACTTGTATTTTTATCAAAACCACTGGCAAGTATACTGTATGCCAAGGATTTTTACGTGGCATGGCAATATGCTCCTTTTCTGATTGTAAGTGCTGTGTTTAATACTGCTTCCGGTCTTTTGGGACCAATTCTTTCTGCTAAAAAAGATTCCAAGGCAATGGCAAGATCTGCTATATATGGTGCGGTTATAAATATTATTCTGAATATTGTCCTGATCATATGGATTGGTGTACAGGGAGCAACAATTGCAACTGCAGTTTCTGCATTTGTTATTTATTATGTGCGCAAAAGGGCGGTAGGAGACGGAATAAAGATTGAAAAGGAATATAAAATAATGTTGATGTGGATACTTTTGTGTATACAATCCCTGCTTGAAATATACACGAAGCTTTGGCCGGCAGAAATGATTATATTCTTTATCATAATCGTGTTGAACTATGCTATAATTCATAAATTTATACATTCTGTATATCTGATGTTGTTTACAAAGCATAGTCAGGGGAAATAGGAGTAAAGAGAAAATGGATGGAAAAGGCAACAGTAGACTTCAATATATAGATGTATTAAAGGGAATAGCGATTATTTTAGTGCTTATAGGGCACAGAAGTGTTAACGAATATGTAACTGTTTTTATTTATATGTTTCATATGCCGCTTTTCTTTTTCATCAGCGGATATTTGGATCGTATGAAAGAAATAGAGATGAAGATGGTATTAAAGAAGAAGGCAAAGCGTCTATTATATCCCTATGTAACTTTTGGTATATTGATTATTCTTTATAACACATGCTTTGAATGGATGCGGGGCATCAGAGGAGTAAAAAAATTAGGAAAAAGACTGATAGCATTGCTGTATGGCAATTATATATGGGAAAATAATAGCGATTATATTGGAACACTATGGTTTTTAGTGGCACTTTTTTGTGTGTCCGTTCTGAGCAATGCAGCCATAATGATTGCAAAAGAAAACAGAAAGAGATTATTGGTTGCAGAAGTCATCCTGCTTATATGTGGTGCCATCAGTACATTCCTTGTTGGGCACAGCAAGATCAGGTTGCCATGGTGTTTGGATGTTGCTTTTGTAGGTGCTGTTTTTTATATAGAAGGTTATGTATGGAGGAAAAAAGAGCAATTACAGCAACGAGCTTCGGTGGAGAAGGGGCTGGCTCTATTTGGTGTTGGCACAATATTGGGAATTACAAATTATTTATTTATGAAGAAGCAGGGATTTGCCATGCTTAGAGTGGATATGTTAAATATGAATTATGGCTTGTACCTTGTGTTTATTATCAGTGCGCTTTTCATGTCTGTTGGTATTTTTATTATGATAGAGTGTGTGACAGAAAAATTTGCATGTGAATTCTTGGCAAGGACAGGAAAATTAAGTCTGTTGTTAATGATTGTACATATTTATGTATATCAAATTTTAAACATGGTTTTAAATCACTTCCATATAAACTATTGGATACTATTCATGGTAATAAGCTTTGGCATATCATATGCCTTAGCATATTTTATAGACAAATATTTACCGTTTTTGGTAACAACAAAAAAGAAGGAGAGATAGAAAATGAAAGTTGTATCATTTATTCCAATTAAATTAAATAACCAGAGATTGCCAGGAAAGAATACGATGGAACTGGCAGGCAGACCAACGTGCGATTATATTTTTGAAACCATCAGTCAGGTAGATACGATTGATGAAAAATATGTATATTGCAGCGATGAAGCCATCAAGCCTTATATAGCACCTTATGAAGATAAGGGGCTGCGTTTCCTGAAAAGAGATCCTTATCTGGATGGCTTTCAAGTTAAAGGACTTGAAATTATCGATCGTTTTGTAAAAGATGTAGATGCAGATATCTATGTGCTGACTCATGTAACGCAGCCATTTACAAAACCGGAATCAATCAAAAATGCACTGGATAAGGTAATATCTGGAGAATATGACTCAGCCTTTTCAGCAGTGGTGTTACAGGATTATATGTGGATGAACGGCAAACCGTTTAATTATGATATGAAAAATATCGTAAGGACACAGGATCTGGAACCAATCTATATGGAGACCGGTGCTTTCTTTATATTCAGAAAAGAAGTATTTACTGAGCTGGGACAAAGAATCGGTAATAAGCCGTATATTTATGAAATTGATCAATTTGAAGCTGTAGATATAGATACTGCGGAAGATTTTGAATTTGCAAAAGCAGTTGCTATGTATAAAAAGGCGCAGAAGTAGAATGCTTAAGGAGGTAATCAGGTGAAGAATGTACGTGTTTTGGATTGTACGTTGAGAGATGGTGGCAGAATTATAAATTGTGCTTTTCCGGATCAGGAGATCAGACAACTGTCTCATCGGTTGGCAAATGCGAAAATAGATATTGTAGAGATTGGTTTCCTGAGAGATTATCATGATGTGACATATACCGGAGACAGCACATTCTTTACAGATGTAGATCAAATGATCCCATTTATCGATAAGGATAAGAAAAATACAATGTATGTTGCTTTTATTGATTATGGAATGTTTGATTTCTCATCATTGAAAGCATATGATGGACGATCTATAGACGGTATTCGTTTCGGATTTACAAAGAAAAATTATGCTGAGCACAAAGACGATATCTTAAGGTGCATGAGTATTATCAAAGAGAAAGGTTATAAGCTGTTTATTCAAGGCGTTAACTCTTTGAATTATTCTGATCTGGAGATTCTGGAACTTGTGAGCATGGTGAATGATGTGCATCCATATAGCTTTGGTATTGTAGATACGTATGGTGCAATGTATATGGATGATGTTGACCGGATTTACGGCCTGATCGATAATAATATGAAAAAGGATATTTGCATTAACTTCCATTCTCATAATAATTATCAGTTATCGTTTGCATTTGCACAGGAAGTCATAAAGCTTAGCAGAGGATCCAGACAGATTATTATTGATGGTACGTTAAATGGCATGGGAAAGGTAGCAGGCAATTTAAATACTGAATTACTGGTAGACTATCTTGTGAGAAAATTGCAATATGATTATGAAGTAGATGACCTGTTTGATATGATAGATGATTTTATTTATCAATATTCGCTAAAGCATAAGTGGGGATTCTCGACAGCCGCACTTATGGCAGGAATATATAAGTCTCATCCAAATAATATCATCTATCTGACACAGAAATTCCGCTTGGATACAAAGGACATTGGAAAAATTCTTTCCATGATCGATCCGGATAAAAGACAGCGTTATGATTACGATAATATTCAGAAACTATATATTGAATATATTGCGGACAAGACGGATGATTACGAAACGATACAGTCGCTTAGAAAATTAATAGGTGACAGAGAAGTTCTTGTACTTGTTCCGGGTAATTCCTTAAATGAATACGCGAAAGAGATTTCTGATTATATAACAGAGCATGATCCTTTTGTTATAAGTGTTAATTTTGTAGACAAGAACAAGGATTCCTATGCGTTCTTCGGAAATCAGAAGAGATATGCCATGCTGAAGGAACAGAGACAGGGAAGAAAGGTTATTGTAAGTTCCAATGTGCACAGCGATGGGGAAGATATTGTTGTCAATTATCACAGCCTGATCAACCGTGGGTATAAATACTTTGAAAATTCTACAATTATGCTATTGAACCTGTTAAAGAGAATAGAAGTGAACAGTATTGCTATTGCCGGATTTGATGGATTTGATACAGAGAAAAAGAACAACTATATTGACGGATCTTATCAGAATGACAGACATATCGATGAATTTGTGCAGTTAAACGAGGAAATCGGTGATATGCTTACTGGGATTTCTGAAACACTGGAAGGAAAATGTGAAATCCATATGATAACTCCAAGTATGTTTGAGAAGAATATAGTGAGAAATAATTAACTTAAAACAGAAATATATTCAGGCAGCTTGATTCAGATCAAGATGCCTGAATTTTTAAAAGGAAAACAGGAAGGAGTATAAGTATGCATACCAAAATAAAGTTTTTTATTATGGATGTTGATGGAACATTAACTGACGGAAAGATATATATGGGGAATGACGGGGAATTGTGTAAAGCCTTTTGTATTAAAGATGGCTGTGGCATTCATGATATTTTGATCCCGGCAGGTATCAGACCGATCATTATTACAGGAAGGAAATCTAAAATTCTGGAAAACAGATGTAAAGAGATTGGTATTAAGGAACTGTATCAGGGGGTAGCAAATAAAATAGAAAAGCTGGACGAAATATTAGACGGAGAAGGATATGAGACAGTTGCCTATATAGGGGACGATCTGAATGATCTGTCATGTATGAAACCGATACATAATGCAGGAGGACTGGTGGGCTGCCCGGCAGATGCTGCTAAAGAGGTAACGGCAATAGCAGACTTTGTGAGCCATAAGAATGGTGGAGATGGTGCTGTAAGAGAATTTATAGAGTGGATTGTTTCGAGATGAATACGAAAAAAGAGGTATATTTGGAAATATTAAGGATTATTGCGATATGTTTTGTAATCTTTAATCATACAGGATTAAATGGATACTGGTTATTTACACAGAGAACACCTGGCACACTGTCTTTTTATATATACTTATTTCTGTCATTGTTTTGTAAATTTGCAGTTCCCTTGTTTATGGCAATTTCAGGAGCGGTTCTGTTGGGGAGAAAAGATGAGCCGGTTAAGAAAAATGCACAGCGTATTTTCAGAATAGTAATAGTACTGGTTGTTTATTCATTTATATATTATTTACAATCGATTTATCTGGGAGAATGTACATTCTCATGGAAAGATTATGTGGTAAACCTTATAGCTGGTAATATAAGTGCACATTTATGGTATTTATATCTTTATCTGGCGTTTTTGATTTCATTACCAATTTTACGCAGACTGGCACAGAATTTAGATGATAAATTGTTTGCATACATGATAATACTGGCAGTTGTATTTAATGGTGTTATTCCCTGTTTCGAGTATGCATTGGGATTTACTTTAAATGCGAATGTGAAGGTAACATGGATTGGAACCAATATTGTGTTATGTCCTTGTGTTGGTTATTATTTACATACCATGTGGGATCATGCCAGAATTAAAAAGGTATTGCTGATAATCTGGATTGTAAATTTGCTTGCATTAATAGCTGAAGAGATATTAACGATTCATTGGGGCATACAGACAAATGAATGGAAGGGCGAAATATACCATAATAGATTTGCCATTGTTAATGCAATAGCAATCTGGATGACGGTAAAATGTTATTTAGAAAAAGTAAACTGGGGACAGAGAGTACAGTCGGTTGTCCTTTCCGTTGGTAAGAGTACATTTGGTATATATTTAATCCATGTTCTATTGATGCGAACTAATATCTATACGAAATTGCTCATGTATATGAGAGGCAATGGAATGAATGCAATGGTGGCTGTTATACTTATGTGTTTTCTGGTATTGTGCATTTCATACTTTATAACAATGGTTATGAGTAAGTTATGGGGATTGAAAAAGCTGGTTTGATGATAGAACCGTTGATAAATAGGAGGAGAGAACAGACAATGAAAACAGTGATTATGGCGGGCGGAAAAGGAACAAGAATCCAGTCTATTGCATCAGATATACCTAAGCCGATGATTCCGATTGATGGCGTTCCGGTATTGGAAAGAGAATTATGCTCTTTAAAAGAACAGGGATTTACGGATATTATCATTACGGTTAGTTATTTGGGAGATGTGATCAAAAACTACTTTGGAAATGGTGACAAATGGGGTGTCAATATTGAATATTATACGGAGGAGACCCCATTGGGCAATGCTGGTGCACTGTTTAAGCTACGAGATCGTTTAACGGATGATTTCCTGCTTTTAAATGCCGATGCGATCTTTGATGTCGATTTTAACAGAATGGTTTCATTCCATAAAGAAAAAAATGCACTTGTAACATTGTTTACACACCCAAACTCACATCCTTATGACAGCGGACTGATTATTGCTGATCAAAATCTGGCAGTACAGGCATGGCTGACAAAAGAAGATAAACGTCCGGCGTATTACAAAAACAGAGTAAATGCAGGGCTGCATGTGATCAGTCCTCAGATACTGGATACGGTGTCTGTTGACGCAGAACGGATTGGAATAGAGAACCCGGATACCGGAAAAATCTGTAAAGTTGATCTGGACAGAATGCTTTTAAAACCGTTGGCTGGCAGTGGCAGGATGTTTTGTTATGACTCGCCTGAATACGTGAAAGATATGGGAACCCCTGAGCGTTTTTATGCAGTGGAAAAGGACTATATGGCAGGACGGGTGACTGCTAAGAATTTGAAAAATAAGCAGAAGGCAATCTTTTTGGATCGAGACGGGACAATAAACAAATATGTCGGTTTTCTGCGAGATATTGAACAGTTTGAGCTGCTGGACGGTGTCACAGATGCAATTAAAAAAATAAATGAATCAGGGTATCTGTGTATTGTTGTAACCAACCAGCCGGTAATAGCAAGAGGAGAGGTTACTTACGAGCAACTGGATGAAATTCATAATAAAATGGAGACACTGCTCGGTCTGGAAGGAGCATATCTGGATGGTATTTATATCTGCCCGCATCATCCGCATAAAGGGTATGAGGGAGAAATTCCGGAACTGAAAATTGATTGTGACTGCAGAAAGCCCAAACCGGGCATGCTTTTACGCGCTGCGAAGGACTTCAATATTGATCTGCAGAAATCTTATATGGTCGGTGACAGTGAAAGCGATATTCTGGCAGGCAAGGCGGCCGGCTGTAAAACTGTTCTGATTGGAGAGGATGATTATGGACAGGATTATACGACAAACAGCTTACTGGCGTTCGTAAAGCAGGAAATTGACAATAATCCAGAATCGAAAAAGTAAGAGGCATTAATGAGAAAGCGAAGGGGAGAAATATGAAAAATCTGGAGAATGAAAAGAAGGTAATATTTTTCATAACAATAGTGTGGGCAATTATTTCATTAGCAGGAGGAATTATATTTTTAAAAAAATTCTATTCAGTTGGAATGATGAATCAATGGTGCTCAGTTGTAGATAAATGGGAACAAATTGCCTGGGCTGTTATTGCATATTTATTGGCAGTAATAGCAATTTATAATATTGTCAGATTTGCAGTTAAGGCTGTTTTATATAATGACAGGGAAAGGAAGATAATATTATATGCACTGCCAGCACTGATTTTGCTCTTAGGAGCATTTTTGTCAGATATTGCACCGGTACATATGGAGTCTTATTATTTGGGTGATGAAAGAAATATATGGGATGCAGCAGTCAGATTGTATCCGTACTTTTTTGTATATACATCGGAGTTATATTTGATATGCTTTTTTATTCTCCCGGTTATAATAGCTCCAAGCATTGTAAAAATATTTTTTTGTGCAGGGATAATTGGATATGTAATATATAGAGTAAAAAGGTATTATGCTTCTTCGCTTGCTTTTTCTCTATATTTACTCTGTTTGCTTAGTACTTTTGGAGAACTCGGTATTAGAGTGCATCGGATGCACTGGTATGCTTATGTTTATTTGTTCTTTGCGGTGAAGATTTATTTTGACAGTAAAGAAAAGCAAAAATTATTTTCTTTGGAGACAGTATGCATAATGTCATTCGTGATTTCTTTACTTACTGTGTGGAGAAGAGAGGGGATTTATTTGGTATTAGTTGGTGCTATATTATTGCTGCTGACATATGCAGGAACCAAAACAACAAATAAAAGGATTATTTTAATTATATTCTTTTTGATGGAAATAATGGCATATGTTCCGGCAACTACCGCAGGAGTTGAAGAAAAGGGAACAACATACAGAGCATATCTGGTTCATATGTTGGGGGAAAGAAGTCTTGATAGAAACAAAATAGAAAAAGAGTTGAAAATTGCTGATAAATATATGGATCTTTCAAGAATAGACAGGTATAATGCAGATTTGGGGATTGATGGTTTTTCTGATTGTATGTATGACTGGTCGTCATGGGGAGACGGTAGTTATTATGCGATAAGAAGCAATCCAACAATATCCGAGGATAAATTTTCAGAGGCAGTAGTTCGAATCATAATAAAAGAACCGGTTGTATTTTTGAAATCGAGATTGCGTGCCTTTGCAGCAGCAGCCAGAGGGACGGGATCCAAGAATTTATTTATTCCTTTAATGGTCGTGATTATATTGACAGTCTACGCAATAATAAAAAGAGATTGGATTTTGGCGATACTTTGTATGGGCGTATTAGTGCAGACAGTGATAACAACATTGGCAATGCCGGCATCCTATTTTAAGTATTTTTATGAGATGTACCTGTTTGCTTATTATTTTATGGTTATTGTTCTGCTGGATGAATATTTAAATAAATACAGAGGAAATCATGTGAGGGAAATTTCTACAAATATTTAGAGTGTCTATGATGCGCAAGGCGGAAAGCTTAAGAATAAGTTTTCTGCCTTGATTTATTTTTAGAAAGGAATCGTATGATAGTTACTATGTATTATTTTGCATTGGTTAAAAAGTGTATATTTGCATGCATATTTTCTAATAACAAATAAAATACTGAAAAAATAAAAAATACATTGTAATATGACAAAAAATGACATATCATAATAGAGGTACGAATATGTTAGTAAATGTTAGTCTGCCTAATATCACAGATGAAGCAGTACAAAAGTATATAAAAGAGCAGGCAGAGGAATCAAGGAAAGAAGATTCAAGAAGTAACGCTTTATAGCGGATCGGTAAAAGTGCTTGCGATACCGCCCTTTTGGGCAAGCAGTAAAAATGCCCTTTTGAGGGCTAATATCAAACCACCAGTTCAACTGGTGGTTGCTGACTTAGATATAGCGCTGTCGTTTGCACCGACAGACTTCTGTGCGAGAACTCTTAATTCTTTGGCCTGTTCTTTGGTAAAGTGTCCGTGTGAGTTCACTTTGAGCAGATTTGCTAGATGAGTCATATGCATGGAAGCAATCTCATTTGGAGAAGGTGCTTCTTTTAACAAAGCATAGACAGCGGGCTGATGCAGACCGGATTTAAAAAAGTATTGAATCTCCGGGAAAACCTGATCAACATAGGTTGTCAGTTGGATTTTCAATCGGGTACGTTGCTTAATGGTTTTCTGCCGAAAGCGCCCCAAGGCCTTAAGATCCATCATATCGAGGTCATAGAAACCTATGAATCTGAGGTCATCCTGCATCATAAGAGTTTTAGCAATAACAAATGTGTCGAGTTTATCTGTCTTCGTTTTACGAACATTGTTCTTACGCATCTGACAGGTTTTAATGGGGTTCAACACACACACTTGGCAGAACTCAGCAACAAGGTATCGAACAAGGTTGTCACCGTAGTGTGCCGTTGACGGGGGATCGATGATGATGCTGTTCTTATCGAATGATTCGAGCTTAGAGATTACAAATTTGATACTTTTTATTATACGGTGGACAAAACAAATGAACATAGTCTGTCAGAAATTGAAAATTTATCGGATGCTGATTTTATTTGCTTATACAAAGGAAAAATAAAATGCCCAGAATGCATGAAACCGCTCCTTTCATTGGTAAAAAAAGAAGGAGCAGCATACTTAAGAACTTATCCAAATCAACCACATGGGTTTGTCAATGAAAATAGATGCACCTATGGATTTGATACAGCTTCTAAAAAGCTTATGGAAAAATATGTTGAGGAACTTAGAAAGAAGAAAAAAATAAAAAGTCTTCTTGAAGGAATAATGCGAAAACTTTTTAAGCAAGATATGGAATCAAGTTCAATGTCGAAAATCAATGAAAGAAGATTAAATAACCCATTGTTGATTGAAAGAATTCAAAGTGGTGGGACAATTAAAAGGAATATTATTCCTCATTATAGTTTTAAATCATGGGGGAAAAATATACCTCAAGATCAATTATTGATTATTTATGGAAAAGTGTATATTGATTTGAAGGAAATTAATAAAAAGAATGGAAAAGGGGAAGAACTTAAACAAACATATATTCATTTTAAAGATATCAGTACTAAAAAATTGATTACATCTTGTATAAAGCCCAAAGGGCTAAAAATTGACAAAGGTAATTATTACGCAGTGGTTTTAGGAAAATGTTGTAAGAATGAATCCAAAGGATATATCTATTATAATATATGGATTAATGCACCGATAGAGGAATCTGTCTTGCTTCAACCATATCAATGTTAGAAAAATTTATATGAAATAAATTTTGCAATTGGAGTATATAGAATGCTTCAAATTTCTGAAAATCTGTAGTTTGGCGAATAGTATTATGAAACTTTAATATAACTAATAAAACAATGAGGCGAAAATAATGAAATTTGAACAAATATTTTGGGAATGAAAAGGTTAAATATATTACTTCCTTTGGAGAACTAATAGGAGTGGAGTTAAAGCAAGAAGTAAATAATGCAAATCTGAAAGAAGAATTTGAAAAAGAGATGCAAGAACAAGAAGAAATGGATATGGAGCAGTTATATGCAGAAGTTGAGGACTTGGAACGTGAGTCTGTAGGGCTTACTGCGTTAGGTAGTTTTGAAAATGAGTTTCTGGAGTCTTTTTGTGAATCTCAATTCGTGGAGCAATTAAAAGATTTGTTTGAACGAATAAACAACTGCTTTTCTAATTTGGAAAATATTGAATACTTTTATTCAGAAGAATTACAAGACCATGTATGTGCAGTTGAAGCAGAAGAAATTGCAGAGTTTATAGAAAAATGGAATGAGTTAATGGATGAGTTAGGAGAAACACCAGTTTTAGATGATATTTCTGGAATTCGAGAAATTATTGATTGGATAGAGCAGAAGCAAATTCTAATGATTACTCAGATGTGAATACTACTTTGCCGGATAGTATTGAATATGGGGACAATATCACTATTTATGGATATGAAAAGGAAGAGTACAGATTGATAATGGATGAATTGTATCTGAGTTGTGGGAATGGTGATATTGATTGGTTGAATATGGCTGTATGGTGTGCCGGGGAAAAATGTGCCACAGGAAATATAAAAATCACATATGGTTTTGTTGATTTTGATGATGATGGTGGTATAGGCGATTCTTGTGACGAGGATATATCATATCAGACTAAGAAAAATAATAAAAGAAATTATAGGTGACACAATGAAAACTATAACGCAATATTTCAGAAATGCTGTATTGGCGTCTTTGCAAGGAAGCATATGTTATCGTAAAAACAAATTTACAACTGTAACTTGGGAAGAAATTAAAAATGGTAAATTGACTCTGCGAAGCTTGGATAGTATAGGTTTATTAGGGCAGGAAGTAGGTAAAAATAGTGTTTCCTCAAAGAAAATAATTATTGCATTGAAAACAATAGCTACAGAGTTTTTAGATGGAGATACTTTAGAAAATAATATTGATGAGATGACGTCTGTCTTTTTTATGCCTGCACAAGTTGATAAAGAGGGAAACTTATCACAACAGGAAGATAAAAGTTTTAAATGAGATGTATCAGCGTCTTGCGATGGTTGCGCCTTGTATGGTAATGACCTGTTATATGCTTCCGAAACAGTTTTGGGCATATGATGGTAATGAAAAACAAAATTATTATATGTATAATTATGCGGATTGTCTTGTGTGAAAAGTATAGGCAAAATGAAGCTGCGAATCAATTTGATGAAAAAACTATTTTAGGTATTATAACACCGTTTAAAGGTCAAAGTGCAATGATAAAAAGTATGATAAAAAGACAATTACCAGAAATTGAAGGGAACATTGCGGTAGGAACAGTACATACATTTCAAGGTGCTGAACGAAATGTTATAATTTTTTCGAGCGTTTATGGAAGTGAAGAAGGATGTTATTTTATTAATTCTAATAAAAGTCTTATGAATGTAGCTGTATCCAGAGCAAAGGATTCGTTCTTGGTTTTTGGAGATTCAGGATGCCTTGAGGGAAATCCAAAGTCTGCAGGAGGAATGTTGAAGCGAATGACAGAAAGAGAAATAATATAATTGACGATGTTGGCTTACGATCTTATGATTAAGGTGTGTTTTTTGCTTGAGAAGCCTGGTGGGGTATGATAGTATATTTTATGGATAGACTTAATTTTGTAAAGAGGAATCATTTAATACCAGAGTTAGAAAACTTATGTATTAACTGTTTGGGGAGGCAATAGTTGTGATTATTAAAAAAATAAAATTTCAGAACTATACAGTATTTGAAGATCATCAGATTGAGTTTTCACCGGGAGTTAATATTATTATTGGTGAAAATGGAACTGGAAAGACACATTTGATCAAAGCATTGTATTCTGCTTGTCAAAGTACAGATAAAAAGACATCATTTTCGCATAAACTTGTAATGACTATGCTTCCGGATGATTATAAAATTTCGCGTTTAATTACTAGAAAGACTGGAAATAGAACGGCCTCTATACGTGTTATAGCTGGAGAACAAGATGGTTCAAGAGACAGAGTCCTTAGTGCTTTTTTTCATGGTAAAACAAAAAAATGGGATGCAGAAGTTACTGGTGAAGAGGGCTGGGAATCATCATTTGCAGGAATGAGTAGTATTTATATACCTGCAAAGGAAATATTGTCTCATAGTTATAATTTGAATGCAGCTACAGAGAAAAATAATGTTCGATTTGACGATACTTATTTGGATATTATTAATGCAGCAAAGATTAATATTTCGGTAGGGAGAAACAATATTACTAAAGATGAAATGTTGAAAGCAATTGAGAAAATTACGCATGGTACGGTTGTGTATGATGAAAAGAGAGACGAATTCTATTTAAAGAGTGGTAGCTCTAAGCAAGAATTTAATTTGGTCGCAGAGGGTATCCGAAAAATGGCTCTGTTGTGGCAATTAGTAAAAAATGGTACTCTTGAAAGAGGGTCTGTACTGTTTTGGGATGAACCGGAAGCCAATATTAATCCGGCATATATCAGAATTATTGTCGATATGATTTTGGAACTTCAAAGAAGAGGTGTTCAAATTTTTATTTCAACACATGATTATATGTTGGCTAGTTATTTTGAAGTTAGAAAACAGCAGGGTGACAAAATTATATTCCATTCTTTATCGCATAATAGTCAGAATTTATGCTTAGAATATGAGAATGCCGAAAAATTTGCGGCGTTGAAGAACAATATGATAATTAGCGCCTTTAATGAGTTGTTAAATGATATATATGATATGGAAGTGTGATAGGATAAATGTTAATTAGATATACAGAAGAAAATGGGAAATACATTATCGATTGTTCTGCCGCGATATGGTCAACAGACAAAATTCATAATTATTACCAAGGGAGTGCTCCACAATTTGGTAATCTTAACTTTTTGAAGGATACAGATTGGGTTATTGAAAGTGATACGGCCATTTATCTTGTAGAATATAAAAATTCCAATATTTCTGATGCGGCTAAGCCAGAGGCTTTTAAGCCTGAAAAGGGAGAGACTATAAAGAAAGTTGCAGAAAAATATTTTGATACACTTCATTGTCTGATGCTGTTGAATAAGAATAAATCCAAAAAATATATTTATGTCGTAGAATACCCAGCAGGCAACTCAACCTCACGGCTGATGTTACGAAATAAACTAAAGGAATATTTACCGTTTAAATTACAGGCACAATTGGCAGGTGGCAGAATAAAACTGATAGATGAGGTGCGTGTTGTGGATATTGCAGAATGGAATGCAGATGCTGAGTTGGGAAAATATCCGATTTTAGAGAAGGATGAAGCTGAATAGTTCTATGTAAATAAAAAATAATGACATTGAGAATGCTTTGGAAGCATGATATACTACTTCCAAAGCATATTTTCTTTTATCAGGTCTATCGGGCAAAGAGGCAACAACTGATTTGCGCATTCTTGCTCAATATCTAACGCATATCTTATTTCAGAAAATCCATGCTTTATTTCATAACTATTTAATAAAGCGGGAGTTTCGAAATGGGCGGGTATATTCAAGGCAGAGACTCTGGAAGAACTTGAGCAGTTAGCAAGAGGCGAGGAGGTATTTGAGAATATGGTAGTGACAATGAAAAAACTGAGTGAAGATGAAAAAATCCGTATGCAGTGTGAAGCAAGGGAAGACTATGAGAGATGCCTTCTTACGGAATATAATGCCGGAAAACGGGAAGGGATAGAACTTGAACGGGAGAATACAGAAAAGGAGCGGCAAAGAGCAGATGATGCAGTGCAAAGAGCAAATGATGCAGTTAAAAGAGCTGCTGAGTTGGAGGCCGAGGTAAAAAGACTGCAGGAGCTATTGCAATAACTGATGAACCGAACAAGAATCAAGCAAACATTTGCAGAGTATACAAATAAATATAATGCATCTGATCCGAAGATCAGGCTAAAGATCGACCATACGTATCGTGTGGCGGCACTTGCGGAGCGCATTGCCCGAACAGTTACGGATATACCCATTGACAGGGATCTTGCGTGGACAATGGGGATGCTCCATGACATAGGCCGTTTTGAACAGGTGAAAAGATATGGCACTTTTGTGGATAGTGAGTCGATAGATCATGCAGAGTTGGGGATAACGATCCTGTTTGAGGAGGGGCTTCTTACACAATTCGGAGATTTTACACCGGAGGAACAGGAACTTCTCAAAGTCAGCATTGAAAATCATAACAAATACAGAATTCCAGAAGGTATGTCTGCGGAGAAAACTGCATATTGCAATATATTGCGTGATGCAGATAAGATCGATATTTTCCGGGTAAATTGTGATACACCGCTTGAAGATATTTATAATGTATCGACTGCGGAACTGAAACAGGCAGCAGTATCGGATTTGGTGAAAAAATGCTTTATGGAGAAGCACACGGTGCTTCGCAGCCTGAAGCATACGCCGGTTGACAATCTGGTAGGACATGTTTGTCTGGTATTTGAACTGGTTTACCCGATCAGTATACAGATTGCAAAGGAACAGGGATATGTGGACAAGCTGATGCGGTTCGCGTCGGACAATCCGGATACGAATGCATGGCTTTCTCATATGCGGAAGCATTTATGGAGCAGTTGATTGGAAAACTGGTGTGTTTCGCGTGGAGCATGGAAATAGTTGTCCGTTTGCCCTATCCGTGTTAAACTAATTGTATTTATACAAGGGAACAGGAAAAACAATGAACATTGTATTATTATCAGGCGGATCAGGGAAGCGCCTGTGGCCGCTTTCCAATGATGTGAGAAGCAAACAGTTTATAAAAATATTTAAGAAAAAGGACGGCTCTTATGAGTCTATGGTGCAGCGTGTTTATCGGCAGATCAAGACGGTAGATGCGGATGCAACCGTCACGATTGCAACCTCCAAGACACAGGTTTCGGCGATCCATAACCAGCTTGGGGATGGCGTGGGGATTTCCATAGAGCCATGCAGAAGAGATACTTTTCCGGCGATTGCGTTAGCGACAGCTTATCTTGTCGATGAAATGAAAGTCAGCCCGGAGGAATCGGTGGTAGTCTGCCCGGTTGATCCCTATGTGGAGGATGACTATTTTGCTGCATTGAAAGATCTGTCTGAGCAGGCAGACAAGGGTGAGGCAAATCTGGTACTGATGGGAATTGAACCGACTTATCCGAGTGAAAAATATGGATATATCATTCCGAAGACGGCAGATCATACATCTATGGTTGAGACCTTTAAGGAAAAGCCAACGGCAGATGTGGCAGAGGAATATATAAAGCGCGGTGCACTCTGGAATGGCGGTGTTTTTGCCTATAAATTAAAATATGTACTTGAGAAAGCACATGAACTGATTAAATTTACAGATTATCAGGATTTATTTGATAAATATGAGACGTTGACAAAAATTTCTTTTGATTATGCGGTTGTAGAGAAAGAGGATAAGATCCAGGTGCAGCGTTTTGCCGGACAGTGGAAGGATCTCGGTACATGGAACACACTGACAGAGGCGATGGAAGAATCTGTTGTCGGAAAAGGTGTCTTGAATGAGACCTGTTCAGATGTGCATATCGTCAATGAGATGGATGTGCCTGTGCTTGCGATGGGACTGCATGATGTGGTTATTTCTGCTTCGCCGGATGGTATTCTGGTATCCGATAAAGAGCAGAGCAGCTATATCAAGCCTTACGTGGATAAATTTGAACAGCAGATCATGTTTGCGGAAAAATCATGGGGAAGCTTCCGGGTATTGGATGTGGAAGGAACTTCCATGACGATCAAGGTAACTCTGAATCCGGGGCATAGCATGAATTATCACAGTCACAAAAACCGGGATGAAGTCTGGGTGGTTATTTCCGGAAACGGCAGAACGGTTGTAGACGGATTTGAGCAGGCGGTAAAAGCGGGCGATGTGATCACAATGTCTGCAGGCTGTCGTCATACGGTGTTTGCGGATACAGAGCTGCGTCTCGTGGAGATCCAGCTTGGCAAGGATATCAATGTGCATGATAAACAGAAATTTGAGCTGGAAATCTGATCATGTTCCCCACATCCTCCGGTATTCACTGATGCTGCAGCCCTCCACCTTTTTAAAGACGCGGCTGAAGTAGTACAGCTCGTGAAAACCGACCTCAGCACCGATCTCTTCGGCGGATTTGCCGGAAAAGCGCAGTTCCCGCTTGGCATGGGTGATGCGGACATTTAAAAGGTAATTGTTGATGGTAACACCAAATTGTTCTTTGAAAATTCTGGTGAGATAATATTTGTTGATGAAGTATCGTTCGGCGAGATCGTCGAGCGATATTTTTTGCGCATAATTCTGGTCAAGATACTCCCGGACATGCCACAGGCTGGTACGTTTGGTATGTGCAGGCATACTGTCCGGATGCCAGCTATCCTCCATCAACAGGGTTAACAGGGCAGAAAGCCCTTCGTTGATCTGCATATCCCGGACATAAGAATTGCCGGATACTATGCTGTAAAGATGGTTAAAACAGTCCTCATAAAGAGAAAATGCATTTGCATGAAAGGCGGGCAGACCGCCGCGTTCCTTATACTTCTGGTAGATACCATCGATCGAGGGACCGTTAAAATGCACCCAGGAAAGACTCCAGAGATCATCCTTTGTTTCGTGAAAATAGGCGGATCTGCAGTCGATAAAGACACAATCGCCTACACCGAGCGGATAAGTATTATGTGCATAATGCAGCTCGCCGGAGCCGGATCGTACCATAAAAAAGAGATAGGAATCCAGATCTTCGCGTTTGCTGACATGCGGTTTTTGTGCCTGCAAGGTGCCAATTTCCTGTATGTGTAAAAGGGAAGTTTTGGCAAACTCTGAGGGAGTATAAATGATCCGGGTCGTATTGACGAGATCACCGTGAAATAATGCCTGATGCTTCATGAAAAAACTCCGTTTCTGTAAGATCTTTTCTATATAGTATAGAAATTCAAAATAAAAGTCAATATAATGCAACTGAATGTCAATACAATGAATGGATAAGGCAGAAACATGGGTATATTATAATAAACAGAAAATAGCAATATCGTCATATAGAATAGAAAAAGGAGAAGGAACTATGGCAAAAAAAGCACTTATCACAGGTGTGACCGGACAGGACGGCTCTTATTTAGCAGAGTTTTTATTGGAAAAGGGTTATGAGGTATACGGTATGATCCGTAGATCTTCCGTGGATTTCAGGGAACGTATTGCCCATCTGGAAGGAACACCGCATTTTCATTTGAAATTTGGAGATCTTGGAGATTCCATCAGCCTTGTAAAGCTGATCGGAGAGATCAGACCGGATGAAATCTACAATCTGGCAGCACAGTCCCATGTGCAGGTCAGCTTCGATGTTCCGGAATATACAGCCGATGTGGTAGCAACAGGTGTCCTCAGAGTACTTGAAGCAGTCCGTGTCTGCGGTCTCGAAAAGACCTGCCGTATTTATCAGGCTTCCACTTCAGAGCTTTACGGAAAAGTAGAAGAGGTTCCCCAGAAAGAGACAACACCGTTCCATCCGTATTCTCCATATGCAGTTGCAAAGCAGTATGGCTACTGGATCGTAAAAGAGTACAGAGAAGCCTATGATATGTTCTGCTGCTCCGGTATTTTATTTAACCATGAAAGCGAACGCCGTGGTGAAACTTTTGTAACAAGAAAGATCACATTGGCTGCGGCGAGAATTGCACAGGGTAAACAGGATAAGTTGTATTTAGGTAACCTTGACAGTCTGCGTGACTGGGGATATGCAAAGGATTATGTGGAATGTATGTGGCTGATCCTGCAGCATGATAAGCCGGAAGATTTCGTGATCGCAACAGGTGTACAGCATTCTGTCAGAGAGTTCGCAACACTTGCTTTCCATCATGCAGGTATTGAAGTGGAATGGCAGGGAAGCGGAATGGACGAAAAGGGTATTAATAAAGCCAATGGCAAAGTGATCGTTGAAGTCAGCCCTGATTTCTACCGCCCGACTGATGTAGTAAATCTCTGGGGAGATCCGACCAAGGCGAAGACAGAGCTTGGCTGGAATCCGACCAAGACAAGCTTTGAAGAGCTTGTAGCGCTTATGACAAAACATGATATGGAAAAGGTTGCTGTGGAAAGAGCAGAAGAGCACATCAAGACAAATCTGGAAGAATATCTGGAGAAGGGCGTTGTGAAGTAAGACGGTGCTTACTGCCGGCTGCAGAAGCTGCCGTGATATGACAGGCAGGCTCAGATTTTGAATAAGACGATAAATGATAGAGAAAGAAGTGTACCAAAATGATGGAAAAAGACGCAAAAATATATGTTGCAGGCCACAGAGGGATGGTTGGCTCTGCGATCGTAAGAGAACTGGAAAGACAGGGCTATCACAATATTGTAACAAGAACCCATAAGGAACTGGATCTGACAAGACAGGATGCTGTAGAGGAATTTTTTGCGCAGGAAAAACCGGAATATGTGTTCCTGGCAGCAGCCAAGGTGGGCGGAATCGTGGCAAACCAGAATGCGCTGGCTGACTTTATGTATGATAATATGATCCTGGAGATGAATGCGATTCACAGTGCATGGAAGAACGGCTGTAAGAAGCTGGAATTCCTTGGATCTTCCTGCATTTATCCGCGTATGGCACCACAGCCGATGAAGGAAAGCTGCCTTTTGACTTCAGAGCTGGAGAAGACAAATGAAGCATATGCGCTTGCGAAGATCTCCGGTCTGAAATATTGTGAATTTTTAAATAAACAGTATGGAACAGATTATATTTCCGTAATGCCGACCAATCTGTACGGTCCAAATGATAACTATCACCCAACACATTCCCATGTACTGCCGGCGCTGATCCGCAGATTCCATGAGGCAAAAGAGGCAGGACTTAAGGAAGTAACGTGCTGGGGAGACGGTTCACCATTGCGCGAGTTCTTATACGTGGATGATCTGGCTAACCTTTGTGTGTTCCTGATGAACAACTACAGCGGAGATGAGACAGTCAACGCCGGAACAGGTAAGGAACTGACGATCAAAGAGCTGACAGAGCTTGTGGCAAAGGTGGTAGGATTTACGGGAGAGATCAAGTGGGATACGAGTAAGCCAAACGGAACACCGAGAAAGCTTCTGGATGTTTCAAAGGCTGAAAGCCTTGGCTGGAAATACAAGACAGAGCTGGAAGACGGTATCAGACTTGCCTATGAAGACTTCCTGCACAATCCGATGCGTGCGGAGCGGTAAACCATAATAGCTGACGTATGGCAGAATCAGAAATCAAAAAGGAAGAAATAATTTATGTTAGAACTGAAAAATATATGTTATGAAGTAGAAGATAACAAAGAGATCATCCGGGATATCAGCCTGCAGATCGAGGATCATTTTGTAGCGATTACCGGACCGAACGGTGGAGGTAAGTCAACGCTTGCAAAGATCATTGCGGGAATTGTGACACCGACAAGCGGTCAGATCCTGTTGGATGGAGAGGATATCACAGGATTGAATATCACAGAGCGTGCCAATAAGGGCATCAGCTTTGCATTCCAGCAGCCGGTGCATTTTAAAGGACTGACAGTCCGTGATCTTATTACGATTGCAGCGGGGAAAAAGCTGAGTGTCAATGAGATCTGCGATATTTTGTCGGAAGTGGGGCTTTGCGCGCGGGAATATATTGACCGCGAGATCAACAGCAGTCTTTCCGGCGGGGAACTGAAGCGTATTGAGATCGCCATGATCACGGCAAGAGGAACAAAGCTTTCCATCTTTGATGAGCCGGAAGCAGGTATTGATCTCTGGAGCTTCAACAGCCTGATCCGTGTTTTCGAAAAGATGCGGGATGAGATTCAGGGAACGATCCTGATCATTTCCCATCAGGAACGTATTCTGGATATTGCGGAGAAGATCATTGTGATTGCGGATGGACAATTAAAAAAGATTGGTACAAAGCAGGAAGTACTGCCTGAGCTTCTCGGAACGGCAAAGGCGTGTCAGACACTGACAGAGAAGTTGTAGGAGGTAGAACCATGGACTTAATACAGAAAAATTTACTCGAGCAGGTTGCCGGACTGCATGAAATTCCGGAAGGTGCTTATAATATCCGTGCCAACGGACAGAAAATGGCAAGAAACACAACCGCCAATATTGATATTGTGTCCAAGACAGACAAAGATGGAATCGACATTATCATAAAGCCGGGAACGGTCAATGAAAGTGTACATATTCCGGTGCTCCTGTCGCAGAGCGGTCTGCAGGAATGTGTTTACAATGATTTTTATATAGGGGAAGGCGCAGATGTTACGATTGTGGCAGGCTGTGGAATCCACAACTGCGGCGTGGACACATCGCTTCATGCAGGGATACATACCTTCTATCTGGAAAAGGGTGCGCATGTCCGTTATATTGAACGCCACTACGGAGAAGGTGACGGTAACGGCGAAAATATCATGAATCCGCAGACAATCGTGCATATGCAGGAAGGTTCTTACATGGAAATGGAGACAACCCAGATCAAGGGGATCGATTCCACAGAGCGTATCACGCGTGCGGATATGGCAGAAAATGCAACACTGGAGATTCGTGAGAAGATCATGACACATGGCAGGCAGTATGCAAAAACTGACTTTGTGGTGGATATGAACGGAGACGGCTGCAGCTGCAATCTGGTATCACGTTCTGTTGCCAAAGGGCATTCCAAACAGGAATTTTTCTCTGTAATGAATGGAAATGCTGCCTGTGCGGGACACAGCGAATGTGACGGTATCATTATGGAGAATGGTGTGGTGTCTGCAAGCCCGCAGCTTACTGCCAACAATATTGAGGCAAACCTGATCCACGAAGCGGCAATCGGTAAAATTGCCGGAGAACAACTGATCAAGCTCATGACACTCGGACTGACAGAAAAAGAAGCTGAGGAGCAGATCATTAACGGATTTCTAAAATAAGAAACAGAGGGTACCTATGAACATCTATTTTGCACCACTGGAAGGCATTACAGGATTTGTTCTGCGAAATGCATATGAATCCTGCTTTCCGGGAACGATCGATCGATATTTTGCACCCTTTATCGCAGCCAGTTGTCGAAAGAAGCTGGCTGCCCGTGATTTAAGGGATGTTTTGCCTGAAAACAATACAGGGATCTGTCTGATCCCGCAGCTTCTTGCAAATAAGGGAGAGGATTTTATATCCACAGCGCAGATGCTGCAGCAGTTTGGCTATCGGGAACTGAATCTGAATTTTGGTTGCCCATCGGCAACTGTTGTCACCAAGAAACGCGGCGCAGGGCTTCTGGCAGAACCGGAGCTTTTAAAGGTGTTTCTGACGGAATGCTATGACTGGGCCGAGGGAAAAGGTATAAGGCTTTCTATTAAAACAAGGATTGGGATGGCGGAGGAAGCGGAATGGGAGAAGCTGCTTTCTCTGTATGAAGCTTTTCCTGTTTCAGAGCTGATCATTCATCCGCGCCTGCGGGAAGATTACTATCAGGGAAGAATCCGTGAAGAAGCATTTGCAAAGGCTTACAGAAAAATCTGCACGGAGCACGAACAGCCTGCGGTGCAGCTGTGTTACAATGGAGATATTGTAAGAAAAGAACAGATACAGAAGTTAGCAGATGCTTACCCAAAGATGCCCGCTGTGATGATCGGCAGAGGCTTTTTGATGCGGCCTGGGTTTACGGAAAAGCTATCGGGGCAATCCGGGAATCAGCCGGGAGAAATAACAGAATCTGAAAGCCGGAAAACGGGAAAAGCCATGGACAGTGATAAGCTGTGGATATTCCACGACCGGATCTACGAAGGCTACAGGGCTTATCTGCAGGGCGACAAGCCGGTCCTGTTTAAGATGAAGGAGCTGTGGAGCTATCTGCAGGTCGGATTTAATGAGATTGCAGGAGGAAGCAATCCCAAAACAGATAAGCTTATGAAACAGCTGCGGAAATGCAGTACATGCGCTGATTACGACAGCGTGATCCGGCAGCTGAAACTGCTCTGCAGACAGAACTTAAAATGAACCTAAAACAGGAAAGAGGTTTTGCACAAAGCAAAGCCTCTATTTTTGTGAATTTCGTCTGCGAAAAACAGCTGTCTTTCGGTTGCAAAAGCAGGGGGAATAATCGATAATAAAATAGTGTCATATTTTCAATGCGCTAGTGGCAAAAATAAATAGGGCATAGAATAAGTATTGTATAAGGAAGGGAGATTTCATGAGAAAGAAGAGTTTAAACGGAAAGCGTGTGATGGCGTTTGTGCTTGCTTTTTCTCTGGTGCTGGGAGAAGCATCGGCAGTGGTGGCTGCACCGGCAGATGCCTCTGCGACTTGCGCAACGGAAACAGTTGCTGAGCAGGCACCGGAAGCAGAGACAGCAGAAGAAGCTGTGGCACCGGAAGCAGAGACAGCAGAAGAAGCTGTGGTACCGGAAAGCGTAGAAACAGAAGTACAGATTCCTGAGACGGAAGAGGCAGAGGATGCAGCACCGGAAGACGGTTCTGCGGCAGAGACAGCAGAGGAGACAAGCGTCTCAGAAAATGACACAGAGATCACTGTTTCAGAGAATGATGCGGATCTGGATGCAGATGAGGCATATGATGGAAGCATTTCAAAAGTGATCGGACTGGAGGCGTCGGGAAGAGACTATGACGGTAGCTTTAAGGATGATAATGGGAATGTCGTATATCGTTATGTTGCGGTCCAGGATGCAACCACATGCGTGGAAGCACCGGGAAAAATCGACGCAAATGCCGCAACGGGACTTTACAGCTATAACGGAAAACTTTATAGGTATGCATCATATGATAAATATCTGAATGTTACAACTTTTAGATCCTATAATGAAATTGCATTGCTGGGCAATCCAAAATCAGCTTATCTGGATGCTGCTACCCGGTTATATAAAGTTAACGGAACCTATTACAGCGACCTTGGTACAGTTAACATAAACGGAAAAGAATGTGCTTATTATCATGTAAAGGCAGAAAACAATATGCCGATGACAGGCAGCTTTTCCGATGATACAGCAGGTCTTCAGGCTTTCAGGAAGCAGTATGGCCGTTATACAAAATCAGATGCTTATTATCAGAAGCAGGGGCAGAATAAATATGACGTTTCACCGGATTATTATGCAGTAGGCGGCAAATGTTATAAAAATGCAGGCTACCATTCTGTTTATGAAGGCGGAAAACGTATCAAAAAGTACTATGGATATACGGAGATTGCATTGAATGCGCAAAATGTTACATTCAGCTGGAATACCCTTCATATAAAAGCCGACCAGAAAAACAGCGCCGGACAGGAGCTTTTAGTCGGATATGAAGTGGAGGTAAACGGCGCTCTTTTAAATACCGAATACAATGCACATGAAAAATCCGGTACACCACACCGGATGAGTTCCTATACCGGATTTACTTATGACAAGTACCTGACAAACGGTCAGTCAGTCAGACTGCGTGTACGTGGTCTGTACTATCATCAGGAAAATAAGGTGATCACAGAAAATGGTGTACAGAGTGGAAATACAGTCAATGTGATCGATGCATTTGGCGAATGGTCTGAACCATATACTTATACATATACAGCACCACAGGCGGTTGGTGCGGTTCCTTCTGTGACAGCCAGATATATTCCGGTAGCAACGGAGGTAAGCGGATCAGGATATTCAACCAATAAAAATAAGATCCGTATTACGTACACAACACTGGCAAATTGTGAAGATTATCGTATTTACAGAATCGCTTCCAAAAAGGCGATCAGTCTGACAACAGCTAATTTTAGTGACGTTTATTATAAGGATAGTGCAACATTACAGAAACTGGGGCTGAGCACGTCTGATTTTGCCGTAAATTATTTCTATTCCAGTGATACGGGCGAGCTTGAATTAACAACGGATAAAAATTACAGCTATTACTATTTTGCGGTTGTACCGTCAAGCCTGACCGATTATGAAAAATATTATAATGATCAGAGTCTCGATACGATCAAAGCGGTAGCAGGTGTAACTGCTGCCCGGAATACACAGGTACTGACACCTGTAACCAATCTGCATGTGGAAAAATATTCCAATAATGACGGATCTTATGGAACAACAGGACCGAGACTGGTATGGGACGGAACAGATAAAAATGTAGTTGTATTTGCATATGAGGCAGCATCGTTCCCGGCATATTATACGACAAAGTTCCAGAAACCGAGTTCTGCAGATGGAAAAATGGAGTATCAGCTTTCGGATGCAGACCGGCTGGCATTAAATAAAGTGAAGTATACAACAGAATCCGGCTCTTATAATGCGAGCACGGCAATGAGTGATATGAATCTGGTACCGGGCAGAACTTATTATTTTGTCGCATATACCTATGATAAGAGTCTGCAGACCGGTGGTCAGACACCGATCACTTATAAGACGACAAAGAAAATAAAGGTAAACGGTGTAGAAAAGACGACACCGGTTACTTACAGTTATGATTCTTACATACCGATCAGTGCACCGTCTAATATGGTAAGCTATAAATATGCAAAGCCGGACAAGCCGACTGTTTCCACTTATGCAACAAAGAACAGTGTAAAGCTGACTGTCGGCGGATATAACACAGGTTATGAAATCTATCGCAAGAGCGGTAAGAAGTTTAAAAAGATTGCGACTATGACAGATGATGTTTATACGGACACAGGTCTGAAAAACGGCGTATCTTATACGTATAAGGTTCGTGGCTATTATTACAACCGTGATACGAAAGAGAAATATTACAGCGATTACAGAGTGGTCACAGTAAAGGCAGCAGATGCAGCCAATATTTCTGTTTCCGTTACAAAGGCATCCAAGTCTTCTGCAAAGATCAAGTGGACGAAGGTACCGAATGCCGTAAAATATGAAATTTATCGTTCCAGTTCTGAAAATACGGATCCAAAGACGATTTCCAAGAAATTCAGTGCGTCCGGCAGGAAAGATTATCTGTCAGATAACCGC
This sequence comes from Firmicutes bacterium CAG:194, assembly GCA_000432915.1. Lineage (GTDB taxonomy): Bacteria > Bacillota > Clostridia > Lachnospirales > Lachnospiraceae > CAG-194. Next base: position 49,999 of record HF995248.1, read on the forward strand.
TATGAGCTGATCAAAACACTTGGAAAATCCAAAACAAGTCTGACGGATAAGAAGCTGGTAGCAGGTCAGAAATACAGCTATGTTGTTATTGCTTATTATAAGGCAGGCGGTAAGACGGAATATGTATCCGGCGGCGGTTCTGCATTGATGGCACTGGATACGACTGTCAAAAATATATATGGTGAAGTAAACGGTTCCAATGCAAAGATCACATGGGACAAGGATACATTTGCTGCGAAATATGAGCTGGAATACACCATGTTCGATATCAACGGATATGCAAAGAATACAACACCGCTCAAGGCTTCTACAAAGAAAAACACTTATACTATCAAGGGACTTGGCGCAGGAGAAACAGTATCAGTTCGTATCCGTGCGGTAGGAAAAGGAAACGTATACGGAAGATGGACATCGGCTTCCAACTGGTCGTCCTCCATGAACAGTCTTGCACCGGTCAAAGGTATTAAGGCGTCTGCTGTGACAAAGAAGACCTCTGACGGCAAGACGGTCAATGGTGTCAAGATCACATGGAAAGCAGTAAAGGGAGCAAAATACTACAAAGTATACCGTTCTGTCTATGAAGGCACTTATGACAAAGATAAGAAAATGTATTATCTGCCATCAGGTTCCTTGATCAAGAAGGACGGAAATGATGATTTCTACTTTACTACTTCTTCTCTGAGAACGGATGGCTACAGAGACAGCAGCAGCTATGAAAGCTATGAAGAATATAACGGTGTGACAGGTTCTGTTGTTGGTACTACCGCTTATGATTATGAGGATGTTCCTGCAGGTGTGACCTATTATTACACAGTCAAGGCTTATGGAGAAACACCGATGGCCGGAACGGATTCCAACGTATATTCGGTTATGTCTTCCAAGGCTGCCAAGGTAACAGCAGACGGTATCAACACCGTTACGCTGAAAAACAGCAAGAAGGGCAAAGTAACAGTAACCTTCAACACGGTACCGGGCGCAAAGAAGTATACAGTTTATCGTTCCATGAAGAAGGGCGGCAAGTATACAAAGGTTGCAACTGTCAAGGTAACCAAGAAGAACAAGAACAAAAAGTCCTTAAGCTATACAGGTAAAGCAGTAAAGAAGAAAACATACTATTACAAAGTAGTGGCTGAAGGTACAAACGAGTTGAAGGCAGATATGAAGATTGAATCTGCAGTGAAGAAGATCAAAGTAAAGAAATAAAAATACGGGATCTTGCAATCTGTAATAGAAACAGAAACAGGAAAGCTCCGGCGGATGCACAGTCGTCCGCCGGAGCTTTTTTGTTATGGCGACGAGGAAAATGCACGCAGTTCTGCTGCCCTATACACTACTGCCCGGATTTAGAGGATTTTATTGCACCGAATGTTGAAAAGATGTAAACTGATAACAAGGTATGCAAAATGGGAGGCTTTTTATGCGTTGTATATATAAGACAGACAATGGAGTTTTGTCAAAACTGAAAGATTTTGAGCCGGACGTATGGGTAAACCTCATAACTCCTGATATGGATGAGATCGTCTCGACAGCCAAACAATATGGAATTGATGTTAACGATATGAAGGCAGCACTGGATGATGAGGAAAGCTCCCGTGTGCAGCTGGAAGATGGGTATACACTGATCCTTGTCGATATCCCGTCGGCTGAGGTGCGTAATAACCAGAATGCTTATACGACAATTCCTCTGGGTATCCTGCTTGTGAGAAATGCGATCATCACGGTATGCGGTACAGAGACACCGGTGCTGACTTATTTTTCACAAAATCTCGTCAGAGGATTCTCGACAAAAAAGAAGATGCGTTTTGTGTATCAGATCCTGCTTCGGACAACCAATATGTATCAGGCATTTCTGCGTGTTATTGATAAGCGGCGCAGCGAGATCGAGCAGAGAGTCAGTGAAGAAAATGATACAGAGGACAGAGATCTGATCCACTTACATGAACTGGAAAGCAACCTTGTCTATTTCGCAACGTCATTAAGTGCAAACAGAGTTGTACTCGAACGCCTGACACGTTATGAGCGGATCGAGCAGTATCCGGAGGATAAGGAACTGCTGGATGATGTCATAGTCGAGAACAGGCAGGCAATTGAAATGACAAACATTTACAGAGATATTATCCATGGTGCCCGGGAGCTCGTATCCACGATCTTAAATAACCGATTGAACAATGTGATGAAATTCCTGACCTCCATTACGCTCGTTATGGCGATCCCGACGGTTATTTCCGGTATTTACGGAATGAATGTAAGTGCAGCCTGGATGCCGCTTGCGAAGACACCTTACGGGTTCACTATTATCTGTGTGGCCATAGCAGTGATCTGTGTTGTGGCACTTGTTGTATTAAAGAAAAAGAAATTGCTGTAAAAAGAGAAGAAAGTTATAGATATTATATATGAAAAAAAGAAACGGATGGAAAGAAAAAGCTGGGAAAATCGCGCAGATACTTCCTTTTTATCTGCTGGCTGCTCTGATGGTCATTATGTGCGTGTTCTATTTCCATATGCGGAAGCGGGAAAGTCAGGTGCTGCAAAAGGTGCAGGATGCAGAAGAATACAGAAGCTATTATATGATGATCACCAATGATGACAGCCTGCCGTTCTGGCAGAATGTTTATGCAGGCGCGTTGGAGGAAGCACAGAAAGCAGATGCTTATATTGAAATGCCGGGGCTTAATCTGGAAACGGATTACGACAAGCGGGATCTGATGAAGATCGCGATCGATTCCAAGGTGGATGGTATCATTGTGGAGGCGGATGAAAGTGCCATGATGACAGAGCTTATCAGGGAAGCGGAAGACAACGGAATTCCTGTCGTGACTGTGCTGGAGGATAACACACAGGCGGGCAGGCAGAGCTATGTAAGCATCAGCTATTATAATCTTGGCAGAGAGTATGGGAACCAGCTCTGCGATATCATAAGAGAAAAACAGGTAAAGGGATATGGCAGCAGGCAAAATGTCATGGTACTTTTGGATGCGGAACGCGCGGATACGAGCCAGAGTATCCTTCTTGCCTCTATGCAGGAGGTGATTGACGGAGAAGGGTTTGGTGATCTGGTACAGATTGAGGCGGTTCCGGTACAGAGTGGATCGGCATTTGCCGCTGAAGAGGCGATCCGTGATATTTTTATGACGAGAGATACGCTGCCGGACGTGATGATCTGCCTGAATGAACAAAATACGACCTGCGTTTATCAGGCGGTTGTCGATTATAACAAGGTTGGGGATATTGAGATCGTGGGATATTACGAATCCGATATGATCAGAAGTGCGATCCGGAAAGATATCATCTATTCTTCCGTGACGTTCGATACAAAGCAGATGGGCAGATATTGCGTGGATGCACTTACGGAATATCAGGAAAGTGGTTATGCAAATGAATATTTTGCAGTAGATATCTCACTTCTGGATGCACAGACGCTGGGGGAAGGAGGCGCGGACGATGTCCAAGAAACTGACTGACGCCTTCGCGGCTCTCTCAATCCGGACAAAGCTGATCTGTGTATTCGTTCTGACGATCCTTGTCATGCTGCTTGTGAATGTGTTCATGTATCTGAATATCAACAAGATCACCGTGCAGCTGGATGAAATCTACGCGGACAATGTCAGGCTGAATGCGATCGCGGATGCGCTTGACGGTCTGCAGTCCAGTATGACTTCCTATCTGAATACAAAGACGACAGATGCCATGGAGGAATATTATAAAAACGAGCAGAATTATGCAGATCTGATCGCGGGACTTCAGACAAAGGCAACGGGGGACGAGCTTCTTCTGATGGAGCGTAATATCCATTACATGTCAGAGACATATCTGACGCTCACGGCAGATACGATAGAGGCAAAAAGAGGGCGTAATGTAGAAAAATACAAAGCATATTATGATGATGCATCGCAGCTTTATGGATATTTGCAGATGTATATACTGAGTCTGAATAACAGGCGGTTCCGTACCAATACCGGGGATTACGAAGTGCTTTCCGATTCCCTGCAATATCTGGAAATGGTCAGCATCTTTATATTTATCGTACTGACACTTTGTACCCTTTTAATGGTCGTCATGTTTACGAGAAATATCACAAAGCCGTTGCGGAAGCTTTCGGATGCAGCGTATCGTGTGGCAAACGGAGAGCTGGATCAGGCAGATATGGTGGAAGTGCATTCAATGGATGAGATCGGTGTCGTAACGGTAGCGTTTAACCGGATGCTACAGAGTATTCCGGCTTATATAAACCGTCTCCGGGAGAGCCTTGAAAAAGAGCGGCAGATGAAGGAAAAGGAACTTCTGATGGAAACACATCTGAAGGATGCCCAGCTGAAATATCTGCAGGCACAGATCAATCCGCACTTTCTGTTTAATTCATTGAATGCGGGTGCACAGCTTGCCATGATGGAAAGCGCGGACCGTACCTATGATTATATCCAGAATATGGCTGCGTTTTTCCGCTACAATATTAAGAAGGATCATGATGAAGTCACGCTGGAAGAAGAAATCCGGCTTGTGGATAATTATATTTATATATTAAACGTCCGGTTTTCAGGGGAGATCCATTTTGAGAAAAAAGTAGATGAATCCCTTCTGGGCGTGCATATTCCGAGCATGCTCCTGCAGCCGATCGTGGAAAACAGTGTCAATTACGGAATCCGTAATATTGACTGGGAAGGGCGGATCGTGCTTTCTGTTTACCGGGAAGAGGAAAAAGTCTGTATCAGTATCAAAGACAACGGTGTTGGCATGACGGAAGAACGAATCGCGCAGGTGATGCAGAACTGCATTTCCCATCAGGAAGATACGGGAGATTCCAACGGTGTCGGTCTGAACAATGTAATGGAACGCCTCCATCTGTTTTTTGACGGAGCGGAAGAGTTTGTCATGATGAGTGAAGGACCGGGCAGGGGAACGGAGGTAGTGATCCGGATTCCTTATTTGAAAATGTGAAATGTAATGATTACGGAGAGAGGATAAGGTATGTATAAGATTATGCTGGCAGATGACGAAGGGATCGTGATTGATTCCCTCCGGTTCATCTTATCAAAGGAATTTGGGGATACATGTGTGATCGAATCTGCCAAGACCGGCAGAAGCGTGATCGAGCTGGCGGAGCATTTTGGCCCCGATATTGCGATCATGGATATCCAGATGCCCGGTATTAATGGAATCGAGGCAATGCGTGAGATCCGGGAAACGAATACGAATACGATTTTTATCGTGATGTCTGCCTATGATAAATTTGATTATGCCAAGGAGGCCATTGGACTTGGCGTGCTGGAATATCTGAACAAACCGGTTGACAGAACCGAGATCGTAGCAGTTGTGAAGCGTGCCATGCATCTGATCGACAAAGAACGGGAAAAACGCTCGAAGGATCTGATGATCCGCGAGAAAATGGAAACGGTTGTTCCGATCATTGAAAACGGACTTGTTTATAATATCCTGTTTCAGGAATTCTTTGAGGACGATATCGAAAATTTCAAAAATCTGCTGGGGCTTTCGATGGATTATGGCTGTATGATGGCACTTGTTTTTGGCGAGGATCAGGAAGGCAATCATATGACGAATGCGGTCGGAACCAGTGTCCGCGTGCAGAACCATGTCAGAGAAGTGCGTGAAGTGGTCAAAAGCTATTTTCCGGGAATCGTGGGCGCAGTCATGGCAAACAAGATCGCAGTTTTTATCCCATGGGAAGAGCCGAAGCAGGAATATAATGAGCGTATTGAAATGATCGAAAAAGCGCGTGTTATGGTCAGAAAGCTCAGAAAGCATCTGGATGTGGCATTCCGCGCGGGATTTGGATCTGTCCGCCCCTTAAGTGAGGCAATGGAATCTTATAATGAGGCGCTGGATTCCCTGACAACAACGACAGGAACGGTTGCGCACGTAGATGACCTGCCGATCGGCTGCGAATATGAGGAAAATTACCCGGTAGAAACAGAGCGTCTTTTATTTGATGCGCTGGAAAAAGGTGATCTGAACGGATCGGTAGCAGCAGCTAATCAGTTTTTTGACTGGATGCTGGAGAATTACCCGAACTGTGAAATGGATATCAAGCTGAAGGTGCTGGAATTTGTGCTTTGGGCGGAGCATGTCACTTATGAGAACAGTGGTAAGGTGTATCATTTCCGCTCCAGACAGGATTATCTGCCGTCGCTGCTGGCAATTACCCAGTATGAAGATCTGCGGAAATGGTATATTGACAAGATCACACAGGCATGTCGCACTGTCATGACACGGAAGGAAGAACAGTCAAGCAGTATTATTGACCGGGCAAAGGATTATATTGCGGGACATTACAGCAAGGATATTTCGCTGGACGATGTATCGCGCGAGGTAGATATCAGTCCGTATTATTTCAGCAAAGTATTTAAAGAAGCGACCGGTGAAAACTTTATCGAATATCTGACGAATGTCAGGATATCAAAGGCAAAGGAAATGCTTCAGGCAGGTGACAGCAGTATGAAAGAGATCTGTTCGGCGGTCGGCTATTCCGATCCGAATTATTTCAGCCGCACCTTTAAGAAAAATGTAGGTGTGACCCCTACGGAGTTTAAGGAGGGCAAATAACAGATGAAGAAAAGGTTTATGCTGTTTGTTGTATGTCTGCTTCTGCTGACGGGCTGCGGTAAATTACAGGAAACGGAGCAGGAGGAAGAGAAGCAGGATGCTACACCGGCGCAGATCGGACTTGTGTTTGATTCCTTTGTCATAGAAAGATGGCAGAAGGACCGGGATGTATTTGTTTCCACTGCGAAGGAATATGGTGCGGAAGTCAATGTGCAGAATGCCAACGGTGATATCGACACGCAGATCTCACAGATCCGGTATCTGATCAAGAAAAAGGTGGATGTGCTTGTTGTTGTCTGCATCGATTCGGATGGACTGGCGGATGTGATCGCGGAAGCAGAGGATGCGGGCATACGGGTGATCGCCTATGACCGTATGATCAAAAATGCCAATGTGGATCTGTATATTTCCTTCGATAATGAAAAGGTAGGAACGCTGATGGGGCAGGCGCTTGTACAGGCAGGACTGCCAAACAAAAAAGTACTTATGCTTTCCGGACCGACTGCGGATAATAATGTGTCGCAGGTGGAAAAGGGCTTTCAGGCTGTGATGGATGAAAATGACATCGAGATCGTGGGAAGCATGCATGCGGACGGCTGGAAGGCAGAGCTTGCCTATGATTATATCAATGAACATCCGGAGCTTTTGGACGGCCTGGATGCGATCATGTGCGGTAACGACGGTATCGCTACAAGTACTGTGCGTGCGCTTGCGGAAAAACGGCTGGCAAGCAAGATCAGGATCGTCGGACAGGATGCAGAGCTGGAAGCGTGTCAGCGTATTGTGGAAGGAACACAGGTTATGACCGTGTATAAGCCGGTGGAGAAGCAGGCGCAGGCTGCGGCTGTTTATGCATGCCAGCTGGCAAGGGGAGAGGGCGTACAGACTGACCGGAAAGCATATGACGGTACTTATGATGTGCCTGCTGTTGTGCTCGAACCAATCGCGGTGAATGCTGACAATATGCAGGAAGTCATTATAAACAGCGGATTCCACTTGAAAGAAGAGGTTTATTTGAATGTGCGCGATGAGGGCACGAGCACGCAAAAATAAAAAATCAATAGTAAATTATTGCAAAAAGTGCTGGTACACAGAACAATTTTGTGCTAGCACTTCTTTTTTTATGGTATGTCATATCTTAAAAAATGACAGAAATTCGCAAACTATTGCTATTGAAGGTATGGTACATTTTACTTGTAACAAAGAAAACCTAAAAACGGAATGATTTGTAACACAATATAATTTAATTAAGGGAGGACTTCAATATGAAGAAGAAATTATTAAGTGTATTACTCAGCACAGCAATGGTAGCTTCTCTGTTAGTTGGTTGTGGAAGCAGCGCAGCAACAGATGACAGCGCAGCAACAGATGCAGCAGCAACAGATGCAGCAGCAACAGATACTGCTGATGACAGCGCAGCCGCAGACGACAGCGCGAGTGCAGGCGAAGGTGGATTTGTTGGTGTAGCAATGCCGACAAAGGATCTGCAGCGTTGGAACCAGGATGGTTCAAACATGCAGGCAGAGCTCGAAGCAGCCGGCTACAAAGTAGATATCCAGTATGCATCTAACGATACAGCTACACAGGTATCCCAGATCGAGAACATGATCACAGAAGGCGTTGATGTTTTAGTTATCGCTTCCATCGATGGCAGCTCACTTGGTACAGTAATGAGCCAGGCAAAAGAAGCAGGCATTCCTGTTATCGCATATGACCGTCTGATCATGGATTCAGATGCAGTTTCTTACTACGCAACATTCGATAACTACATGGTTGGTACAAAGCAGGGCGAGTACATCCGTGACAACTTAGACCTTGACAATGCAGCAGGACCGTTCAACCTTGAAGTGTTCACCGGTGACCCGGGTGATAACAATGCTAACTTCTTCTACGGCGGCGCAATGGATGTTCTGAATAAGTACATCGACGAAGGCAAACTGGTTATCAAATCAGGCCAGAAGGAATTCGCAGACGTAGCAACAGCTAACTGGTCTACAGAAACAGCTCAGTCCAGAATGGAAAACATCCTTGCTTCTTACTACGCAGATGGTACAAAGCTTGATGCAGTTCTTTGCTCAAACGACTCTACAGCACTTGGTGTTGAGAACGCACTTGCAGCTAACTACACAGGCGATTACCCGATCATCACCGGTCAGGACTGTGATATTGCAAACGTTAAGAACATGATCGCCGGCAAACAGTCAATGTCTATCTTCAAAGATACACGTACACTTGCAAGCCAGGTTGTAAAGATGGTTGGTCAGATCATCGAAGGACAGGAAGTAGAAGTTAACGATACAGAGTCTTATGACAACGGTACAGGCGTTATTCCTTCATTCCTTTGCGAGCCTGTATTCGCAGATGCTAATAACTACAAAGAACTGTTAGTAGATTCAGGATACTACACAGAAGCAGATTTACAGTAATTGTCACATATTTGCGACCCTGAAATGTGTGACTGAATCACCTGCGAAGCAGGTTATGGCATGTGAGAGGTTTCCGTGATTATCACAACAAAATAAAAAACAATAACAGGCGGGTTTACCCCGCCTGTTAATCTCAAAAGGTAAGGAATATAATGATTGCGGAGCAGTCATTATGTAAATATTAGATATTAGGAGGGATACAATTGGCGAAAGTATTATTGGAAATGAAAAATATCACCAAAACATTCCCCGGTGTTAAGGCACTTGATAATGTAAATCTTCAGGTAGAAGAAGGCGAGATCCACGCTCTGGTTGGAGAAAACGGCGCCGGTAAATCTACCCTTATGAATGTTTTAAGTGGTATCTACCCTTACGGTAGCTATGAAGGCGATATTATATATGACGGAGAAATTTGTAAATTCTCTAAAATTAAAGATAGTGAAGAAAAGGGAATTGTCATTATCCATCAGGAACTGGCATTGATCCCTTACATGAGCATCGGTGAGAACATGTTCCTCGGTAACGAGAGAGGAAAGAAATTTGCGATCAACTGGAACGATACTTACGGCGAAGCTGAAAAATATATGAGAACAGTAGGACTGAAGGAATCTTCCAGAACACTGATCAAAGATATCGGTACAGGTAAACAGCAGCTGGTTGAAATTGCAAAAGCACTTGCAAAACATGCAAAGCTCCTGATCCTGGATGAGCCGACTGCCTCCTTGAATGAGGATGATTCCCAGGCACTTCTGGATTTACTCCTGAAGTTCAAAAAAGAAGGTATGACTTCAATCATCATCTCTCATAAGCTGAATGAGATCTCTTATGTAGCAGATAAGATCACGGTTATTCGAGACGGATCTACGATTGAAACATTGGATAAAGAAAAAGACGATATTTCCGAAGCGCGTATCATCAAAGGTATGGTTGGCCGTGAGCTGACAGACCGTTTCCCGAAACGCGAGAATAAGAAATTCGGAGAGATCAACCTGGAGACAAAGGACTGGACGGTTTACCATCCGCTTTACACGGAACGTAAGGTTGTTGACAATGTCAGCATCAACGTCCGTAAAGGTGAGGTTGTTGGTATCGCAGGTCTGATGGGCGCCGGACGTACAGAGCTTGCCATGAGCTTATTCGGTAAGAGCTACGGTACAAAGATCTCCGGCTCCTTAAAGCTGAATGGTGAAGAGGTACATCTGAAGAATGTAAGAGATGCCATTCATCATAAGCTGGCATATGTAACAGAAGATCGAAAAGGAAACGGACTGATCCTTTCCAACCCGATCAAGATCAATACGACGCTTGCAAATCTGGATGCGATCAGCAGACATGGTGTGATCGATCAGGATGAGGAATATGCGATTGCAGTAGATTACAAAGAAAAATTACGCACGAAATGTCCGTCTGTAGAGCAGAATGTCGGTAATCTTTCCGGTGGTAACCAGCAGAAAGTATTACTGGCTAAATGGATGTTCGCAGATCCGGATGTATTGATCCTCGACGAGCCGACAAGAGGTATCGACGTTGGAGCGAAATACGAGATTTACTGTATTATCAATCAGTTGGTGGCAGAAGGAAAATCTGTTATCATGATTTCTTCAGAGCTTCCTGAAGTACTTGGTATGTGTGACAGAATTTATATCATGAATGAAGGAAGAATCGTCGGAGAACTGCAAGGTAAGGAAGCATCGCAGGAAATCATTATGTCACATATTTTAAAATCTTCAAATAAAGGAGCGTAAACAATGGATAAAGCAAAATTGATGAATGGTGTCAAAAAATATACAATGATTATTGTTTTAGTATTAGTTACGTTGTTCTTTACGTGGCAGACAGGTGGTAAAATTCTTCTCCCACAGAACGTAAGTAACTTAATTTCCCAGAACGCATACGTATTTGTTCTGGCAACTGGTATGTTATTATGTATCTTAACCGGTGGTAACATCGATCTTTCGGTTGGTTCGGTTGTCTGCTTCGCAGGTGCTGTCGGTGCAACATTAATGGAAAGCAAAGGAATGAATCCTTGGGCTGCATCTATTATGATGCTTCTGATCGGTCTTCTGATCGGTGCATGGCAGGCTTTCTGGATCGCATATGTACATGTACCTCCTTTCATTACAACACTGTCCGGTATGTTGGTATTCCGTGGACTTTCAAACGTTGTACTGAACGGCTTAACAGTTTCCCTGACAAATGCAGGATTCGTTAAAGTATTCGGCGGTGGTGCTGAATGTTATATTCCTGATTTCTTCGGTGGAAACGGATTCAATATTACCTGTATGTTAGTTGGTGTGGCCGCCTGTGTGATCTATGTACTGGTTCAGATCAAGAACCGCATGAACCGTGCAAAGAAGGGCTACGAAATGGAAGCTCTGAGCGCAATGGTAATCAGAACCGTGATCATCTGTGCAGTTATTTTAGTATTCATGTTCCGTCTGGCTCAGTACAAAGGTATTCCGACTGCTCTTGTATGGGTAGCACTGGTAGTTCTGATCTACGGATACATCACAAGCAAAACAACAACAGGCCGTTACTTCTACGCAGTAGGTGGTAACGAAAAAGCAACAAAGCTTTCCGGTATTAATACAAACAAGGTTTACTTCATTGCTTATACAAACATGGGCTTCTTAGCAGCTCTTGCAGGTATGCTGACAATCGCACGTATGACAAGTGCACAGCCAACATACGGACAGAACTACGAAATGGATGCCATCGGTGCCTGCTTCGTAGGTGGTGCTTCTGCTTATGGCGGTGTCGGTACAGTTCCGGGTGTTATCGTTGGTGCGGTTCTGATGGGTGTTATCAACCTTGGTATGTCGATCATGGGTGTTGATGCCAACTACCAGAAGGTTGTAAAAGGTCTTGTACTTCTTGCAGCTGTTATCTTCGATGTCGTAACAAAGAAACAGGATAAATAAAAGTTATAAGGCAGAATGATAGCAATATCATCCTAATATCTAATGAAAGCTCCCGGGCATCGCCCGGGAGCTTTCGCGTGAGTGCGCATCCCACGGAGTGGCTCTTTATATATCAGGGAAAGTTTCCCTGATATGAAGAGACGAGATACGCTTTGCGAATCTCGCTCTGATTAGCGGTCGTCAAATGCACCGCATAAATGCGTGCATTTTCCTCGTCGCCATAACAAAGAGCAGGCTCCCCAATGGGGAGCCTGCAAGGTGAAAGAATAACACTGCAGAAGTACTGTATCTTCTGCTTGTGATACAGGCTTTTGCAATCTATAGGTATCATATCATTGTTTGCTGAAAAAACATAGAGTGATAGTGCCTACACTTTTATCCTGTTTTTATCGAAAATAAACAAAAAATTGCCAAACGGACGTATTCGACGTATAATAAACTGACATTACGATTAGAAAGGAAGGGCAAATTTGTGATTTTTAATTCGGTCAGCTATCTGCTGTTTTTTCCCATAGTGACGATCCTGTATTTTGCTTTTCCGAAAAAGCTGCGCAATGCATGGCTTCTGATCGCCAGTTATTTCTTCTATATGAACTGGAACGCAGCCTATGGGCTGTTGCTTTTTGGCTCTACCGTGATCACATATTTGTGCAGTCTTCTGGTGGAATGGGCAAAGGAGAAAAAGCAGTCTGTGAGGCTTGCAAAGGCTGCGATGGCTGCGAGTTTTCTGCTGAATCTGGGTCTTTTGTTTTATTTTAAATATCTGAATTTTGCGATTGTAAATCTGAACAGGATCAGCAGTCTGTTCCATGGCAGGCAGATTTCTGTTTTTGATATTCTGCTTCCTGTCGGCATTTCATTTTATATTTTTCAGGCACTGGGCTATACGATGGATGTATACAGGGGCAAGATCAAGGCCTGTCGGAATTTCTTTCGTTATGCTCTGTTTGTTTCGTTCTTTCCGCAGCTTGTGGCAGGTCCGATCGAACGCTCGGACAATCTGCTGCCGCAGTTTGAAGAGGAGCATACGTTTGATACGGACAGAATCCGGGAAGGGCTTTTGTGGATGCTCTGGGGGCTCTTTCTGAAAATTGTGATCGCGGACAATCTGTCTGTCTATATTACGGAGATTTATGATAATTATCTGGCATATACCGGAGCGGAGATCGTTTTTGCCACTGTATTGTTTGCATTTCAGATTTACTGTGATTTTGGCGGCTATTCCTATATTGCGATCGGAAGTGCGAAGGTGTTGGGCTTTCGGCTGATGGATAATTTTAAAGCTCCTTATCTGGCGGTCAGTGTACATGATTTCTGGAGACGATGGCATATTTCCCTGACAAGCTGGTTTACCGATTATCTGTATATCCCGCTTGGGGGAAACAGAAAAGGAAAACTGCGTAAATATCTGAATGTCATGATCGTTTTTCTGGTTAGCGGTCTGTGGCACGGTGCTGACTGGACCTATGTGATCTGGGGCGGTATCAATGGGCTTTATATGGTGATCGAGGAAGTGACGGGATATCGGAAAAAGGCAGTGCGGCTTGCAGAGAAAAGTCTGTCGTACCGGATTTTTGCAGGCATACTGACTTTTGCACTGGTAGATTTTTCGTGGCTGTTTTTCAGGGCGTCTTCGCTGGATGATGTGGTCGGTATGCTCAGACAGATCAAGGCTGTTCCGGGTTTCCACAGACTGTTTGGGGCAGTTTTTGCGGGAATGGAGCCATCCCTTTTGCTGGCGGTCGCGCTTGCACTGCTTCTTATGTGGCAGGTTGACAGACTGCTTTACCGGGGAAAAAATGCTGCAATGCTTGTGCTTTCACAGGGATGGTTTGCGCGCTATCTGGTATATGGCGGTCTTTTGCTGTTCATTCTGCTGTTTGGCGTCTATGGATATGAATATGCCCAGACGGCATTTATTTACTTTCAGTTCTGACAGCTCTGGCAGATCAGGAGTTCGATATGGTTGAAAAATAAGGATGCTGCAAAAAATATTTGCAGTAAGCTACAGAAGGAATACATGCATGAAGAAAAAAGTACTTTTCTTTGGAAAATTGTTTATAGTGACACTGCTTCTCTTCGTATTCTGCTTTGGCGTTGTTATGCCGCAGTATACAGGCAATTATCAGGCATCTATGGTAGATAAGGCTGCCCGCCTCCGGTCAGTGGAAGGTCCGAAGATCGTTCTGATCGGCAATTCCAATCTGGCGTTTGGCATGGATAGTCAGATGCTGGAGGAGGCATTTTCCATGCCGGTTGTGAATATGGGACTGCATGGCGGTGTCGGGAATGTGTTTAACGAACAGGCAGCAAGGCTTAATGTGACGCCGGGTGATATTTATGTGGTGTGCCACAGCAACTATGATGATACGGATGCGATCAAAAATCCGGAGCTGGCATGGATCACGATCGAGAATCATTTTGAACTGTATAAACTGATCCGCCCAAAGGACTGGTGGGACATGATCCGGGCATATCCGACCTATCTGCGCAAATGTCTTGGGCAGTGGCGTAATGAGTCGGGCAATCAGGAGACAAATAACTGTTACCGCAGAAGCGCCTTTAACGCATACGGAGATGTATATTATCCGCGTCCACAGTCTGAGGAAGGCATCGATTTTTCGCCGGTGGCGATCCATCATATCAACGAAACAACGGCAAAACGTCTGAATACGTTATATGATGATCTGCAAAAGCAGGGAGCGGATATGGTTGTGGCAGGCTATCCGATCGCGGAATACGAAGGGACACCGGAAAGAGCGGCATATGATGAGATGGGACAGGAGATCGCAGATGCGCTGGATGCGGCGGTGATCTCGGATTTTAACGATTACAGATATCCCACTTCTTATTTTTATAATACTTATATGCACCTGACGGATGAGGGAACAAAGGCAAGAACACAGCAGCTCATCAAAGACCTGCAGGCTTATATGGATGGAGAGGCAAAATACGAAAACAAATAGGCAGTCAAAGGAAAAACAGATGAATATCCGTATGGTTTATAAAGGAGGAACAGCATGATCTCACAAAAGTACAAAGATATGTTAGGACAGAAATCGGTCATCCGTGAAATGAGTGCGGCCGGTCATAAAATGGGTGAGGAGATCGGGTTTGACAATGTATTTGATTACAGCCTGGGGAATCCGAGCGTACCTGCACCGAAAAAGGTGGAGGATGTGATCAAAAAGCTGTTGGAGGAAACAGAGCCGCTTTCTCTGCACGGTTATAGTGAAGGGCACGGTATTTTGCAGGTGCGTGAAAAGATTGCAGCTTATCTGGCAAAGACATATGATATTCCGTATACCTATGAAGATATTTTTATGGCAAGCGGTGCTGCGGGCGCGCTGGCACATGCTTTCCGTGCGGTTGTATGTCCGGGCGAGGAGATCATTACCTTTGCTCCGTTTTTCCCGGAATACAGACCGTACATTGAAACGACAGGCGCGGTTTTGAAGATTGTACCGGCAAATACGGAAACCTTCCAGATCAACTTTGAGGCATTTGAACAGATGATCACCGAAAAAACGGCGGCAGTTCTGATCAATACCCCAAATAATCCGTCAGGAATCGTATATTCTACAGAGACGATCAGGAAGCTGGCAGAGGTGCTTTCCAAAGCACAGGAAGCATATGGACATGATATTTATATCATTTCCGATGAACCGTATCGCGAAATTGTGTTTTCCGGCGTAGATGCCCCCTGCGTATCGAAATTTTATGCCAATACGATCATGTGCTATTCATACAGCAAATCGCTTTCTCTGCCGGGAGAGCGTATCGGTTACGTGGCAGTCAATCCTACCTGCAAAGATGCGGCGCTGATCGTGCATATGTGTACGCAGATCTCCAGAGGGATCGGACATAACTGTCCTGCTTCGCTGTTGCAGCTTACAGTGGCTGAGCTTTTAGGAGAAACGTCAGATCTGTCGGTTTATGAGGAAAATGCCAACATCTTATATGATGCTCTGACTAAGATGGGATTTTCCTGCGTCAGACCGGGCGGCACTTTTTATATGTTTCCAAGGTCTCCGGAAGAAGATGCAAAGGCGTTCTGTCAGAAGGCGCTTGCTTACAATCTGGTGCTTGTACCGGGTGACAGCTTTGGATGTCCGGGCTTTTTCCGTATTTCCTACTGCGTACCGACAGAAAAGGTAAAAAGATCACTTGCGGCATTTGAAAAACTGGCGCAGGCATATGGATTATGCTAGAATTTAGAAATGGTTCATGGAACAGATAATAACAGATTGCTGTCATGTTTTTTGACAGAATACATAATATAGAAGGAAGTGATAACATGTATCAGGCTGGTCTGGTTTTGGAAGGCGGGGGCATGAAGGGCGTTTATACAGCCGGTGTCCTGGATTTCTTTTTGGACAAAAAGATCACATTTGCTAATTGTTACGGTGTTTCCATGGGAGCCTGTACACTCTGCAGCTATATTTCCGCACAGCGGGGCAGAGGGCTCAGCGTTGCGGTCGATTATCTGAAGGATCCGCATTACTGCGGCTTTTACAGCATGGCGACAACCGGAGATATTTTTAATGCGAAAATGTGTTATGATACGATACCGAATGAGCTGAATCCTTATGATTATGAGGCGGCAATGAAATATCCGGGCAATGCTTATGCGGTTATGACGGATGTGGAAACGGGAGCTCCGGTTTATTATAAGATGCAGGATATGCGAAAAGATATCATCGCGGTGCAGGCGTCTGCTTCCATGCCTCTTGTTTCGCGGTTTGTGGAGATCGACGGCAGAAAATATCTGGATGGTGGAATTGCGGACTGTATTCCGATCATGCATTCTTTAAAGGAAGGAAACCGGAAGAATGTCGTTGTCATGACAAAAGAGGTAGGCTATCGCAGAGAGCCGTTTTCCATGCTGGGCATGGTAAAGGTACGATATCATAAATATCCATATCTGATCCACGATATGGCGATCCGTCATACGCGGTATAACAGGACGCTCGATTTTCTGGAGAAGGAAGAAAAGAGAGGCAACGTATTTATCATCAGACCACAGCAGAAGTCGGCTGTCGGCAGAGTGGAAAAGGATAAAGAGAAACTGGTCGCATTATATGAAGAGGGCTATCACGATGCGGAAGCTTCTTATGATGCAATGCGGGCATATTTAGAAAAGGAGACACCATGATAGAAATTATTAAAGCAATATTTTTCGGTATAGTAGAAGGAATTACGGAATGGCTGCCCATCAGCAGCACCGGTCACATGATCATTCTGGATGAATTTGTTAAACTGAATGTCAGAGAAGAATTCTGGAATCTGTTTCTGGTTGTGATCCAGCTGGGGGCGATCCTGGCGGTTGTTCTTTTGTTCTGGAATCAGATTTTTCCGTTAAACCTGAAGGATAAAAAAGAGCCGGTCTGGAAAAAGGATATCCTGTTTTTGTGGGTCAAGATACTGGTTGCCTGTGTTCCGGCGGGAATTGTCGGTGTTTTGTTTGATGATGTATTTGACAAATACTTATATAACTTTCCGTGTGTGGCAATGGCATTGATCGTATTCGGTATCTTATTTATCATAGTGGAAAAGAAGAAAAAGGGAACGACCTTCCGGATCACCTCGATCGATCAGCTGGATTATAAAACGGTAATATGGATCGGTGTATTTCAGCTGATCGCAGCCGTATTCCCGGGGACTTCCAGATCCGGTGCAACGATCATCGGTGCACTGCTTCTTGGCGTATCGAGAGTTGTGGCAGCGGAATTTACATTTTATCTGGCAATTCCTGTCATGTTTGGCGCCAGTCTGTTAAAACTGGTCAAATTCCTGATGATGGGACTCAGCTTCACATCAATGGAGCTTGCAATCCTTGCGGTTGGCTGTATCGTATCGTTTGTTGTGTCTATAATTGTAATAAAATTCCTGATGGGATATATCAAAAAGCATGATTTTATCCCGTTTGGTATCTACAGAATTGTTTTAGGTGCGGTATTATTGATATATTTTGCACTTGTTCGCTGATTTTTTTGTTCAAAATGGAGAAAAAGCCGTATTTAAGCGGCTTTTCGGGCGAAAAGTTTGACATGAATTGGAAATTGCGTTATAGTATCCACAGAAAAGCAAATATAAAACTAATCTTTCAGTCAATATAACATGAACAGTGTGAAGGGAGATAATGATTATGGCAGACATTAAAAAAGCTGCAGCAGCAGCAAAACCAGTAGCAAAAGCAGTTGCAGCTACAAAACCGGCAGAAGCAAAGGTGGAAGAAAAAAAGGTGGAAGAAAAAAAGGTTGAGGCTAAGAAAGCAGTAGAAGAAAAGAAGGCAGCACCTGCTAAAAAGGCTGCAGCTCCTAAGAAGGAAACAGCTAAGAAAGCAGCACCTGCAAAGAAAGAAGCTGCAGTAAAAGCAGTAACAAAGGTCAGCGTAAATCTTCAGTTTGCAGGTAAGGAATACAAGGCAGAAGATTTCGAAAAGATGGCAAAAGATGTTTGGCAGTATGACCTTGGTAACAAGGCAGCTGATTTAAAGAGCGTTGATTTATATGTAAAACCGGAAGAAAACAAGGTTTACTATGTAATGAACGGTGATGTAACAGGCGATTTCGATATCTAAGCCGAAGGTTTTAAGCAGTTGTTACATATTATAAGGAAAGACTTCGGAAGAGTTCCACTTTGGTGGAACTCTTTTTTTCTGTATCAAAATTGATACAAAAAATATTTTCAAATAATCGTTGACAACACACAAAAGGAGTGCTATGTTATGGATAGAAAAGATGTTAGCACTCGAAAGGGTTGAGTGCTAACAAACAAAAAGATCTGAGAAGGAAGTGATATGGTGGAGATCGATGATAGAAAATTTAAAATTCTACAGGCCGTTGTCAGGAACTATTTAGAGACGGGCGAACCGGTCGGAAGCCGTACGATTTCCAAATATACAGATCTGAATTTAAGCTCCGCGACCATTCGGAATGAAATGGCGGATCTGGAAGAGCTTGGTTATATCCTGCAGCCTCATACTTCTGCAGGGCGGATTCCTTCTGATAAGGGCTATCGTTTATATGTTGACCACATGATGGCCGAGAAGGAGCAGGAAGTCAATGAAATGAAAGAACTGCTTCTGGAAAAGGAAGAAAAGCTGGATTCTCTCTTAAAGCAGACAGCCAAGGTACTTGCCAATGATACCAACTATGCGGCAATGGTTTCAGCGCCGGTTTGTCAGGGCAGCAAGGTAAAGTTCATCCAGCTCTCCAGAGTAGAAGAACATCAGCTCATTGCAGTGATCGTGGTGGAAGGTAATCTGATCAAAAATAAAATGCTTACGACAGAGGAAGCACTGGATGATGAGACAATCTTAAAGCTCAACATCCTGCTGAATACTTCGCTGAACGGTCTTTCCATTAATGAGATCAGCCTTGCGATGATCACAGGGCTGAAAAAGCAGGCGGGCGAGCATGAAGCGCTTGTCGGAGATGTGATCGACGCGGTAGCGGAAGCGATCAAGGAGGACAAAGACCTTGAGATCTATACATCGGGAGCCAAAAATATTTTCAAATACCCTGAGCTGACGGATAATGAAAAAGCAAGCGAGATCATCAGTACATTTGAAGAAAAGAATCTGCTGAATTCACTGGTGGAAGAAACGCTTACCAATCCGGAAAACAACGGTATTCAGGTGTATATCGGTGATGAATCGCCTGTTTCGACTATGCGTGACTGCAGTGTTGTAACAGCAACCTATGATCTGGGAGAAGGCATGCGGGGTACGATCGGTATTATCGGACCGAAGCGGATGGATTATGAAAAGGTAGTGGATACCATGAAAGGGCTGATGAATCAGCTTGATAATCTGTATGATAAAAAGAAGATCGGTACAAAGGATGATAAATAACATCTTTTCTATTTGAAATAATAAAGAAAAACGGAAAGGGATGATAACATGGCTGAGGATAAAGAAAAAGTAATACAGGATGCGATCAAAGAGGCGCAGAAAGCAGCGGAAAAGGAAGAAAAGGAAGCCGCAAAAGAAGCTGAAAAGGAAGCGGCTGAGGAATCTGACAAAAAGGAAACAAAAGCTTCTGAAAAGGAAGAAAAAAAGAAGGACAAAAACGACAGGAAAAAAGATAAAACAAAAGAAAAAATTGATGAACTGGAGGATAAAGTAAAACGCCAGCTTGCAGAATTTGAAAATTTCCGAAACCGGAGTGAAAAGGAAAAGACCCAGATGTTTGATATGGGCGCTAAGAATGTGCTGGAAAAGATACTTCCGGTTGTTGACAACTTTGAAAGAGGTCTTGCTACTCCGATTGTGGATGAAGCAGACCAGCCGTTTGCAGACGGTATGCAGATGATCTACAAGCAGCTGATGAAACAGCTTGAAGATCTGGGTGTCAAGCCTATTGAAGCGATCGGTAAGGAGTTTGATCCGAATTTCCACAATGCAGTGATGCAGGTGGAAAGTGAAGAATATGAAACAGGTTTTGTGGCACAGGAGCTGCAGAAAGGCTATCTGTATAAGGATACGGTAATCCGTCACAGTATGGTAGCGGTTGTTTCTTAGCGGGAAATGGTTATGGTGTAGGGATCTGAAACAGAGATCTTTATATAATATGGCTTTATCGAAAGATAAAGCCGGTGAATAAAATGGATGATTTAAAAATTGGTTTTGAAAAGAATATCTTTAGGAGGAAAAAGTTATGAGTAAAATTATTGGTATTGACCTTGGTACAACAAACAGCTGCGTAGCAGTTATGGAAGGTGGTAAACCTACTGTTATCGCAAATACAGAAGGCGCAAGAACAACACCATCTGTTGTTGCATTTACAAAAAACGGAGAGCGTCTTGTCGGTGAACCTGCAAAACGTCAGGCAGTTACAAATGCCGACAACACAATCTCTTCTATCAAGAGAGATATGGGTACAGACAGAGGCCGTACAATCGAAGGCAAGAAATATTCTCCACAGCAGATTTCAGCTATGATCCTGCAGAAATTAAAAGCCGATGCAGAAAGTTATCTGGGAGAAAAGGTAACAGAAGCCGTTATCACTGTACCTGCTTATTTCAATGATGCACAGCGTCAGGCAACAAAAGATGCAGGTAAGATCGCAGGTCTTGATGTAAAACGTATCATCAACGAGCCTACAGCCGCAGCACTTGCTTATGGTCTTGACAATGAAAAAGAACAGAAGATCATGGTATACGACCTTGGTGGTGGTACATTCGATGTATCTATCATTGAAATCGGTGACGGTGTTATCGAAGTATTATCCACAAACGGTGATACACACCTTGGTGGTGATGACTTTGACCAGAAGATCATTGACTGGATGGTAGCAGAATTTAAGAATGCAAACGGTGTTGACTTATCTACAGATAAGATGGCTATGCAGAGATTAAAAGAAGCAGCTGAAAAAGCTAAGAAAGAGCTTTCTTCCGCTACAACAACAAATATCAACCTGCCATTCATCAGCATGAATGCAAATGGACCGCTTCACTTTGACATGAACCTGTCCAGAGCGAAATTTGATGAACTGACACATGATCTGGTTGAGAGAACAGCAATTCCAGTTCAGAACGCATTGAAGGATGCAGGTATTACAGCAGCAGATCTTGGCAAGGTATTACTGGTTGGTGGTTCTACACGTATTCCTGCAGTACAGGAAAAGGTAAAACAGCTGACCGGTCACGAACCGAATAAATCACTGAACCCTGATGAATGTGTAGCACTCGGTGCTTCCGTACAGGGTGGTAAATTAGCAGGTGATGCAGGCGCCGGTGATATCCTTCTTCTGGATGTTACTCCACTTTCTCTTTCTATCGAGACAATGGGTGGCGTTGCAACAAGACTGATCGAAAGAAATACAACGATCCCGACAAAGAAGAGCCAGATCTTCTCTACAGCAGCAGATAACCAGAGTGCAGTTGATATCAACGTTGTACAGGGTGAAAGACAGTTCGCAAGAGACAACAAGTCTCTGGGACAGTTCCGTCTGGACGGTATCGCACCGGCTCCACGAGGAATCCCGCAGATCGAGGTTACATTCGATATCGATGCAAACGGTATTGTAAACGTATCCGCTAAGGATCTTGGTACAGGTAAGGAACAGCATATTACGATCACAGCAGGATCTAACATGTCTGATGATGAGATCGATAAGGCAGTCAAAGAAGCTGCTGAATATGAAGCACAGGATAAGGCTCGTAAGGAAGCCATCGATGCAAGAAACGAAGCTGATTCCTTCGTATTCCAGACAGAAAAGGCATTGAATGAAGTAGGCGATAAGCTTTCTGACAGTGAGAAATCACCGGTGGAAGCAGATCTTGCAGATCTGAAGTCTTATCTGGAAAGCACAAAGGATCAGGAACTTACAGCAGATCAGGTATCTGAGATCAATGCAAAGAAAGAAAAACTGCAGACATCCGCTCAGGCACTTTTCACGAAGATGTATGAGCAGGCACAGCAGGCAGCAGGTGCTCAGGGTGCAGCAGGTGCACAGGCAGGACCTGATATGGGTCAGGCGCAGCAGCAGGCAGCACCGGAAGACGATGTAGTTGACGGAGACTTCAGAGAGGTATAAGATAGTAGCTGCGACGCGCAGAACAGATGAAAGAAAACGGAACAGGGTGTGGGCGGTAAAGTCTGCACCCTATCCCTTGTTTGAAAGGTAGAACATAATGGCAGAACAGAAACGAGATTACTATGAAGTCCTCGGTGTCGATAAAAACGCGGATGAGGCTACGATCAAAAAAGCATACCGTACGCTGGCGAAGAAATACCATCCGGATATGAATCCGGGCGATAAGGAAGCTGAGAAAAAGTTCAAAGAAGCTTCTGAGGCATATGCAATCTTAAGTGATCCGGAGAAAAAACAGCAGTATGATCAATTTGGCCATGCGGCATTTGAAGGCGGCGCAGGCGGCGGCTACGGCGGATTTGATTTTAACAGTGCAGATTTCAGTGATATCTTTGGTGATATTTTCGGAGATATGTTTGGCGGCGGCAGAAGACGTGCCAGCAATGGACCGATGAAGGGTGCAAATATCAGAACAAGCGTCAGGATCACATTTGAAGAAGCTGTTTTCGGTGTAGATAAAGAACTGGAGCTGAATCTGAAGGATCCATGTCCGACCTGCCACGGAACAGGTGCAAAACCGGGCACGAGCAAAACAACCTGTCCGAAATGTGGCGGAAAAGGTCAGGTTGTATTTACACAGCAGTCTTTCTTCGGAACAGTCCGTAATGTACAGACATGTCCGGATTGTGGCGGAACAGGTCAGATCATTAAAGATAAATGTCAGGATTGCCATGGAACAGGATATATCTCATCCCGCAAGAAGATCCAGGTATCCATTCCTGCCGGTATTGATAACGGACAGAGCGTCCGGATCCGCGAAAAGGGAGAGCCTGGTACAAATGGCGGATCGAGAGGAGATCTGCTCGTTGAGGTTATGGTACAGCGTCATCCGATCTTCCAGAGACAGGACAGCAATATTTATTCCACAGTCCCTGTATCGTTTGCGGTTGCAGCACTGGGCGGCGAGATCATGATTGATACCGTCGATGGTAAAGTGGCATATACGGTAAAACCGGGCACACAGACTGACACGAAGGTACGTCTCAAAGGAAAAGGTGTTCCGTCCCTGCGGTATAAAGATACAAGAGGCGATCATTATGTAACGCTCGTTGTACAGGTTCCGGATAAATTAAGCCATGAAGCGAAAGAACTGCTCCGTCAGTTTGATGCGGAAACCGGTAATACGCTGGAGGCTGTCAAAAACTACACAGCAGGCAAAAAAGACGATGATCCGAAGGATCCAAAGGGCTCCCCGGATAAGAAAAAGAAAAAAGGTCTTTTTAAATAAAATAAAACAGTTGAAAAGGTGCTTTTAGGAGTACCTTTTCTTTTTTGCGTAAACGGAATATTTGTCTATCTGTCTGAAATCTGCTATAATCAACTATTAAAGTGTTTGGTAGAATGTATATGAGAAAGGAACCGCGTGATGAAGTGGACAAAATTAATGATAAAGACAACTTCCGAGGCAGAGGATATCATCATCAGTACGATGTACGATCTGGGGCTGGAAGGTGCACAGATTGAGGATAAAGTGCCGCTTACCGCATGGGAAAAGGAGCAGATGTTCGTGGATATTCTGCCGGATGGACCAGCAGATGACGGTGTGGCATACCTAAGCTTTTTTGTGGAAGTACCGGAAGAAGGCGATGAAAAACCACAGCTGCCACAGGGACTTGATGGGGCAGCGGACAACTCTTACTTTCTGGTAAGCAGCGGGCAGGCAGTTGATCTGCCGAAGCTGATCGAGCGCATGCAGCAGGAGCTTGACGACCTGCGTATGTTTATGGATATCGGGGAAGGAACGATCACGGTTTCCGAGACGGAAGATAAAGACTGGGTCAATAACTGGAAAAACTTCTTCCATCAGTTTTATATCGATGAACTTTTGGTAACGCCGTCCTGGGAAGAGGTAAAGCCGGAGGATCAGGGCAGAAAGATCCTGCATATCGATCCGGGCACTGCATTTGGGACAGGTATGCACGAGACAACACAGCTCTGTATCCGCCAGTTAAAGAAATATATCACACCGCAGACAGAGCTTCTGGATGTCGGAACAGGCAGTGGTATCTTGGCGATCGTAGCGCTGATGTATGGCGCCGGGCATGCGGTTGGAACGGATCTGGATCCGTGTGCAACGGAAGCGGTCAGGGAAAATATGGAAATGAATGGAATAGACCCTGCTAAATTTGAGATGATGATCGGCAATATCATTACGGAGAAGGAGATCCAGGATCGTGTCGGTTATGGAAAATATGATATCGTAGTAGCCAATATTCTGGCAGAGGTGCTTGTGCCTCTGATGCCGGTTGTGGCAAAATGTTTAAAGCCGGGCGGAACCGTCATTACCTCCGGAATCATCAACGGAAAAGAAGGGCTTGTGGCAGATGCCATGAAAGCTGCCGGTCTTACTGTCGTTGAGATCACCCAGCAAGGAGAGTGGATGCAATGTACCAGTTCTTTGTAGAGCCGGGCGCGATCAGCGAAAAGCAGGTCGTCATTACCGGAAAAGATGTCAATCATATTAAAAACGTCCTGCGCATGAAGGTCGGCGAGGAGATCGCGGTCAGTAACGGCGTCGATGGCAGAGAATACAGATGCGGCATTTTGCAGATGACAGAAGATGCGGTGATCTGCGAACTGCGCTTTATCAAAGAAGACGGCGTAGAACTGCCTTCCAAAATTTATCTTTTTCAGGGACTTCCCAAGGCGGATAAGATGGAACTCATCATCCAGAAGGCAGTGGAGCTCGGTGCTTACGAGATCATTCCGGTCGCGACAAAACGCACGGTTGTAAAGCTGGATGCCAAGAAGGAAAAGAGCAAGCATGCGCGCTGGCAGGCGATCAGTGAGGCGGCGGCAAAGCAAAGCAAACGGGCGGTCATTCCGCAGGTACATTCTGTGATGAGCTACGCTGAGGCACTTACCTATGCGGATGCGCTCAATGTCAGACTGATCCCGTACGAAATGGCGGAAGATATGGCAAAAACACGCAGCCTGATCGAAGAGATAAGACCCGGGCAGAGCATCGGTATTTTCATCGGCCCGGAAGGCGGATTTGCACCGGAGGAGATTGAGCAGGCAATGGCACATGCCACGCAGCCGATCACGCTGGGCAAGCGGATCCTGCGGACGGAAACAGCCGGTATGACAGTGCTTTCGATTTTGATGTATACACTCGAAGGACAGGAACTGAAAGCGTAAAAAATGCATAAGATAAGATAGGACAAAAGCGGAAAGGAAGACGAAAATGGAAGTATATTTGGATAACTCCGCAACGACGAAGGTATATGATGAGGTCGTGCAGCTTACTTCAAAGATCATGTCTGAGGATTACGGAAATCCCTCCAGCATGCATCAGAAGGGTGTGGATGCGGAAGTTTATGTGAAAGAAGCAAAAGAAAGGATCGCTAAGACACTGAAGGTACAGGAAAAGGAGATCTTCTTTACTTCCGGCGGTACAGAATCCGATAACTGGGCGCTGATGGGTGCAGCGAGTGCAAACAGCAGAGCGGGCAGACATCTGATCACAACCAAAATAGAACATCCTGCAATCCTGCAGACAATGGAATATCTGGAAAGCATCGGCTATGAAGTGACTTATCTGCCGGTCGATGAAAAAGGCGTTTTACGTCTGGATGCACTGGAGCAGGCGATCAGACCGGATACGATACTGGTATCCATTATGCATGTGAATAACGAAGTGGGTGCGATCCAGCCGATCGAAGAGGCCGGTGCACTGATCAAACGCATGAATCCGCATACGCTGTTCCATGTAGATGCGGTGCAGGGCTTTGGCAAGCTTCGTATTTATCCAAAGAAAAGTCATGTAGATATGCTTTCGGTGAGTGGACATAAAATCCACGGACCAAAGGGTGTCGGCATTTTGTATATTGATGAACATGTGAAGATCAAACCGATCATTTTCGGCGGCGGTCAGCAGAAGGGAATGCGATCCGGAACGGAAAATGTCCCGGGAATCGCGGGCATCGGCAAAGCAACAGAGTTGTCATACGCTAACCTTGATCGCGATGTGGAACGGTTATATGAACTGAAACGCTATTTTGAAGATGGGCTGCAGAAGCTGAGTGGTGTTGTCATTAACGGTCCGCTTTATGAACAGGGAGCACCGCATATCGTCAGTGCATCTTTTGCGGGTGTCAGAAGTGAAGTACTTCTGCATGCACTGGAGGATAAGGGCATTTATGTTTCCGCAGGCAGTGCCTGTGCATCCAATAAGCATACGGTCAGTGCTACGTTAAAGGCAATGGGCATCAGCCAGAATCTGCTGGATTCCACGATCCGTTTCAGCTTCAGCGTCTTTACAACCGCGGAGGAATTGGACTATACTTTACAGTGTTTATATGATATACTGCCGATGTTACGCAAGTATACAAGGTATTGAGCATAGAAAAGAAAGGGAAAATTATGTTTACAGCATTTTTGATAAAATATGCAGAGATCGGTGTCAAAGGCAGAAACCGGTATCTGTTTGAGGATGCACTGGTCGATCAGATCCGCTTTGCACTCAGCAAGATCGATGGTGAATTTGCTGTCCGCAAGACACAGGGTCGTATTTACGTGGATGCACAGTCTGCATTTGATTTTGATGAAACGGTAGAAGCACTCAAGAAGGTGTTTGGTATTTCAGGTATCTGCCCGGTCGTTTATGTCGAGGATGAGGGATTTGAAAAGCTTTCCGGGACGATCGTGAATTATGTCAAGACAGTTTATCCGGAAGGCAATAAGACCTTCAAGGTATGTGCAAGACGCGCCAGAAAGAATTATCCGATGCGCTCCATGGAGATCAACTGTGAGCTTGGCGGCGTCATTCTGGATGCATGCCCGGATATGAAGGTAGATGTGCATCATCCGGATTTTGAACTGAATGTGGAGATCAGAGAAAAGATCTATATCTATTCCGAGATCATTCCGGGACCGGGCGGAATGCCTGTCGGAACAGGCGGTAAAGCGATGCTCCTGCTTTCCGGCGGAATCGATTCCCCTGTTGCGGGTTATATGATCAGCAAACGTGGCGTGAAGCTGGAGGCAACTTATTTCCATGCACCGCCTTATACATCAGAACGTGCAAAACAGAAGGTTGTCGATCTGGCAAAATATGTTGCGGCCTATGCGGGACCGATCCGCCTGCACGTTGTAAACTTTACGGATGTACAGCTTGCCATTTATGAGAAATGCCCACATGATGAGCTGACGATCATTATGCGCCGCTACATGATGCGGATCGCAGAAACGATCGCAAAAGAAACAGACTGCCTTGGGCTTGTAACGGGCGAAAGCATCGGTCAGGTGGCTTCCCAGACGATGCAGAGTCTTGTTGCAACAAACGAAGTATGCGAGCTGCCTGTATACAGACCGCTGATCGCATTTGATAAGCAGGATATCGTGGATATTTCCGAAAAGATCAATACCTACGAAACATCTATTCTGCCGTTTGAGGACTGCTGCACCATCTTTGTGGCAAAGCATCCTGTTACCAAGCCGAATGTAAAGGTGATCAGAGGACATGAAAAGAATCTCGAAGGCACAGTGGAAGAGCTGGTCAAGACAGCACTTGAAACAAGAGAGATCATAGAGATTGAATAAAAATAGAAAAAGAAAAACGAGCAGCCTGGCTGCTCGTTTCAATCTTCTGTTTGAGGATCTCACAAAGTGAGATCAGATGCATTAAACTGTGTAGTTCTTTAAAACCTTCATAACATCTTCAGCATCGCCTTCTGCATGGATGTTTAAATCGATCGGCTTAGATAAATCTAAGCTGAAAATACCCATGATAGACTTTGCATCGATTACGTATCTTCCTGATACTAAATCAAAATCATAATCAAATTTTGTGATGTCGTTTACGAATGATTTTACTTTGTCAATTGAGTTTAATGAAATCTGTACTGTTTTCATTTGAATTACCTCCTTTTGTTTTAATACCTTCGCTTATTATACTAAAGAAAAGGGGATAAAAAGTCAATACGAAAACCATACAAAAAAAGTGAGGATAACAATGAAAAGTGTGGCATTACATAACCTGGGTTGTAAGGTCAATTCTTACGAGCTTGACGTTATGCAGCAATATCTACAAAATGAAGGATATAAAATTGTAAATTTTAACCAAAAAGCGGATATTTATATTATCAATACGTGCACGGTAACAAACATAGCGGACCGGAAAAGCAGACAGATGCTGCATCGTGCCAAGAAGCAGAATCCGGATGCGATCGTTGTGGCAGTGGGCTGCTATGTGCAGACAAATGAGGCTGAGATCGAGAAGGATGACTGCATTGATCTGGCGATCGGAAATAACAGGAAAAATGAGTTGGTGGAGATCATAGAGGCTTATCTGGACAAGCGTCAAAGTCAGACACCGGATGAGCAGACTACCGCATCATCGGAGAAGACGTCCGGTGTGGCACCGGACAAGACACTGGGTCACACTTCTGTGATCGATATCAATGCGGAAAAAGAATATGAAGAGATGCAGCTTGTACATACTGCAGAGCACACCCGTGCTTATATCAAAATTCAGGACGGCTGCAATCAGTTCTGCAGCTATTGCGTGATCCCGTTTGCAAGAGGGCGTGTCCGTTCCAGAAAGCCGGAGCAGGTGGAAGAGGAAGTCAGAAGACTTGCAGAAGCCGGCTATCATGAGATCGTCCTGACAGGAATTCATTTAAGTTCCTATGGGCTTGATTTTCATGGCGAGTCATACAATACGACCGGCGGACAGGGCAATGAGCAGGAACTTTTGCGGCTGATCGAGCGGATCCATGCGGTAGACGGCATTACCCGTATCCGTCTGGGATCGTTAGAACCCCGTGTGATCACAGAAGCATTTGCAGGCGCGCTTGCAGCACTGCCAAAGGTCTGCCCGCATTTCCACCTGTCACTCCAGAGCGGCTGTGACAGTGTGCTGAAGCGGATGAACAGAAGATATACGACAGAGGAGTTTGCCCGGAGCGTGGAAATCCTGCGCCTTGTGTACGAGCATCCTGCGATCACGACGGATGTGATCACGGGATTCCCGGGAGAAACCGAGGAAGAGTTTGCACAGACAGTTTCCTATCTTGAAAAGATCCGTTTTTTTGAGATGCATGTCTTCCCATATTCCAGAAGGGAAGGAACTGTAGCGGCTGATATGCCCGGACAGCTCACAGAAAAAGAAAAGAAGCAGCGTAGCAGTGTACTGCTTGCCATGACTGCAAGACATTCTAAGGAATACCGGGAATATTATATCGGAAAAGAGCAGGAAGTGCTGTTTGAGCAGTGCCATGAAATAGAAGGCAGACAGTATCTGACCGGGCATACACGCAACTATGTACGCGTGGCAGTTCCGGTGGAAGAAATCGATCCGGCAGAAATGACGAATCAGGAACGCATCTGCTGCCTGACAGGCTTTGCAGATGACGAGACCCTGCTCGGCACTTATTAAGAAAACAGGGAATTGTCAGTATCCCGGAATAATGCTATAATGTAATAAGCACAAAGAAAAACAAGCGACACCGAAGGTGGCATTTGTTTTTCTGTGCTTATTAACGAGCAAATATCCTGCGGAGCAGGATGAAGAGTGCGAAGCACGGATTTGCGAGTATGAAACAGGTGAAGAAAAACAAGCGACACCGAAGGTGGCATTTGTTTTTCTGTGCTTATTAACGAGCAAATATCCTGCAAAGCAGGATGAAGAGTGCGGTATAAAGTCTTTTCAGGGCATGGGGGCAGCAGAAAAGACAGATCATGTAGAAGGTGGGGTACCAATATGAAATACACAAAGGACGAGATCGCTGAGATTGATCGTGTAGCAAAAGAGACATCACAGGCAATCATGGAGCATTTCCCGAAGGATGCAGATTTCGAGATTGAAATGCCGCTTGAAACAACAAACAGTGAGAATGGCAATCTGCTTCTGCGTGTAGATGCCAATACATTTGAGATCAGCATTGGCGAAAATTCCTTTAATTTCATGAAAAAAGCAAGCCTGTCCGATTCGACCATGTCGACGAAACAGCAGGAAATCACAGATTTAAAATATAAGTTTTTAAAGAGCGTGCTTGTGATCGGTCTGCCGTCGTTAAATGCCAGACTGGAAAAGCAGGTAAAAGACAGACAGGCAATGCACGATTATATTATGAAGATCGGTGTGAGCGTCGGTATTGCCGTACAGCAGGCAGGGGCAAAGACAGTAAGCCCGGCTGCGGCAGTTTCCCGTCAGCAGGTAGATTACTATATCAACCTGATCAAGGAGCAGCTTACAAGACTGGCATTCAGCTCAGAGATCAATCCGACTACGAGAGGCAGTATCGTGATCCACGGAGAAAGCTCAGACCGTACGATCCGTATTGATGAAACGGTTTACGATTCTCTGACAAACCAGCAGTCTGTGCATGAAATCTATTATTATCTCGATACAAAAGAGATCAAATATTACGAAAATGGCAAGCATAAAAATATCAGTGATCTGTTTATGTCGATCACTGCTTCCGAGAAATACAAAAAGATCTTCAATGAGGTCAATCTGCTGCTGAAAAAAGAAGTTGTGATTGATAAAGATGTGGAAAATTTTGTGCAGTCACAGAAGCCGGTAGAGAACGAATTTTTGAAGCCGGAAATGAATTCCTTTAAGCAGACACATATGGAGTAGGTTACATAATACTTGAAAAAACACAGAAAAAGGGTTACAATACCAAAAACAGACAGGGGCGTGATGAAATGCAGGATTTGGGAAATACACAATATTTTAAAGTGGAAGTAGAGCCGGAAACAGGTGTGAAGGTCGTTCTTTCTACAGTATACGAGGCTTTGAGCGAAAAAGGATACAATCCGGTAAATCAGATCGTCGGTTATATCATGTCGGGAGATCCTACTTATATCACAAGCCATAAGAATGCCAGAAGCCTGATCATGAAGGTGGAACGGGATGAACTGGTAGAGGAAATGCTCAGAGAGTACATTAAAACGAATCATTGGAAATAGTGAGGATATACTATGCGTATTATGGGTTTGGATTTCGGATCAAAGACGGTGGGTGTTGCTGTAAGTGATCCGCTCGGACTGACAGCGCAGAGTCTGGAGATCATTCGCAGAAAGTCTGAAAATAAATTGAGACAGACCTATGCCAGGATTGAAGAACTGGCAGCACAATATGAAGTGGAGAAATTTGTAGTAGGATTACCGAAGAATATGAATGCAACAGAAGGTGAGCGCGCAGAGAAGTCGCGTGCATTTGCAGATGCGCTTTTCCGCAGGACCGGGATTGAGGTGGTCATGTGGGACGAGAGACTCACAACTGTAGCAGCGGACAGGACAATGATGGAAGCAGGAATCCGCAGGGAAGACCGTAAAGAATATGTGGATGCCATAGCAGCTTCTTATATATTACAAGGGTATCTGGATTATCTCCAGAACCGGAAAGCGTAGATGACAGAATGACAGATGGAAATAACCTGGAAAAGGTTGAATTCATACCGGATGAAGAGGGAGAAAAAGTACAGTTTTATGTGTTGGAGCGGACACGCCTTGGCGGTGTGGATTATCTGCTCGTGACAGATCAGCCGGATGGGGATGCACAGGCGCTGATCTTAAAGGACATTACAGAAAATGACGGGGACGAAAGTGTTTACCGTATTGTATCAGACGATAAAGAACTGGATGCAGTAGCAGCAGTTTTTGAAAATATGCTGGATGATATTGAATTCGTGGAAGACGAAGAAGAATAAGACCGGCAGACAAAATATAAATTATTAATAAAACAAAGAGAGTACTTTGTACAATTCTATGGATGAAGGGCTTGCCGTTCCATGACCGGGAAAGACGAACTGGCAGCGTGTGTGCATAGTATTTTACCGGGAGACTTTCTTTGCGTTTCAAGAATGTGGAGGAAAAACAATTGAATAAGAAACAAACAGAAAGTCCGTCAAAGCTCAAGATCATACCGCTGGGAGGTCTGGAGCAGATCGGGCTGAATATTACTGCCTTTGAATATGAAGACAGTATTATTGTGGTGGACTGCGGTCTGGCATTTCCGGAGGATGATATGCTCGGAATCGATCTGGTTATCCCGGATGTAACGTATCTGAAGGAAAATGCGGATAAGGTAAAGGGCTTTATGATCACACATGGACATGAGGATCATATCGGCGCACTTCCTTATGTACTCAAGGAACTGCCTGTTCCGATCTATGCGACAAAGCTGACAATGGGTATCATTGAAAACAAGCTGACAGAGCATGGACTGGAAAAAGCAACAAAGCGTAAGGTTGTCAAATTCGGACAGCATATCAATCTGGGACAGTTCCGGGTAGAATTTATCAAGACAAACCACAGTATTGCGGATGCAGCAGCGCTTGCCATTTATTCACCGGCGGGAATTGTCGTGCATACAGGTGATTTTAAAGTGGATTACACACCGGTATTCGGGGATTCCATTGATCTGCAGCGTTTTGCGGAGCTTGGAAAGAAAGGCGTTCTGGCACTGATGTGCGACAGCACAAATGCGGAAAGACCGGGCTTTACCCCTTCTGAGAGAACAGTCGGTGTGACATTTGACAATATTTTCTCGGAGCATACCAATACAAGGCTGATCATTGCAACATTTGCATCCAATGTGGATCGTGTGCAGCAGATCATCAATTCCGCTTATAAATACGGACGTAAGGTTGTTGTCGAAGGACGCAGCATGGTCAATATCATTGATACAGCCACAAAGCTAGGTTATATCAATATTCCGGATAATACGCTGATCGATATCGAACAGCTCAAAAATTACCCGGATGAAAAAACAGTCATTATCACAACGGGAAGCCAGGGTGAAAGTATGGCAGCTCTTTCCCGTATGGCATCTGGAATGCACCGGAAGATCTCAATCGGACCGCTTGATACGGTTATCTTCTCGTCAAATCCGATCCCGGGAAATGAAAAAGCAGTTTCCAAGGTGATCAACGAACTGTATGCCAAAGGTGCAGATGTTATATTTGAAGATGCGCATGTATCCGGACATGCCAGACAGGAAGAGATTAAACTGATCTATTCCCTGGTACAGCCGAGGTATTCCATTCCGGTACATGGCGAGTATCGCCATCTGAAAGCGCAGGCAAATCTGGTGCATAAGCTGGGCATGGATAAGGATAACATCTTTATTCTGCATTCAGGTGATGTGCTGGAGCTTTCGGAAGAAGCGGCAAAGGTGACCGGAAAGGTTCCGGTAGGCTCTATTTTCGTAGATGGTCTAGGTGTCGGTGATGTTGGTAATATCGTTATCCGCGACAGACAGCATCTGGCGGAAGACGGTATTCTGATCGTTGTCGTTGCGCTGGACTGCGAAAATAATGTCGTGGTTTCCGGCCCGGATATTGTTTCAAGAGGATTTGTCTATGTGAGAGAATCCGACGAGCTTCTGGATGGCGCAAGAGACATTGTGTCGGATGTACTGGATGACTGCATCGACAGAAACATCTCTGACTGGGGAAGAATGAAAAATGCGATGAAAGATTCTCTGAATGAATATTTCTGGAAGAAGACAAAACGTCGCCCGATGATCCTGCCTATTATCATGGAGGTGTAGGCTATGCTCGAAATACAGAAAGAACTGGATCAGTTTATTCTGACGATCAAAAACACACAGGTATACAAAGAGTACCAACTGCAGAAAAGCAAGGTAAAAGAAAATCCGGATCTGAAAAGACAGCTGGATCAGTTCAGAATGAGAAATTATGAGCTGCAGACAAAGCATTGCCCGGATAATCTGTACGATGAAATGGACTGCTTCCAGAGAGAGTACGAGCAGTTCCGGGAAATCCCGCTGGTGCATGATTTTCTGGCAGCGGAGCTTGCGCTCTGCCGCCTGGTACAGGAAGTATCGGATGGTGTGATGCGCGCGGTAGCGGAGGATTTTGAATGATGTCAGGATTGTGAGAGCGCACAGCACGGAACAATCCGTATGACATTATTGATACAGATAATATCGTGCATTGCAGATGCATGATACGGAGGAAGGAACTGTAATGAAAGCAAAGCAAGTGACCGGAGCGGTTTTTAATATGATATTCCGACTGGTGCTGTCCATCATCATTATACTGGTGGTATACAGACTTGCCATGTATTCCTATCATCTGGGTTATATGGTGTTTGCGGATGTGGCAAAGGAAGCGGAGCCGGGCAGAGATATCACGATCGCCGTAGATACAGAGGATAGCACGATGGATGTTGCAAAGACGCTGGAAAACAGAGGGCTGATAGATGATGCAAGAGTATTTTTCCTGCAGGAAATGCTGTCAGAATACCGTGGTAAGATCCAGCCGGGCATTTATACGCTCAATACATCTATGACGGCTGAAAAGATGCTGGCGGAAATGGCGGCAAACGCACCTTCCGATGACGAAGAGTCTGAAGATGCACAAACGACGGATACGGAAAATACGAATGCATCGGATGATGTCTCAGATGGCGTTTCAGATGCTGCGGAGGATACGCCGGCAGCAACAGATACGCAGTCTGCGGAGTCACACAGCGAGGATGTACAATGATAGTAGATCAGAGATACGTGGATTATATCAATTCACTGGAAAAGGAGCTTCCGCCATATCTGGAAGAGCTGGAACAGTATGCACTTCAGACGGAAGTACCGATCATCCGAAAAGAGATGCAGAGCTTTTTGAAAACACTGCTTAAGATGAATAAACCGAAGCAGATCCTGGAGGTGGGAACTGCTATCGGTTTTTCTGCATTACTGATGAAGGAATTTATGCCGGCGGATGGGCAGATCACAACGATCGAGAAATATGAGAAAAGAATACCGGTTGCCAGAGCAAATTTTGAGGCGCACGGAGACGGAAGGATCACGCTTCTGGAAGGAGATGCCATGGAAATTCTGGCAGGACTTACCGGAAGCTACGACATGATCTTTATGGATGCGGCAAAAGGACAGTATATCCATTTTATGCCGGATGTGTTCAGGCTTCTGGCACCGGGCGGTGTATTATTGTCTGATAATGTGCTGCAGGATGGGGATATCATCCAGTCCCGCTATGCGGTAGCAAGAAGAAACCGTACGATCCATACGAGAATGCGGGAATATTTATATGAACTGAAAAACAACGAAGCGCTTGTGACCTCTATCATACCACTCGGAGATGGGATTGCGCTTTCGGTAAAGAAGGATAAATAAAATGAGAAAACCAGAATTATTGATTCCGGCAAGCAGTCTGGAAGTATTAAAAACAGCAGTTATATTTGGTGCGGATGCGGTATATATCGGCGGAGAGACATTTTCCCTGCGTGCAAAGGCGAAGAATTTCAGTCACGAAGATATGAAAGAAGGCATTGCATTTGCGCATGCCCATGGCGTCAGAGTACACGTAACGGCAAATATTCTGGCACATAATTACGATATGGAACCTGCCAGAAACTATTTTCAGGAACTGGCAGAACTTGCGCCGGATGCGATCATCGTGGCAGATCCGGGCATGATCATGCTGGCAAAAGAAAACTGCCCGGATATTGAGATCCATTTAAGCACACAGGCAAACAATACAAACTACATGACTTATCGTTTCTGGTACGGGCAGGGTGTAAAACGTGTGGTATCCGCAAGGGAATTATCTTTGAAGGAGATCAAAGAGATCCGGGAACAGATTCCTGAAGATATGGAGATCGAGAGTTTTATCCATGGTGCTATGTGTATTTCTTATTCCGGCAGATGCCTGCTCAGTAATTATTTTACGGGCAGGGATGCCAACCGCGGTGCCTGCACCCATCCTTGCAGATGGAAATATGCAGTAGTGGAAGAATCCAGACCGGGCGAGTATATGCCTGTTTATGAAAATGAAAGAGGCACTTATATTTTCAACTCCAAGGATCTTTGCATGATCGAGCATATCCCGGAAATGATCGATGCGGGAATCGACAGCTTTAAGATCGAGGGCAGAATGAAAACGGCTCTTTATGTGGCAACAGTTGCGAGAACATACCGGAAAGCGATCGATGCCTGTCTGGAATCAAAAGAAGCATACGAAGCGATCCTGCCATGGTGCAGGGAAGAAATTTCCAAATGTACCTATCGCCAGTTTACAACGGGATTTTATTTTGGCAGACCGGATGAAAATACACAGATCTACGACAGCAATACTTATGAGCAGGAGTATATTTATCTCGGTATCGTGGAAGATGCAGAAGCTGCACAGGAAAATGCGGGAAGTATCGTATCCATTACACAGCGTAATAAGTTCAGTGTCGGAGAGACGATCGAGATCATGAAGCCGGATGGCAGCAATGTACAGACGACCGTATTGTCTATTGTAAATGAAGAAGGACAGGAGCAGGAAAGTGCACCGCATCCGCAGCAGAAGCTCCGCGTTTTGCTTAGTGAGAAAGCTTCTCATTATGATCTTCTGCGCAAAAAAGCATGTGCAACAAGCTGATCCTGGTTGTGCAATATAGACATTTGGCGGCAAAAATTCTGCAAATGTTTTAGAAAATTCGACCAATTTTTGAAAAATAGAAAAATGGGTATTGAAATTTAAAAAAAATAAGAGTATCTTAATAGCAACGAAAGGAATCTTTCGAAAATAAGATAACTTGAACGATGATGTTCCAAACGGTAGTTTTGGAACATTTTTTTGTATCGGGGAAATTTGATATAAAGCACAAAAAGAACGTTATCAAGTATCTAATATAAAAAAGAAAGGGAGATATGAAATGAGCGGAGTTACAAATGTGGAAGAAATTTTCGGTAAAAACGTGTTCACACTTGGTAAGATGAAGGAACGTCTGCCAAAGGATGTGTACAAGGAAGTGAAAAAGGTCATGGATCAGGGCGGAGAGCTTTCCATGGCAGCAGCAAATGTTGTTGCAAAAGCAATGAAGGACTGGGCATGTGAAAATGGTGCAACACATTACACACATTGGTTCCAGCCATTGACAGGAATCACGGCAGAAAAGCATGATGCTTTCGTTTCGCATCCGGATGAAGCCGGTAAGATGATCACAGAGTTTTCCGGAAAGGAACTGATCAAGGGCGAGCCTGATGCATCTTCATTCCCGTCAGGTGGTCTGAGAGCAACTTTCGAAGCAAGAGGTTATACAGCATGGGATATCACAAGCCCTGCATTCTTAAAAGAAGCTTCAACAGGCGTGATCCTCTGTATCCCGACAGCCTTCTGTTCTTATACAGGTGAGGCACTGGATAAAAAGACACCACTGTTGCGTTCCATGGAAGCTGTATCCAAACAGGCACTTCGTATCGTCCGTTTATTTGGAAATACAACAGCAACAAAAGTAACTGCATCCGTAGGACCGGAGCAGGAGTACTTCCTTGTTGACGAGAATCTGTATAAAAAGAGATCTGACCTGATGTTTGCGGGCAGAACCTTATTTGGCGCACCTGCTCCAAAAGGACAGGAAATGGAAGACCACTATTTCGGTGTTATCCGTGAACGTGTCGGCGCATACATGAAGGATCTGAATGAAGAACTTTGGAAATTAGGTGTTACGGCAAAAACACAGCATAATGAAGTAGCTCCTGCACAGCATGAGCTGGCTCCGATCTATGAAACAGCCAATATCGCAGTTGACCACAACCAGCTTGTTATGGAGACAATGAAACGTGTTGCTGTACAGCATGGCCTGAGATGTCTGCTGCATGAGAAACCATATGCAGGCGTCAATGGTTCCGGTAAGCATGACAACTGGTCCATTACAACAGATGACGGCATGAACTTACTTGAGCCGGGTGATACACCAAATGAAAATATCCAGTTTCTGCTTGTACTTGCCTGCATCATGAAAGCGGTTGACAAACATGCAGATCTGCTTCGCCAGTCCGCATCCGATGTCGGAAACGACCACAGACTTGGCGCAAACGAAGCACCGCCGGCAATTATTTCCATGTTCCTTGGCGAACAGCTTGAGGACGTAGTAAAACAGCTTGTAGAAACAGGTAATGCTGCTTCCTGCAAAGAGGGCGGTAAGCTGGAGACAGGTGTATCCACACTGCCTGATCTGGATAAAGATGCAACAGACCGTAACCGTACTTCGCCATTTGCCTTCACAGGTAATAAGTTTGAATTCCGTATGGTTGGATCCGCTGATTCCATCGCCGGCCCGAATACAACGCTGAATGCGATCGTAGCGGAAGCATTCTGCGAAGCTGCTGACAGACTGGAAAAAGCAGAAGACTTTGAAACAGCAGTACATGACCTGATCAAAGAATACATGACAGAGCACCAGAGAATCATCTTCAATGGAAACGGCTATTCCGATGAGTGGGTAGTAGAAGCTGAGAAACGTGGACTTCCAAATATCAAATCCATGATCGAAGCTGCTTCTACACTGACAAGTGAGAAGGCAGTCGCACTGTTTGAGAAGTTCGGTATTTATACAAAGGCAGAACTGGAATCCCGTGAAGAGATCATTTATGAAACATATGCAAAGACGATCAATATCGAAGCACTGACCATGATCGACATGGCAGGCAAGCAGATCATCCCTGCAGTTGTGAAATATACAAAGACACTGGCAGATACCGCAAATGCCATCAAGACAGCAGGCGGAGACGCAAGCGTACAGACAGAACTTCTGGCTGATGTTTCCACAAAACTTGCAGCAATGCAGAAGGCACTCAACAAGCTGGTAGCTGACGAGAAAGAAGCAAGTGCTATGGAAGATGTAAAGGCACAGGCATTCTTCTACAAAGATACAATCAAGGCTACTATGGATGAGCTGAGAAAACCTGCTGATGAGCTGGAAATGATCGTTGACAAAGACGTATGGCCGATCCCGACATACGGCGAGTTAATGTTCGAGGTATAGAATTCCTTTTGGATGTTATGAAATGAAGTGTATAAATGTGCGGAAACAGCTTGTTTCCGCGCATTTCCTTCTATAAAAAAGAGCAAGCAAAAAATATTAAAAAAATTTTGAAAAAGTACTTGCATAATAAAAAAACATTTGCTATAATCAATTTCGTTGTGATGGGCTATCGCCAAACGGTAAGGCAACGGACTCTGACTCCGTCATTTCAAGGTTCGAATCCTTGTAGCCCAGCTTTTGGAGGCCCGGTTGAATTTCAACCGGGCTTTTTGTAGCGAGGGAACAAAATCAAGCACGAGCGAAGCGAGTATTTGATTTTGCCCGAGCGTACAACGAGAAAATCGAAGAGCACGAAGTGCGGCTGCTGTGATAACAGCAGGATTTTCGAGTCTGGTAAGAGGGAACAAAATCAAGCATTGTCACATATTTGCGCAGCAAATGTGCGACTAAATAACCTGCGCAGCAGGTTATAGCTATTCCGAGCGTACAACGAGAAAATCAGAGAGCACGAAGTGTGGCTGCTGTGATAACAGCAGGATTTTCGAGTATGTGTGAAAATCACGTGAAAAATGAAAGCAGCGAAGCTGCGACGCTACGAAGTAGCGGATTTTTCGAGTCTGGTAAGAATAAAACAAAATCTCGAGCGAAGCGAGGTAAACCAATGTATTCATTCAACAGCAGAGTGCGTTACAGTGAAGTAAATAAAGATGGCAGGCTGAAGCTTGTATCACTGCTGGATTATTTTCAGGACTGCTCCACGTTTCATTCCGAGGATGCGGGGATGGGAACGGAATACCTGGCAGGACAGGGACTGGCATGGGTACTGAATTTCTGGCAGATCGATGTCATGAGGTATCCGCAGCTTTGCGAACAGATCACGATCGAGACATGTCCCTATGCATTTAAAGGCTGTCTGGGCTTTCGTAATTTTGATATGCTTGATGAGCAGGGAAACAGGATCGCCGTTGCCAATACGCTCTGGACACTTCTGAATCTGCAGTCCATGCGGCCGGCAAAGCCGACGGAAGAAATGCTGCAGGCTTACAGCATTTCTTCAAAGCTTCCAATGGAATATCTGTCACGGAAAATTCCGGTAGAAGGAGAGGGAGAGAGACAGGATGAGGTGCTTGTCCGGAAACATCATCTGGATACCAATTACCATATGAACAACGGACAGTATGTTGCTGTGGCGTCGGATCTTCTGCCTGAGAATTTTGAGGTGGACCGGCTGATGGTCAGCTATCATAAATCAGCGGTGCTGGGAGACATTCTGTATCCGGTCATTTACGGAAAAGGAACAGAGGAAGTGACTGTTGTATTGGAAACGGAAGAACACAGCCCTTATGCGATTGTAAAATTTAACGGAATACTGAGCAAACAGGAGAATCGGGTTCCGGTTGTGGGAAAGATATTGTAAGTTAAGAAGGAAAGCAGGCTAATATGATATTTGGAAAGAAACAGACACTTGTCATGATAAAACGGGTTGAATTCGGTATTTATCTGGCAGAGACAATGAAGGATGCGGGAAACAAAGTGCTTTTGCCGAAAAAACAGGTTCCGGCAGATATGGAAGTGGGGGATCCGATCGATGTATTTTTATACAAGGATTCCAATGACCGCCCGATCGCGACGGTGAAGGAGCCGAAGCTGACACTCGGACAGACAGCAAGATTGCGTGTCGTATCCGTCGGAAAAGTGGGTGCTTTTCTGGACTGGGGACTGGAAAAGGATTTGTTTCTGCCATATAGAGAGCAGACCACACAGGTAAAAGCAGGCGACGAAGTGATCGCTGCCCTGTATCTGGATAAGAGTGAACGCCTCTGTGCAACGATGAAGGTGTATCCTTATCTGCAAAAAGAAAGTCCTTATCAGAAAGATGATGTTGTGACAGGTATGGTATATGAGATCAGTCATAATTTCGGGGCGTTCGTAGCGGTGGATGACAAGTATTCCGCGCTGATCCCGAAAAAAGAACTGTACGGAGAACTTCATGTGCTTCAGCAGATCAGTGCGCGTGTGACCGGCGTGAAGGAAGACGGTAAGCTGGATCTGGGGATCCGGCAGAAGGCACATCTGCAGATGAGTGAGGATGCGGATAAAGTGCTGTCTCTTTTGCGGGAAAAGAAGGGATTTTTGCCGTTGCATGACAAATCCTCGCCGGAACAGATCCGGGAAACGATCGGTATGAGTAAAAATGAATTTAAGCGTGCGGTCGGACATCTTTATAAAGAACATCTGATCATGCTGGAAAGTGACGGAATCCGGTTAAAGAAGTAAAAGAATACTTTTCTTTTGGAAAAATATAGATTATACTGAAACTGTAAAACGTACATGAATATTTAAAAAAAGGAGAATGAGAAATGAAGATCCAGAATATTACAAACATTGAAAAATTTTTTGAAGTAGTTGACAGCTGTGAAGGCAAGGTTGAGCTTGTAACGGGAGAAGGCGACAGACTGAATTTGAAATCAAAGCTTTCCCAGTACGTTTCCATGGCAAAGCTTTTTTCTGACGGTACGATTTCAGAACTGGAGCTGCTGGCATATGAGCCGGAAGATATCAATAAGTTAGTAAACTTCATGATGAACAACTAAGAGCCGCATGAATCCGAAAAAGGTTAATTGGCTGTTTTTGACAACATTGCTTGTGGAAGCGGCGGTCATGGCGTTTATGTATCTGTGCAGTGATATTTCACTGGGAATTATAGAAAGTCTTCTGCTCAGTCAGTTGATCGTACTGGTTCCGGCTGTCTTGTTCCTGTTTGGGACAAGGACGGATCCTGGCAGGCTGATCGCCCATAACAGACCGAAATTTACCACGACGCTTCTGGTCGTGGTATTTACCTTTCTGTGTATGCCTGCGATCATAGCGGTAAATGCATTTTCCATGCTGTTTGTGGATAACGAGGTCGCCGGGCTGCAAAGCTATATGTTGTCAGTACCGTGGTGGCAGATTCTGCTCATGGTCGGTATTATAGGACCGGTCAGTG
The DNA here is from genome assembly GCA_000432915.1 of Firmicutes bacterium CAG:194. GTDB lineage: Bacteria > Bacillota > Clostridia > Lachnospirales > Lachnospiraceae > CAG-194. The sequence goes on from HF995248.1 coordinate 92,243, forward strand.
AAGAATTTGTGTTCCGGGGCGTCATTTATCATGGCTATAAGACAAGCCAAAGGTTTGTCGGTTCCATGCTGTTATCGGCGCTTTTATTTGGACTTACCCACTTGAATTTCAACCAGATGAGCTATGCGGTATTGGTGGGTATAGTCAGTGTACTGCTGTTAGAGGGCAGCGGCAGTATCTTTTACAGTATGCTGTTCCATATCTGCATTAACACGACAAATGTTGTGCAGATGCTGGTGCAGAAGGCACAGGGCACTATCATGAGTCAGGAAGAGAGCATGGCATATATTGAGCGGACGATGCAGATGCCTTATAAACAGGCGTTGGCGGTTTCTGTATCGGTCTACGCGGTGATCGCTGCAGGCGCGGCGGCACTTGCAGGCTGTCTGCTTTACCTGATCGTGAAAAAAGAAAACAGAGTGCAGCATATGCAGCAGCTGCTGCATGGAAATACGGGAGAGAAAAGGACAAAACTGATTTCTGTTCCGCTGGTCATTTCTGTTGTGCTTTGCCTGCTATATATGACAGCAGATGTATTTTGGGGTTAAAGGTGAAACTAATATGAGAAAAATGCAGGTATTGGGCATAGAACTGCAGGATCATACCGTGCGTGAGGCAATGAAAAAAACGGATGCCTTTCTGCGGGACGGAAAAGTCAGTACGATTGCCTATATTACAATGCGGGGTCTGATGGAGGCGGAGGAATCACAGGAAAGACAGGACTTCTTGAGAGAGCTTGATCTTACTGTTCCGGCAGACAGTGATATTTTACGTGCGGCCGGCATTGCAACGCGAAACAGAGTGAGAGAAGTAGATAACGATGAGTTTCTGACGGAATTTCTGCGGAAGATTGTCAGAGGTAGACAGACGGTATATTTGTTGACCAGTACACAGGGGCAGTTGCAGCTGCTTCGGGATGGTCTTCTCAGTTATCAGGAGAATCTGCGGATCATAGGAAGCTATTCTCTGGATGAGCTGGAGCAGGATGACGATTATCTGGTAAATGAGATCAATGTAGAGACACCGAATGTACTCATCACGAATATTTCATCCCCACAGCGAGAGGCTTTTTTTGAAGCAAACCAGATGAAGCTGAATGTGGAAGTCTGGCTGATGCTGAAGGATGAGGTAGTCCACAGCAACAAACATAAAGGATTGTTTTGGATATTACATGACAGAGTTGTCCGTAAGCTCTTTAAACACAAAGTAGTACAGTACTTAAACCATGAAAAAGAATCATAAGGCTTCGGGAGGGAAAGCAGATACATTTCTTCCGGAGTCTTTTGTTTTGCCGGGCGACGAGAAAAATGCACGCATTTATGCAGTGCATTTGACAAACGCTAATCAGAGCGGGATTTGCAGAGCGCATCCTGTTTCTGCGTGACAGAATTTGTGAAATGAAAAGGTAAAAAATGCATAAAAAAATAGGGGAAATTGGTGGATTTTTTTGTGGATATATATTAAAATAAAAAAAGCAATATGCAAAAGGCTATTGAGAAGGTATCTATCTTTGTGAAAAATGTATAACTATCCGACGGGGATAGGTGGGAAAAGGAGCGGGGCTATGATTTCAAATCAAATTCTGCAGAATACGTTAGACGGATTAAAAGCAATTTCACGTGTTGATTTTGCAGTCATTGATACAGACGGAAAGACGATTGTTTCCACAACGGAAAATGAGCTGGAATATCCGGTGGCGGTGGTTGATTTTGTAAAATCACCGGCGGACAGCCAGGAGGTTTCCAAATACCAGTTCTTTAAGATTTATGATGAACAGGTTGCAGAATATGTGCTGGTCGCTATCGGCTCCGGAGAGGATGTCTATATGATCGGTAAAATGGCAACATTTCAGATCCAGAATCTGATGGTTGCATATAAAGAGCGGT
>HF995248.1:94157-140730 GCA_000432915.1 Firmicutes bacterium CAG:194
ATAAAGAGCGGTTTGATAAGGACAACTTTATCAAAAACCTGCTTCTGGACAACCTGCTTCTGGTAGATATTTACAGCCGGTCCAAAAAGCTGCGTATTAAGATGGAAGCACCGCGTACCGTAATGATCATTGAAGCGGGCGAGGGGAAAGATGCCAATTCTGTGGAAGTGATCAGAGAATGTCTGGGCAACGGAAACCGCGATTTCATTACCGCGGTGGATGAAAACAGCGTGATCGTTGTCAAAGAGATATTGGAAGAAGTGCCAAAGGCAGAGCTGGAGCGTGTGGCAAAGAGTATCATTACGACGCTGGAGAAAGAAGGGGCGTCTGATGTACATATCGCATACGGCAGTATTGTCGGAGAACTGAAGGAAGTCAGCCGCTCTTACAAGGAGGCCAAGATGGCACTGGATGTTGGCAAGATCTTTTTCGGTGAAAGAGAGATCATGGCATACAGCGAGCTTGGTATAGGGCGTCTGATCTATCAGCTTCCGATTCCGTTGTGCAAGATGTTCATCCGCGAGATCTTTGGTAATAAGAGCCCGGATGATTTTGATGAAGAAACCGTTGTGACGATCAATAAGTTCTTTGAAAACAGTCTGAATGTTTCGGAGACCTCAAGACAGCTGTTTATCCACCGTAACACGCTGGTGTACAGACTGGATAAGCTGCAGAAGTCAACAGGACTGGATCTGCGTGTTTTTGAGGATGCGATTACTTTTAAGATTGCCATGATGGTTGTCAAATATATGAAATATATGGAAACATTTGAGTATTGATAAACGAGGAGAGAGTCTCATGATTACACTGGAAAATGTAAGTAAAGCATATTCGACAGGAGCACCGGCACTGAATAATGTCAGCCTGAAGATTGAAGCGGGAGAATTTGTTTTTGTCGTAGGAGACAGCGGTTCCGGTAAATCAACACTGATCAAGCTGCTTTTGCGGGAACTGCTTCCGACTTCCGGGAAAATAATGGTAAATGACATTGATGTGGCAAGCCTGCGTCATAAACAGATTCCGAAATACCGCAGAAAGCTTGGCGTGGTATTTCAGGATTTCCGTCTTCTGAAAGATAGAAATGTATATGAAAATGTGGCGTTTGCACAGCGTATTGTGCAGACACCGTCTAAGGAAATCAAAAAAAATGTTCCGTCCATTCTTTCGACAGTAGGACTGGCGGGCAAATATAAGGCGAGGCCGAAGCAGCTGTCCGGTGGTGAGCAGCAGCGTGTTGCACTGGCAAGAGCTCTTGTGAATAATCCACCGATCCTTCTGGCAGATGAGCCGACCGGAAATCTGGATCCGAAAAACTCATGGGAAATCATGAAGCTTCTAGAAGAGATCAATGAGAGAGGCACAACGGTTCTGGTTGTAACGCACAACCGGGAAATCGTAAACGCAATGAAGAAACGTGTTATTACAATGAACAAAGGCGTTATTGTGAATGACGAGAAGGAAGGTACATACATCGATGAGATTTAGTACATTAATCTATACAATAAAGCAGGGTATTGTTAATATATTCCGTAATAAATGGTATTCACTTGCCTCTATGGCAACGATCAGCGCGTGTTTGTTCATGTTCGGCATTTTTTATTCGCTTGTGGCAAACTTCCAGTACATTGTAAAGGAAGCACAGGACGGCGTTGCGGTTACGGTATTTTTTGAGGAAGGGATCAGTGATGAGAGGATCGCAGAGATCGGATCGCTGATTGAAAAAAGAGCAGAAGTATCCCATGTTAATTTTGTATCGGCAGATGCAGCATGGGAAAGCTTCAAGGATGATTATCTCGGAGAATATGCAGATGGCTTCGGGGATGACAATCCATTGCCGAATTCGGCAAACTATGAGGTGTATCTGAATGATGTATCCATGCAGGATTCCCTGGTCACTTATGTGGAATCTCTTGATGGTGTCAGGAGGGTTAACCGTTCTGAGGTAACAGCCAATACCCTTTCCGGTATGAATAAACTGATCGGTTATGCATCGGCGGGTATTATCGCTATCCTGCTTGCCGTATCCATTTTCCTGATCAGCAATACGGTTACGATCGGTATTTCTGTCCGCAAGGAGGAAATTAATATCATGAAATATATAGGAGCGACGGACTTTTTTGTCAGAGCGCCGTTTGTGATCGAAGGTATTTTGATCGGTCTTGCGGGATCTGTTCTGCCGCTTGCTATCATTTATGTGATCTATAATAATGTGATCGCATATGTATCAACCAGATTTTCCATGCTGTCACAGCTTCTGAAATTCCTGACGGTAGATCAGGTATTTCAGGTGCTGATGCCAATTTCGCTGATCATCGGTATCGGTATCGGTTTCTTTGGCAGTTTTTCAACAGTACGAAAGCATATCCGGGTATGATGCAGGTTTAATACAGGATAGGAAAAGGTAAGGTATTTAGGAAATGGTAAGGAAAAAAGGTGTAATTGGGGCAATTATGGCAGCGGTTTTGCTCATTGGTGCAACAGGAACTGCTTTTGCGGCGCCGGAATCGGCAGACAGTCTGGATGATGCGATCAATAAAGGAACGGACGCGCTTTCGGATGCACAGGATGAAAAGAAACAGCTGCAGTCCAATCTGAGTGCGGCGCAGGCAATGAAAAAGGAACTGGAAAATGCCAAGACCGCACTGACCGGTGATGTGGTGGAGCTGGATTCCCAGATGAGTGAAGTTTCCAACGATCTGTTAGAGGTACAGAACCTTCTGGACACAAAGGAAGCGGAGCTGGAAAAGACAACAAAGGAACTTGCACAGGCAAAGATTGATGTGGAAAAACAGTATGAGGACATGAAGCTCCGCATTAAGTTTATGTATGAAAACGGTACGATGTCTTATATCCAGATCCTGCTCAGCAGTGGCAGCTTCAGTGAACTTTTGAATAAAGCAGAATATATTGAGCAGGTATCTGAATATGATAGAAATATGCTTCAGACATATCAGGATAACCGTGATAAGATCACAAGGCTGGAAAAGGACCTGAAGGACCAGAAAGAAGTACTGGAACAGGTTAAGGGTGATGTGGAAGCGAAGCAGACGGAGATGGCAGGCCTGATCTCAGATAAGCAGTCGGAGATCGAAGGCTATGAAAATGATATCCAGAATAAAGAAGAAGCGATCAAAGAATATGAAGCTATGATTGCAGAGCAGGATTCCACCATCAAGGCACTGGAGGCTTCTGTGGCTGCAGCGAAGGCAAAACGGGCGCAGATGACGGTATCCGACAACAGTACAAATGCCGCAGACCAGCCGCATTACGGTGGCGGCGCGTTTGTATGGCCGGCTCCATCTTATACAAGAATATCAGACGACTATGGATACAGGACACATCCGATTCTGGGTATACAGCAGTTTCACAGTGGTGTGGATATGGCGGCACCGAGTGGTTCTTCCATTCTGGCGGCAGCGGATGGAACCGTTGTTGCAGCTACTTATAATGCAACAATGGGTAATTATGTGATGATCGATCATGGAAACGGACTTTATACGATTTATATGCATGCATCTGCCCTTTATGTATCAAGCGGACAGTCTGTCAGTGCAGGCAGTACGATCGCTGCAGTCGGTTCAACGGGACGAAGCACAGGTGCGCATCTGCACTTCAGCGTCCGCCAGAACGGAAGCTACGTCAGCCCATGGAACTACTTGTAAACCTGCAGAGCCGTGTAACCACATCGGATTTCTGAGGAGCAAGCTTGCTTGCGGAGCAGAAAATCGATGCGGTTATGGGGCGAGCAGCCCGCATGAGCAAAAGGAGCCGCGAAGCGGCGAGTTTGCGAATGAGGCTCTGCAGGAGAAGAAAGACGGCGAGCAGCCCACATGAAATAGTGAATCAAGGGAAGGGAAATCAAATTGGAAGAGAATAGGCAGGAAGTAGAAAACGAACAGAATACAGAATCAGATCAGGAAGTTCTGGAGCGGATCGAGAAAAAGAGGCGTCGGGCAGCCCGCTATAACTTTTTTGCGTTGGGTGTTCTGGTAGGGCTTCTGGTCGCTTTTTTACTGACTGTTGTACTTGTGGGTGGAGGTATTCTGAATCCGGGTGCACAGCTGGCGGCAGGATCGGTGTCAAAGACGGATGATGCGGTTCTGACAAATGAAGTAAAAAATAAGATCGGACTTCTCGAAGACAGTATTCATGAATATTATCTGGGGGATACGACAAACGAGGATCTGGAGACAGGGATTTATAAGGGTATGGTCGATGCGCTCGGTGATCCGTATTCCGAATATTATACACCGGATGAGCTCAATACCCTGCGGGAAAGCACAGAGGGCATTTACTATGGTATCGGTGCTTATATCGGTATTGACGGAGAGACGGAATATTGTAAGATCACAAGTGTGATACCGGACACCCCGGCTGAAGCAGCAGGGCTGCAGGCGGAGGATATCATTGTAGAGGTAGATGGCACAAGCACAAAAGGCATGACAACAACAGATGTGGTTGCACTCATCAAAGGCGAGGAAAATACAGATGTAACGCTGACAGTCTACCGTAAGGGTGAAACAGATTATCTGGATATTACCGTGACACGTAAAAAGGTGGAAGCACCGACTGTCAGCTATAAGATGCTGGATAGCAATATTGCGTATATTCAGATCGCACAATTTGAGGATGTGACCGGAGATCAGTTTACAGAGCAGATCGCAAAGGCAAGAGAAGATGGCATGAAAGCATTGATTCTTGATCTTCGTAATAATCCGGGTGGAACACTGACAAGTGTCATTGAGGTGGCGAGACAGCTTCTTCCGAAAGGCCTGATCGTGTATACGGAGGATAAGAATGGAGAACGGGATGAATATAAATGTGACGGTTCTCACGAGCTGGAAGTACCGCTGGTAGTGCTGGTCAATGAAAACAGTGCATCCGCATCCGAGATCCTTTCCGGTGCGATCAAGGATTATGGTATTGGCACGCTGCTTGGTACAACAACCTTTGGAAAAGGAATTGTACAGAAGGTATTCGGCATCACGGACGGTTCCGCTGTGAAACTGACGATCAGCCATTATTATACACCGAACGGAAATGATATCCATGGCGTAGGTATTGAGCCGGATGAAACACTGGATCTGGATGTAGACCAGTATCTGAAGGACGGTACGGACAATCAGCTTGAGCGTGCAACGGAGATACTTGAGGGAGAGATAGCGAAATGAAACAGGCATATCTGATAACCGCATATAAGAATTTTGATGAACTGTATGAGCTTGCGGAAATATTGTCAAAGACAGCATATGTATTCATTCATGTGGATGAGAAAAGCCGTGAGATCACAGATGCGGATGTGGAGAAGCTGAACCGGCTTCCGGGCTGCGAAGCGATCCGGGAATACCGCATTGTATGGGGCGGTTTTGCACATGTGCAGGCGATCGTAAAGCTGATCGCAATGGCACTTTCCAAAGAAGATGTTTCTTATATGCATCTTTTGACCGGCGAAGATTTTCCACTTCTGACGCCGGAGCAGCTGGATGAAAAGTTCCTTGCATCCGACCAGATCTATATGGACTATCTGACACCGGAACAGCTTCCGGAAACGGTAACGAAACGATATCAGTATTATAACTGGTTTACAGACCAGAATGTGAAAAATAAAGTATTGTGGCAGCTGCAGAATATGACGGTAAAGGTACAGAAAAAAGCAGGTATCTGCCGAAATGGAATCGGGCCTTTTACAAAGATTTATAAAGGGCTTGTTTATGTGTCTATGCCAAGAGAAGCAGCAGCTTATGTCGTTTCTTTCGTGGCAAAGCACGGAGAATTCTGGGATGATCTTGCGGTATGTCAGGTACCGGAGGAGTTCTTCTTCCAGACGATATTTATGAATGATAAAAACTGGCGGGAGCATGTGGTAAACAAACAGCTCCGCTATATGGACTGGACAAAGGGAGACGGTTCCAGCCCGGCATATCTGACACTGGAGGACTATGATAAGGTAAAAGCCAGCGGCTGTGCATTTGCCCGGAAATTCCATCCGAAGCAGTCTGAAATCCTCCGGGATAGACTTCGTGAGGATCTTGGGATCGAGTCTTAAGCAGTGATCATTGGAGGCGTTGTGGCACTGACAGTGCTGCTCTGAGCAACGGTCTGAAATTACAGAAAAACGAACAAACGTTTGCATAAAATCTATACAAATTTCAAAAACTGTGATATAGTACAAGAAGATTTTGTACCATATCACAGTTTTTTGTTATGGCGACGAGGAAAATGCACGCATTTATGTGGTGCATTTGACGACCGCTAATCAGAGCGAGATTCGCAGAGCGTATCTCGTCTCTGTTCAGAGAACAAACAGGAGATAGATAGATGGATCATTTCGTCTTACATTCAAAATATCAGCCGACCGGAGATCAGCCGCAGGCGATCGAGGAACTGGTAAATGGGTTCCGGGAAGGTAACCAGTTTGAGACACTTCTTGGTGTGACGGGCTCCGGAAAAACGTTTACCATGGCTAACATTATCGCGGCGCTCAATAAACCGACGCTTGTGATTGCCCACAATAAGACGCTGGCAGGACAGTTATATGGAGAGTTTAAGGAGTTCTTCCCGGAAAATGCGGTAGAATACTTTGTTTCTTATTATGATTACTATCAGCCGGAGGCTTATGTGCCACAGACGGACACTTATATTGAAAAGGATTCGGCAATCAATGATGAGATCGATAAGCTGCGCCTTTCGGCGACTGCCTCTCTGACGGAGCGGAGGGATGTTGTTGTTGTGGCATCCGTATCGTGTATTTACGGTATCGGTAGTCCGGACGACTATATGAACATGATGGTATCTCTGCGCCCGGGCATGATCAAGGATAGGGACGACGTGATCCGCGAGTTGATCGATATCCAGTACGACCGCAATGATCTGGATCTTGACCGCGGCTGTTTCCGCGTGCGCGGGGATGTGCTGGAGGTAAATCCGGCGCAGGGCAGTGACTATATTCTGCGGATTGAATTTTTCGGCGATGAGATCGACCGTATTACAGAGGTAGATCCGCTGACCGGCGCAGTGCATGCACAGATGGAGCATATTTCTGTTTTCCCGGCTTCCCATTATGTAGTACCGCGTGAGAAAATATTGCATGCGTGCGGAGAGATCGAGAAAGAACTGGAACAGCAGGTGAAATTTTTCAAGGGTGAGGACAAACTCTTAGAGGCACAGCGTATTGCAGAACGGACGAATTTTGATATAGAAATGCTGATGGAGACAGGCTTCTGCTCCGGTATAGAGAATTATTCCCGTCATATGAACGGACTGGCAGCGGGTGAGACACCGATGACACTGATGGATTATTTTAAGGATGATTATCTGATCATCATTGATGAGTCGCATATGACGGTTCCGCAGATTCGTGCCATGTATCACGGCGATCAGTCCAGAAAGCATACACTGGTTGACTATGGCTTCCGTCTGCCGTCAGCACTGGACAACCGACCGCTGAATTTTGAGGAGTTTGAATCGAAGATCGACCAGCTTTTATTTGTTTCTGCGACGCCGGGAGAATATGAGGAACAGCATGAGCTGCTGCGGACAGAGCAGATCATAAGACCGACCGGGCTTCTGGATCCGAAGGTGGACGTGCGCCCGATTGAAGGGCAGATCGATGATCTGATCTCGGAGATCAAAAAGGAAACGGAAAAGAAAAATAAAGTACTTGTCACAACGCTGACAAAGCGGATGGCGGAAGATCTGACAGATTATATGAAGGAAGTGGGCATCCGCGTGAAATATCTGCATTCCGATATTGATACGATGGAACGTGCAGAGATCATCCGTGATATGCGTCTGGATGTGTTTGACGTTCTGGTCGGTATCAACTTGCTGCGGGAAGGCCTGGATATCCCGGAAATTTCTCTGGTGGCGATCCTGGATGCGGATAAAGAAGGCTTTCTGCGTTCGCGTACTTCTCTGGTACAGACGATCGGACGTGCTGCAAGAAATGCGGAAGGACACGTGATCATGTATGCGGATGTCATTACGGACTCTATGCGGGAAGCAATCGATGAGACGAACCGCAGACGCGAGATCCAGGATGCCTATAATAAGGCGCATAGTATCGTTCCGAAAACAATTAAGAAAGATGTCCGCGATCTGATCAGTGTGACTCGTGTGATCGACAGCAAGGATACACGCATGGAAAAAGATATGGAATCCATGAATGCGGACGAGCTGAAAAAAGAGATCGCCGATGTGACAAAACAGATGAAGAAAGCGGCTGCGGATCTGAATTTCGAGCTGGCAGCACAGCTGCGTGACAGGATGGTAGAACTGAAGAAGCACCTGCACGAGGTGGAGGACTAAAATGGTATTTTCGACAATAGTGTTTTTATGCATGTTTTTGCCGATCACGATAATTTTATATTATGTCATGCCCAAGGCGCTGAAAAATTATTTTCTGCTGGCAGCAAGCCTGTTTTTCTATGCGTGGGGAGAGCCGAAGTATTTGCTTGTGATGCTCTTTTCCATTTTTTGCAATTATCTGTTTGGCATATGGCTGTTCAGGCTGGGCAGCAGACATATGCCGCCCGGTATGGATGCAGGAATGGTGGAAAATGCGGGTACAGACAGGAGACGGAAAAAAGCGAGGCTTGTTGTTACACTTGCAGTCATTGTCAATATCGGTATTTTATTTGTTTTTAAATATATGACCTTTGCGATGGAAAACTTGCAAAAACTGATCCCGTCGCTGCCTGTATGGCAGATCGCATTGCCGATCGGTATTTCCTTTTACACGTTTCAGGGATTGTCCTATGTCATTGATGTGTATAGGGACGGCGGGAAAAGCGTGCAGAAGAATCCATGTAAGCTGGCATTGTATATTTCTATGTTTCCACAGCTTATTGCAGGACCGATCGTGCGCTACAAGGATATTGCACTGCAACTTGATACAAGAACACACAGCGCAGAAAAATTTGCAGATGGTGTAACAAGATTTGTGACAGGTCTGGCAAAGAAGGCAATCCTTGCCAATATGACGGGAGTACTGGCAGATTCTATCATGCAGGGTGATTTTTCGGTGATGAGTGCATCGGTCGCATGGCTCGGTGCGATCGCATATACGCTGCAGATCTATCTTGATTTTTCCGGTTATTCCGATATGGCGATCGGACTTGGCAAAATGTTTGGGTTTACCTTTCTGGAGAACTTTGACCATCCTTATATCGCAACATCGGTGCGCGAATTCTGGAGACGCTGGCATATGTCATTGTCCGGCTGGTTCCGGGATTATCTGTATATTCCGCTGGGCGGAAGCAGATCCGGTAATGTGTATCTGAATCTGCTGCTTGTTTTTCTGGCAACGGGAATCTGGCACGGTGCTGCATGGGGATTTCTGCTCTGGGGCTTATGGCATGGCTTTTTTGTGCTGCTGGAGCGTTTTCTGGTTAATCACGGAAAGCAGAAAGTCAGGAGCGGAATTGCAGCGAAAGCGTTTGGCTGGCTCTATACCATGCTTGTGGTGGTGATCGGCTGGGTATTGTTCAGCCTTGTGCAGCTGGATCAGGTGCTGACGTATCTGGGCATTATGTTCGGTAAGAATGCAGGCGGATTTCATGCCTATGGGCTCAGGTATTATCTGAGTAACCAGACGATCTTCTATCTGATCGTGTCTGTATTGGTCTGCATTCCGTGGAAGTGGAAAAAGCCGGAGGGACTTGTATTTGATGTATTACAAAAGATACTGATTCTGGGACTGCTTGTACTGTGCTTTGTATTTATTATCAACAGTTCCTATAACCCATTTATTTATTTTCGATTTTAAACGGTCAAGAAACACAACAGAGGATAGAAAGTAAGCTATGAACAACTCGAAAACAGAAAAAATGGTCAATTTCATATTTGTGCTTGTATTTGTCGGTATGATCTTTCTGCCGTTCTGCCTTCTGGATACGACGGAGGTCATTGATTCCTCGTTGGAAAACCGCAGAATGACAATGTGGCCGGGCTGGCATTTTAATCAGGAGATCAATGCATGGTACGGACATTATGTGGAAGATCGTGTGGCGTTCCGGGAGACGGCGGTCCGTTTTTATATGGATGCGACTTATGCGGTGTTTGGCGAATTTTCGGAAGATCTGCATATGTACGGAAAAGACGGAGAAGTTTTCCCGGCAGACGACGGATATATCCGGGCGTACCAGCATCTGGCAACGGATGAAGAACTGATCGATTCTCTTGTGACATATCTGGATCGGACGAATCAATATCTGGAAAAACAGGGTATTCCGTTTGTTTTTCTGGCAGGGCTGGATAAGAAAACTGTGTATGGAGAAGAAATGCCTGACTATATCCATGTGGATACAACGAAGGAAAGCATTATGGAAATGCTGGCACGGAAGCTGACGGAAAAGCAGGTGCCTTATGTGATCCCGGTACAGGAGCTGCGGGATGCAAAGCAGGTAGAACGTGTCTACAACCAGAAGTATGACAGTGCACACTGGAATGCGAGAGGTGCGATGATCGGACTTCGGCTTCTGAATGAAAAAGTGCGGGAAATGGATCCGGATGTCCCGCTTCTGACAGAAGATGTCTTTACAGCATCCTCTGAGGAAAAAACACTGGAATTTATATCGCTCCCGATCACGGAACAGGTTCCGGTCTACATGTTAAAATCGGAATACGGTGACAGCATTCTGGCGGACGGAAGTCTTTTGGATGTACTGCCGCATGTGGCGGGAACAGGCATCCAGCATTATCTGAATGAAAATGCCTTGTCCGATAAAACGATACTGATCCTGCAGGATAGCTTCCTGGATGGAAAACAGGATTTCTTTGCATACCGGTATCAGAATGTTTATATGATCTCCAGACAGAATTATGAATCCATGCAGTATTATGTGGAAACACTAAAACCGGATGTGGTTGTTTTTGAAAATGCGGAACGGGCATTTGTAGATGATCTGTATGCGTATACAAATCTTGCAAATGTTACCTATGAGTAACGAATGATAGAATGAAAAGGTGAAAGAAATGAGTAAAGAACAGGAATTTATTAAGATCAGGGGTGCAAAAGAGCATAATCTGAAAAATATTGATGTGGATATTCCGCGAAATAAAATGGTCGTGCTGACCGGACTTTCCGGATCCGGAAAATCCTCTTTGGCATTTGATACAATCTACGCAGAGGGACAGAGACGATATATGGAATCCCTTTCTTCTTATGCCAGACAGTTTCTCGGACAGATGGAAAAACCGGATGTGGAGCGGATCGATGGATTGTCCCCGGCTATCTCTATTGACCAGAAATCCACAAACAGAAACCCGCGTTCTACAGTCGGAACCGTGACAGAAATCTATGACTATTTCAGGCTGCTGTATGCCCGCGTCGGTATTCCGCACTGCCCGAAATGTGGAAAAGAGATTGCAAAGCAGACAGTTGATCAGATGGTCGATCAGATCATGGAACTGCCTGAACGAACAAAAATCCAGATCATGGCACCAATTGTCAGAGGCAGAAAAGGCGAGCATGTGAAGGTGCTCGAACGTGCAAAGCGGAGTGGTTATGTGCGTGTCCGTGTGGATGGAAATCTGTACGAGCTTTCAGAAGAAATCAAGCTCGATAAAAATATCAAGCATACGATCGAGATCGTTGTGGATCGTCTGATCGTCAGGGAAGGAATTGAGAAGCGTCTGACGGATTCTGTCGAAAATGCACTGAATCTGGCAGACGGTCTGCTTGTAGTAGATACAGGTGACGGAAATGCCATGAATTTCAGTCAGAGTTTTTCCTGCCCGGACTGTGGGATCAGTATCGACGAGATCGAGCCGAGAAGCTTCTCCTTTAACAATCCGTTTGGTGCCTGCCCGGACTGCTTCGGACTGGGCTATAAGATGGAATTTGCACCGGAGCTGATGATTCCTGATGAAACGCTTTCCATCAATGCCGGGGCGATCGTTGTGATGGGCTGGCAGTCCTGTAACCAGAAGGGCAGTTTTACCAACGCTGTGTTACATGCGCTTGCAGAAAGGTATGGCTTTGATCTGGATACTCCGTTCTGCGACTATCCGGAAAAGATCAGATCTATCCTGCTGCACGGAACAGACGGCGAAAAGGTAGACGTTTATTACGAAGGGCAGCGCGGAAAGGGTGTATATCCGGTTGCTTTTGAAGGTTTGATCCAAAATGTCAACAGACGATACAGAGAGACCGGATCGGAAACGATCAAACAGGAATATGAAACTTTCATGCGTATCACGCCGTGTAAGACCTGTGGTGGTATGCGGTTGAAAAAAGAATCTCTTGCTGTGACGATCGCAGATAAAAATATTTATGAAATTACTTCTATGTCGATCGAAGCATTGCATGATTTTCTCGGTAAGCTGAAGCTGACGAAACAGCAGGAACTGATCGGGGAACGGATCCTGAAGGAAATCCGTGCAAGAGTAGGATTTCTGATGAATGTAGGATTGGAATATCTGTCGCTTTCCAGAGCGACTGCAACGTTGTCTGGCGGAGAAGCGCAGCGTATCCGTCTGGCGACACAGATCGGATCAGGGCTTGTCGGTGTATGTTATATTCTGGATGAGCCGAGTATCGGACTGCATCAGCGGGATAATGATAAGCTGCTTGCAGCACTCAAAAATCTGCGGGATCTGGGAAATACACTGATCGTTGTGGAACATGACGAGGATACGATGCGGGAAGCAGACTGGGTTGTGGATATCGGCCCCGGAGCGGGCAGTCACGGCGGAGAAGTGGTTGCAGCCGGAACGGCAGAGGATATTATGAAGATACCGGAATCTGTGACCGGACAATATCTGAGCGGAGCCATGAAGATCCCGGTTTCGAAAATGAGAAAACATGCAACCGGTTACCTTAAGGTAATCGGTGCGGCGGAAAACAACCTGAAAAATATCGATGTGGAGATCCCGCTTGGTATCATGACATGTGTGACCGGTGTATCCGGTTCCGGCAAATCTTCGCTTGTCAATGAGATCATATATAAGAGGCTGGCACATGATCTCAACCATGCCCTGACGATTCCGGGTAAGCATAAGGCAATCAAGGGGATCGAGCAGCTCGACAAGGTGATCAATATCGATCAGTCGCCGATCGGCAGAACGCCGCGTTCCAACCCTGCCACGTATACAGGTTTGTTTGATCAGATCAGGGATCTGTTTGCGACGACGCCGGATGCCAAGGCGAGAGGCTATAAAAAGGGTAGATTCAGTTTTAACGTAAAAGGCGGCAGATGTGAAGCCTGCAGCGGTGACGGTATCATCAAGATTGAAATGCATTTCCTTCCGGATGTCTATGTGCCTTGTGAAGTCTGCGGCGGAAAACGATATAACCGGGAAACGTTGGATGTAAAATATAAAGGAAAGAGTATTGCGGATGTACTGGATATGACGGTAGAAGAAGCTCTTACCTTCTTCGAAAACGTACCGCAGATCAAACGGAAGGTGGAAACGCTTTATAATGTAGGGCTTTCTTATATCAAACTTGGTCAGCCATCGACAACTTTATCCGGCGGTGAGGCACAGCGTATCAAGCTGGCAACGGAACTTTCCAAACGCAGTACAGGACGTACGATCTATATTCTGGATGAGCCGACGACAGGACTTCATTTTGCGGATGTACACAAGCTGGTGGAAATTCTGCAGAAACTGACAGATGGCGGAAATACAGTTCTGGTGATCGAACATAATCTGGACGTGATCAAGACAGCAGACTATATTATTGACATCGGACCGGAAGGCGGCGAAAAGGGCGGAACGGTCATTGCGCAGGGAACACCGGAAGAAGTGGCGGAAAATCAGGCTTCTTATACAGGTATATATGTGAAGAAAATGCTGGAACGGGATAAGTAAGAAACCGGGTAACTGCAAATTTTATTTAAATATTCTAAGCATTAAAGACGGATGTGCCGATATTTAATACAAAGTAATTTCTTAAGGAATTCAAAAAAAAGAGTAAATTGCAGAAAACCCTTTGAAAATGGTAGTGAAATGCGCTATAATATCCACGGTGTGTCATAAGATACCGT
This sequence comes from Firmicutes bacterium CAG:194, assembly GCA_000432915.1. Classification (GTDB taxonomy): domain Bacteria; phylum Bacillota; class Clostridia; order Lachnospirales; family Lachnospiraceae; genus CAG-194. The sequence goes on from HF995248.1 coordinate 108,149, forward strand.
AAAAAGGACAGAAAACAGATCGCCGGTTGATACAGATGCCGGATCATCCGTATGAAATGATAGAAACAGATACCATAGAAAGGGGCATATAAAATGCAATATACCGATATAGGAATTGATTTAGGAACAGCCAGTATCCTTGTATATATCAGAGGTAAGGGCGTTGTATTGAAAGAGCCGAGCGTAGTTGCTTTTGATCGTGATACAAATAAAATTAAAGCAATCGGGGAGGATGCCAGACTGATGCTGGGTCGTACACCCGGTAATATAGTGGCAGTCAGACCACTCCGGCAGGGTGTTATTTCAGATTACACCGTAACGGAAAAAATGATGAAGTATTTCATCCAGAAGGCACTTGGAAAGAAATCTTTCCGCAAGCCACGTATCGCTGTCTGCGTACCGAGTGGTGTTACGGAAGTTGAAAAGAAAGCCGTAGAAGATGCAACCTATCAGGCAGGTGCAAGAGAGGTTTCCATCATTGAGGAGCCTATCGCTGCCGCGATCGGTGCAGGTATTGATATATCAAAGCCATGCGGCAATATGATCGTTGATATCGGTGGCGGTACTTCTGATATCGCAGTCATTTCTTTAGGCGGTACAGTAGTCAGTGCTTCCATCAAGATTGCAGGTGATGATTTTGATGAAGCCATCGTTCGTTATATGAGAAAAAAACACAATCTGCTGATCGGTGAGCGTACAGCAGAGGATCTGAAGATCAAGATCGGCTCTGCTTATAAGAGACCGGAAGTGGATTCCGTAGAAGTCAGAGGACGTAATCTGGTAACAGGCCTGCCTCGTACCGTTAAGGTGACAAGCGAGGAAACAGAGGAAGCATTAAAGGAAGCAACCTCGCAGATCATCGATACGATCCACAGTGTTCTTGAAAAAACACCACCGGAACTGGCAGCGGACATTGCAGATCGAGGTATTGTCCTGACAGGAGGCGGAAGCCTTTTGAGAGGTCTGGAGGATCTGATCTATGCAAAGACCGGAATCAATACGATGACGGCAGAAGATCCGATGACCTGTGTAGCGATCGGAACAGGAAAATATGTTGAGTTCCTTGCAGGCTACAGAGATGAAATTCAATAGTTGCGTATTATAGGAGGAAGCGATGGTAAAAGGATTATATACAGCATACACCGGTATGCTGAACCAGCAGAACAGAATGGATGTTTTGACCAATAATCTGGCAAATTCTGCCACCGTAGGCTTCAAAAAAGAAGGTGCCACCACACAGGCGTTTGATGACGTCCTTGCTTATCACATCAAGGATCAGTCGAATCCGACCAATGTCAGACATATCGGCAGTCTGAGTCTTGGCGCAAAGGTCGGAGAAAATTATACGGATTTTACACAGGGGGCATTCCAGACGACGGAAAATCCGTTTGATCTTGCACTTTCCGGAAATGGTTTTTTTGCGTGTGAATATACCAACAAAGCCGGAGTGACCTCTGTCAAATATACAAGGGACGGATCCTTTATCTTAAATCAAAGCGGAGATCTGGTCACCAAGGATGGCGATTATGTTCTTGATGCAAACGGAAGGCATATCCGATTGAATCCGCAGCAGGAAACCGTTTTCAATGAAAACGGTACGATCACACAGAACGGCGTGACTGTTGCGACTCTGCAGATTGCAGATTTTACAGATTACAATTATCTGGAGCACTTTGGTGAGAGCTACTATCAGCCGGTAGAGGGAGCCACCCGTAAACAGGCAGATGCTAAAGTTTTCTCAGGCTATCTGGAGCAGTCAAATGTAACGGTGATCAATGAAATGGTAGAACTCATTTCCGTTACGCGTAATTATGAGACGAACCAGAAAGTGATCCAGACAATTGACGGAACACTTGATATAGCTGCCAACCAGCTTGGTCAGCTCCGATAGATAAGGGAGGCTTTTTTCTATGGTTAGAAGTTTATGGTCTGCCGCATCCGGCATGATCGCACAACAGACAAATCTTGATACAATTTCCAACAATCTGGCAAATGTCAATACAACGGGCTATAAAACAGATGTAGCGGAATTCAAATCGCTGCTGTATCAGACAATGCAGACAAAGACAACAACGGCAAACGGGCAGAATAAGCCGGTCGGTGCACAGGTTGGACTTGGAGTGCGTAATTCATCGATTAATTCAATGTTTACTCAGGGAAATATGCTGGAAAGCACATCTACCTCTGCATTTGGTATAGAAGGCAAGGGCTTTTTTGCAGTGCGTGGAGAGGACGGTCAGACTTATTATACTAGAAACGGTAATTTCCTGTGGGCAACCGATAACGGCAATATTACATTGACAACAACGGCGGGACTTCCGGTTCTGGATTCTAACGGAAATAAGATCAGTTTTAATTCCAGCCAGTACATGACTTCTTCCATTACGATCACGGGAGACGGAGAGATATGTTACCCTAATGCAACTAATAATGCACAGTCGCTTGGCATTAAGATCGGACTTTACCAGTTCCAGAATCCGTCAGGTCTGGAAAAGATGGACAGCAGTCTGTATGCAGTTTCCGCAGCAAGCGGGCAGGCTATGAATGAGGCTGTAACAGCGGGATTGACAAAGAGTAAGGTAAATCAAGGCTATCTGGAAGGTTCCAATGTGCAGGTTGTGGATGAAATGGTAAATATGATCGTGGCACAGAGAGCGTATGAAATGAATTCCAAAGCAATCCAGGCAACGGACGAAATGATGTCACAGGCTAACAACCTGAGAAGATAGGAGTAGCATATGGATATCAGTAATATTTCTGCTATGTATCAGAATTACAATCAGACAGCGGCAGGTTCCGCGACAGGAAATCAGATCTCGCAGCTGCAGGGAAAAGATATGTCACAGGCAACAGATGAAGAACTGATGGATGCCTGCAAGGAATTTGAAGCGTATTTCATGGAACAGGTCATGAAGGAAATGATAAAAACGACGAAACTGGACGGAGAGGATGAATCTTCCAATACAATGGTCGATTATTTCAAGGACACTGCGATCGCTGATCTGGCAAAGGAATCGACAGAGCAGAACAGTCTGGGGCTTGCACAGATGTTATATGAACAGATGAAACGGAATACAGGTTCTGTATAAAAAGAAAACGGAAAGGGCTGCCAAAAGCAGCCCTTGTCTTGTCTTATAGCGAGGAAGGAAACCAAGCACATGTGGAACATGTATTGGTTTCCACGAGCGTATAACGAGAAAGGAAACAATTTGGAAACACTGGAGGTTTTTGTAGACCATGTGATCTACCGCAACGAGAGCAACGGCTATTGTGTGCTGTCAACAAATCATGAAGAAGAGGAACTGATCGTTACCGGCATTTTTCAGGGGGATGTGCAGGGGGCAATGCTGCGGGTTACCGGAAAGATGGAATATAATGCCAATTATGGCGAACAGTTTAAGATGCAGCAATACGAGATCATTGAGCCGACAGATGCGGAAAGCATCCGCCGTTATCTGGGAAGTGGTGCCATTAAAGGAATCGGTGAGTCTTTGGCAGGCAGGATCGTAAAGCGGTTTGGAGATGACAGCCTGCGCATTATCGAGGAAGAACCGGAACGACTGGCGGAAGTGAAAGGAATCAGTCTGCGCAAAGCGCAGGAGATTGCGGAGCAGGTAGAAGAAAAAAAGGATGTGCGCGGTGCGCTTATGTTCCTGCAGAAATATGGGATCGGTAATACACTGGCGGTCAGGATTTACAAGACCTATGGAATGCGGATGTATGGTATTTTGCAGGAAAATCCGTATCAGATGGCAGAGGATATCGATGGTGTCGGGTTTCGAATGGCAGACGCGATCGCAGAGAAGATTGGTATCCGGACAGATTCCGATTACAGAATCAGAAGTGGTATTTTGTATATGCTGTCCCAAAGTATGGCAGAAGGAAATCTGTATCTGCCGAAAGAAGAACTTATACATCAGACCGCAGAGCTTTTGCGCATTCCCCGGGATGCGATAGAACCTCATATTGCGAATCTGATGATGGATAAGAAGCTGGTCATCAAGGAAAACTGCATTTACAGTATGGCTGCTTATTATGCGGAAAATAATGTGGCAGCGATGCTGCTTTCGCTGCGCTCTCTTCCTGAGAAAACGGAGGAAGATGCGGTCGAAAGAGAACTTCTGCATCTGGAAAGCAGTGATAATCTGCAGCTTGATCCATTGCAGCGCCGCGCAGTGATTCAAAGTGTGCAGAACGGTGTTTTTCTGCTGACCGGTGGGCCGGGGACGGGAAAGACAACAACGATCAATATGATGATCCGGTATTTTCTGGCAAACGGCAAGAATCTGGCATTGACTGCACCGACAGGAAGAGCAGCAAAGCGGATGACCGAAGCGACAGGTTATGAAGCAAAGACGATCCACCGTCTTCTGGAGGTCAATGCGGGCGGAGAAGACAGGGAAATGTTTGAGCGGAATGAGGAAAATCCACTGGAAGCGGATGTGATCATTGTAGATGAGATGTCCATGGTGGATATTTTTCTTATGCAGTCACTGTTAAAGGCAATCCCGTACGGTACAAGACTGATCCTGGTAGGAGACAGAAACCAGCTCCCTTCGGTGGGACCGGGACAGGTAATGCGTGACCTGCTGGAGAGCAGAGCCTTTGCCAGCGTTTGTCTGGAGACGATTTACAGGCAGTCGGACGACAGTGACATTATCTGGAACGCATATCAGATCCGGTGTGGAAAAGATATTGTACTGGATAATAAGAGCCGGGATTTCTTTTTTCTGCCAAGACAGGATATCAATCTGATCTATAACAACATTGTGCAGCTTGTAACGGACAAACTGCCGCGTTATACAAAGACAACACCTGCGGAAATACAGGTGCTGACTCCGATGCGGAAAGGGCCGCTTGGCGTGGAGGCACTGAATAAGATCCTGCAGGCTTATGTCAATCCAGCAGACGGTAAAAAGAAAGAAAACCAGTTTGGAGAGAGGATTCTGCGGGAAGGTGATAAAGTGATGCAGATCCGCAACAATTATAAGCTGGAATGGGAGATTACAGGACTGCACAGGATCGTGATCGATAAGGGGCTCGGTGTATTTAACGGCGATATGGGCAGAATCAGTGAGATCAATACTTATGCCAAAACCGTACGTGTTTTGTTTGATGACGGGCGTGAAGTCAGTTATGGCTTTGATGAAATGGAAGAGCTGGAACTGGCATATGCTATCACAGTGCACAAATCGCAGGGCAGTGAATATCCGGCGGTTGTCATACCGGTATTTCATGTGCCGTATCTGCTGGCTTATCGAAATCTTTTGTATACGGCCGTTACAAGAGCCAAAAAGTGTGTGACGCTGATCGGCAGTGAGGAAACGGTTCATCAGATGATCGAAAACGGAAATACGCAGACGAGATATACCGGACTGGGAGAAAGAATCCGGGAGAAAATCCCGGGGGTGGAGAAAGAAGAGGAGGACATAACGGGGTGCATCACATTTTAAATACCGGCAGGAAATACGGACGGATTGCCCTGCGGCTGCTATACCCGGTCAGATGCCCCTTTTGCGACGAGATCGTACCGGGCTTTGAAAAACTGATCTGTGATACTTGCAGAGAGGAGCTTACGCCGATAAAAGACTACTGCATGAAGTGCGGAAAGCATGTAGGGCAGGGAGAAGAATATTGCAGCAGCTGCAGGGAAATATCACATAACTTCAGCAGAGGACGTTGTCTTCTGCCTTATGAGGGAAAAACCAGAAAGTCTATTTATCGCTATAAATACGGAAACAGACAGGAATATGCGAAAGCATATGCGCGGCTTATGGCAGAAGAAATGAGCGATTTTATACAAAACTGCAGGGCCGATGCACTGATCCCTGTTCCGCTGCATATCAGGCGGCAGCAGAAGCGCGGATACAATCAGGCGGCACTTCTGGCAAAGGCGCTTGGCAGCATTTTCCACATTCCGGTTTACTCACATCTGATATGCAGAACAAAAAATACGATTCCACAGAAAAAGCTCACGTTCTCACAGCGTCAAAATAATTTGAAAAGGGCTTTTAAATTCATACGAAATGATGTAAAATTAAATACGATTATTATAATAGATGATATTTATACAACCGGCAGTACAATAGATGCGATTGCGCACCTTTGTCAGGAAAAAGGAATTAAAAACATCTATTTTCTGACGATAGCCGGCGGAAAATAGGGAGGTAGTCATGAATGTAAAAAATTGCCGCAAATGCGGTAAATTGTTTAATTATGTATATGGGCCCGTTGTTTGTCCGGCGTGTAAAGAAGCACTGGAGAAAAAGTTTCAGCAAGTAAAGAGTTATATCCAGCAGCATGGCCGTGCGACAATGGAAGAAGTATCGGAGGATTGCGATGTCGATACAGCACAGATCCAGCAGTGGATCAGACAGGAAAGACTGCAGTTTGCAGATGATTCTCCGATCCAGGTTGCCTGTGAGATGTGTGGTAAGATGATCAGAAGCGGTCGGTTCTGTCCACAGTGCAAGGATCAGATGGCACGCAAGCTGAACAGCGCCATGGGACTTTCCGGTGTGATGGTGGAAGAACCAAAGCATGAAAATAAACGTCAGGATCCGAGAATGCGGTTCCTGAAATAACAGAAACGGAGGCTGCAATGTTAAGCCAGGAACGAATCAAGCTTATGACCAAAATGGCAGCATATGAAGAAAACGAAGGCAAGAAATATATGTCGATCGGCAGCTATTTCCGAAGTGATTATATGGGAATGCAGGTCATCCGTTCCGTTATCTGCGGAACGCTGGCTTTCTTTTTGCTTGCAGGTCTTTATGTCTATTATCATTTTGAGACGATGATGCAGGATATTTATAAAATGGATCTGCTGCTGCTCGGGCGCAGAGTCCTGTTTTATTATATTGTATTTATAGCGGCGTACAGCGTGATCACTTATGTGATCTATTCTTTCCGCTACAGCAGGGCGAAGCGAAGCCTGAAGCATTATTACTATCATCTGAAGCAGCTTGCTGCGATCTATGATATTGAAAAAGGCAGGCATTAGCCTGTATACCGTGAAAGGATGAAGTTATGTCATCATTACTTGAAATCAGAGAGAATATAAGAAATTTTTATAGCCGCAATGAAGTATATCTGCAGCCGCTTTTTAAATTCCTGCTGGCACTTGTGGCACTTTTGATGATCAACGGAAATCTGGGATTTATGTCAAAAATAGATAATATTTTTATTGTGCTGGTGTTGGCACTGATGTGTTCCTTCCTTCCGATAAATCTGCTTATTGTGATCTCTGCAGTATTTGTGATTCTGCATTTTTATGCGGTTTCCATGGAATGTGCTGTTGTGGGCGGAGCGGTTTTTCTTTTGATGCTGCTTTTATACTATCGTTTTGCACCGAAAGATGCATTGATCGTACTTCTCCTTCCGCTTTGCTTTGTGTTGAAGATCCCGTATGCGGTACCGATCATTGTTGGGCTTTTATGTACGCCTGCGTCGGTTGTTTCGGTAGCGTGCGGCGTGATCGTGTATTATATGATGGATTATGTGAAGCTGAATGCGACTGTGATCAGCTCGCTGGATGCGGATAATGCGGTAAGTAAGTTCCGCTATGTTATGGACGGGCTCATGAATAATAAGGCAATGCTGATCGTTTTAATTTCTTTTTGTATTACCACAATAATTGTATATGTCATTCGTAGATTATCTGTAGATCATGCATGGACGATCGCCATGTTTGCCGGTGCGGTCGTATCTGTTGTCATACTGCTTCTGGGAGATCTGACTTTTGATACCAATATTTCGGTAGTTGCAACAATTCTTGGAACAGTTGTATCTCTGCTGCTGGCAAAGCTTGTGGAATTCTTTGCGTTTAATGTGGATTATACAAGAACGGAGTATGTGCAGTTTGAAGATGACGAATACTATTATTATGTAAAGGCCATTCCAAAAAATACGGTATCCAAGGCGAAGCATACAGTAAAGAAGATCACCAGTGTATTATAAAAACGGGGATTAGGTGTTTTCATGCAACAAATCAATACTTTCATAGACAAATATCTCGCAACGGTTCATATTCCGAAGACGTTTGTATGGACGGATATTGTAGAGATCATTATTATTTCCTTTCTGGTATACCAGATTCTGGCCTGGATTCGTAATACAAGAACCTGGGCTCTTTTACGTGGTGTGCTTGTGATTTTGGGATTTTTGATGGTAGCAGCGATTTTCAATATGACAACGATCATTTGGATTGCCGGAAAGATTTTTTCGGTTGCGGCGATCGCGATCGTCGTGATCCTGCAGCCGGAGCTGAGGCGGGCGCTGGAACAATTGGGACAAAAGAACATATTCAGCAGTCTTTTGCCTTTTGAGACGGCAAAAGTACCGGAAGGACGTTTTTCCGATAAGACAAGAAATGAGATCATCAAAGCCTGCTATGAAATGGGAAAGGTGCGGACAGGTGCACTGATCGTGATTGAGCAGAATACGCCGCTTGCCGAGTATGAAAGAACGGGAATCGAAGTGGATGGTATTGTGACGAGTCAGCTGCTTATTAATATTTTTGAACACAACACACCGTTGCATGACGGTGCTGTGATCATAAGAGGAAACCGTGTAACGTGGGCAACGTGTTATCTGCCGCTTTCGGATAATATGGAATTGTCCAAGGAGCTTGGTACGAGGCATAGAGCGGGTGTCGGCATTTCCGAATGTACCGATTCTCTGACGATCATTGTTTCGGAAGAGACCGGACGTGTTTCTGTTGCGTATGGCGGAAAGCTGACCAGGAATGTGGATGCGGATATGCTGCGCGAAAAAATGGAAATGATCCAGAATAAAGATACGGATGATAAAAAGAAAAAGAAAATAACATGGAAGGGAAGGGGTAAGCGTGAAGAAAGCTAAAATATTAGAAAACCTGAGCCTGAAAATACTCGCTGTATTCATTTCCATCCTTTTATGGCTGATCGTGATCAATGTATCAGATCCAGTCAGTGATACTTCTTACAGCGATATTCCGCTGACTGTTGTGAATGCGGATTCTATTACCAGTCAGGGTAAGGTATACGATATTACAAGTGACGATACGGTGTCGATTTCTGTCAGTGCCAAGCGTTCCATTCTGGATTCTCTCGGCAAAGATAATTTCAAGGCGATCGTGGATCTGTCCCAGTATAATGAAAATACAGGGCTTGTTCCGGTACGGATTGAATCGAATAAGTATAATGACCAGATAGACAGCATGAAATCCAAGACGGAAAACGTTGCGGTGAGTGTGGAAGATAAACTGGCAAAACAGTTTGTGATCACGCCTGTGATAACGGGAGAACCGGAGGAAGGTTACGTAACAGGAGATGTGACGACAGCAGAAAATATCATTCGTATTTCGGGTGCGCAGTCAGTCGTTTCTGCTATAAAAAAAGTAACAGCTGAGGTATCTGTGGCGGGACTTAGCAACAGCATCAATACTTCTGTGGATCTGCGTTTATATGATGAAAACGGGGATCTGATCAAGGATACCAATCTGACAAAGAATATTTCCACGGTAGCTGTTTCAGTGCAGATTCTTGCGACCAAGGAATTGCCGCTGAAATTCAATTACAGTGGGGAACCGGCTGAAGGATACTGCGTTTCCGGCGAGCTGACTTCGGATGTGGAATCTGTGATGGTAGCGGGCAGAGCAAGTGTGCTTTCTTCCATGTCGGTACTTGAGGTTGCTGCTGCGGCTGTCAATGTAGATGGTATGTCACAGACGACGAAAGTTCCGGTGACGATCGCACGGTATCTGCCGGAAGGTATTTCGCTGATCTCAGAGGATGTGGAAACGGTAAATGTAACGGTTCCGATCGAGCGGATCATCACAAACACATATACACTGGATAAAAAGAATATTACAATGCAGAATCTCCCGGATACGCTTGAGGCAGAAATACTCGGTGCGTCAGATACGATCGACGTGGATCTGACAGGCATAGCCTCTGTTATGAACAGTGTTGGTGTGCGCTCGCTGACACTGAAGGCAACGGTAGACTGGGAAAAATATATGGAGGAAGCGGAGCTTGCTGATCTTTCAGCGGGTACATACCGTGTAACACTGACATTTGCATTACCGGACGGCGTATCGGTGGATCGCGATATCACGATCAGCGTGCGTCTGACAGATATAGAGGAAGAATAGAAAGGATCGGATAGAAAAATGAGCAGATTATTTGGAACAGATGGGGTGCGTGGCGTTGCCAATAAAGAACTGACACCGCTTCTGGCTATGCAGCTTGGGCAGGCAGGAGCCTCTGTGCTGACGAAAGAGACATCTCATAAGCCGACGATCATGGTCGGCTGTGATACACGTATTTCAGGAGACATGCTTGCAAATGCACTGATGGCGGGTGTATGCTCCGTTGGAGCCAATGCGGTTTATGTCGGTATTGTACCGACACCGGCAGTTGCTTATCTGACCAGAAAAAATCATATGGACGCGGGGGTTGTGATTTCTGCATCCCATAATCCGGTGGAATTTAACGGCATTAAATTTTTTGATGCGAACGGGTATAAGCTGCCGGATGCTATGGAGGATGAGATCGAAGCAATCATTAAAAACGATATGAAGGATCTTGCTTTTCCGACCGGAACAGAGATCGGAAGTATTACATACCGGACGGATGCCAGAGAGGACTATGTGAAACATGCAACGGAGGCGATCCCGGTAGATCTGCATGGTATGAAGATTGTGGCAGACTGCGCGGAAGGAGCATCTTACTATACTTCTGTAGAGGCATTGAAGCTGCTTGGTGCGGATGTGGTGGCGATCCACAACAATCCGGACGGTACGAATATCAATGCAGGCTGCGGATCCACCCATATGGAAGAACTCATGGAACGAGTAAAGGCAGAGAAGGCAGATGTCGGACTGGCGTTTGACGGAGATGCGGATCGTCTGCTGGCAGTAGATGAAAAAGGGAATAAGGTAGACGGTGACCAGATCATGGGAATTGTCGGCAATTATTTAAAAGAACAGAAGAAATTAAAGAAGGATACGATCGTAGCAACTGTTATGAGTAATCTGGGCTTCTTCCTGATGGGAGAAAAACAGGGTATCCATATGGAACAGACAAAGGTCGGTGACAGATATGTACTGGAGCGGATGCGCCAGATCGGTGCAAATCTGGGCGGAGAGCAGTCGGGGCATGTTATTTTTTTGGATGAGAATACGACCGGTGACGGTCTGTTAAGTGCGCTGCATCTTCTTCAGGTGCTGGTAGATACGAAGAAGCCGCTTTCCGAGCTGGCAACGATCATGGAAGTACTGCCGCAGGCACTTGTGAATGCAAAAGTACCGAACGATAAGAAAAACAGCTATATGGAAAATCCGCAGATTGCAGATGCGATCGATGCGCTGACAAAGAAGTTCGCGGGAGAAGGACGCGTATTGATCAGACCGAGCGGAACAGAGCCACTTGTCCGTGTCATGATCGAAGGCAGGGATCAGAACCGGATTCAGGAAGAGGCAGAGAAACTTGCAGCGCTGATTGAAAGTGCAATGTGATGAACTTGCAAAGAAAAGCCATTGTACATGGATTGTTCTTGTGAAAATTGCACAAATATGATACACTGAAAAAAGGGTATAGAGTTATGATTTGCGAGGCGGATCATTATATTGTATGGAGGGTATTTACATGGTTAGCCAAAAAGTTGTTATAAAAAATCCAACAGGCCTACACCTAAGACCGGCTGGTGTCCTATGTAAGGAGGCAATGCAGTTTAAGTCTTTGATTACATTCACATTTCGTGATAATACGGCAAATGCCAAGAGCGTACTAAGCGTACTTGGCGCATGTGTTAAATGCGGCGATGAGGTCGAGTTTGTTTGTGATGGCGAAGATGAAAAAGAGGCCCTGAAGGCGCTTGTGGAAGCCATCGAAAATGGATTAGGAGAGTAAATGATAGCAGCCCGTCTAACAGTAGATGGGCTGTTTTTAGGAGGCATAAAATGTTAAATTATAAGCGTTACAAAAAAAATCCGGTCATTGATTATCCGGAAAGAGAATGGCCGAACAAGGAGATCACAAAAGCACCGATCTGGTGCAGCGTTGACCTCAGAGACGGTAATCAGGCACTGATCGATCCAATGATCGTAGAAGAAAAAGTAGAAATGTTTAATTATCTTGTAAAGCTTGGATTTAAGGAAATCGAAGTCGGATTCCCTGCAGCAAGCCAGATCGAATACGATTTCCTGCGTCAGCTGATCGAGCGCAAAATGATCCCGGATGATGTCCGCGTACAGGTCCTGACACAGTGTAGAAAAGAGCTGATCGAACGAACCTTTGAATCTATCGAAGGCTGTAGTCAGGCAATCGTTCATATTTACAATTCAACATCCACGCTGCAGAGAGATGTTGTATTCCATATGAACGAGGATGAGATCGTCAACATTGCGGTAGAAGGTACCAAAATGGTAAAGGAATGCGCAAAGGATTTTCCGGGTAAGATCATATTAGAGTATTCACCGGAAAGCTTTACCGGAACAGAGCTTCCGTTTGCACTTCGTATCTGCACGGAAGTACAGAAGACATGGGGCGCGACCAAAGAGAATCCGATCATCATCAATCTGCCGTCCACCGTCGAAATGAACACGCCAAATGTGTATGCGGATCAGATCGAATGGATGAACCGGCATTTTGAAGACCGTGACAGCATTATCCTTTCCGTACACCCGCACAATGACCGCGGAACGGGTGTTGCCAGCGCAGAGCTTTCCCTGCTTGCAGGTGCTGACCGTGTAGAAGGTACTTTATTCGGAAACGGCGAACGTACCGGTAATGTGGATGTTTTGAACATTGCGTATAATATGTTCTCGCAGGGCATTGATCCGCAGCTGAACATTGAACATATCAATGAAATCATTGAAATTTACGAAAGATGCTGCAAGATCCCGATTCATCCGCGTCATCCGTATGCAGGTAAGCTTGTGTTTACTGCATTCTCCGGTTCGCATCAGGATGCGATCAACAAGGGCGTTGCAGCCATGAAGGAAAGAAAGAGCGAAATCTGGCAGGTTCCGTATCTGCCGATCGATCCGGCGGACATCGGAAGAGAGTACGAGCCGATCGTCAGAATCAATTCCCAGTCCGGAAAGGGCGGTGTCGCCTTTGTCATGGATACGTATTTTGGCTTCAAGCTGCCAAAGGGCATGCACAAAGAATTTGCAAATGTGATCCAGAAGATCTCCGAAAAACAGGGAGAAGTATCACCGGATCAGATCATGGAGCAGTTCCGCGAACAGTATCTGGATCAGAAAGAACCACTGCATTTCAGAAAGCTCAAGGTGGACGATCTGTCCGGAGAGACAAAGTCTCAGTTCGATACAAGGGTTACTGTTCTTTACACAGATCATGGTGTGGAGAAGCAGTTTGAAGCAGTCGGAAACGGTCCTATCGATGCTGTACAGCGTGGCCTGCAGGAAGAAACGGGTGTTCGCATCAAAGTTCTCGATTACGAAGAGCATGCACTGCAGAGTGGTTCTAACTCTCAGGCTGCAGCTTATATCCATCTGCTGGATTCTGATGATGGCAGCGTCACATACGGCGTTGGTGTCAGCAGTAATATCACAAGAGCGTCTGTACGTGCTATCTTCTCAGCAATGAACAGACTTGGAATCGGAAAGTGATCCATGTGGAGTCGTTTGTATGAAAAAGATTCTGAATAAGATAAGTAAATTGGGAAAACCATATTATATACTGCCAATCATAACCCTGTTATTTTTAACAGGGTTTATTGGCAGTTATTTATTTCCAAATACGGTACTCGATACGTATGTGATCAATATGACAGAGACGGAGGGGGATGAAGAACTGCTGCTTCCGCTTTCTGCCACTGATCCGGTCACTTATGAAATGAATACGGGAACGCTGGCGATGCGAGGCATTCAGGTAGGGATCAATAAGCAGGGACAGGCTCTTTCGGGCACAACACTTGTGTATCGTGTGTATGCAGAGGGTAACTGTGTCAGCGAAAACCGTTATGCGGTAGGAAACGGGGACGATCTGCAATATGTCTATCTGCCGTTTGAGAACCAGAAGGACTGCGTCGGTAAGCTGAAGATCACTTTCCAGTTGGAAAATGAAGGGGAGACAGATCCTGTTCTGCCTGCCCTTATGGCAAACCATACGGAAGTAAAAGATACGGTGACAATGCCCGCACAGACAGATACACAGGCGCAGCAGACCGCGGCGCCGGGGGATGTTTCTTTAAAATGCAGTTATATTTACACGCATAACACATATCCGTTCCTGTATGACTGCAGATTGCTGACATTTGTCTTTTTGGCTGCCTCCATGGCAGTCTGTTATCCAAGAAGAAAGAAGGAGGAACAGGTATGAAGCAGAAAAAAAAGCCGTTGATCCTTCTGAGAATATTGATCAATCTGATCCTGGTTGCAACAGCGGCACTTCTTGTCGAATGCGTTGTGTTCCAGTTTCCGGCACTTTACTACAAGGAAAAGCCGCAGGACATTATCTGTGATGGTTCGGATCCGCAGATAGAGATCCGGAAAAAAAATGCTCTTGCGAAGCTGTCGGATGAGGAGATCCGAAGCATAGAGGTAGAACAGAGTAACCAGAAGCTGCTTGCAGAGTATCAGGGTGAAGTGTATGAGGAAAAGCTGGATGAAAACCTTGTGAAAAAGGATGGCACATTGTATCGGAAGGTCAAAAAAACGGTGATCGATGCAGCGCTTTCCCAGCCTTATTATATCCATAAGCTGGATCTGCGCGTTCCTGTAACGGAAAGCGCAGGCTACAGTGTCGAACTATATCTGGATGGGGAAAAGACAGGTTCGGTCTACTGCAGTATTGATCCGAAGATCTCTGCCGGTATTGCCAATATTTCCGACCGTTGTGACAGGATCAAGATCACACTTCTGACCAATGAAACGATCGACAACAGTAAGATACAGGTAACACTGTCCAACCGGTTTAGACCAAACAGCATGCGTCTGTTTTTCCTGTTTGTCCTGTTTGGAACAGGAGCACTTTTATATCAGGCAAAAACACTTCTGCGGGATAAGCCGGAATGGATCTTTGCGATCCTGTGTTTTGCACTTGGCAGTCTTCTGATCTGTGGGATCGGAACCAATCAGGTCAGCTATGATGAATATGTACACGCCAAGGCAGCGTATAAGCTGTCCTTTGGCACAACAATAGAATCGACGGAATCCGCCATCCAGATGGCGGGAAATCTGCTGCCGTTCTTCCACAACCCGGAAGAAAGACAGCTTGTGGAAGCCTATGAGGATAAAAACAATGATTACAGCTGGGCGGATATCGGACACCAGAGCAGATTCGTCCGCGCTGAAACAAGAGTGTATTATCCGATGGCACTCGGCTTTAAGCTGGGGCGTATGCTGCATCTGCGGTTCGCAGATACGGTAGCGCTGGCTAAGTTTGGAAACCTGCTGTTTTACATTCTGGTCGTATTTTTTGCGATCCGTCTGGCAAAACGCTATCAGGGGCTTGTGGCGCTTGTCGCCTTGCTTCCGAACAGTGTTTTTCTGGCGTCCGCGCTGACGTATGATGCGGTTGTCAACAGCTTCCTTTTGCTTGGTATGGTGCTTGTGACAAATGAACTCATCTCGCCCGAAGAGAAGCTGACGTGGCAGAACACGCTTCTGATCCTGCTTTCTTTTGCGATCGGCTGTCAGTCCAAGCCTATCTATGTTGTTATGGTGCTTATGCTGCTGTTTTTGGGGCGTAAGAAGTTTTATAACAGACCGCAGGAGATCGTATACAAGCTTGCACTGCTGATCATGGCAGGACTGATGCTGTATAACATCTTCCGTCCGACGCCTGCAGCAGGTAGTGATTATTATCTGGTCGGCAATTTTGATTTTGCGGGCGATAAGAGAAATATCGGTACAAGCGTAACGGGACAGCTGCAGTACATTCTGCAAAATCCATTCACGTATGCATTGCTTTTGCTTAAATCCATGGTGCAGCTCTTAGGCATATATCTGAGCGGTGGCGCAGACTTCTTCCAGTATGGATATCTGGGAACAGGTTCTACGATCTTTACATGGATCGTGATCGTGCTTGGACTCTGGCTGGCACTCTGGTCTGCAAAAGGCGTGAAACGCTGGAAAATGCCGGCTGTCTCTATTGTGCTGACGCTGATCATGCTGCTTGGCACGTCTGCGATCGTCTGGAGTTCTATGTATGTCAGCTATACAACGGTCGGTGCAAATGAGATCAGAGGCGTACAGGGCAGATACTTTATCCCGCTGTTTCTGCCGTTTGCATCGTGCTTTTTCAACAACAGGCTGGAAAGCAGACTGGGTGAGCTGGCACGCAGGAGAATTCTGTATGGCGTTATGATGGCAGTGAACCTGTTTATGATCTATACACTGGTCATTACGGTGATCAATATTTAACTGTTCAGAGCCAGGCGGATTGTTATGTAAAAGTATGAGTCATGCTTGCATGAACGAACACTTTTGTGTGACAATCCATTTGGCGGATACGCCAAACCGACGAAATGTGTAGCATTTTGGAGGCTTGCTCTGAACAGTTACGAATAATTTATTTACCGGATAGTATATTTGGGCAATATTGTAAAGGGAGGAAACCATGGTCAGTATCATCGTACCGGTTTATAAAAGTGAAAAAACGCTGCGTCGTTGCGTGGAAAGTCTGTGCAGACAGGCGTATGCGGATATAGAGATTCTGCTGATCGTGGACGGACCGCCGGACGGTTCCGGTATTCTGGCGGATCAGCTTGCAAAAGAGGATGCCCGGATCCGTGTGATCAATCAGCCGAACCGTGGTGTTTCCCGTGCCAGAAACCGTGGGCTTACGGAAGCCGCAGGGGAATATATCCGTTTTGTGGACAGCGATGATTATGTACTGTATCACGGACTGGATGAAATGGTGCGGCGGATCGAGCAGGATGGGAGCGATCTGGTGATCGCCGGGTTTGACCACCTGTATTTCGGGCAGAAGATCGAAAAACTGCCGCATACAAATGCCTGTATGGAGCTTGCGTCTTCTTATGAGGATCTGAAGCAGCTTTATATGGGCGGCTTTCTGAATATGCCATGGAATAAATTATACAAAAAAGAACTGATCCGGGAACAATTCCCGGTAGATCTGAATCTGGGCGAGGATCTTTTATTTAACGAGGCGTATATCAGGCAGGCTGCAAGGATCTCCGTCCTGCAGCAGCCTGTCTGCGAATATATTCAGGACGACAGGGGAACAACCCTGTCTACGAAAAAAAGAAATGACAAGGTAGAAACTGCGCTTCTGCTCTATGAAAAAACAAAGGCATTCTTTCAGAGCTGTTATCCGGATGTGGGGCAGTTTGCGTTTCTGGCGGACAAAGTCTGCACGACCTTTCTGGATGAAGTGGAAGGGCTAGGCTTTGCAAAAGATATGACATATGCTGAAAAAAGGGCAGCTGTGGCAGAATATGCAAAGCAGACGAGAGCTTTCCTGCAGAGGGAAGGAATCCGTAAGCCGGAGCTTACGCTGCTGGATTACCGGATCGTATTTTTCTTTCTGCGCAGACAGCAGATCGGTATGACCATGCTGATGATCCGGCTCAGGGCAATGGTCGTGGAAATAGTCAGACGAAGAAAAGGTGTGTAAGGGAATGAAACCATTGATTTCGGTCGTGATACCGATTTATGGAGTGGAAAAATATTTAAAAAGAGCGGTGGACTCTGTATTGCATCAGACATACACTAATCTGGATATCATATTGGTAGATGATGGTTCCAAGGACGGCTGTCCTGCGATCTGTGACGCATATGCGGCGCGGGAGGCAAGAGTCCGTGTGATCCATAAGGAAAACGGGGGCTTATCGGATGCCAGAAATGCAGGAATTGCAGTCGCCGGAGGTGATTATATCGCATTTCTGGACAGTGATGATTACTATGCCCCGTGTTTTATTGAAATACTATATCGGGAGCTTCTCAGGGCAGATGCGGATGTGGCAGTCTGCAGCTATGAAACAACAAAGGAATTAGAGCCGGAAAAGGGACCGGATTTTGCCGCGGTACGTGCTGCATACGAACAGGGAAAGGCAGATATCACAGTCTATGACAGAAAGCAGATGCTGTTGAACCAGTATGATGCGCTGTGCCCGGATGCCACCTATTTTATCGTGGCATGGAATAAGCTGTACAAACGAAGCCTGTTTCAGGAGGTGCGTTTTCCGAAAGGCAAGATCCATGAGGATGAAGCCACAATTTACCGCATTTTTGACCGTATCCATAAAGGAGTGTATATCAGACTTCCGCTTTACGCCTATTTTGAAGCACCGGGCAGTATTACGCGGGAGAATTTCAGCAAAAAACGGATGGATTTCATGGATGCGCTGACAGACCGGATTACATTTTTTGACCGGATCGGTGAGACAGACGGGAAGAAAGCGGCACTGCGTGCAAGAGCAGACGGCGCGATCCGCTATTTTTATCCGCTTCGCAAAAAGTTTCCGGAAACAGGTAAGATGCTTCGCGGTTATGTCAAAGAAGCACTGTATGTAAACAGGCACGGAACGGCTGAGGAACAGGGATTTTTAAGTGGTTCGAATCAGATGGGCTACAGACTCTTCCTGCTTTTTCCTGATCTTTACTATTTGCTGAGGAAAAAGAATTTCTGATACTGTGGAAAAGGAGAAAACATGCCAAAGGTAAGTATTGTAGTACCGGTTTATAATATGCAGAAATATCTTGCTGCCTGTATCAAGAGTCTGAAAGCACAGACACTTTCGGACATAGAGATTATCCTGGTGGATGATGGGAGCAGTGACAATTCGCCCGCACTGTGTGATGCCTATGCGCAGGAAAATCCGATGATCCGCGTGGTACATAAACCAAACGGAGGACTGACAAGCGCGTGGAAAAGAGGTTCTGAGGAAGCAACGGGAGACTATATCGGCTATGTGGATGCGGATGATTATATTCTGCCCGATATGTATGAACGGATGTATACAAGAGCCTGCGAAACAGGGGCAGATATCGTATGCTGCGGACTGACGCATTTATACGAGGATGATCCGTCGCGCAAATGGACGGAGCAGATGGAGTTTCGGACGGACAGTCTGGAAAGAGAAACGCTTGCCAATGAGATTTATCCGACACTGATCAATGACGGCAGTTTTATGGGGCGCCATTTACAGCCGAACCGTGTTACCAAGCTGGTGCGGACAGAACTGGTCAAGAAAAATCTGCAGCTTTGCTCGGATGCGGTCAGTATCGGAGAGGATTTTCAGTTTTCCCTGTGCATGTTTCTGGATGCACGGCATATTGAGATCATCCGCGATTATTTCCCGTATCAGTATTATATGAACGGGGCTTCCATGACAATGAAGCATGACAGAAGCTATCCGGAAAAGATCCATATCATGCGTGAAAATCTCTGCCGCATTTCGGATGTTAAGGGAATGTATGATTTTAAGCAGCAGATCTGGAACGATTACCTGTGTCTGCTGATTTTGTATACAAAAGGGATCGTCTATAAGCAGAAGGAACTGCCATACAGCTGCCTGCGCACGGAACTGAGACAGCTGCTGACAACACCGGAGGTCAGAAAGGCGATCTGCATCCATACGATGGACAAGCTGACGATAGCGGAAAAGCTCTTTCTCTTCTTTATGAAGCACAGGCTGTATTATGCGATCTACGCAGTCGTGAAACTGTATTTTCGAAACTGACAGAAAAGCGAAAGGTTATATGCATGAAAACTATCCAAAAAAAAACGATCTGGTATCCGATCCTGTTTATCCTGCTGATCGGGCTGATCGCATTTTTATCTTTTTACAAGCTGGACGTGAAATATGTAGATCCGTGGGACGAAGCAAGACACGGCGTTAATGCCTATGAGATGGCAAACGGAGGAAGTCTGATCCAGTCTACCTATATGAGACAGGCTGATTATTATAATTTAAAACCACCGCTCAGTATGTATGGCATTATGCTGGGGATGGCGATCTTTGGCAATACGGTATTTGCGCTCCGGTTTTATGCTGCACTTTCCTATGTACTGCTGGCGCTCTGTGTCGGGCTTTTTGCAAAGCGTTACGGAAAGCTGGAATCACTACTGGCAGTGGCATTTCTTGCTGTCAATACAACGGCTTTCCAGGCGCATATGATACGCTCAGGCGATGCGGACAGCCTCTATGTGCTGCTGTTTACGCTGGCGATGATCTGTATGATGAAGATCCGGGAAAATGGCAGATACAGCTATGCCTGTGCTTTTCTGTTTGCACTTGCTTTTCTGACAAAGAGCTATCACGCCGGGCTGATCGCGGTGATCGGCGGGCTTTTCCTGCTTCTGACCGGAGAACTGAAAAAATGGAAGGCAAAGAACTGGCTGCTGTTTCTGGCTGCTGCACTTCTTCCAATCATGCTTTGGGCAGCAGCCAGATACCGGATCGACGGAATGACCTTTTTTCAGAAGATGTGGGAGGTTGATGTACTGGGCAGAACAGATGGCACACTGCAGAATAATATCGCACCGTTTTCTTATTATCTGTCTTACTATTTCGGCGCTGCATCCGGAAAGATCACACCGTATCTCTGTGCGCTGGTAATCTGCCTGATCGCAGTTTTTGTATTTGCACAAGGCATCAGACAGATGGAAAAAGAAAAAAAGCGGGAGCTGCTTGGCTGGGCACTTTGGATCCTGGTTCCGCTTCTGGCATTTTCCGCAGTATCGAATAAGCTGCTCTGGTACGTGTATCCTTCGCTAGTTCCGCTTCTGGCACTTGCCGGCATTTGTCTGGGCCGGCTCTTGAAGGAGAAAAAACTGGGGAGGTGGTTGCGCATACTGACTGCGGCAGCAGGTGCTTTTATTCTTCTAATCTATGGAAACAGTGTTTTGCAGACAATCGGTAAGCAGAACACAAATGAATTTCAGGAGCTGATCAAGACTGTGGCAAAGAGCGATGCGGCACAGGAGCTTGTGGGATGCACGGCATTTGTAGACTATGGATCGGGAGAGGAAACCGAAGAAAACTGGAGCCAGCAGGATGTTTTTGTGGCAGAGGCTTATGGGGATTATACCTGTGTAAACGGAGGTATTACCTATCTGCTTACCCGGGATACGCTGGAGGAAAAGACAGGCATTTTATTTCTCGACAGGGAAACTTATCGGGAAATGGCATCTATTGTAACGGCTGATGCGCCGCTGGGGCAGTCGGAACATTATGTGGCAGTATCGGTGGGATATTAATGAGGATGTACAGATACTGGTTTCAGAGTTTCCGGATTTCAGATGTTTCTTAAGAATTACTGAAATATTACAAAAATATTACAAAAAATGTTCCGGAAGAATGACAAGATACTATTTTTCTGCTAAAATATAAAGGACAGTCGGGGCTGTCAAGTATATAAAGGACAAAGGTAAAAACTATGAAAAAATTGCGCGTATTACTTCTTTTGGCACTGACATCGGCGTTTATATTAACCGGTTGCGGCGCAAAGGAAGAGGAAACACCTGTACCGGATGAGACAGTGGAGGAACAGCAGCTTGAGGAGATTGAAGAAACTCCTTCGGCAGAAGACGAGATCGTGGAGGATGACCAGATTCCGGATGGTATGGCAAGGAGTCCGCTGACCGGTGAAATCGAAGATAAGGAAATTGCAAAGCAGAGACCTCTGGCGATCATGCTCCCGACAGATAAAGCAGCCCAGCCACAGTATGGTATCGGACAGGCAGGCGTTTTATATGAGTGTATGGAAGAGGGCGATATGTCCCGTCAGATGGCGATCATTGAGGACTGGCAGGGGATCGAGAAGCTTGGTAATGTCAGAAGCTGTCGTGACTACTATGTATACTGGGCACTGGAATGGGATCCGATCCTGGTACATTTCGGCGGACCATACTATCTGGCAGACATTATTAACAGACCGGATGTCAACAACATTACAGGCTGTGCGGTAAACTCCACTTCATCAGCACCGGGATGCAATGCTTTTTATCGTACCAGTGATAAGCCGGTTCCGCACAATGCGTACACAAGTGGTGCAAATCTGGTTGAACAGTGTGACAGTCTTGGATATTCTCTGACTCATATCAATGAGAATTACCATGCAGAGCATTTCCAGTTTGCCAAGAAAGAGCTCAACACGCTGGAAAGCGACGAGGACAGCTTTGATGCAACAGAGATCAGCTTAAAGGGTGCATTCCCTTATACAAAATCTTCTCTGGAATATGATGCTGCAACAGGTTTTTACAAAAAGAATCTGTATGAAAGCCCGCAGACGGACGGTGCAACAGGTGAGCAGCTGACATTTGAAAATGTGATCGTTCAGTTTACCTATTATGAAGTCAGAGATGCAAAGGGCTATCTTTCCTTCAAGTGTCACGATGACACACAGGACGGTTACTATATTACAAACGGAAAGGCAGTACATATCCGCTGGGGTAAGACAAGTGACTATGCGCCGACCAAATACTACTATGATGATCTGACACCGGTTGAATTCAACCCTGGCAAGACATATATTGCTGTTGTACAGAATGACAAATATGTAACGATCAACGGAACAGATTATGCATCAAGTGTGCAGTAAGAAATGAAATTTGAATAGAAAAATGGAACAGGCTTCGGAATTTCCGGAGCCTGTTTTTTTGCGTGCAGATAATCGCGAAAATTCGACTCATTTTTCAAAAAATTTACGATTGTTTTACCGGTTGTTGATAGTGTCGTACTACTGCATACCGTAAAATCTGTTTAAAAAGAAGAAAGGATAACAACAATGAAAAACGAAATTTCTATGACTCAATTTACAGCAACTGTTGCGGATTGTCTGGGTATCAATGCACCGGATGGCGCTGAAGCAAAGATTCCTTTTATGGCATCTTATCTGCAGAAAAGAGATATTTCGAAAGTAGATAAAGTTCTTATTTATAATCCGGACGCGATCGGCATGTGGCTGTTTCAAAAGTATACCACATGGTTTGCGCCGGTATTAAACCATACACAATTAGGTATTCCGGTACATACTGTAATGCCGTCCGTTACGCCGGTCTGTTTTGGAACGATGTATACAGGAGTCATGCCATCGGTTCATGGAATCCAGAAATATGAAAAGTATCAGCTTTCCCAGGAATCGCTGTTTGACTGCCTTGCAAAAAATAAAAAACGTACAGCTATTGTGGCAGTGGAAAATTCAAGTATGGCAATTCTGTTCGGCGGACGGGATATTGATTATTTTATTTTGCCTTATGATAACGAAGTAAATGAAAAAACAAAAGAGTTAATAGCTGCTAACGAATACGACGTTATCGTTGTCTATAACCAGGAATATGATGATGTAATGCATCGTACGTTCCCGGAATCCGAAGAATCGTTACAGGCACTGAAAAATCATATTGCCGCATTTGATGCGCTGTGCAAAGTCTGTGAAGAGAACTGGAAAGAAGATAATGCAATGGTCTGCTGGGCAACCGACCATGGTATTCATACAAATGCGGACGGGCATGGTTCTCATGGAGCAGATATTGAAGAAGACATGAATGTGATGCATTTCTTAGGCGTATGGAAAGGAAATAACTGACATGGGAAAAATAGAAATGCAGGATCTGGTCAAATCCTATGATGGAAAAATAAATATTTTAGAGAAAATAAACGTGAATGTGCGGGAAGGAGAACTTTTTGTATTGGTTGGCCCGTCAGGGTGTGGAAAAAGTACTCTTTTGCGTGTGATCGCAGGACTGGAGAAGATTACTGACGGCACTTTGCGGATAGACGGAAAAGTGGCAAATAATTTATTGCCAAAAGAAAGAGAATTATCCATGGTGTTCCAGAATTATGCATTGTATCCGCATATGTCCGTCAAAGAGAACATTCTGTTCGGACTTGATGTAAAAAAGGTTCCGAAAGAAGAAAGACAACGGCGCCTTGAGAAAGCAGCGGAATTATTAGGCCTGACGGAATATTTAAACCGGAAACCGAGAGAACTTTCCGGAGGACAGCGGCAAAGAGTTGCACTTGCAAGAAGCGTCTGCAGTCAGACACCGATCTGCTTAATGGACGAGCCTCTGTCTAATCTGGATGCAAAACTCCGGAGCAGGATGAGAAGTGAGATATGCAACTTACAAAAAGAATTGGGACTGACAGTTGTTTATGTGACACACGATCAGGTAGAAGCCATGACGATGGGAAATCGGATCATGGTACTGAACGCGGGAAAGGTACAGCAGGTAGGAACGCCGTTGGAATTGTATAATACACCGGCAAATATTTTTGTCGCAACATTTATCGGTTCTCCGCAGATGAATATCGCAAATGCCAGACTGGAGGATCAGGCAGTTGTATTAAATGATACATTGACGGTTACTTTAAGTCCTGAAGAAGCAAGCCAGCTGCCCGATGGAAAAGAGTGGAAGATCGGAACGCGTGCGGAAGCTGTGGAACTGGCTGCGCCGGATACGCCGAATGCAGTTGCAGTTACTGTTGCAAATGTAGAAATGATGGGAAATGAGACACAGATCCTCTTCTATGTAGGGGACAGTTTGTTTACGGCAAGACTGTCGGGACAGTATTCCATTGAAAGGAATCAGAAGATATATATCCGGTTAGATCCCGCTATGTTCCTCTTTTTTGATAAAGAAAGCGATAAATTGTTACGTCCTGCATTGAGAATAAAAGGACAGAATGTCACAGTGGGTCAGGAGGCGTAAGAAGTATGGATGTGTCTTTTTTTAGTGATGATAAAACAAAAACAATGGTAGAAGATGCTGCTCCGCAAAAAAGATTTCCGACATGGATTTTTTATCTGTTACCTTCTGTTTTATGTTTCTTTGTATTTACTATTTATCCGTTTATAAAAACGGTGGTCACAAGTTTGTTTATTACATCAAATACAGGAGCTTTAACCAAATTTGTGGGAATAGGAAATTATATTGGTTTATTTCAAAATGCAAGATATCTGCAGTGCTTGGGAAATACCGTAAAATATATGCTTTTGACCGTTCCGCTTACGATCATAATTGCACTGTTACTGGCCGTACTTACAAGTACAGATTACCCGGGAATGGGAATTTTCAGAACGATTTTCTCTTCTACCATGGGTATATCGGTAGCAGCGGGATCTGTATTCTGGAGTCTGATCTTTAACCCGACATCAGGGCTTTTAAATAAAGTGATCAGTGGATTGGGATTTGATAAAGTAGGATGGCTTACGGAAGAAAATGTAGCAATGTATTCCATATCACTGGTTTCGGTGTGGATGAATATAGGGTTTGCTTATCTGATCCTGATGGGAGCTATAAAAAGCATAGACTCTTCTCATTATGAAAGCGTGGATATCGTGGGAGGCGGATTTTTCTATAAACTATTTAAAGTAACCATTCCGCTGATCTCGCCCTCTCTGTTTTTTGTACTGACTATCTCGTTAATAGGAGCATTCCGGTCCTTTGGTCTGATAGATATGCTGACTTCCGGCGGACCGAACAATACGACCACATTACTGGTATATAAATTGTATAAAGATGCCTTTGTTAATTTCCAATTTGGTTCTGCATCAGCACAGGGAATCATTCTCTTCCTTTTTATCTTTCTTGTGTCACAGCTGCAGACAAAACTTACAGAAAGGTTTGTTACATACCAATGAAAAAAATTCAGGTTACAACTATTTATATCATATTGATCATTTGTGCCATCTTATTTTGCATGCCGCTTTTATTTTCGGTTTCCCTCAGCTTTTGCGATCTTTCGGATATTTTAAAGGGAAATTTTATTCCCAAAGCGATCAAGTGGGATAACTACATAAAAGTATTTCAGACACAGCCGCTGTTGAAGTACATCTACAATTCGGTTATAGCCGGCGTGTTATGCACGGTTTTGCAGGTTTTATTATCCGTAGCTGCAGCCTATGCCATTGTATTTATTCCGTTCCGTGGGAAGAAAATCATATTTCTCACAATGATGGCGACAATGATGATCCCGACGGAAGTACTGATTATCTCAAATTTTCAGGTGATCCGTTCCTGGGGGCTGTTAAATACATTTACCGGGTTGATCTTACCGAGTATAGCAACTACATTTGGTATTTTCCTGTTCAGGCAGAATATGATGCAGATACCGGTTGAGCTAAAAGAAGCAGCTACAGTAGTGGGAATATCTGATTTTAAGTTTTTTACAAAGGTTGTCATACCCATGGTAAAAAATACCACAACGACACTTATGATCTACTTCTTTCTGGTAAACTGGAACTCTTATTTATGGCCGCTTTTGTCTACTACGGATGACACGGTAAGAACAGTTCAGATCGGATTAAGACAGTTAAAGAACACAGATGCTGTCAGCGATTTTGGCGTCATGGCAGCAGGAACCATTATTACAACATTACCAACACTGATTTTAATTTTCTTTGGTCAGAAACGTCTTCAGGAGGGAATGACCAAGGGAGCATTAAAATAAATACACTAACTTACATGAAGGAGAAAAAAATGAAAAAGAATCTGAAAAAGCAACTATCAATTGTTTTATCCTGTACATGCGTAGCATCAGCCGTGCTGACAGGATGCGGAAAAGCGAATACGGAAGCTGACTCTTCAGATGCGCAAAAGGAAAGTACAAGTGGGAAAACACAAATTGCATTCTGGCACTCTATGAGTGGGGCAAACCAGGAAGTATTGGAAAACCTTGTAGCCGATTATAACGCAAGTCAGGATACGTATGAAGTAGTTGCTGAAAATCAGGGGAATTATGATGAGTCAACGGGAAAGTTTTTTAATATGGCAAATGGGGACGGAAGTGCTGCCATGATTCAGATCGGAGAACAGAATCTGCAGTCTATGGTAGATTCGGATATGATCTGTTCGGTTACAGATCTGATCAAAAAATATAATTTTGATGATAGCGATCTGTTAGAGCAGGCTGTGAATTTTTATACGGTAGACAGCAATATGTATGCTATGCCATTTAACAGTTCATGTCCTGTCGTATACTATAATGCGGATGTGTTCAAAAGCGCCGGTTATACAGAACTTCCTACCACTTTCGAAGAACTGGAAGAAGCCGCCAAAAAAGTAGCTGAGGAAAACACTGATATCAAACCGGTAGGAATGTTTGCATACGGATATGCCTTAGACCAGATGTGCACCAACATGGGATCTTATATCATTAACAATAAAAACGGCCGTGACGGACGTGCGACCGAAGTGGCTTACAAAGATGCCATGACTGAGATTTTCAACTGGGTTGCCAATCTCAGGGATGATGGATGTTTACAGAGCTACGGAACAGACTTTGAGAATACGGTCAGTGCATTTACACAGGCTGAAATTGCAATGTTTATCAGCAGTTCGGCATCAGCCCGCAATATCATCAACAGCTCTGACTTTAATGTGGGAATTGCATACTTACCGGTTCCGAAAGGAACAGAGGCACAGGGCGTTTATGCAGGCGGCGGAGCAATCTGTGTAGCAAAGGGGCTGGACGCAGATGTGGAAAGCGGTGTCATGGATTTCCTGAAATATGCTACATCAGCAGAAGTACAGGCTTCATGGGCAGGTAATACCGGTTATTTCCCGATCAGTAAAGCTGCCTATGAAACAGATACACTGAAAGCAGTTTATAAAGAATTACCACAGCTGGAAGTAGCACAGCAGCAATTACTTGCTTCCAAAGTATCGGATGTTACAGCCGGACCGCTTCTTTCCCAGTTACCACAGTTACGTTCAGATATTGCAACTGCTCTGGAAGCCGTATGTAATGGCGGTGATGTAGATGAAGCATTAAAAACAGCTATCACAAGTACAAATGATGCCATTGCAACTGCAAATCAGGGCGTAAAATAAGCTCTTGATAAAACAAAATAATCAGATAGAAAACCGCCAGACCCGATAGACCGGATCTGGCGGGTTTTACTGTTCTTCCCCGGCAACAATCTTCGGAATACCGTTGATATCCGCGGCGATATCGGTAAAGGAAGAAAAATAGCTGCCAATGATCTTGTCCGTTTTGGAAAGGCACATAAGATCAAGCAGGGCGTCTTTTACACCGTTTACGCTGTCGCGGGAAAGATCTCTTGTTTCGTTGGAAATGATCCTGTCCGGAAATACCCGCCGCAGATTTGCCTCTTCAGACAGGTCATCCGTTGCAAGGTAAAACATTGTGGAAGGATTCATGGAAAGCTCCTTCTGCATGGCATCAATAAATGCCTGCGTGCTGCTCTTGCCGATCGCGGGCTTATTATCCGTCCGGCGGATATGGATACCGACATTATGGCCTTGAAAGCCGGCGGTTATGGCATTTACGCGGTCCGCAATCTCGGTTGTCGGCTGAAAGGGACTGTAATCATGGCAGGGGAAAAAGTGTTCCTCTGTGGCAATATACAGATTTTTGGGCAGGGATGCTAGATAAGCATCCGGTAATCCCTGTTCTGTGCGGTTTGCCCGAAGTTCCTCGTTTCCAACCACCATGCGCGTGAGCTGGTAAAAGACCTTTTGCGGATCCCATTTGGAATGGATATTACGAAGGCTGAAGGCGTCAGTTTTTTGGAAAAGCTCCTCGAAAGGACAGCCCAGTTCCGGGTTTACATTCCAGATGACTTTCAGCGTTTCGCCCCGTTTTTTCGCGAGGACGCGGGCGGAATTTATGGCGCGCATTCTATTGCACAAACCACCTATTGGTTGTATGATTATCATAAGTATGTCTCCTTGTTAGATGTATGTTATACATGATTATATTTAGTGTAACAGAAAAGAAGAAAAAAAGGGAGTTTTTTATGAAAATAGTCCAGGTAAATACCATTTGTGGTGTGGGCAGTATTGGCAGGATCTGTGTGGATCTGTATGAAACGCTGCAAAAGAACGGAGAAGAAGCTTATATTGCAACGGGGCGTGGAAGTCTGCCACCGGGGATCAAAGGGTATGTGATCGGCAATAAGGCTGATTTTGTGTGCCATGTGATGAAAAATTTCACACGGGGGAAAGCAGGATTTGGCTCAAAGCAGGTAACGGAAAAGTTTCTGCATTGGCTCTCTGAAGTGCAGCCTGATCTTGTGCATCTGCATAATATCCACGGTTTTTACCTGCAGATAGAGTTGCTCTTTGCTTACCTGAAAGAGCATGATATCCCGGTTGTCTGGACATTGCATGACTGTTGGAGTTTTACAGGACATTGTGCTTATTTTGATTATATCGGTTGTGAGAAATGGAAGGAAGAAAATGGAGGCTGCCATAATTGCAGTATTCATAAAAGTGCCTATCCGTATGCGATTTTCAAAGACAATTCCAAATGGAATTATAAGCGGAAAAAGGAAGTGTTTACGGGCGTGAAAAACCTGACGATTGTAACGCCGTCCGCATGGCTGAAAGGGCTTGTCGAGCAGTCGTTTTTAAAGGAATATCCTGTAGAGGTCATTCCGAATGGGATCAATCTGGACAACTTTATCCCGCTGACGGAGGAACAGGAAACGAAGAGAAGGCAGCAGATGGCAGGTTACCCGCACAGAACAATACTTGGTGTGGCAAACCGCTGGGAGGAACGAAAGGGACTGGATACGTTTATCCGTCTTGCAGAGGAACTGCCGGCTAACTATACGGTGGAAATTCTGGGGCTTGATAAAGCACAGACGGTACAGCTGAAGAAAAAGTTTCCGACCGGTAAACTGCTTCCAATCGACAGGACAGCAAATGTGCAGCTGCTTTCGTCCATTTACCGCAGTGCGGATGTGTATGTGAATGCCACAATGGAGGATAACTTCCCGACAACCAATTTAGAGGCACTTGCCTGCGGAACGCCTGTCATCACGTATGACACGGGAGGAAGCGGCGAATCTGTTACGGAAGATTGCGGTATTGTGGTAGAAAAAGGGAACTATGAGAAGCTGCTTGCAGCGATCTTAAAGGTGTGCGAGGAGCATCCATTTTCTGCAAAGGTCTGCAGACAGCGGGCGCAGAATTATGACCGCAGTGATCGATATGCGGAATATCTGGCATTATACGAAAGGATCCTGCATGAACATGAGGGAAAGTGAAAGACCGGGGAAAGTAATTGAATATCTGATGCTCGCCGGGAATGTGTTTCTGGGGCTGGTCGTGCTGGAGCTGATCGTGCACGGACTGGTAGATTATGCAGATGCCACGTTCCTGTTTCAGACCCAGAAAAAACCGGTGCTGGCACTTTTATGTCTGTTTATGACAGCATTTTTGCTGCTTGTTTTTTCCGTCTGCAGACGTCTGACGGAAAATCTGACGCTGCGGAAGGCAAAAATGGTCAGTGCGTTGCTTTTAGTGCCGGCATTTGCACTACAGATCTATATGCTTTTCTACTATCGCAGCAGTTATCTGTTTGATAATGCGTTTGTGACCGGTGGTGCTTCTGCGCTTGCCATGGATGGACAGGTGGCAAAGGAAGCAGTTTATTATCTGTCAGTCTATCCGAATCAAAACGCGTATGCGGTGCTGACTGCTGTTTTATGGAAGCTGGGAACGGCTGCAGGGATCAGCCGGGCAGCGATGCCGCTTCTGCTGAACTGTGTGAACCTTGTTTTTCTGGATACGGCCGCAGTTCTTTTTCTGCTGACGGTGAGTGCTTACAAAAAACGGACCCCCGGCAGCTTTGTGCGGATTCTGTTTCTATTGCTCTGCAATCCGTTTTTGTATATCGGTGTTTCTTATTATTACACCATCACATTGTCGATGCCTTTTGTCATGGGAATTTTATATTTGTATGTCCGTTTTCTGCGAAAAAAGGAAAAACATCCTTATGTGATATTGGTCATATTGGGACTGGTGGTTGGCTTCGGGTATCTGCTGCGCGCAACGACAATGATCCCATTTATTGCTGTGATCGCCTGTCTGCTGTTTTTGGGGCGGCTGCAGAAACGGGATCTTCTGGCAGCGGCAGTTGCTGTTTTGACTATTGCGGGGATCAGCGCGGGAAACCGTCAGTATATAGGGCTGGATACCAAAGACACAGCTTTTCCGCTGACACACTGGGTCATGATGTCCATGACTTCGCCGGGCAGTCATAATGAAGCGGATGAAACCTACACAGCGTCCTTTCCGACAGCAGAAGAAAAAAAGGCGGCTGACCGGGAGAGACTTGCAGAAAAGCTGCAGGCAATGACGGCGGGAGATCTGTTGTCACTTGTGCATGCAAAGGTAGAAAACACATGGGGCAGAGGTTCTAACGGATATCCGGTCTATCTGGAAAATTGTCTGCGGACAGACGGACTGTATCCGTATCTGTTCGGGGATCATAAGGATTTTGTGATCCTGTACCATCAGGGCTATTATCTGTGCCTGCTGCTTGGTATTTTTTATGATCTGTTACGGACAGTCCGTAAAAAGCAATGGGACAGCTATGTGTTTCAGCTGACTTTTTTAGGTGCGGTTTTATTTTATTTGTTATGGGAAACAGGCTCCCAGTATTCGCTCCCATTTTTGCTTGTACTGCAGTTTCTGGCGGAAAACGGTGTGGAGCAATGGGAAGAGGCTGTAGTTTCTGACAGGGGAAAAACGTGTAAGCTGCAGAGGAGTATCTGTTTGGTTCTGCTGGCAGGGCTGCTCGTGTTTGCAATAGGCAACTATTCTGTTTTTACCGGGCAGACACAGGAATATACGCATCCGGTTGTAATGCAGCTTCTGGCAAATGAGGAACTATCCATTGGAAAGGAAAAACTTCTGCAGACGTTTGAAGCTTCGCAGCCGTTTGACCGGGTGATCTTTCAGTGGCGCAATGATGACAGCAGCTCGGATGCGGTTTATGAGGCAGTGCTTGCCTCTGAAACTGGCGTGATCGCAGAAGAAGAGATCACAGGTGCGGGACAGCCTTATAATGGTGCAACGGTGCTTTCGTTTCCTACGGTAACACCGGACGGAACACAGATGTATACTTTGTCGATCCGCAAAAAGAGCGGAACAGATGAGCTGCGGTTTATCACATACAGCATGGGCTATTATGATGCTTATGCAGGTGGCACGCTGACGCTGGGCGGGCAGGAGCTGACAAAAGATCTGCTGCTATCGGTCAGCAGGACGGAAATAAAGACATATACAACCACAAAGAGATATTGGGCTTTTACAGCATTTTTTATAGCTGCGCTGGCAGTGCTTTTTGTACTGGCGGGCAGAGGAGAAAGAAGGAGAATGAAATGAAAAAGAAAAAACTGGCAGCAGTCATGCTTTGTCTGCTTCTGACGGGTGCACTGGCAGGATGTGGGCAGGATGCAGGAAGTACTGCGGAGGTAACGGGCGGAACGGCATTTACGGAAGATACGGCAGATACACAGACAACGGATGCGGCGCAGGATATGCAGGCTGCAGATGACTCCGGAATGCATGCAGGGGATCTGCCGGCAGCGGGCGCAGGAGATGCAGCAGATGCGGCGGATGGAATCGGAAGCAGCCAGACTGCAGATACTGACATGGAAAGCGGATCAGATACGGCAGAAACCGATACGGACAATACGGATGCAGACAATACATTGGCTACATCAAATGCATCCGGCGCACAGCAGGATGCATCAGACAATGAAAACGATACGAATGATACTGCGGACGGAGACACAGATCAGACGGATGCACAGGGCGGAAAGCTGATCGTGATCGATGCGGGACATCAGCAGAAGGGCAATTCCGAAAAGGAACCGATCGCACCGGGCTCTTCCG
>HF995249.1:0-34085 GCA_000432915.1 Firmicutes bacterium CAG:194
GAAAATGTGCAGAACGACGAATGATGTCAATATCAGCAATGCTGAGCGTGCCCAGATCGCCAATGAAGCGGAAGCGGATGCCTTTATCAGGATCCATGCCAATGGTTCCGAAAACAGTGATGTAAACGGTGCCATGACGATCTGCCAGACCGCCGCCAATCCTTATAATGGAGGTTTATATCAGCAGAGCAGGAAGCTTTCCGACTGTATTCTGGATGCTATGGTAGCAAGTACCGGCGCAAAAAAGGAATATGTCTGGGAGACAGACACGATGAGTGGTATTAACTGGTGTCAGGTACCGGTCACGATCGTGGAGATGGGATATATGACAAATAAAGCGGAAGATCTGAACATGGCAGATCCGGTCTACCAGGAGAAAATCTCGATCGGAATCGCAGATGGGATCGATGATTATTTCGCATCGGAAAGCTGATGATTTTTTACAGGGAGTATGCTATACTATAAGATACGATGCCAGCGGCAAAAATGCGATGAGCAGAGCATAGGAAATAAGGAACGGTTATGAAGAGTTTACCCGATACCCCAAAGGTGTCCATCATTACAATGACATACAATGACTGTGCACATCTTGAAAAATGTGTGACGCAGATCCTGAAACAGGATTATGAAAATATAGAATATATCATCGTAGACGGCGGTTCCTCTGATGGAACGCACGAGATCATACAAAAGGCGGCACAGCAGCTGGGAGATAAGCTGAAGTGGGTTTCGGAGCCGGATGAAGGGCTGTATGATGCGCTGAATAAAGGAATCCGTATGGCGACCGGTGCGATTGTCGGGCTGATGTGTGATGAATTTGCGGATGCCCATGTGCTGTCCGATATGGTACGGCAGATGCAGAGGGACGGAACAGACGGCGTACACGGTGATATTGACTACATGGCGGACGGTAAAGTGATCCGCAAATGGCGGATGGGCGCAGGAACTGCGAAAAAGCTCAGATGGGGCTGGATGCCCGGTCATCCGACCTTATATGTAAAAAGAGAAGTATACGAAACCTACGGTTTTTATAAAACAGATTATAAAATAGCCGCAGATTATGAGTTTATGATCCGTATCTTAAAAGAGGACAAGGTCAGATTGTCTTATATTCCGCGGGTACTTGTGCATATGTTCCATGGAGAAGAATCGGCAAGTACAGGTGGTCTGAAAAGCTATCTTGCTTCTTTTGGAGAAGGCATGCGTGCACTGCGGGAAAATCATATGCCACATCCTTTTATTACGACACTGCGCCGGACATGCATGGTGCTTCGGCAATTTGTCAGATGAGCGCTGAAGGAGAACTATGAAAAGTTTAGTCATCATACCAGCTTATAATGAAGAAAAGAGCATTTTAAATACAGTTGCGGATATCAAAAAAAATGCGCCTGATTTTGATTACATCATTATCAACGACTGTTCGCAGGATAAGACGTTGCAGCTTTGTAAAGATGCAGGGATCCCTGTGATCAATCTGCCGATCAATCTGGGAATCGGCGGTGCGGTGCAGACAGGATATCTGTATGCCAAAAAGAACCACTATGATTATGCGGTGCAGTTTGACGGCGACGGACAGCATGATGCAGCCTTTTTACAGGAAATGCGGGATTACATGTATGCGCATGATCTGGATATGCTGATCGGATCACGTTTTATTGAAAAGGAGGGCTTCCAGTCCTCCAGTCTCAGAAGATTCGGGATCCGTTATTTTTCGGGATTGATCCGGCTGTTGACCGGAAAGCGCATTACAGATCCGACCTCTGGTATGCGTATGGTAAATGAAAGCATTATTAAAATGTATGCAGACTGCTATCCGAAGGATTATCCGGAGCCGGAGAGTGTTGTGGCAGTTCTGCAGGCAGGCAAAAAGGTAGAAGAATATCCGGTAGTGATGCGGGAGCGGAAGGAAGGCGTTTCCTCCATTTCACCGCTGAAATCCGTTTATTACATGATAAAAGTAACACTGGCAATACTGGTGGAGCGTATCCGCAGAAAGGAATATAAAAAATGATGACTGTAAAGCTGCAG
This sequence comes from Firmicutes bacterium CAG:194, assembly GCA_000432915.1. Taxonomy (GTDB): domain Bacteria; phylum Bacillota; class Clostridia; order Lachnospirales; family Lachnospiraceae; genus CAG-194. Next base: position 2,029 of record HF995249.1, read on the forward strand.
ATCATTGTCGGAATATGCCTGTTTCTGGCACTGACGGTGATCGTGTATATGATCAAAAAAAGAAGCCTGGATCTGAAGTATGCGCTGTCCTGGCTGCTTGCCCTTGTATTTGTACTGGTGCTGGATCTGTTCCCGGTGCTTTTGACAAAGCTGTCTATGGCACTTGGTGTCTGGGCGCCTGTCAATATGATCTTTTTCCTGGGATTCTGTTTTTCGCTTCTGATCATTTTTACGCTTACGGTCATGCTGTCACGTATGGCGGAAAGAGTCAGAAAACTTGCACAGGCTGTTGCCATGAATGAGGAAAAACTGGACCGCATGGGCAGGGAACTGAAAAAATTGCAGGAAGAGAAGGAGTAGTCTATGAAAATTCTGATGATCGGTCTTGGCTCGATCGGGCAGAGACATCTGAGAAATATCAAACGTGTATACGGAGAGGAAGCACAGATCCTTGCTTATCGTGTGCGGGGGCTGAAACGTACCTTTTCCGATACGATGCAGATCCGGGAAAATGTATCACTGGAAGAAGAATACAACATAAAAAGCTTTGATGATCTTTCCAAAGCACTTCTGGAAAAGCCGGATATTGCTTATATCACAAATATTACAAAAAGCCATATTCCATGTGCGATCGCATGTGCGAAGGCAGGCTGTCATCTGTTTCTGGAGAAACCGATCTCAGACAGTCTGGATGGGATAGCGGAGCTTGCAAAGATCGCTGCGGAAAAGAAGCTGAAAGTATTTGTAGGTTATCAGAACAGGTTTCATCCGGGCATTCAGTATCTGAAACAGTTTCTGGCAGAGGGCAGTATCGGACGTATTCTTTCCGTGCGCAGTGTTGTGGGAGAACGTCTGACAACGATGCATACTTATGAGAATTATAAGGATACGTATATGGCGCGCAAGGATATGGGCGGCGGTGTGCTGCTCAATCAGATGGTGCATGAGCTTGATTATCTGTATTATCTGTTCGGACAGCCGAAGAGCGTGTATGCGCTGGGTGGCATTAACGGAAATCTCGGGATCGATGTGGAAGACAATCTGGATGCAATTTACCGTTATGAGTCAGAGCAGGGAACCTTCCCTGTATCGGTGCATGCGGATTTTTACCAGTATCCGCCAAGCCGTTTTGTCAAGGTAGTCGGGGAAAAGGGACACATCATCGTAGACCTGTTAAAGGCAGAAGTCACACAGGCAGTCGGTGATGAGGTAACGGTCATTCCGTATCCCGACTTTGCGAGAAATGATATGTTTATCGAAGAATTAAAATTGTTTATAGACTGTATCAGAGAAGATACGGAGCCGGCGATCCCGCTTGCGGATGGTATCGTAAGCCTGAAAATGGCGCTGGCAGCCAGAAAATCAATGGAAACAGGAGGCGTGATCGATGAGTTTACTGGAACAGTATAAAATAACGGGAAAAGTAGTCATTATTACAGGCGGAGCCGGTCTGATCGGCAGAAAGCATACAGAGGCTGTGCTGGAGGGCGAAGGCATTCCGGTACTGCTTGATATTTTTGAGGATTCCCTTGCGAGAGCAAAGCAGGAAATGATTGAGAAATATCCGGGTAAGCCGGTGGAAACTTATGTGGCAGATATCACTTCCAGGGAATCACTTGAGAAAGTCAGAGATGATCTGCTTGCAAAATACGGTCATATCGACGGTCTGATCAACAATGCGGCCAACAATCCGAAAATGGAGGGCGGTTCCAAAAATATGGGAGCCATCCAGTTCCATAATCTGCCGCTTTCCATGTGGCAGGATGACATGAATGTCGGACTGACAGGTGCATTCCTTTGCTGTCAGGTATTTGGCTATGAAATGGAAAAACAGAAAAGCGGTGTGATCATCAATATTTCTTCCGATTATGGTATTATCTCTCCGAATCAGAATATTTACCGCAAGGAAGGTGTCGCAGAAGAAGATCAGACGATCAAACCGGTTTCTTACAGTGTTGTAAAACATGGCATTATGGGACTGACCAAGTATCTGGCAACCTACTGGGGCAAAAAGGGTGTCCGCGTAAATACACTCTGCCCGGCGAGCCTTCAAAACGGACAGGATCCCGAGTTTATCGAAAAACTTTCCGCTCTTGTACCGATGGGAAGAATGTCACGCCCGGATGAATATCCGGCGACCGTACTTTACATGCTTTCCGATGCCAGCTCTTACATGACCGGCGCAACGGTCGTATTAGATGGCGGAAGAACCATATGGTAAAAAATGTATCGTGTTTTCAAAGAAAACGCGATATGTAGCCTCAGCCCATCTGCGAAGCAGATTTTATATGGGCTGAGGTTCCCGTGTAGACCAAGCCATGCACGCAGAGGTCTGGCAGACCAAGCCTAAACAGAATTGAGATAAAAGGAGAACAATCATGAAATTTTTTGTAACAGGTGTAGCAGGACAGCTTGGACATGATGTCATGAACGAGCTTGCAAAAAGAGGATACGAAGGAGTCGGAAGCGATATCGCACCGCAGTACAGCGGCGTTGAGGATGGCAGCAGTGTTACCACCATGCCTTACGTTGGGATGGATATTACAGATGCAAAGGCTGTCAGAGAGACGATTCTTTCTGTGAAGCCGGATGTAGTTGTGCACTGTGCTGCATGGACTGCGGTTGACCTGGCAGAAGATGAAGATAAAAAGGAGAAAGTATATGCGATCAATGCGAAGGGCACCCAGAATATTGCGGATGTCTGTAAAGAGCTGGACTGCAAGGTGATTTATATCAGTACGGATTATGTATTCAACGGACAGGGTACAGAGCCATGGCAGCCTGACTGCAAGGATTACCAGCCGCTGAATGTTTACGGCAAAACAAAGCTGGAAGGTGAACTTGCGATCAGCAATACAGTTTCCAAATATTTCATTGTCAGAATTGCGTGGGTATTTGGCTTAAATGGTAAGAATTTTATTAAGACAATGCTTTCTGTCGGCAAGACACATGATGAGGTCAGAGTGGTAAACGACCAGATCGGAACACCTACCTATACCTATGACCTTTCCAGACTGCTTGTCGATATGGCAGAAACCGATAAATACGGTTACTATCATGCAACCAACGAAGGCGGTTATATTTCCTGGTATGACTTTACCTGTGAGATTTATAAACAGGCGGGACTTTCCACAAAGGTAACACCGGTCACGACGGCAGAATATGGTGTATCCAAAGCGGCAAGACCGTTTAATTCGCGTCTGGACAAGAGCAAACTCACAGAGAATGGCTTCCGGCCTCTTCCGACGTGGCAGGATGCGCTTTCCAGATATTTAAAAGAAATTGAGTACTAAACAGAAGGGAAACAGATGCATGGATGATAAGATCAGGTCTGTCCTGACCCACAAGATATCGGTAAAAAAAATAACATTCACAGTCATGGATATACTTTTGTTTCTGGTGTTGACAGGCTTTGCGCTCATCATGCGCTATGCGCTGCGCAATGTAGTAGCGGGAGATTATAAAATGTTCTTTGAACCGTGGGTAGCCACACTGTGTGAAGCAGGCGGCGGGATCAAAGGGCTTTCCGCGGAGTTTGAATATGTGGATTATACAACCCCGTATCTGACAATACTGTCTTTTATCAGTATCTGCCCATTTTTAAATACGCTGCTTCTGATGAAGCTGGTATCGATCTTTTTTGATTTTGTGGCAGCGTTTGCAGTCATGGCGATCGTATATGACAGAACAAAAAACATGACTTACGGCATTTTAGGCTATGGTGCACTTCTGATGGTACCGACTGTTCTGACAAACGGAGCAATGTGGGCACAGTGTGATATCATTTTTACAAGCTTTGTCCTGTGGTCTCTTTACTTTATGCTGAAGGACAAGCCTGCCTGGTCGATGGCATTTTATGGGATCGCCTTTGCGTTTAAGCTGCAGACCCTGTTTCTGGCACCGCTTTATGTGATCCTCTGGATGAAGGGAAAGGTAAAGCTGAAACATTTTCTGTTCCTGCCACTGATGTATGTGATTGGGATGATTCCTTCCCTGCTCGCCGGAAAGAGCTTCTGGGAGCTTATCAGTGTCTATTTTTTCCAGGCAAACGGACAGATGGATATTTATGCACTGTCCCATAAATTCCCGAACATTTATCAGTTGATCGGAACGGACAGTTTCCTGTTTGAGTATGCGGATGCGGGCATCTGGGTGACACTTGGTGCACTGATGATCCTGATGTACTGCTTTGCCAGAAAACAATATGAAATGAATGCCTGTCTGCTGCTGCGCATGGGTATGCTTCTGACTATGACTGTCGTATTTTTCCTGCCGCATATGCATGAACGCTATGCAATTCTGGTTGATGTGATGGCAATCGTTTATGTATTTTTTGATTTCAGAAAACTATATATACCGGTACTTACGATCCTGTGTTCTTTTGCAGGATATACGGTCTATCTGGCACAGAATAACATCATTCCGATGTATGTGTATACCATCCTGTTCCTGCTTCTGATGCTGGATCATGCACGTGCCTGTGTAAAGGGCATGCAGGATGGGAAAATAGCAGTTGGAGAGTAGAACATGGATAAAAAGATAACGGATTTTCTCGTAAAAGAAATGAAAATAGGGAAATGGATGCTGGCACCGATCGATCTGCTTCTGTTTGTGGCAGCGGCGGTATTTTCCGTCATGATCCGTATCAGTGTTGTGGATTATACAGCGATCGAGCTTCCGGCATTTGTAAAATACGGCAATATGCTCAGTTTTGTGACTGGGATCACAGATCTGCTGCTGGCAGTTTTGGGCGCAATGATCGTATATGACCTGACTGATCGGAAGATCAGAGCTTTTCTGGCATATGCGATCCTGCTGATGCTTCCGGTATTGTGTGCAAGCTGTGCTATGTGGGGCATGGGAGATTCTATTTATATTTTCTTCGCAGTGCTTTCTTTGTATCTGCTGATGAAAGGCAAAGGAAATGCTTCACTGGTCAGCTATGGGATCAGTCTTTTCTTAAGCAGATATGCCTTTTTTCTTCTGCCGGTCTATGCGATTGCATTTATGCAGAAAAAAAATAAACTTATGTACTTTATTTTTCCGTTTTGCGGGGTGTGGTTCCGGAACGGGATCGTACATCAGTCCGGTTATCTGCCGGTTCCGAGCTTTGAAATGGAGAGGATGTTTGTGAAGCTGCGCGGTGAATCACTGCTGAGCCAGAACTGGCCGAATATTTTCCAGATGATCGGTACAGATAAATTTATTCAGGAATATTCCCTTGTTGCAAAAGTGGCTGCTGCATCGCTGATGCTGCTTGTCATTATGCTTGTACTTCTGCGCAGTTGGGAAATGAGCGGAGAAGGTATCTGGTATGTGGGACTTGTGCTGTCAATTCTGATCCCATATGTCATGCCACAGATGGATGAGCGTGCGGGGCTGTTATCCTGCGTACTGTATCTGCTTTTTGCCATGAAACATCCGGATCTTTATTATCCGGCGATCGTACAGGTGATTATTACCTATATTTCATTCTCTGCTTACTTCCGCGGAGAAAGTGTGATCCCGCTGAGTGCGGTCGCGCTGGCAGAGCTTTTTGTGCTGCTGCTTACGATCCGGCGTGCGGACCATGTATTTAAGGTGCAGCAGGAAGAAGCAAGATAAGAAGGAGACTGGTAGCGTATGAAACAGGTAGAAAAACTGGATTATATAGACGGACTGAAGGTGCTGTCCTGTCTGATGATCTTTAACTTCCACTTTATCAATGCATTTTACTGCGGATTTTATTCTTTAAATCCGGCAGATTTCCATACAGAACATCTGGAATGGATCATCGGAAGCACGCCGCTGAACCTGATCATGGGCGGCAAGTTTGGTGTGCGTATGTTTATGACGATCAGCGGTTTCTTTGTCGGCTATCGATTTTTCCTGACGGGCGATAAACACAGTCTGGGCAGCGGTGCTGTCAAGAAATATTTCCGTCTGGTCTTTCCGATCCTGACTGCCAACATTGCGATTTTTGCACTGATGAAGCTTGGACTGTTCCGGAATGCGGAGGCTTCCGCACTGGCAGGGACGAGCGTTTTCTTCGGTAATTATAACCAGTTTGCGCCAAGTCTTTTTGGCGCGGTAAAAGAAGCTGTCTGGGGCTGTTTTGCAACAGGAGCCAATCAGTATAACGGGCCGCTCTGGTTTATTTACTATGAATTTTTCGGAACATTGCTTGTTGCGGCAATTCTTTCTCTTGTCGGCAAGAGCAGAGTGCGCTATGTTGCTTATGCGATCGCGGCTATTTTGAGCATCCGGACAGATTTTCTGCCGTTTATCCTCGGCTGTGTTGTGTGTGATCTGACGTATCAGCCGCCTCTTTTTGTGGAAAAATTGTCTGAGCAGAAGTGGCTTATGTGGATAGCGGTGCTGCTTGGTGTATTTTTAGGTTCTTATCCGCCGATCGGTGAGCGGCTGACAGGAACGATCTATCAGTATATACCGGCCAAGGTGCTGATCTACTATATCATCGGTGCCAGTCTTGTGCTCTATGGTGTGATCCATCTGCCAAAGCTCCATAAACCGCTTGGAAGCCGCGCACTGACATGGTTGAACCGATATAGCTACGGCTTTTATCTGGTGCATTTCTTTGTGCTTTGTACATTTTCGTGCGGTTTTTATCTGACACTGGCGGACAGACTGCCTTATCATCTGATCGCCGTACTGAACTATGTATTATCCTTTGGTGTGACAGTATTTCTTTCCTGGCTGATACATCGTTTTGTGGAAAAACCGGGTATGCAGCTTGCGGGACTTGTCGCAGCAAGGTGCAAGGAATTATAAGGAGATAAAAATGGCAAATAAACGTCGGGAAGACTGGATTGACTGTTTAAAATGCATAGCAATTTTGATCGTTATGATGAACCATCTGGGACTGACGATACCGGGTTTCAGCTTTTGGGGCGGTATGTTTTTTGTGCCGATCTTCTTTTTGCTGTCCGGCTATACATATCATACAAAAGAAGAAACATTTGGGAGATTTTTAAAGCGGAAGGCAAAACGCCTTCTGCTTCCTTATATAACTGCTAATGCAATTCTGTTTGTGTTTTTCTTTGTCAAAGAGAGTTTGCTTGGCAGCATAAGTGCGGCTGAAGAACTGAAAATCCTATACGGCATTTTTTATGCCAGAAATCAGCTTTTGAGCTGGGATGTCCTGACCTTGTTTTTGCCGCAGATGAATCAAAATGTCTATCTGATGACGATACTCAACTCACCTACCTGGTTTTTAATGGCTTTATTTTTGACCATTATCGCGTTTGAAATTTTAATTCGCGTAACGGATAAAAACGGCCGGAGGATGTGGTTTGTTGCAGGGCTGTTTCTGTTGCTTGCCGTTCTATACCGCTATCTGTTTCCTGTTTTGCTTCCATGGAGTCTGGATGCTGTTCCGTTTTTTCTGCTGTTTTTCATGACAGGCTATTTTATCCGGAGAAAAGCGATACTTTATTATCTGGATCAGCATAAGATAACACTTGTTTTATTACTTGGACTATTGATCGTGTGCGGCGTCTGGAACGGAAGTGCGAATTTTTCGATTGCAAGCTATGGAAAGAGCATCATCCTGGCACTGTATAATGCAGCAGCTTCTTCTATACTTGCCATGTATGCAGGTTTTAAGCTTAAAAAGCATATCTGGAAGGGATTTGCGCTGGTAGGCAGGCAGACACTTGTTCTGATGTGTTATCATATGTTTTTATTTGCGATTCTGGAAACAGTCTGGCCGGGCATTCCGAAGCTGTTTGAACTGTTATTGGTACTTGTGCTTCTGACGGCTGCAGGCTATGGAAAGGAGAAGCTCTATGCAAAGAAACAAGGCGGTTGATGCAGTAAAGGGCGTTGCCATTCTGCTTGTGATGCTGGGACACTGCATTGTATTAAACGGGCTGAATGAGACAGATCCTTATATTTATGATGTGATCAAATCGGTGCAGATGCCATTGTTTATGCTGGTAAGTGGTGTTCTTGCTTCTTATTCCCTGCATAAATACAGACAGGACAAATGGTACGGGATCAAGAAGATGCCAAAGCGCGTGGTTTCTTACCTGCTTCCGTTTACTTCCTGGTTTGTGGTTGTTTACGTATGGACACATGCATGGGAAGCTGCGATTTCCCTGCAAAGCTTTCTGACAGAAGGAAAAGAGCTTTTGTTCCAGACGGATAAAGGGCTGTGGTTCCTGACAACGCTTTTTGTCATACAGCTGATGGTAACACTGGCGCAGACGCTGGCTGTACTTCTGACAGCGGGGAAAAAGGTTCCGGAAGCACTTGTATTTGCATTTGGTTCCTTTGCATTGTATGTGCTATTCTTTTTACAGAGCAGAAGCGGCAATACATTTCTGAGCCCTTCTTTGACGGTGCAGTATTTTCCGTTTTTCTTTCTGGGATATTTCGGACATGGCTATCTGGAGATCGCGGAACATATCGAGCGGATCGGGCAGCGCAGACCATATTGCGTCGGGATTGCAGGTGTGCTCTTAACTGCACTGTTTCTCTGGCAGGTGATCACACAGGATCTGACAAAGCCGGTCGACGGTGTGATGACACTGCTTCAGCAAATGCTGGCATCTTTATTGGGAACGGCTGTTATTTATTTCGCCGTGACTGCATGGGCAGAAAAAAAAGAAAAGCTGCAACAGGAAAAACAGGGGGCTGTTTCACTGCTGAGCTTTCTGGGACAATACACACTGGAAATCTATGTGATCCATTTCCGTTATGCAAGAATTTTAAAAATATCAAATTGTGATTTAATATTCTATTCACTGCGCGGTATCATTTGGCTGCTGGCATCTTTTGCCTGTATGGCTGTGCTGACGGCGGTCACGATCTTCCTGATCAGGAAAGTGAAGCTTTTGAATCTGCTTTTGTTTGGGAAGCCTTTTGAGATATGTGATCGACAAAAAGCAGGAGCAGGTATACCGCGGTGACGTACATCATCGGATAAGAATACTGGATAAAGGATGCAGGGGCTGTCAGGAAAATGACAGCCTCTCTTGCGATTAAATTCAGAGAGACGAAGAAAACAAACCAGTTCTTTTTGATGACCGCATACACTATGATGCCAAGAAGCAGGAGCAGCATCGGGATATAGGCTTCTCCGCCGCACCTAAACAGGAACAGTGCATAGCCTTCGTGATCGCTCAATGGAAGTCTTTTATAAGCATCCAGCATTTCAAATCCATAGGAGCGGTCATGCTCATACAGGTGGAAATCGGTAGATACGACAGGCTTCAGGGAGAGCACCAGAGCAGGATCGTAGGAAAAGATCCCGTTTGTCACGCAGAAGAGCTGCAGCCGTTCTCCCAGATACAGATCCGGATTGTGCAGGATCAGACGGATGGCGCTCTTGATATAAGCGTTCTGCGTCTCTGCATCCGCACCGGTCTCTGTATATTTTCCTTCGTTGTGATCTGTATTATAGCGGTTATAAGCACTGCAGGAAAGGGAATCGTTGCTCAGATAGCCGAGATCTGTGATTGCATTGATATTGGCAAGATCTTCTTCTGCACCGGGGTAGGTCTGTTCTCTGTGTACAATGACAGTCAGCGGTCTGGTCGTGGAAATGATAAGGTAGTCTTTTCCGTAATGCTTTGCTTCCCCGTGATTTTGCGGTACTTTGATCAGCATGAGCAATGCGATGGTACATAAAAAGAAAGAAAACAAAAACTTAAATATAGATTTAATATTTGCACAATTCTTCCGATAGACGAAAAACAGAACCGGCAGCATCAGAACAGGCATCAGCATACCTTCGCTCCGCCAGAAAGAAAGTACGGCGGTCAAAAGAGCGAGCAGACCGAATGCTGCCGGGCTAATGTATTTCTGTTCCTTCCATGCAAAGAATAAATAGGCGAAATAGAACAGAAAGAATGAAGCGTAGATCGCCGGGCGGAAACACATCAGTGCACCAAGCAATGTGAACGGTAAAATACCTGCAAGCAGCAGTATATATGCTTTGGAGGCATAGAGCTGTTTTGCTTTGTAAAAGATATAGGCGAAGGTCATGGCATAGCAGACATCCGATAACAGAACCGGAGCTGCGGAGGCAGGAAAGAGAGATATTGCCGTCATATAAAATAAGGAAGTCAGATAATTATGCCAGTAGACCGGATAGTATCTGGTCGCATAGGCAAAGATGATCGGATCATCACTCATATAATAGCCGGGCCAGGTGAGCATAAGACCGATCCCGTAAATTGCCAGAAAGCCGAGAAAAGGCAGTAAAAGAGATGGTCTTTGACAGGCATATGCCAGAAATTCAAACAGCCCGAACAGACACAACAGTACCAGAATCTTTGTCAGAATATGCATGGGAAGAACCATTTCCGTGTCGATAGGAAGACAGTTCATATTCAGTCCGTCTGCAGAAAAGATCTTCGTATCGGTATAAAAGGTAACAAGCCAGATCAAAATGGAAAGACCGGCTGTTACCAGATGTTTTTTCTTATTTCGTATCATGTTTAACATAGTTTTCCTCATATTTTAAAGAGCATCCCATTGAGATTTGCCATCGGCAGTGGGAGTCACATAAAAGCTTTAGCTGGTTTTAGGATAAACTATAATTGCCGCCCGGTCAATATGACTGCATTTTTCATGGGAAATACCGGATTCCCTGACGGATATTTCGGAAAGAGTGTCCGGCTTGCAGAGACCAGGTAACTTTGTTATAGTAGATAAGGATTGAAAATAAGATACTATGATGTAGGCGTCAAAAGATGTCATATATCATACTATGTGAAGCATAAGAGACAGGAACAGGATAAAGGGTGGAGATATGATCATAGTAATGCCGATTGCTTTTTGCAGTATTTACGCATGGAGCAGACAGAAAAAGAATGATATTGTGATGGCTCTGGCAAAGAGCCTTTTATGGTTTGAGCTGTTTGTGGTTTTATTTGCCAATGTGTGCAGTATCGGACACAGCTTAAACCGCTGGTCAGCACTTCTGTGCTGGATGTTTGTTATCATCTTGTTTACTTTACTTGGAGGGAAGCTGTTTCCGGATGGCGTGCGGGGCTATTGGAAGCAGCTTGGCAGAGACCTGAAGGCATCTTTTCGGGAAGGGATCACAGCATTAAAGCGGCTGAGCATCTGTGAGAAGATCCTGGTTGCTGCAGGGGCGGTTCTCTGCCTGTTCCTGCTGTTTCTGGCATTGTTCACCGTACCGTATAATTATGATTCCATGACGTACCACCTGGCAAGGATCGGGCACTGGATCGATAACGGTAGTGTGGATTATTATGTGACAAACATTGACAGGCAGTTGTATTCTCCTGTTTTAAGTGAATATAATATGCTGTTTGCGATGCTGCTGACAGAATGTGATGTGCTTTTGAACCTGTTCCAGTATCTGGCAATGCTGCTGACCGCCGTTTTCTTTTACCGCAGTATGCGGCTTCTGGGCACCAGACGACAGTTTGCGATCTTTGGTGTATTTGCCTTTCTGACAATGCCATTGACGATCACACAGAGTATCACGACGCAGAATGACTTGTCTGCAACGCTCTGGTTTTCCGTATTTGTTTATCTGGTTCTGCAGTTTATACAATTGGACACCCTGCAGCTCGGAAATCTGCTGAAAAACACCCCGCAGCGGAATCTGCTTGTCTGTATCGGACTGAGTGTAGGATTCGGATTTTTGATGAAGGTCAGTGTCTGTGCGAGCATGCTCATGTTTATGCCATGGGTACTGCTCTTTTGTGTCAGAAGAAAAGATAAGCTGACAGAGCTTTTGAAGGCGGGCGTACTTGCCGGCTCCGCCATGCTTCTTGTTATTGCGGAAACGCTGATCCGCACGTATCAGGCGTGTGGCAGCTTTATCGCCAATACGACAAGCGGCGATATTATGGTGGCAACCAAAAATGTCAGCTATATCATTGTCAATATCCTGAAAAATTATTCGCTGCTGATCACTCAGCACTTCTGGACAGCTTTGAATGGCTTTATATACCGGATTGCCATTCATGTGGGTGCCCTTCTGCATGTAGAGGTCAATAATATAGCGATCTCGTTCCACGGATTTGATTTTATTACGTATTTAAATACCGGCGACGATATGTACAGCCACGACAGGACGAGCAGTGCTTTTGCAGCATATTTTGCGCTGCTGGCAGGCATTCTTCTGGTGCTTTGTGTAATTGGACTTCTGGTCAGACAGTGGAAACGGAAAAGGCAGACGCAGCAGACCGTGCAGGCAGTGGATGAACAGAAACTGTCTTATGGCTTTATCGTATCTGCCTGGCTTAGCTTTGGCTTCATGATGGCACTTTTGCGCTGGCAGCCATGGGGATCACGCCTGCTGTATCCGTCACTTGCCATGATGATACCGGCGGGAGCACATATTCTGGATCATGTCCTTCGAAAAAATAAAAAAAATGGTGTTATTTTATTGCTGCTGTCAGCTCTCAGCTTTGTACTGTGTATTGCGCCGATCCGTTATAATATGCAGGTGGCTGAGTCCTATCTGGCAAGCGGAATGACAAACCGGATGGAACTGTATTTTACAAATAACAAACGTTATGATATTTATGAGCAGTTGAAAGATGTCACAGAAAAGCTGGGCGCAACGGATATTGGCGTTGTGATATCAGGGGATGGTTATGACTACCCGCTCTGGAAGCTGTACCGGGAAGAATACCCGACGGCGAGACTGCGTCATATTCTTGTAGATGACACGCATATGGTAGCACAGGGCAGGCAGTCACAGACTCCGCCGGACTGCATCCTCTGGATCGAAAGAGGACGGCTGGAGGTCGGTGATACACTTGATTTCTACGGACAGACATATATTTGTGTATTTACGGCGGATTCCGAAAAAGCACCGGACAGTGTGCTGATCCCGTTCCGCGCAGAGATCGGAAGCACGATCAGCGCAGGGCAGAATAAATGAAATAAACACGCATGTTATTTAAAATGAATTGCATTGAATGAAAACAGAAAGGAACCAAGATGGACCGGGGATTACAGGGAAACGATAAAATAGAAGAAGCGATCAGAGAACTGCGGGAAGCACCGTCGGATGAGCAGCTGGCACATACACTGACACTGCTGCGCAGAAGGATGCGGGAAAACGGACAGGTAGTTGTAGCTGTTGAGGCTGTGGCAAAGGAGCAGAACCTGCAGCTTGCCACGGTCAGGACAGAAGACGGCAGAAGATGGTTTGCGGCATTTACTTCTTTTGAGGAAGAAATGAAGGGTGGCGGGGCTGTAAAGTCAACATTTCTTGCTGACATCCAGCAGTTGTTTGAAACGACGCGCGAAGCGGATGTGGCGGGTGTGATACTGAATCCGTGGAACAGAAGACTGGCACTGGACCAGACACTGCTTGCTGTTGTGCTGGGCATATAAAAACGATAAAAAGAGCTTTGGAGGCTGTGATCAGGACAGCAGCTTCCAAAGCTCTTCTTTTGTATGTGCAATATAAATATTGTCGTACAGACTGCATAATGTGTGAAAATAATCTTCGTAATCGCACTTTTCGTTAAAGGAATCGCCTGCCAGCGGATACAGGAAGATGATCCTGCAGCGGCTGTTAAATAGAAGCTTTCCGGATACACAGGCAGTGGAATAATAGGATAGCAGTGTTTTATCTTCCATTGTGCCGTCTGCGACAGCAAGCTCAAACGGACACGTATCGCTGTAAACGGAGATCGTATCGTCAAAGGCATCATATTGTCCGCGTGGATGTGGCTTGACAAGAAAATGCTCTGTGCCCACATGGGAAGCGATCTCATAGACAAGACTCTGGTATGTATCAGGATTTTGCATGCCATTGGCTGTGCCCTGTCCAAGAAACAGATATTCCTGTGGAAAACGCCGGCTCTGAAACTGCAGGATATACCGGATCTGTTCGGTGACAAGTGCGATCCGCTCCGGCGTTTTCGGGATCTGCTTTAATGTAAAACCGGTTGCAGCACTGTCTGCTACGTTTTTTTCGGCAAGAGAGGGCTCGAATAAGTAAAGCTCCTGCTCCTGCCTGTGGATATCATAGCCCCAGATCGTTTGGTACAGGCGTCTTCCCATGACAGTGGAAACTGAGCTGACAGGCGGTTTGGTATAGCTGGCAAATCCATCCTCAAAGCGGTGGAGACTGAGTTTTTTGTTCTTCCGGATGCATGTTTTGATCAGCTCTTTGACAATCTCGTCGGGAACACCGGGAGAAGCAAAGTACAGATCATCATAAGTAGTAAATGCCGGGTAATCCTTTTCTGTCAGCATGGCTTTTACGGTCGGGTTGTATACAAAGCTTTCCCATAAATTCACAGGCGCGGATTTATAAGGATTTCTGATCTTCTTTGCATCGGCAAAAAAGGTATGATGAAAATACCGGTCTGTTCTGCCGGACTGATACAGCTCATACAAATAGGCTGATTTGTCAGTCAGGACAAGATCAACCTGTGCATCCTTCAGAAATGCATCTTTAATAAACAGAAAGACCATCAGATGATAACTGGTACTTGCGACGGCGAGTACCTTTCTTTTTTGTGTCTGCATAGAATGCTCCTTTCCGGTCAGGCTCTGTGCAGTATTCTGCGGATGTTATCCAGGAAAATGGCGCGTTCTCTTGCTTCAAATAACAGGAAGAAATTCAGAAGAAAGCCCACAATACCACAAAGCAGAATATCTGCAACGACCATGCCCCAGCTTGTTGTCGTAATAAAGTGGTTCATGCCTGCAAATACTGCTGACATGAGAAGTGTAACAAAAATATAGCGAAAGATCGTCGGGTAAAAGGCATGTTTGGGGAGCTCCAGACAATGCGCCGCATACATCGGTGTAAATGTCATGTTTTTGATGATGCCTAAGAAAGAGGAGGTTCCGGCAATAAAGTAGATTCCATACGGATGAAATGCCGGGATCTCCAGAAAAATAAAGACCACAATGACATTCAGGACGCCCATTAATAGTGTGACGATCGAATTCCATTTTAACTTATTCACAACCGTATAAACGTTGAAAAGCGGGCTGATCGCACCGCCGACCAGTGTACCGAGCATGATCAGAACGGTCAGCCTGTAGTAGACGGGCAGGATATCGCGTTCACTTGGCAGCCACATATAGTAAAAGGACATTCCAAATCCGATGATGTAGCAGAGAGGGATATTGGCGAAAAAGCCTGTCAGCTTCATGGCTGATTTCAGATCCTCTGTCAGTTCCTTTTTATTTCCCTTGGCAAAGCTGATCGTCAGGGAAGGGGTGAAGACGGCGGAAATCGTTTCATACAGGGTGTTGACTGCGGTCACGATCGTTGTGGAAGTACCGATATAGCCGCTTTCCGCTTTGCCGATCCACAGATTGGTGATCAGTGTATCGATCCCGTTTGTCAGAGCCTGCCCCGCACGCATGATCGTATTCCAGACACCGGCGGAAAGAATCTCAATGACCGTACGGATGTCAAAATATTTCCGGGAAACAACAATTTGCGGCAGAAGTTTTTTTGTATAATGAATATAGGTAAGGAACAGATATACGTTGGCAAGCAGTGTTGCATAGCCGATGTAGCTGACATGAACCGGTAAAAGGGTAAAGGTAACGATCAGCAGTGCAGCTTTTAAAATCTGGGACTCGATCGTACGGAGTGCGGACAGATCCAGTCTGTTGGCTGCAAAGGTCGCTGTGGAAAAGGTCGTTGCGATGATCGTGACCATAAAGTTTATAAACATGGCCGCAAACAACAGTTTGACATCCGTTACAAGCGCCGGGGAAATGTTGACGAGCTTTTCCAGATACAGAACGACCAGTGTGCAGGGCAAAAGCAGAACCGCTACGATCACCAGATTGGCGTACATGACGGAGTTGAAATAGCGATTGGCGCCTTCCGCATCATTCTGATGGATCTTGACCGTGATAAAACGCCCGGCCATGGAATTGAGCGCCATGGCGGCGATCGCCGCATAGCTGACGAAATTATTGGCCATGGTAACAAAGCCCTGCGCTTCGGAACCGAGCTTGTAAATGACGGTCGGTGTGATCAGAAAGCTGATACCAAGGCTGACAAGGCAGGATAAAAGAGAGGCTGCCATATTAATGATAAGCTGTTTGTTTTTATCGGTTTCTTTCATAAAGTGATCCTTTTCGTAAAATAATGCATGACATAGTATAGCACGACAGGGATTCTTCTTTCAATACATGGGGCTATTTCCGATTGCAATATAGGCATCAAAATGATAAGATATATCTATATGCTTTGTACCCTGTGTGATTTTATGCAGAAAGCAGGCAGAAGTGAGGTACGGATATGAAGATTATGCCAAACCGGCTTGACCGGGGGTTTTATCAATATCAGGAAGAATTTGAAAAAAAAGCGGTCGAAGTGCTGCGCAGCGGCTGGTATGTGCTGGGAAAAGAAG
This sequence comes from Firmicutes bacterium CAG:194, assembly GCA_000432915.1. Taxonomy (GTDB): domain Bacteria; phylum Bacillota; class Clostridia; order Lachnospirales; family Lachnospiraceae; genus CAG-194. The sequence continues at coordinate 18,363 of HF995249.1, forward strand.
TCAGCAGCTTTGAAGAAGAATTTGCAGCTTATGTCGGCACAAAATACTGCGTAGGGCTGGCAAGCGGACTGGATGCGCTCTGGCTGGCATTCCGTGTGCTGGGGATCGGAGCCGGGGATGAAGTGATCGTGCAGTCCAACACATATATTGCCAGTGTTATGGGCATTACGATCAATGGTGCAACGCCGGTTTTTGTGGAGCCGGATGCATATTACGGGATCGATGCAGCAAAGATAGAAGAGAAGATCACACCAAGGACAAAGGCAGTGCTGGCGGTACATTTGTACGGACAGGCATGTCAGATGGACAAGATCTGTGAGATCACGAAAAAACACGGACTGTATCTGGTCGAGGACTGTGCGCAGTCGCATGGAGCCGTGTATGACGGCAAAATGACGGGCAGCTTTGGTGATATCGGCTGTTTTTCCTTTTATCCGTCTAAAAATCTCGGCGCTTTCGGCGATGGCGGGGCGATCACCTGCAATGATCCGAAAATTGCGGCAGATATGAAGATGTATCGTAATTACGGCAGTGAAAAACGGTATTATAATAAAGTGGTGGGAGCCAACTCCAGACTGGATGAGATCCAGGCGGGGCTTCTTCGTGTCAGACTTTCCCATATGGAAGAGCTGACACAGGAAAAGATAGAGATCGCAGCGCGTTACGACAGGGAGCTTTCCAATGCAGCCTTTACGCTTCCGCAGAAAAGACCGCATGCCAATCATATTTATCACCAGTATGTGATCCGCACGGAGCATAGAGAAGCGCTGATTGATTATCTGAATAAAAAGGAGATCGGAACGATCATCCATTATCCGATCCCGCCGCATCTGTCAGAAGCGTATCAGAGCCTCGGCTATCACAAAGGCGATCTGCCGATCGCAGAAGCTTATGCGGATGAGGTGCTCTCTATTCCGATGTACAATGGAATGACGGAAGAGGAACAGACCTATGTGATCGAGGCATTGAATGCATTCAGACCTTAAAAGACCTCAGAGAATGAAGGAGAAATGAATGAACATAAAAGAGCAGTATAAGATTCTGGAATTTGGAGAATATGGGGATGAGAGAGGAAATCTTGTAGTAGCGGAAGGAAACGGAAAGGATATCCCTTTTGCGATTAAACGTGTCTTTTATATGTATGGATCCGATGCTACGGTGATTCGTGGGCAGCATGCAAACCGTAAGACGGAATTTGTGCTGATCAATGTCAGTGGGACAAGCAAGGTAAAGGTCGATAACGGTTATGAAACAGACGTGATCGAGCTGAATAAGCCGCGTATGGGATTGTATCTGCCGACAATGCTCTGGAAGGATATGTATGATTTTTCCGCCGACAGTGTGCTGCTCTGCCTGGCAAGCGAACACTATGACGGCAGTGAATATATTCGGGACTATAATGAATATCTGAAGGAAGTGCGTTCCGTTGCTGCTTCGGAAGAGAAGGAACAGGATAAATAAATGAGCAAAATATCAATTGTAATACCGGTTTATTATAACGCAGACACGTTGATGCTTTTGTACGAGGATATGAAGCAGAAGATTCTTGGAAAGCTCGGAGATTACGAGCTTGTATTTGTGGATGACGGTTCTGGTGACAACTCATGGGAAGTGATGAATGATATCCGCAAAATGGATCGGAATGTGCAGTGTGTCAAGCTTTCCCGTAATTTCGGAGAACATGCGGCACTTCTGGCGGGACTTTCCGTCTGCACGGGCGATTGCGCCGTGACAAAGCAGGCTGACCTGCAGGAAGACTCGGAGATTATTCTGGAAATGTATGAAAGCTGGAAAAAGGGCAATAAAGTCGTGTTGGCAGTGCGGAAGGAACGAGATGAAAATCCGGTCAAAAAGTTTTTTGCACATATGTATTATGTGATCATACACAAATTCGTACAGGAAAGAATGCCTGTAGGCGGCTGTGACTGCTATCTGATCGACAGACAGGTCATTGAAGTGCTGGAAAGACTGGATGAGAAAAACTCTTCCCTGACACTGCAGGTGCTGTGGGCAGGCTTCCAGACCGACCAGATCTATTTCCACCGCAGAGACCGTGAGATCGGCAAATCACGCTGGACACTCGGTAAGAAGATAAAGCTTGCCATGGATTCCATGATGAGTTTCTCTTATGCACCGATCCGGTTTATGTCCGGTGTGGGTGTTGTGTTCTTTATTATTGCGCTTCTTATGATGATTGAGGTGATCGTGGAGAAATTTACGGTCGGAACACCAATCCTTGGATGGGCTTCCATCATGTGCGTTGTATTGTTTTCTTTTGGTATCATGATGCTGATGATGGGTGTGCTTGGTGAGTATGTCTGGCGTGCACTGGATGCGTCCAGAAACAGACCGCCTTATCTGATCGACCATGTGGAAAAATCCGGTCAGACAGATACAATGAAATCTGATTCGCAGCCATAACAGAGACGAGATACGCTCTGCGAATCTCGCCCTGATTAGCGGTCGTCAAATGCACCGCATAAATGCGTGCATTTTCCTCGTCGCCATAACAAAAAAGCAGCCTGATAAAGGCTGCTTAAAACATAAGATAGATATTTAACCAAGGATGACAGCGATGACAATACCGAGCAAGGCGCCCATGGCAACCTGCAGTTTGGTATGACCGACAAATTCTTTTAATTTTTCTTCGGCAGTCAGTGTACTGTTCCCCATGCTTTTAAAAATATCCATCATTTCGTTCAGGATCTTTGCCTGTTTGCCTGTTTCGAAGCGGACGCCCATGGCATCATGCATGACAATGATCGCAAAAATGGCAGCAATGGCAAATTCCGGACTTGCCGGCCCACAGTGGAGAAAAGTCGTACCCGCGAGAGCACAGACAGTTGCGGAATGGGCGCTTGGCATTCCACCGTCGCCAACCAGTCGTTCCCAGACAAATTTTTTGTTTATGATCAGATGTGTGATGGTTTTGAGGATCTGTGCACAAAGCCATCCGGTCACGGCATTGATCAGTATCGTATTATGGAGCAGTTCTTCTAAATAGTTCATGTTTTACCTCATTTGTTCAAAATTCCAATACATTCTCCAGTATACCCCATTCTTTGCAAAACTACAATTGCAGAAACGAGAGGAATAGAAAAAAATTATGTAGTAAAGAAATGTATTAAACGGCGGATAAATTGTCGATGAAAACGATTAGACAAGTTATGACAAAAAATGTATGATTATCCTATAGTCGCAATTTGATTTTTAATCTATTATCTATTAATAGAGGGGGAGAAGTATGAAAAAAATGTGTGAAAGTTTGGAAAAACAAATGTATGTGACGAAGCTGCTGCTGAGTCTGGGTGTTCCGGCGCATTTGAAGGGCTATCATTATCTGAGATCAGCCATCCTTCGCTCCGAACAGGACATAGAAGTAGTAAGCAGTGTGACAAAGCTGTTATATCCGGATGTCGCAAGGGAATATAATACATCCGTACAAAAGGTAGAACGGGCTATTCGTAATGCGATAGAGGTTTCCTGGATGCGAGGTAATATTGAATCCATGGAAGAAATGTTCGGGTTTTCTGCGCATTCCGGAAAAGGCAGACCGACAAACAGCGAATATATTGCCAGAGTCGCAGACGCAGTTCATCTGGCATTCCTGGAGGAGTACCGGATACAGGCAAAATGAACAAACAGGAGATATACCCGGAGGCGACTTGGCGGGGATATCTCCTTTTTTTACAGGATATGAAATAAAAGCAGGCAGTCATTTACAAAAGGCAGTCTTTTGGTGTATGATACATGCAGAAGGCTCTGCACATAAAATGTGGAGAAAAGAAGCAGAATAGAATATACAGTTAGGAGAAGTGACATGGCAAATAAAGAAATCCATATTGGCGATTATGTGATCAGTGAAACGAGTCGCCCATATATGATCGCAGAGATCGGAATCAATCATAACGGAGATATTAATATTGCAAAGAAGCTGATGGATGCAGCAAATGCGACAGGCTGGAACAATGTGAAGTACCAGAAGCGTACACCGGAGCTGGCAGTTCCGGAAGCACAGAAAAGCGTTCCAAAGTCAACCCCATGGGGGGATATGACATATCTGGAATACAAGTACAGAGTAGAGTTTGAGAAACCGGAATACGATATCATAGATGCTTACTGCAAGGATAAGGGAATGACATGGAGTGCTTCTCCGTGGGATATGCCGTCTCTGGAATTTTTACTGCAGTATGATGTACCGTATATCAAGATCGCCAGTGCATCCAACGGAAGGGATGAGATGATCGCCGAGGCAGCCAAATCCGGAAAGCCTGTTATATTATCCACAGGTATGACAACAATGGATGAGATCGACCATGCGGTAGAAGTGCTGGAGAAAAACGGACACGGTGATTATATTCTGATGCATACAAACAGTGCGTATCCGGCTCCTGTCAAGGATCTGAACATGCGTATGATCCAGACACTGAAGGATCGCTTTGACTGTCTGGTAGGCTACAGCGGACATGAGGAAAATCTGGAGCCGACGATCGCAGCAGTTGTACTCGGTGCCTGCTGTATCGAAAGACATGTTACTCTTTCTCATGATATGTGGGGAAGTGATCAGAAGGCAAGCCTTGAAGTACATGCAATGGACATGCTCAACAAGCGTATCCAGAATGTATACGATTCTCTCGGTACAGGCATAAAATATATGTCAGAGAGCGAAGCTGTACAGCGTAAAAAACTGAGAACAGTTTAAAAGAAACAGGATAAAGTGAGGACGACATGAGCGTAACAGAGGACAAAGTATTATCTATCGTGATTCCCTGCTATAACGAAAAGGACAACATTTTAAATATCGTGAAGCTTGTACAGGCTTCTCCGATCCCAAATAAAGAAATTATTGTTGTGGACGACTGTTCCACAGACGGAACAAGGGAGATCCTGGAAACAGAGATCCGTCCGCTTGTCAGCAAGATCATTTATCATGAGATAAACGGCGGGAAAGGCGCAGCGCTTTGCACAGGCTTTTTAGAGGCGACAGGTGATGTTGTCATTATCCAGGATGCGGATCTGGAATATGATCCGGCAGACTATCCGCGTGTCGTAGAGCCGATCTTTGCGGGAAAAGCAAAGGTTATTTACGGTTCCCGTTTTTTAAACCAGCAGGCAAAAGGCTATCTGGCAAATCGTCTGGCGAATAAATTTCTGACCTGTCTTTCCAACCTGTTTACGAGGCAGCATCTGACAGACATGGAGACATGTTATAAAGCATTTCGCAGGGACGTGATCCAGAGCATTGATATTGAAGAGAAACGTTTCGGCTTTGAGCCGGAGATCACAGCGAAGATCTCCAAAAAGAGGATCCGGATCCATGAGGTTCCGATCTCCTACCATCCGCGTACGACCAAGGAAGGTAAGAAGATCGGCTTTAAGGATGGATTAAGAGCAATTTACTGCATCTGGCGGTATCGATAAGGAGTGCATATGCAGGAATTTGCAAAAATAGTCTGGAACCGGCTGGAGCACTTATTGTATTTTATATTTGTGAAACTATTGCATCTTACTTTTCTGGATAAAAACTGGGCGGGCTTTATGCAGTTTGTGAAATTTGGGATGGTAGGTCTGTCTAATACGCTGCTCAGTTATATCCTGAATGTCATGGTACTACTTATACTGATGCCTTTTTCCGTTTCATGGGATTTTTTTGCGGGAAATATTGTCGGATTTGTGCTCAGCGTACTCTGGTCCTTTTACTGGAACAACCGGCTTGTGTTTACGGTAAAGGAAGGCGAACACAGATCGATGTGGAAAGCGCTTCTGAAGACTTATTTATCCTATGGCTTTACCGGAATCATTCTCAGCAATGTGCTGTCATGGGTGTGGATCACGCAGCTTGGTATTTCAAAATTCATAGCACCGGTGATCAATCTGCTGTTCAGTGTTCCGATCAATTTTGTGATGAATAAGCTGTGGGCATTTAAGTAGTGCGTGTATGATGCTGCAGTTCCGGACTGCAGGGATGAATGGAGCATGTATGGAAAAAATAAAAAAATATCTGGCAGTCTGGCTGGTGATCTGTATATTTGGCGTATTACTTGCGCCGGCAGAGATATTTGCAGAAGAAATCGGAGCGGAAACAATGGAAAGTGTTTCCGCTTCTTCTATAAAATATAAATCCTCAGAGGAGGATATTGATGTGGTTGTCAGTGATAATCAGCCCGCGGTCAGTGAAAATACGGAACTGAATATGGAAAATAGAAGTATTTCGGAGAATGATACGGTCTCAGATACGGTAAGGATATTGTTTGTGGGAAACAGTTTTACCAGATATCACAAAATGGATGTACGGTATTCCGTACCGAAGCAGCTGCAGGAACTGGCAAGTCTGACAGGGAAAAAGGTAATGGCGGACTGTGTGACGAACGGAGCTGCTAAACTGAGCTATTATGCTGGTATGTCTGCAAAATACAAAACATATTACCAGCAGCTCGTGACAAAGCTAATGGAGAAAGAATGGGACTATGTCGTGCTGCAGGAGCAGAGCGTTGTACCTGCCTTTTCGGCCGATGCGGAAATGGGACCGGCGATTGCTTCCCTGCAGAAGCTGATCGGTAAGCTGCGTTCGCAGGCAAAGCTTCTGCTTTATATGACGCACGCATATGAATTTGCGGGAAATAAAAACCAGGCGGCGATCCATACGGGTGAGCTGCAGAAAAGAGTGGGGGCGGCCTATCTGCATATCGGAAGCGAGTACGGGATCGATGTGGTTCCGGTTGGTATGCAGTTTCAGAGGGCACGTGTATTCTATTCAGATCAGCAATTTTTGAGCAAGGATGGAAAACATCCGTCAGAGCTTGGCTATTTTGTGGCGGCATGCTGTTTTTATCAGAAGATATTTGGGGATCTGCCGGATCTGGATGCATCAAAGCTGAAGGCAAATGTGCCACAGAATGTGCAAAAGGGAATAGCGGTGCTGGTCAGAGATCCGGTTCTGACAACAAGCTGTGATCCGCAGGAATATCTGCTGGTTGGAGAAAACGTAAATATGCAGGTGCTGGACAGCACGGTTTCCGTGAAATACAGCTCAATGGATAAAGAGGTTGCAACGGTAAACAGCAGGGGGCAGATCACTGCGGTTTCAAAAGGTACGGCAGTGATCGTGGCACAGGCAGCGGATGGCAGACAGGGGTTTTGTACCGTGTATGTTACAAAGCCGTTATCCTTTGGACGGAAACAATATGAGGCAGGACTGGGAGACAGTATCTGCATTCTGCCGGAATATCGCAGTGATGCGATGGAATGGAGGAGCAGCAATGCAAAGGTGGCGGAAGTAGATGCGGATGGTATGATCCATACAAAAGCACTCGGTAAGACAACGATCCGGGTAGCGGATCTGAACAATCCGGACAGCAGCGCAAGTTTTGTGCTCTGTGTGACGCTGCATACACCACAGAATCTGCAGTGCATTACGGGAAAAAAGCTTCCACGGACCAAAAAAGAAAATGCGGTTAGCTATCAGCTATCCTGGTCAAGAGTAAACGGAACTACCCGTTATCAGATTTACAGAAGCACAAGGAAAAACAGTGGCTATGAACTGATAGGAAAGACAAAAAATACATCCTATCGGGACCGGACGGCGAAGATTGGCCAGACTTATTATTATAAGGTTGCAGCAGCGGGCAGAAACGGGGCATATGCCAGTGATATGTCAGAGTATGTCAAGTGCAGCAGCCGGCAGACAAAGAGACTGAAGGCGCGCATATTACGGAATAAAAAGACAGCAGTGCTGAGCTGGAAACGGGTCAAGAATGCCAAAACCTATCTGGTATACAGAAAGCAGAATAAAGGCGCCTTCAAATGTATCGGAACAGTTTCCGCATCCGGTAAATGCCGCTTTAAAGATCAGACCAGAAAAAAAGGAAAGAAATATACCTATAAAGTCGTAGCAATGTAATGCTGCGGCTTTATTTTCTTAAGATATTCATAATTTGATAAATTTCCGTATGTTGCGCGTTGCAATCTGAAAATAAGGCGTGTAAGATAAAAACAGATGTCGAAAAAGACAAAAAACAAGGAGAGAAAAATATGAAAAACAAAATGAAGCATATACTGGCAATGCTGCTGGCACTGTGTCTGTTTGCAGAAACACCGCTGACAGCGATTCCGGTACTGGCAGAAGGAACGGATGAAGTGACTGTCACAGATGTGTCGGAAACAGTATCCGGTGCCGATACTTCCGCACAGACGGAGCAGGAGACACTTTCCGGGAATCAGCCGGCGAGTGTGAAAGAGGCAGATCTTCTGCTCAACTATTTATATGTGGAAAATATGTACATAGAAAGCCCTGCAGCAGAAAAAATCTATGTGTCTGCAGGCAGCGGTCAGGAGCAGTTTACAAAGGCTGTTCTGACTATGCAAAATAAAGAAACAGGGGAATCAACAGAAGCTTCTCTGGCAGAGCCGGGAAAGGATCTTGTGTTTACACTGGATAGCAGCACATGCGGTGCAGGTATTTATCAGATCAAGTCGCTCTCTTATACATATGAAGAAAAAACTGCGGAAGGTACGGTTTCCTATGCGGGAAATATGGATATCACCCAGATCCCGGGAATGGAAGATATCTGTTTCGGTATTGACCGGGAAGTAGCAGTAGAAAATACAGTGGCGCTTGAGGATTTTGCAGATGCGCAGGTAGAGGCAGATACACAGAGCATTTCAGCAGAAGAAGCAGCAGAGCTTCCGATCGTGCGGATCTCTCAAAGCACCGATGCGCAGACGACCGGACAGCAGCTTGCGCAGGCGATCGCCCGGGCAAAAGGACTGACGGTACAGACACAGGCAGCAGACGATCTGGACAGCGATCAGATCTCTGCAGGAAGCGTCGTTGTGGTACTGGATGCGGGACACGATGATTCTCATGCGGGAACCAGAGCAAACGGTCTGACAGAAGAATCCATGACGATCAAGGTTGCCAATTATTGCAAAGAATATCTGGAAGCCAATTATACAAATGTGGTTGTGTATATGACAAGAACAAGCGGTGCATGTCCGCATCCGGGCACATCTTCGACAGATGATAATGCAGCCAGAGTCGATTATGCACACAGTGTGGGCGCGGATATGTATGTCAGCATCCACTTCAATTCCACAGGTGTCGGTGCTACGACCGCAACAGGTGCAATGGTGTTTTACCCAAACAGTAATTACAACAACGATGCAGGTTCCAAGGGCTCTGTGGCAGCTGCAAAGATCATTGAACAGCTTGCAAAGCTGGGGCTGAAAAATAACGGTATCAAAATAAGAAACTCAGAAGATAATACAACTTATCCGGACGGTTCTCTGGCGGATTATTACGGCGTGATCAGAAGAAGCAAATTATATGGTATCCCGGCAATTATCGTAGAGCATGCATTTGTAAATAACCCATCCGATGCGGCTTTTTTGAGCAGTGAGGATAATTTAAAGAAGCTCGGTGTGGCAGATGCGCTCGGTATTGCAAACGCATGGAATCTGTCTACCGAAGAAGTGGAATATGATGCGGATGATCTGTTTGTTTCTGATGTAGACGGTGTAAACGGCAGCTTTAAGATCACTTTAAAGGGGGCAACACCGACAAGCAGGATCGCAAGTGTGAAGTTTAAGGTTTATCCCACATCCGATAGTTCGGCGTCTTATGTGTATACGGCAACGGATGAAGGAAAAGGAACTTATACGGCGACAGCCAATGTAGCAAATCATAACAAAGAAACAGGTACATATAAGATCATTGCCTACGCTTATGATGCAATGGGTAAGAAGCATCAGCTCCGTTCTACGACAACAAAGATCGAAGAACAGAAGGCAGATCCTTCCGCCATGAAGCTGACAGCAAAGCTGAATAAAAAGCAGACGATCGCAACTCTGTCATTAACAGGAAATCAGGGTTCGGCAAAGGTATCTTATAAAGTCAGCATCAAAGAAAGTGGCAAGACAACAAAGAAAACTTATGATGCAAAGCTGCAGGATGACGGGAGCTGGCTTTCATCCGTGAAGATAGCCGATTTCAAAAAGGCGGGCACTTATGAGGTAGTGGCATATTCCAAGAGTTATTTTGGAACTACAACTAAGGTGGCAACAGGCAGTTTTACGGTAGATGGACCATCAGTAGGTGCGGTAACGGTCAGAAAGATCAACTTAAACAAGGGTACCTTCCGGCTTCGCCTGAAAAATGTGGCATCTGCATCGAAAGTAAAATCAGTTAAGGTCAAGGTCAGAAATTTAGAAGGCAAGAAAAAAACAAAAACATATACGGCAAAGAAAAAAGGCAGTTATTATGATCTCTCTGTTGCAATGAAGGATTATGGATATGCGCTTGGTAAATACCGGTTTACAGTGCAGGTAACGGATGGCAACGGTATTACAAAGGATGTCAAGGTAGTTACTTATACGTTCGAAAAGAAAGATCCTGTCATTACAGCAAAGCTGAAATCCAAAGAAACCAAACTGCTGCTGACAGCAGAGAATCTGGGAATCGCAGCAGCCGTTAAGGGTGTGCGTTTCCGTGTATACAATGTAGATGCAGGATCCAAAAAGAAAAATTATGAGGCGAAAAGGGATGCAAAAGGCGCATTCAAGGCAACAGTAAAAATTTCTGATTTTGGCATGAGCGGAACCTATAAGATCCAGGCATATGTAAAAGGCACAAACGGTAAATACACAAAAGTCGGAAAAGCGCAGAAGGTTGAGGTTTCCGATATTCTTGGCGGTGAGGCGGTCAGCCGTGAAAAGAACGAAACAGGCAGCTATCTGACAGTATCCAGCATCAGTGCCAACACCGTTGTGGAAAAGGTAGAAGTAAAAGCATGGCCGGTGGAAAAAACAAAGGCAAAATATACGTATAAGGCATCAGATCGTGGAAACGGAAAATACCGCGCCCTGATCCAGACCAAGAATCATGACAACGTAAAAGGTGAATACCGCTATCAGGTCATTGTGACCGGAAAGAACGGTGTTTCCAAAGTGCTTTTAAAGGGCAAAATGACTGTCGGAGATGCAAACGATAATACAGATGATCCCTATGAGAATGGCAAATATACGATCACGGGCAGCAGTACGGTAACTGTTTCACAGATGGTCAGCTATTATCAGTCCAGAACATCTTATCCTTCATTTTACGGAGGGTCGGATGCTGCAACGATCAAGAAATTCTGCCAGATCTACCTGGAGGAATGCGAAACGGAAAATATCAGAGCCGAAGTAGCGTTTGCACAGGCGATGAAGGAAACCAACTTCCTGCGTTTTGGTGGCGATGTCAGCATTACACAGTATAATTTTGCCGGGATCGGAGCAGTAGGCGGAGGCGCGAAGGGACAGAGTTTTTCAAGTGTCCGTTTAGGGATCCGCGCACAGATCCAGCATTTGAAAGCGTATGCCAATTATGATGCGCTGAATAATGGCTGTGTAGATCCGCGTTTTACCTATGTGAGCCGTGGAACGGCTCCTTATGTGGAATGGCTCGGTATTCCGGACAACCCATACGGAAAAGGCTGGGCAACCGCACAGAACTACGGAAGCTCCATCTTACAGATGATCAAGGATATCAAAAGCAGATAAAAAGAGCGGGAGTAACAAAGAAGTTCCTCCTTTTTACTGCTGTTAATGTCAGGTACGAAAAGAAACTTGACGAACAGGTGTGATTTTCATATACTTATTTTATCTATGGATAGTGTATTATCAAAAAGTTTAAAAGTGGGTATCCAAGTATGAGAAAAAGAGGATGGAAAAATGGGAAAAATAACAGTAGAAACCTGTCATATTGAAGGATTGAAAGTCATTACACCGACTGTATTCGGTGACGCCAGAGGATATTTTATGGAGACGTATAATTATAATGACTTCAAAGAGGCGGGCATTGATCAGGTCTTTGTACAGGACAATCAGTCTGCTTCCAAAAAGGGTGTACTCCGTGGTCTGCATTTTCAGATCAACTTTCCACAGGATAAGCTTGTCCGTGTAGTAAATGGAGAGGTGTTTGATGTTGCGGTCGATCTGAGAAAGGGTTCTCCGACTTTCGGACAGTGGTATGGAGTAAAGCTTTCTGCCGAAAATAAAAAGCAGTTTTTTATACCAAAGAACTTTGCACACGGTTTCATTGTACTTTCTGACTATGCAGAATTTGCCTATAAATGCACAGACTTTTATCATCCGAACGACGAGGGCGGACTGCTCTGGTCTGATCCGGAGATCGGCGTGGAATGGCCGATGCCGGAAGGTATGACAAAGGATGATCTGATCCTTTCGGATAAGGATACCAAATGGAGCGGTATCAGCGAATATCGGAAACAGAGGGGACTTTAAAACAAGAGAATAGAAATGTGGGAAAGTGTCAAAATATTTTTTGACACTTTTTCTTTAGAGGGAAAGGAACGAAAATTGGAATACGCAGTTTTAATGTCGGTATATCGGAAAGAACAGCCGGCGTTTTTGAAAGAAAGCATAGACAGTTTGCTGGTGCAGACAGTTTTACCGGCGCAGATCGTGATCGTATGTGACGGAGAACTGACACCGGCATTGTATGAGGTGCTGGATGTGGCTGAGAAAACATCTCCGGCTCTCTTTACGCGTGTACAGCTTGCAAGGCAGGGCGGACTGGGGAATGCACTGAATGAGGGAATGAAACATTGCCGGTATGAGATTATTGCCAGAATGGACAGCGATGATATCAGTTGCCCGGATCGTATGGAAAAAGAACTTATGCTACTATCGGAGCAGAAAGCAGATTTGGTCAGTGGATCGGTAGCAGAGTTTGAGACAGATCCTGCTGTCGTTGGAAAAATCAGAAAGTTGCCACAGACACAGGAAGAAATCCTACGTTTTGCCAGACGCAGAAACCCATTTAATCATCCATGTGTGATGTATAAAAAGAGTATGGTTTTACGGGCGGGCGGCTATCAGCCATTTGAAGGCTTTGAGGACTATTATTTGTGGCTCAGAATGCTGAAAAGCGGTGCTGTCGGTTATAATACGGAACAGGTACTTCTTTACATGCGCACAGAGGGAATGTACAGACGGCGCGGAGGTTTGGCCTATGCAGGGCGTATTTTGCGTTTTCGTAATTATATGCTAAAAAACGGATACTGCGGACTGGGAGATTATTTGTTCGCGGTCTGTGGTCATGTGGGGGTTAGTCTGCTGCCGGACAGACTGCGGCATCTTTTTTATGACAAGGTGCTTCGCAAGGACTGAAAACCGGCTGTAAATCGGTAAGTTGCAAGTTTGTGGGTATCATTGTATAATATAATGATGCTAGGGGTAAAAGGTCTAAACTCATGTGAGCTTGCTCATAGGTGGGTGAAAGACCTTGGGATCCGCCCCGATATTGGCATAAAATTCGGGGTTTTTGGTTCCCGACATCATATAATGATATTAGAGTAAAATTGCGGTAGCTGTGTGGCAGTGGTGGATTACATGATGATTCGTTCTTTGGCAAAAAAAATAATTGCATATGCGATCGAGGATGAGTATAAGGTGTATCGTCTTCGGAAAACGAAGCTGCGGATCCGCATTCGTTTTACCAGAAAGTATCACAAACACTTCGATCATGAGCCGATTTGTCCGAATAAGATTGTTTTTGATAATTATATGGGGAACGGATACGGCTGCAATCCGAAGTATGTATTAAAAAGACTTCTGGAAATGCCGCAGGAGCTGACGGAGGGATTGGATCTTGTCTGGATCACCAAAACACCGGAACTGCTCCGCCCTATATTACCTGTGCGAGTGAGGATTGTTTTGTATGATTCGGAGCAGGCTTTTTATGAATACGCGACCGCAAAGCTCTGGGTTAAAAATTTTCAGATGGTACATCTGTTGAATCAAGGTCTTTTGAAAAAGCCGGAGCAGGTGTATATCCAAATGTGGCATGGTTCCTTTGGCATTAAGAAGATAGAGGGAGACTGCGGTTATCTGAATGCCGATAAAGCATGGTTGACACTGGCGAAAAAAAATGCAGCTTATACGGATTTCTGGATTTCAAACAGTCGCTTTGAAACGGGTGTTTACAAACGAGCCTTTTGGGGAGCGGGAAAGATTTTGGAATACGGGCATCCACGGAATGATCTGTTTTTTGAACAGGATCAGTTACAATATAAGAGAAAGGTACAGGAGGCATATGGCATTGCACCAGAGAAAAAACTGTTTTTCTATATGCCGACCTTTCGCGATCAGGATCATGGACTTTTGCAGCCGCTTCCTTATGAAAAGATTGCGGAAGCACTGGAAATGCGGTTTGGTGGTGAATGGGCCTGTCTGGTACGGTTGCATCCAAGGAGGGTGTCGCCGAAGCAGATTGAGGCATTGAAAGAACAGCCCGTTACGGATGCCACCATGTATCCGGATGTGCAGGAACTTCTGGCGGCAGCGGACGCAATGGTAACGGATTACTCAAGTGCGATCTTTGATTTTATGTTGACGAAAAGACCGGGGTTTATATTGGCAGAGGATTATGATGCTTATGAACAGGTAAGAGGATTTTATTACCCGCTGACAGATACTCCTTTCCCGTTAGCGAAGACGGATGCGGAACTTTTGAAACAGATCGGAACATTTGATGAGGAAAGTTATAGAAAGAGGATAAATGCCTTTTTGAAAGAGAAAGGTTCTGTTGAGGATGGAAATGCTGCAAAACGGGTGGCAGATCTGATTCTGACACAGACAGGAAAAAGTAAGTAAGAAACCGGAGGAAAAGAACGTAATATGAGGTACCTTGCAACAGATCATAAATGGAAAGCGGAGCTTCAGAAGATTGAATGGGAACGGATACATCTGCATTTGTATCTGACGCTTGAAAAGGAAGGAAAGGCGGTTCCTGTTACAGAAAAAGTCCGTTTTTATCTGGTAGACAAGATGTTGGGTAAGGCAGCAGCAGAACTGCGTGTTCTGGCATATGAAAACGGACAGTATCACTTGACCACAAATATTACAAATCCGGGGAATTGTGCCTGTATTCCATCCGGTATTTACGCGCTGTTTGTCAGTGACGGAGAAAATACGGTAGCGGATGCAGAATATGATTACGGTATTTTTGAAAAAATGGCTGATCACTCCAGAAATTTTCCATATAATGGGGGACAAAAGGTATATGCTGTTTCTTTTGGCACAAAAGAAGGAGAAGATAATCTGCCTTTTGAAATGACAATCCTTGCGGCAACAAAGGCGAATATGGAGTTCCCATCACTGGCACATCTGCATAATCGGATCCATCCGGTTAAAAATGTGATGGCAACATGGTTTTCCAGTAAAAACTTTTTGCGCAGGAGCTATCAATTTTATTATAAAAAATATAAGAAAAACAGGGCACATACCGTTTTGTTTCTGACAGAACAGAATGATAAAATCGCCTCTAATTTAAAGGCTGTTATGGAGCGTATGCAGCAACGAGGGATGGAGAAGGAGTATACGATTCTTACATCAGCCAGATTTGGTGCCAGAGGAAATCATGGATTTAAAAGCTGGCTTGCTCTGATGAAAAAAATGGCATCGAGCGGGATTATTTTTGTGGACGATCATGCACCGGTGCTTGACTGGATGAAGCTTTCCGATGATACAAAGGTGGTACAGCTCTGGCATGCAGGAGCAGGCTTTAAGTCATCCGGTTACAGCCGCTGGGGACATCCGGGCTGCCCTGCACCGCAGAGTGCACACAGACAGTATTCTTACGGTATTTCAGGCTCTAAGAGCATTGCTCATTTTTTCTCGGAAGTCTGGGGTATTAATGAAGAACAGGTATTACCGACAGGA
>HF995249.1:34119-83322 GCA_000432915.1 Firmicutes bacterium CAG:194
GACAGGAATGCCGCGTATGGACGAGTATCTGGATCCGGAAAGACGTGCAAGGGTAGAGCAGAAGCTGTATGAGAAATATCCGCTTTGTAAGGGGAAAAAGGTTATTTTATTCGCACCTACTTATCGTGGCAGGAATAAGCTGCTGGCATATTATCCGTATGAGCTGATTGACTTTGACAAATTGTATGATCTTTGCGGAGAGGAATATGTGGTGTTATTTAAGATGCATCCGTGGGTGGCATCAGCAGTGCCAATCAAGGAGCCGCATAAGGATCGGTTTGTGGATGTGAACAAGTTCCCGGATATCAATGATCTGTTTTATATTACAGACCTTCTTATTACTGATTATTCTTCTAATATTTTTGAGTATTCTCTGATGAAAAAGCCAATGCTGTTTTTTGCATTTGATAAGCTGCAGTATGCTTATTCCAGAGGATTTCACAGAGCGTATGAGGAATCTGCGCCGGGTAAGGTGGTCTATACATTTGATGAATTGCTGACAGCAATCCGGGAGCAGGATTTTGAATTTGAGAAGGTAGAAGCATATGTGGATTTCTCATTTGATCATATTGACTGCAATGCATCTGACCGTGTGATTGACTGGTTTGTACTGGGTCAGATCCCGGTAGAAATGCAGGCGGATATAGATACTGTAAGGAATCATTATCGAGAAATGCAGAAAATTGTATTTGAAAACCCGGAGCTGGGAGAAGAACAGAGGGACAGGAGTACTGTGTAAAAGGAGGCGTTTCATGAAAAAGAAGATTCAAATTTTAATGGTGTGTTTACTTGTTGCATTACAGTGCTTTTCGGGATCGGTGCAGTTTGCAAAAGTGGAAGTAATGGCTGCACAGACTGCATCAAAAGCAACGACGATCAAGATCAAAGCAGGTAAGAAGACAGATATTACAAAGAAAGTAAATGATGCCATGACAAAGGCACGCAGGAAGGCAACAGCATCAAAACCATATAAGATTGTTATTCCAAAGGGAACTTATTATATCAGCGGACCGATCTGTTTATGCAGTAATGTGACATTGGAAGCAACCGGTGCAACGATAAAGTTCAGGGGAAAGGCAAAAAGCCTGAACATGCTGCTGACAGATACTGTGGATAAAAAGAGTACGGCAAAGACAAAAGGCTATAAGGGATGCAAAAACATCACGATTTCGGGTGGTACTTATGTAGGTGCTAAGAACAACAAGGGTAATCTGGTTAAGATGGCACACGGTAAAAATATTACGATAAAGAACGCAACCTTTTCAGGCGGAGGCGGTCTTCATCAGGTAGAGGTCTGTGCGATTAACGGCTTTACAGTAACCGGCTGTACCTTTAAAAGCTTTAAAGCTCGACAGGGAAAGGGAGAAGAAGCAAAACAGGAAGCATTGCAGCTTGATATTCCGGTGGCGGAAAGTGTATTTGCCGAAACCTATCAGGACGGAACTGTGATGAAGAATGTACTGATATCTGGTAATACATTTCAGGATGTACCGAGAGGTCTTGGTACACATACGATGCTGGTAGGTAGATTTCATGAGAATGTCATGATCACCAATAATAAGTTTCAAAATGTCCATGAAGAAGCAATCGTGACGACCAGTTATTATAATTGTGAGATTGCGGATAATAACTTTACAAACTGTGGTGCGGGAATTTTAGTACAGTCTTTTAAATCCAAGACATCGTCTATTTATGCAAAGGCAAAAAGTCAGGCTGGAAAGAGTCAGAATTATAAAGAGATCCGGACAAGGATTCATGATAATGTGATCCAGACAAAAAATGATCCAATGTGTGATCGTGTGCAGGGAATTGCGGTAATCGGACATCTGCTGGAGAAAACACAGACCGGGGCATCGAATCAGAAAATTGCAAAAGGTGATTACAGAGCTTCAAATGTATCAATCTACAATAACAACATCACAACAGAAGGACATGGGATTCACCTGGCAGGCGTGAAAAATGTAATGGTAGAAAATAATATGATCATCGGTAAGGGAAAAACTGGTGTTATGGATAATAAGAATGATGGAATCGCCATAAGAGACTGCAGTCAGCAGGTAGTGGTAAAAAACAATACCATTTCTAAGAGTTCACGTTGCGGCATTATGGTTTTTGAGAATTCCAATGTAAAAGAACTCAGTGCTAACCAGATTTCAAAGGTAGGAGAATGTGGCATTCGTGTTTATGGAGAGAGTTCTGTCACAAATGCTATACAAAATAACCATATACAAGGAGCAGGCAGTATTGGAATCAGTATTGCCTGCCGGAGTCAGGCCGGTGTGGTAGTGGGAAATATCGTTTCCCAGACGGAAAATGACGGAATCAGTCTGTATGACGGCTCTGTCATATCAGGTAATGTAGAGAAGAATACGATCACAGCTGCCGGTGGAAACGGTATTATGCTTAACAGCAAATGTACGGTTGGCAGTATACAGGCCAATACGCTTTCCAATGTAACAGGCGCAGGCATAAAACTGTATGCGCAGAGTGAAGTAAAGGACAGCATCGGAAAGAATCAGATCACAGGTTGTCAGGGCAGGGAAATCCTGGTAGGTAAGGATTGCAAGGTAAAAGATCTGGCGCAGTAGCTTTGAAAGAAAGGAAACCATATGCATTGTTTCGACAAATTATATAAAAAGACAAAGCCATACTTAAAAAAAATCAAACGGAAGATCACACCAAAGTCACAGGTCAAAGTGCTGCTTCTTACAAACAGAGATTCTGATAATGTGGGAGATCAGGTGATTGAAGCAACTGATATCAGTCTGATTTCTACTGTTATGAAAAACCTTGGACTGCACAGATGGGAGTATGAGATCATCAGTAAGGCAGTTTCATTTGTGTCACAGGGATACTTGAAGAATCGGAACCCTAAGCTGCTTGAGCCGGCAGAAAAAGCAATCAGGAACTGCGATATCGTAGTGTTTGGCGGAGCACCTATGTTCAACTATATGTATCAGAACTTTTATGAACGTACGGCAGTTACAATCGAGATCGCACAAAAGTATCAGAAACCGGTCTTTTTCTCAGCAATCGGACTGGAACATTATGATGAACAGAATAAGAAGTGTCAGCGTCTGAAGAAGGCACTGAATCTGGATTGCGTCAAGATGATTACAACAAGGGATGATTTTGAAATGCTCCAGAAATATAAAGAAAAAGAATCTCTTTATATTGATAAAGTGGCTGATCCGGCAGTGCATACCTGTACTGTATTTCGCAAATTCTGGATCCAAAAGAAACCGGGCAGGAAGAAAAAAATTGGTATTTTTATCTTGCGGGAAGGTGGATTTACAGATAATAAAATACCTTTTTCGAAGGAGGAAGCAATAGCTTTCTGGACAAAGGTTGTTGAGATCGTGAAACAGAGAGGCTATGATTATGAGATACTGACAAGTGGTCATTTCAGTGATGAAGCTTTTGTAGACCGTCTTGTCAGAGAGTACGGATTTCCCTTGTCAAAGTGTGTATTTAATATGAACACACCTGAATATTTGATTTCTAAGATTGCAGACTGTGATGGCGTGATCTCATGTAGATTACATCCGAGTATTATTAGCTTTTCGTTGGATGTGCCTTCTGTTGGCATCATGTGGAATGCAAAGGTAAAGGGTTTCTATGATAGTATTGGTTATGGGAATCGTGTTTTTGATGTGATACAGGAGAAGCCGGAGGAACTGGTGGATAGACTGGAACTGGCTATGAAAGAAGGCATCCAAAAGGATGAGACTTATCTGATGTCCATTTATCAGTCTTTATTTACGGTAATGAAAGAACAGATCAAGAAAAACAGCAACGCATCACCGTATCCTTATAGAAAACTGGTTTCTAAAATGGTATGTTTTAAAGGTACCAGCAGGGGGGAGAAGGAAGAGAAAATTAAACGTAAGTTCAGAAGAGTTTACGCAAAGTATAATAAGGTGGCAGATTCAAATAGAAAGTGCGAAAACAATGGAGGAGATAAATAACATGAATATAGCATTGGTATTTGCCGGTGGATCTGGACAACGCATGAAAAACAGCGCAAAGCCGAAGCAGTTTCTGGAGTTGTACGGGAAACCGATTATTATTTATACACTGGAGGTATTTGAGCGGCATCCGGAGATTGATGCTGTTGTGATCCCGTGTATTGCAGGCTGGGAAAATTACCTGCAGAGACTTTTGGACAAGTTTGGCATCAAAAAAGTAAAAAAGATCTTAACGGGTGGAAAGGATACACAGGAGTCTAAAATGATCGCACTCCGGTATTTGCAGACAATCTGTAAGGAGGATGATATTGTGCTTCTGCATGATGCAGTACGTCCGCTTGTGACAGAAAAACTGATCACGGACAATATAGCGGCGGTTAGAGAATACGGAAACGGTATTACCTGCGTTCCGTTTACAGAGACTGCGATTGTAAGTGATGATGGAAAACAGATCGATCGGACGATCATCCGAAATACCATGTATGTAGCAAAGGCACCACAGAGCTTTTATTTCAAAGATGTGTTATATGCGCATGAAAAAGGAGAAAACATGCCTTATACGATTACAATCGATACATGTTCCCTGATGACAGAGCTTGGGGTTAAACTTCATATGGTGCCATGTGAAACAACCAATATCAAGATTACAACGCCGGAGGATTTCTTCCTGTTTAAGGCACTTGTGGATCTGCGGGAAAATCAGGAAATTTTCGGATTATAAAACAGGAGGCTTTTATGCAGTTACATCATGTAGTACAGGAAGATATTGACAGGATATTAAAAGAACCGATTGCATGGGAAACTCTGAAGGGGAAAAAAGTGCTTATATCAGGCGTAAACGGTCTGATTGCAACCTATCTGGTGCGTACCATGCTGGTGCTTAATGACACAAAGAACTATGGCATACAGATTTATGGCATTGCAAGAAATGAGCTGAAAACAAGGGATAAATGGAAGGAAGTACTGGAGCGGGACGATTTCCATCTAGTGATTCAGGATGTGACAAAGCCGGTAGAACTTTCAGATGAAATAGATATAATTATTCATGCGGCGAGCCAGACGGGTCCCAATCAGTTTGTGGCAGATCCGGTCGGAACGGCAATGGGAAATGTGCTGGGAGCCTATCAGCTTTTGGAATATGGCAGAACACGTGGAACAAAGAAATTCTTGCTGCTCAGTACAAGAGAAATATATGGCAAGGGAAGCCTAGATTTTGTGACAGAAGCGGATTATGGCAGTGTGGATCCGACAAGTGTCCGTTCCTGTTATCCGGAAGGAAAGCGGATGGCGGAAAATCTTTGTGCCTGCTATAAGAGCCAGTATGGAATTGATTGTAAAATAGCCCGTATTGCACATACTTACGGACCGGGGATGCTTTTAAGTGATGGCCGTGTAGTAGGTGATTTCCTTGGCAATGTAAAAAACAGAGAAGATATCGTGATGAACAGTGACGGAAGCGGAACACTGGCGCTGACTTATATCGGAGATGTTGTGGCAGGACTGTTTTACACACTTCTGCAATTTCAGGATATGGTGTATAATGTATCCAATTCCGAAGAGAGGGTTACAGTAAAACAGCTTGCGGAGATTCTTTGTGATATTTTTTCTGATCGCAGGATCAGTCTGGTGATGCATATTCCGGAAGGGGAAAAATCTGCCGGCTATCTGAGTTATAAGCTGGGGTTTCTGAAGTCAGATAAGGCTATGGCAGAAGGCTGGAAGCCTAAGGTGTCGTTGCGGGATGGCATGAAGCGGACGATGGAATCTTACGAATAGAAGGAAATGGGAAAGACATAAATTATGAAAAAATTTATAAATAATATCAAAAAGTACAAGGGTTATATGCTGTATGCAACAAAAGCTACTCTAAAGAGTGAAGTTGCCGGTTCCAGACTGAACTGGCTTTGGTGGATTCTGGATCCATTTTTGTTTATGCTGGTATATACCTTTGTGGCAGAGATTGTATTTGGAAAATCAGAGAAATATTTTCCGCTTTTTGTTTTTATCGGACTGAATCTGTGGAACTTTTTCAGTAAAACTGTTTTAACAAGTGTAAGGACGGTAAATAAAAATAAGGGGATGATATCAAAGGTATATATCCCGAAGTACATTTTGATACTGATTACAATGATGGTAAATTTCTTTAAGATGTGTGTGGCATTTACGCTTGTAATCATTATGGTACCACTTTACAGAGTACCGATCACATGGCGTATTTTGGAAATCATTCCGCTTTTTTTGGCACTTGGAGTGTTTACCTTCGGCTGTAGTTGTATAGTATTGCATTTTGGTGTTTATTTAATGGATCTTGCGAATATTGTTAATGTAGCACTTAGACTGATGTTTTATATGTCCGGTATTTTTTATAATGTGCAAAAGCGGGTACCAAAGCCTTACAACCTTTTGATGCTTGATATCAATCCTGTTGCGAATATCATTCAGGGAGCCAGAAATTGTATTCTATACCATTCCCATCCAATGTATGGGGTGGCTGGTATCTGGTTTGTTATCAGTATCCTGTTATCAGTACTGGGTGTACAACTGATCGTAAAACACGAAAATTCATATGTAAAGGTGAGCTAATGGAAAACGAATATACAATACAAGTCAAAGATGTGCATATTAGATATAAAACGGTACAGGCAGAAAGCATCAAAAAAAGTCTGTTTTCCCTTCGAAAATCCCATATGGAGGAATTCGAGGCGGTAAAAGGTGTCAGTTTTAATCTGAAGAAGGGTGAGATCGTCGGGCTGATCGGCAGAAACGGTAGTGGAAAATCTACAATGCTGCGCTCCATAGCAGGTATTTTCTCACCGGATGAGGGGACGATCGATATTGGAGATCATTCTATCTCTCTGCTTTCCATCGGTGTGGGATTTCAAAAAGAACTGACCGGTAAAGAAAACATTTATCTGTCAGGCTTGTTGTTGGGATTTTCAGAAGCACAGATTAAAGAAAAATATGACGATATTGTAAAATTTTCGGGATTGGGGAAATTTATCAATTCGCCTGTCAGAACGTATTCCAGCGGTATGTATTCTAAGCTTGCGTTTTCCATTACGGCGGTTTTAGAGACTGAGATCATGCTGATCGATGAGGTTTTGAGCGTGGGTGATATCGCGTTTAAAAAGAAGAGCTTTGCAAAGATGCGGGAGTTGATTTCAGATAACGAGCGTACGGTTATGATCGTATCTCACAGTGTGGAGACAGTACGAAAGCTCTGCAGCAGGGTAATCTGGTTACATGATGGACTGATTCGTATGGATGGACCGACAGAGGAAGTGCTGGAGCAATACCAGATCTTTATGGATGAACTGGAACCAAACAAAAAGAAGACAAAGAAAGAAAAGCAGGAAGAAAAAATGCTGGCAACGATGCTGGATGAAGATGCATAACAGATAGAAGGCAGGATGAATTATGCAGGAAGAGCGTACAGGAGGGATTCCACAGGAATTGAAAGAATATCAGGAGTATCTATTAAAGATGCTCCTTGTTTTTGATGCTTTCTGCAAAGAACACGGACTTCCCTACTTTCTGGCGGGAGGATCTGCGCTTGGTGCATACAGGCATCAGGGATTTATTCCATGGGATGATGATATTGATCTTGCTATGATGCGCCCTGATTTTGAAAGACTGGAGCAACTTTTGGCTAAGCACGACAATCGGCTTGAGAAGTATCGGTATTCACCGGTTGAAAAACAGATCATACCGGATGCACCAATCGGACATCTGTTATATCTGCCGCAGGGAGATTATCCGCAAAATGCAGCGCCGAAGCTGGATATCCACCCAATCGATGGCGTTCCGGATGGAAAAGCAGGCAGAACACTGCAGCGTATTTTTGTGATCGTACATTACCTTTCGATTTACAGACTGCCAACCAAAAATAAGGGAAAAGCAGCACATGAAATATCGAGAATAATCGTGAAAATAACCCCGGACAGGCTGTTTAACTGGTATGCCTGTGTCAGCAAGAAGATCATAACTGCAAAAAAAACGGAGAATGCAGATAAGGTCTGCAGTCTGTTTGGGCTTGCCGGCTATCAACGGGAAGTAATGGATAAGAATATTTTACTGCCTTATCAAAGGGTTCCATTTTGCGGTCATATGCTTCCTGTACCGAATCAGATACAGCCTTATCTGCAGCAACTGTACGGCGATTATGACAGCCTGCCGTCTGTAGAGGATCGACATCCGAAACACAGTGGCTATCTGCAGTTTATACAGGCAATGGGACAGGAAAACGGAGAAACGATATGAAGGAAAAGCAGTGGGGCGAAACTTTATATATAACGGCTCTGATCGCATGGCTTTTGGTGGGGCTTATAAAATATACGTATTTTAAAGATATGCTGCCTATGAAGTTGATTTCAGATCCTGTCATGTATGGGGTACTGAGCTGCTGTCTTGTGAAAATAATTCTGGAAGCGGACAGAACGCCAAGAAATTTGCTGATGTTGGGCGTAACGCTCCTTTTTATGTGGATCGCATTTAAAATCGATAAATTGCCGTTTGCAGCAATGTTTGCGCTTATTTACGGTGGCAGAAATGTATCCTTCCGGAAACTTTGCCGGATCATGTTCTGGGTGCAACTACTCCTTTTTCTGATTACGGTGCTGGCTGCAAAGGAAGGTGTGTTGGAAGATGTGCTCTGGGAAGAGGGGGTTAGAAACAGACATGGATTGGGATTTACACATTGTATGCTTGCCAGCCATTTCGGGCTTTTTACGGCAATTGCATGGATTTCTGAAAAAAACAGGCTAAGGGAATTTGCAGCCCTTGTCATTCTGATAAGCAATGGAATTTTATACTATCTGACGAATGGCAGATCGGACTTCTTGCTGAGTATACTGCTTGTTGTCTCCTGTCTGGTTTGTGAACGCTTTTTTGCGAAGAAAAAATTCCCGCAGTGGTTTGCATATGCACTTATGCTTGTTCCGTGGATATGTCTGATCGCCAGTATCGGTGTGACGATGGCATATCAGAAGGGAAATCCGGTCTGGGAAAAATGGAATTATATATCCAATAACCGTCTGAAACTGGGATATGAGGCAATTGTACAATACGGCTTTACATGGTTTGGACAGAAGATCAGATTTATTGGTGCTTCGACACTGTATTATAAGCCGGATGCCGTATATAATTATGTGGATAATGCGTACCTGATGCAGATGCTTTTGTATGGAACGGTTTTTATTTTGGTATATTGTGTTCTGATGAGTTTGTTGTTATACAGACTGGTGATGCAAAATGAGAAAATGTTACTTATGTGTGTGCTGATCAGCATGGTTTTTGGTATGGCGAATCCACAGTCAATGTATCTGACTTATAATCCGCTTCTGCTCTTACTTGTGCGGGAAAACGGCACGTTGGGTGGAATTGAAGTAAAAGGGATGCGAAATGAGCTGCCAAATGGGAAGAAAGAGGAGAAGGTATATGAGAGTGTATCGTTATGACAGAAAATATATGGACAGCAAAGGACTTCTGGGATATTGGAAAAAGCGGTTTGGGATCCTCCTTCTTTTTGCTGCGGTTTTTTGTGTAGTCTTTGCAGGAAAAAACTGGAAGGGGCAGAAGGACAGCCTGACAAAACAGCAGGCGGAAACGGAACTGACGTTATCAGAAGAACAGAAAACGCAGGTACAGAAGTATCTGACGGATCGGGACTTGTATAAACAGCAAAGTGCTTATAACCAGAAGGCACTTTATATGAAGATCGATCCGGAACAAAAGTATACAGGGGCATTGCGATACGGTTTTGATCAGGGAGCGGATGGCTTTGGATATGGAGAAGCGGTCACTCAGATTGTGAATCTGTTTAAAAGCGAGGAAGCAGCCGCTTATCTGGAAAGCCAGCTTGCGGAGCAGGTGTCCATGGATACAGAAGGCAGCAGGGTGTCGGAGCTGATTACCTTTGATACAAGTACCGGGCAGGTGCTGGTGATCTATGTGACAGCACCGGATCAGGAAATACTGGACGTTTTGCTGCATGCTACAGATCAGTATCTGATGCAGAATATTTATCCGGCTGTGGTGCAGGCACGCGGTCAGTTTCGCTGTTATATGCTGCAGACTTATCAATCTGTGGCGAGAGATACGGCACTTAGAGATACACAGGCAGCTAATATCAATCTGGAAAGCACGTATGCCATGCAGAAAGAAACTGATTATGATGCACTGGGAAAGAACGAAAAGAAATATGTAAAGCAATATTGCAAGCTAAGTGCGGAAGAAAGACCACAGATCGGAGAGCCACTTGCGGTAAAACCGGTATCGGATGGGATCCAATATAAAACTGTGGTGAAGCAGGCATTGATGGGACTTCTGGCAGGTATTCTGACAGGTCTGGTCGGCTTGGCACTCTGTTTTGCCTGGACCGGTTATATCTGGACTGCAAGGAATTTGAAAGAGTCTTTTCATATCCCGTTTGCATGGAACATGCCAAAAGAAGAAAAACAGATGCATCTGCTTTTCCATTTCCGTAATCTGACGGGGAAAGAGAGCGGAACACTTTGTCTGTTGGAGATGGGTGTGGTTCCGGCGGAAACATCGGAATCCATGTGTCATAAAATAGCGGATGAAACAAAGCTGACAGTATATCGTGTGCAAGAGGCAGCAGTGTATGAGGAGAAGCAGGCGGGACAGTGTATCACGGAAGCAGATGCCATCTTGATTTGCCTGTCGGCGGGAAAAATCACATACGGAGCACTGGAGCATACTTTGGAAAATATAGCGGTATATGAAGAAAAAGTACTGGGTGCAATCCTTTTACAAGAATAAGAAATAAATGAGACGGATATCCTGAAAATTGTCATTGACTAACAGGATATCCGTTTGCTATACTTACAACCACAAAGTGAATCTTATATAAGAGCAGTGCTTCTTATATCTTACGACGATCAGTCGGTCATGGCATTTCAGCCAAAGATTTCACGACACTACAAATTATCAATCAAGAAAGCGGAGAAAGGGAACCGGTATCTTTCTGTGTCCTTTTTTCCGTAAAAGGAGGAAACATGAAAAGAAAAGTATGTAAATGGGTAACCTGCTGCGCGCTCAGCACTGCCCTGTTTGCAGGATGCCTGCTGCAGCTGCAGGCAGCTTCTGCAGCAGGAGGAACAGAGACGGTATCGGAAAATGCGACCTTGTCAGGCAACACGGCAGGATCTGAGGAGGAAATGGAATTGCAGGAAAATATGTCAGCAGAGGAGGACTTGTTTGCAAAGAATCCGCTGACCCTGACAGAAGAAGAACTGGAATATTGTCTGAACGCGTATGGGGATGAAGAACTGGCGGTATGGTTGTGCGGTCTAAATGTGGATGAGCAGAAGCAGCTGTTGGAAAAGTCTGCTCGTCTTTCAGAAACCTTGGATTATTATGGCAAGGATATCTGCAGGGAATGTGGACTACTTACAGGTGCCCATTTTACTGACAATATGCAGTACTATCGGTCGCTCGCATCCTGTGACAGGGTAGGCGCTACTAATTTTTCAAGTACATGCGGTTATTATTATATTGTATTCGACGGATCGCAGGCTGGTAAAGCTACAGTAAAGATCAGCAATATTGATAAGACAAAGCAGATTTCCCAAAGGCAGACATCTATGAGCACTACTGTTTCTGGCGCAAAATACAATCTGAAAGTGACCGGAGGTGGAACGCATACTTATCATATCGTTTCTCAAAAGGAGGAAGCTCTGGCGGATGTGAAAACGCTGAAGGGCGGCGGAAAGATTTCTTATCCGCATGCTATAATCCGGTTTTCCATGACGAAGCCGTTAGGTTATGCCCTGACGGTAGAACCGGCTACAGACAAGGACAGCAGCAGTCGTGGATTAACCTATCCGATCAATGCAACAGATCATGCAGACAGTGCCTATAAAGGTGTCCGTTATATCAAATCCGCTTCTTACAGTGGAGATCGGGAGTATGAAAAAGAAAATACGGTTAATTTTGAACAGCATATATATCTTCCTACAAATGCGGGAGTGGGAAGTACAGCGATCACTGATCCGACAAAAATCCATCACATGGCATTTCATTTTTCTGTTTCTCCAGCGGAATATAAGGTTGTTTACGATGGTAACGGTGGCAGCAGTGTTCCTGCCGGTTTGAACTGTAAGTATGATGAAACTGCCGTATACCCGGCAGCACCGGGAAATTCTCCCGGATATACGATCACTGTAAACACAAATGGGGCGGAAGGAATGGTTAGTCCCGTTACAGCATTCAGAAGTTTCTTAAACTGGGGAGATGCAGGTGCAGTTCCGGGGGCTGCATTCCGTAATCTGACAACAAAAAATGGGGCAATTATTACAAAATATGCGAACTGGAGCAAGACAGCAGTTTATACGCTGCCTGCGCAGCTGCATCGGGAATATACAATTACCTACAATACAGACGGAGGAAATTGCGAACAGGCTATGAGCGTTTCGAGAGCAGCTTTTCTTGGCTGGTATGCGGATGCAGAAAAAAAGACAAAGATCGGAGATCCGCTGCAAAAAGTAACAGTGGCAGGTGATGGTATCATTTATGCAGGCTGGGGAGTGGGAGAAACCGTTCTGCTGCCGGATGTAAAAAAAGAAGGATATCATCTGCTGGGCTGGGCAGAAGAAAATAATATGGAGAAACTGTATCAGCCCGGTATGCATTACAGCCCGGGGCAAAGTCATACATTGTATGCGAAGTGGGAAGCGGATCGCTATCTGCTGCGGATTGATCCGGCAGACGGTAATATTTTGGAGGATCAGATAAAGGATTTTGTCAAAAAAGAAGCCGGATATGAAAGGGTATCAGACTATGAAGAGAAGATTGACCTTCCGCTACCGGTCAAAACAGGGTATGTGTTTAAAGGATGGCGGACAAAGGAAGGCCTGCTTCTGACGGAATCCGCAGAAAACCTGACAGGGGGAGAAAACGGTGTGATCACACTGCAGGCTGAATATGCCCCGACCTTTGTAACTTATGAGGTGCAATATTATCTGCAACCGGATGAAAAAGAAACAGATCTGCAAAAGTATGTGGCGTATTATCCACAGGAAGAGGGGCAGGAGAAAAAAGCGCTTGCAGATACACAGATCAGGGTCTTTCCGATTACCATAAATGGCTATGAAAAGCCGGACAGCCGGCTTATAACTGTCAGGGCAGACAGCAGCACTGTAGTAAAATTTTATTATCGGAAGCTGGTTGCAGGTACAGAAAAAACAGCTGAAGAACAGGAAAATGATGATCAGGGGCTTTCCATGGAACTGCAGAAAAAGATTCTGGAAGCGTTAGAGCAGGGATCTTCCACGAACTATACAATTGAAGAAGTGATATATACACTGCATAAGAACGAAGATGGTACGCTGACAATCCGGTTAAACGGTTCGACAGGACAGGAAAAACTGGTCATACCGGATGTGATCAAGGTAGCGGGAAAAACTTTGACCATCACGGAAATTGCGGAAAAAGCATTCTATGGACAGGGTGAACTGAAAGAAGTCGTAATGGGAAGCGGTATTACAAAGATTGGAAAGAGCGCATTTGAAGATTGTAGAAAGCTTAAGAAAGTGAATATAGGGAACAATGTGACCGTGATAGAGGAGAGCGCGTTTAAAAACTGTGCGGCACTTGAAAGGATTACGATATCGGAGGCGGTGCTCCGGATTGGCAGTCATGCTTTTGAAGGATGTAAGAAACTGAAAAGTCTGGTCTTGAAAGAAGGGTTACTGCAGATTGGAAATAAGGCGTTTTACAAGTGTAGTGCTCTAAAAAATGTGAAAATACCGGGAAGCGTATTGCAGATAGGGAAATATGCATTTGCAGACTGTAAGAAGATAGGCAAATTCTCATTTGCACAAAATGCTTCTCTGATGCGTATTGGAGACGGTATGCTGCAAAATGCATCATCTCTTTCCAAAATAAAACTGCCGGGCAGATTGCGGAGTATTCCGGATCATACATTCCGTAATGCCGTGAAACTGGAAAACTGTCAGATTGGCAGCAGTGTAACAAAAATCGGAAACAGTGCTTTTCAGGGATGCAAAAAACTGCAGAGAATGATACTGCCGGGGCAGGTGCAGACGATCGGGAAGCGGACATTTTATCAATGCAAAAAACTGAAAAAGGTGACAATACGAACCGTGCAGCTTAGAAAAATCGGAAAAGAAGCATTCAAAGGCTGTGCATCAAAGATACAGTTTGCGGTTCCAAAGGGAAAGCAGACTGTATATGCAAAGCTTTTAAAGGGAAAATATGGAAAATAGAAAATTATTCTATTGCAGACATGGGCTGGCAGGTTTTCTGTCAGTCTGTGTCCTGCTGGTATTTTTGAAAAATCCGGTCCTGGCGGCAGACAGTTTTTCGGTCATGGAGTGGAACAGGGAGCTGCAGGCACTGGAAAGCCTTGGAAGAAAAGCAGGTAATGAGATAATGTCTGAGCAGCATACACAGACCGTGACAGGACAGATCCCGAAAAGCTATGATCCGAGACAGAAGCAGATGGTAACACCTGTCAGAGATCAGGGGGATCTGGCACTATGCTGGGATTATGCGGGAATTGCGCTGATGGAATCGGCACTTCTGATAAAAGGATACAGGGGAGCGGACGTGGATCTGTCCGAGCTGCACGGCGCATATGCCACATACCATCTGCAGGCAGACGGCAGTTCTTTTTCGCAGTTCTGCAGACGGACAAATACCAGAACGGCAGTGTTTGAAGCTGCACTTGCCGGAATGGGACCTGTACCGGAAACGGAAGTACCGATGCGGCAGATCACGGATGATTTTATGCTGCCTGAGCAGGAGCTTTACAGGCAGCAATATAAAGTGCTTTCTGTAGGAACACAGCCGCTGGCAGATGCAGATACCTGCAAGTGCCGGATCCTGCAGACAGGAGGGCTGATGATCAGTTATTACAGTTATGGACTTTATTATCGAGACCGAGCGGACGGATCGGGAGACAGTTCTTATTATTTTCCC
This sequence comes from Firmicutes bacterium CAG:194, assembly GCA_000432915.1. GTDB lineage: Bacteria > Bacillota > Clostridia > Lachnospirales > Lachnospiraceae > CAG-194. Next base: position 49,050 of record HF995249.1, read on the forward strand.
TATGTGACGAAGCGTCTGAACCATACTGTCGAGGTGGTGGGCTGGGATGATACATACGGAGCGGAGCATTTTGTAAAGAAGCCCCAAAAAGATGGTGCCTGGCTGGTGAAAAACAGCTGGGGACAAAAGGGATATCAAGGCGTGGGCAGTGGCTTTTACTGGATTTCCTATGAAGATGGCAGCCTGCAAAAGCAGCTTGTACTCTCTGTGCAGATGTCGGAGAAGCTGGTGCAGATAAAGCCACCGGCGGCAGAAAGCAGCAGGCAGGAAGAGAAGCAGGAGGAAGAGGAAAAAGTCATTTCTGATCCGCCGCCCACATGGGAAGAAAGAAAAGAATGCGCGCTCTGGCAGATGCCCGTTATAGAAGAAATACAACCGGGTAGAAAACATGCAGTCATGGATAGATTATCCATGCAAAGGAAACTTGTAAACCGCTTCTAAATTCACTATATTGTAATTATGGAAAGGCGGTGTAAGGATGGAGGAAATGACAGAAAAAGAATTGATCACGGTATTGATCGATAAATACACAGATTTACAACGGATCAAGAAGGCAAATAACAACGTAGAAAATGAAGAACTGGAATATCAGATCAGGGCAACCACGGCAAAGCTGTCTTCCATGGGAGTGGATGTGGAGGATCTGACATTATAGCATACTCAGGAGCAGATACAGGGAAGAATATTAAGAATTGCAGAAGAAGACGTTAAGAATTGACGCATTTCTCCATTTCCGGATTTTAAAGCGCTAAGATGGGCACGACAAGATAGGAAATCCTATAAGAGAAAAGGAGAGAATGTTATGAAGAGAAAATGCGGAAAGCTTGTGGTATTTTTTCTGCTTGCTCTGTCGTTGCTGGCAGGCTGCGGTAAAAAGGCAGAAGATCCGGCGAACGGAAAAGGACGGTATGAGGAGACGGAGATCGCACTCCCGGATGTAGCGGGAGAGTTTGTACAGATCTGCCGGGAAGATGAAAAGGTAGTTCTGTATCAAAGACAGGAAAAAGGGGACAATGTTTCGCTGAAGCGTTTTGTGATGGATCCACAGACAAAGACCTTCGCGGAGGATACTCCCGCAGGGATGGCACAGCTTACGCTGCCGGCAGATGCTTATACGCTGAAGATCAGAAAGGCAGATGCAGTTTATTATGTGTACTATGATGCGCAGATAGATGATGAAAACCTGCAGGGATTTTTGTATACCTGTGATGACACAGGCATGGCAGAGGTCACGCCGGAAGGCTGGGCAGAGAAAGACCCGCAATATGGGTTTGTGGATACTCCGGAAGATATTGCGGTTACAGATCATGCAGTCATTGCACTTTTTTATACAAAAATAGAACGGTATGACAGGCAGACACTGTCACTTGCCGAATCAAGACCATTGGAAGGTGAACGATATGAAGCACTGATCGGAATGGGTGACAGCTATGCACTGATCATAGATGGAGACAGCGGAACCATGCAGGGGATCGGGATCTGCCCGGAGGACAGTATCAAGGTGATATCGCAGGTGGATATTTCCAGCAAAAAGAGCGGAAGCTGCGCAGCGGATGCAGATGCTGCGGGCAATCTGATCGTGGCAAATGCGGACGGCTTGCACCGGAAAGCAAAGGATGCCGGGCAGTTTGAAGATCTGCTGGATGGCAGCTATATGTCATTCGGTCTGTCAGACAGCTGGTGCCGTGGCATGACAAGCGATATGTCTGACGGTACAAACGAAGTCTATTATGCGCTGTTTCAAAATGATCAGGGACAGAAGTTGTATCAGTATGCCTATAATCCGGAACTTCCCCTGAAACCGGAAAAAGAACTGACGGTTTATACTTTGTATGATCAGGCTACGATCAATCAGGCTGCAACCCTTTTCCAGAAAAAGCATCCTGACACAATGGTTTCCGTACATGTTGCATGTGCAGACACTGATGATAAGGAAGCGGAGACGCAGCGTAACCGCCTGATGACTTCGCTGGCTGCGGGAGACGGGGAAGATGTGATCGTGCTGAGTGGTCTGGATGATAATGCGCTTGCCAAAAAGGGCGTTCTGATGGATCTGTCGGATATCGTAACGCCAATGGAAGAAAACGGAGAGCTTTTGCAGGCAATCGTAGACGGAGAAAAGGCTGCGGACGGAAAGCAGCAGATTCTGCCGGTCAGATTTGCACTGCCCCTGCTTCTTTCCAAAGAGAAAAGAGCATCTGAAATGACAGATCTGGCAGCACTTGCAAAGGCAGCAGAGCAGACGGACGGAAGCCTTTTGGGTACGTTTACCGGAGAAGATCTTGTGGAGACCTTTGCGCCTTATTTTATGCCGGACATCATAAAGGATAAGCAGCTGGATACAGAAAAGCTGCGCACGGTACTTCAGGAGCTGCAGACGATCGCTGCGCACTGTGATATGGTGGAAAAGTACAAAAAGGGAGAGCGGGCGAGCAATGAATGGGATCTGCCTTCTGCCATGCAGGCTGTGCTCTGTCAGATTTCCGGCTTTAACGATGCCATGTTTGATCTGGCGATCATCAATCTGGTAAAGGGTGATTATACAAGCTTTGAAAATGCTTATATACCGACTGTGGAAATCGGTGTAAATGCAAATACGAAGCAGGCTGACCTGGCAAAAGAATTTGCAGCCTTTGTGATGAGCAGAGAAGTACAGGACGGTGATTTTTACGACGGATTTCCGGTCAATAAAGAATCCCTGCATATGCAGGTAAGTCTGGACCGTTCCGATTACGCTGCCTATACGACGATCGAAGGAGCCGACGGGCAGGAGATCGGACTGGATATTGAGCCGATCAAAGCTGCAGATGCGGATAAGCTGGAAGCCTTATGTGATTCTCTTTCTAAGAAAACCGTGAAGGATGCCAAGGTTTTGGAGGAACTGAAAAAGTCAGTGCCTGATTATCTGCTTGGCAGACAGTCTTTGGACGACACGATCAGTAAGATACAGGACGGTGTCAAGATTTATCTGGCGGAGTAAAGAATCATTTCTGCCGGTTATGCCCTCTTGTTTCCTTTCGCTGGCGTATGCTATACTGAAGCTGCGCAATGGAAGGAAACAGGGGGCATATTTTGTTCCGGGGTGCTTTGAAACCTGAAAGTGGAAAATGATGCAAAGAAAAACAGATATCACCAGAAAAAAACTGTATAAAAGCCGGAAAAAGATTCTTGCACTTGCTCTGGCGGCTGTGATGTTCTCAGATATTTCTATGCCTGTTTATGCAGACCGGAGCAAAAGTGTCACATCCCTGCCACAGGAGCAGGAAACCATATCCGGAAATGCGACAGGCTATACGGACCTGGATTTTGAACTGCCGGAGGATCAGGCAGAGCGGGAAAATGGGATCGCGGCATTTTCGTTGGAAGCGGATAGGGCAGGAGCGGTTTCAGAAAATGAGATACCTGCTGTTTACCGTTCGGATGCGGCAATAGCAGATGGACAGGTGGTAAGCTATCTGCCATCGGCATTCCGTGATCAGAATCCCTATGGGATCTGCTGGACATTTTCTGCGCTGGCAGCCTGTGAGGCTTCCATGATACGGAACGGACTGGCAACAGGCACGATCGATCTGTCAGAACGCCAGCTTGCTTATTATTTCTATAACAAGGGAAATACAACAGATGCAAAGGGCGGTACAACGGGTGATTATAATGAAGCTGCCATGGAGGGGAAAAATTATCTGACCCAGGGCGGAAATACGCTGCTTACCATGTGGCATCTTGTCAGCTGGTGCGGACCGGTTGCAGAGGAAAAGGCACCGTACAGCGGGCTTGCTGCAGATAGCAGCGCAGATGTGAACGGCCTTTTGGGAGCAGCTAATTCGACCGGCGCAGCTTACGGGGAAGATGCATGCCATGTACAGAATGCCTTTCTGATCAATATGGGAACAGCTGCGGATGTGCAGAGGAAACAGGAAGTGAAAAAACTGATCATGCAGTATGGTGCACTGGGGATAAGCTATTATTCTTCGACCAGCATCCAGTATGACGATCCTGTGCATGACAGCTATTATAATCCAAATGTAACAAGAACCAATCACGCAGTGGCTGTCATTGGCTGGGATGATACATTTCCGAAGGAGAATTTTGCGCAGCAGGCACCGGGGGATGGCGCATGGCTGATCCGTAACAGCTGGGGCGATGAGAAAACGGGCTGTGCACAAAACGGCAATTTCTGGCTGTCCTATTATGATGCATCCATTAACAGCACAGAAACTACGACAAGATATGCTTATGTGTTTGATGCGCGGGCAACGGATAATTATGACAATATCTGTCAGTATGACGGAGATGCGGGAATATCGATGCTTACCTTAACAGGCGGGGCAAAAGCCTCCAACCTGTTTGCTGTGACAGAAAAAGGAGGAGAGATCCTGCGGGCAGTCGGGATCGGGATCGGACAGACGGACACAGGCTGCACCCTGACTGTTTATAAAAATCCGGAAATGGGGAACCCGCAAAGCGGGACACTTCTGCTGACACAGAATGTACATCTCACATATCCCGGTTATCATACGATTCCACTGACAGAAGCACTGCCATTTGAGGAAGGGGACAGATATGCGGTCGTATATGAGTTTGCCGATGCAGTTTCTCTTTATATCAGCAAGGACAGTCAATATACGAGTGGCGGAAATCCGTTTATTTCCGTATCTACTTATGAAAATCCGGGTGTGAGTTTTTTATATCAGACAAAATGGGAGGATCTGTCGGAGAAGACGATCCGGACGACAAGTGGCAGCGTAGAAGGTGCGATCCTGCGGATCAAAGCATACACGGACAACAGAGTGCCATCTCAGGAGCCGGACGTTTCACCAAATCCGTCTCCGACGCCGTCTGCTCCCCCGAGCTATTCACCGTTACCTGCCGTTTCGCCGGATCCGTCATCTACGCCTTCTCCGACGCCGTCTCAGGAGCCGACAGTTGCAACACTGACGGCATTAAAGCTTGACCGGGAGAAACTTACCTTGCAGATCGGTAAACAGACGTCCCTGACAGCGACACCAACCTACTCTGCAGAAGGTGCGACGCCGTGGATGGTATATTGGAAATCGGATCATCCGGAAGTGGCATCCGTAAACGACTGCGGAGAAATTATTGCAAAAAAGACTGGAAAAGCTGTCATTACTGTGTATAATGGTACGGTAAGAGCAACGTGTACGGTTGTTGTACCACCGGATAAGCCTAAGGTAACGGCGTCTGTTTCCGGGAAAAAGCTGAAGCTGAGCTGGAAAAAGGTCAGCGGTGCTTCCGGTTATGCAATCTACCGCCTGAACGGCGGCAGCTATAAAAGGATTAAAACAGTCAAGGCATCGACAAGACGGGTCACACTTGCTTTGGCAGACGGTAAGCAGGCATATTCGTACCGCGTCTGTGCATATCGGACGATAGACGGCAAGAAATATTATGGCGGGAAGTCCGGTGTAAAAACAGCGGTTTCGACGGTTTCTTCGTTACAGGCAAAAGCGGTGCGCGGCAAAGGAATAAAGCTCACATGGAAAAGTCTGAAAACCGTGGATGGTTATGTGATCTATCGGAAAACAGGAAAAAACGGCAGCTATAAAAAGATCAAAACGGCAGCTGACAAAAAGAGCAGCGGCTATACGGATAAAACAGCCAAAAAAGGAAAAACGTATTATTACAGGATCAGGGCGTATCGTCTGCTGGATGGGAAAAAGGTGTATGGCAGTTATGCGCGGAACAGAAAGGTAAAAGCAAAGTAAGGAAAGCATATGTCAACAAAATTAGTCAAAAACAGTCAAAAAAAGCAACAGGAAAGTACGGCGGCAGAAGTTCTGCAAAACCTGCTGGAATATTTAACCGTTTTATTTGGCATTATTATGGCAGGCGTACTTGTCTTTTATATGCAGGAAGGCTATGTGAAGATCGGTACGGCAAAGTTCAATGTCTATGCACATGTCTGTGTATTTGGAATGCCGCTTTTGCTGCTGCTTGCCATATTCTGGCTGTTGACGGAAAAGCAGGAAAAACAGAAAAAATTCAGGCAGCGTTTTTCGACAACGGATCTTTTTCTGCTGGCATTTCTTTTACTGGCGCTGATCAGTTTCGTTGCAAGCGGAGATCTGAAAGCCTGCTTCTGGGGGTATGACGGTTGGTATATGGGACTGTTTGCACAGCTTACCTTCGTATTGCTGTATTTTGTCTTTTCACGGTTCTGTAAGGACGGAAAGCTTGTGCTGACGGCACTTTGTCTGTTTGCCGCATATGCGTTTGTGATCGGTATTCTGCACAGGCTGCTGATCGATCCGATCGGTGTATATGATAATATTTCCGATTTCTATAAGAACCAGTTTTTGTCCACAATGGGGCAGGCATCCTGGTATTCCAGCTTTGTCTGCAGTATTTTGCCACTTGGCGTGTTCTGTTTTTATCTGGCACAGAAAACATGGATCCGTATTTGCAGCGGTATTTTTACTTTTACCGGGTTTATGACACTGGTGTCACAAAATACAGACAGTGCTTATATAGCAAGTACTGCGGTATTTTTACTGCTTCTGTTTGTCTCGGTAAAAAGTGCGGGGCGCATGATCCGTCTGTGTGAGATCGGTCTTATGTATTTTCTGGCACCGAAAGCAATGTGGCTTTTATTAAAAATACATCCAAATGAAATACTGGAGCTGGATACGATCAGCAATACACTGCTATTTGACAGCAGAGTCTGGATCCTTCCGGTGATCTGCCTGCTTTTCATGGCATTTTTCTATCTGCTGGACAAAAAAGGAAAATATGCCACAAATGTGATGGTGGTGATCCGTAATATCTTTTATGGACTTGTCGTGGCAGGGATCCTTTTCAGTATATTGATACTTGTATTAAGTGCAAAAGGAAAGCTTTCGGGTATCTTTCTGATGCTTTCGGAAAAGATCCCTTATCTGACATGGGAAGCACAGTGGGGGAATGGACGAGGATTTACATGGTCATTTACCGGAAAGATGATTGCGGAAATGAGTCTGCCGCGTAAGCTGTTCGGTGTGGGACCGGATCATTACGCGGGCTATGCATACAGTCTGTATGAAGATATGTTGAATCAGATGTGGGGCAGTAATGTCCTGACTAATGCCCACAATGAATGGGTCAATATGATTGTTGATTATGGTTTCCTTGGTGCAGCGGCTTATATCGGATTTTTCCTGTCAGCCCTGGTACGGTTTGTAAAAAACAGCGAAGACAGTCCGGTGCTTTTATGTGCTGCGGGCTGCATTGTATCCTACATGGGTCACAACCTGTTCTGTTACCAGCAGGTGCTCTGCACGCCGTTTGTTTTTTTGATTATCGCACTTGCGGAGTATCAGCTCCGCCGGAAAGCCGATCATGAATCCGCGTAAGCAGTTTTTGCCTGTCGGTATCGTCAAGTGTACTGTACTGCAAAAAGGTGAGTTTCAGTTCGTGCAGTTTTTTTCCGCAGGCAGGACAAATTTTTTTGTGTCCGTTTAAAATATGGATCTTATCACAGGTAATACAATAATGCACATATAACATGGCAGTTCTCCTTTGTTTAGGGATACTTTTTATTGTGATGGCATGGTATCAAAACGTCAAGGAGAACCGGTCGACGGATTATGACAGGAACAGGCAAAAGAATGTAATAAATAAATAATGCATTTTTTATAAAGATGTATTAAAATATAACTAACTATGGTACAGAAACGTACGAAATAACAGGAGGGAATAAAATGAGAACATACCTTGTAACAGGAGGAGCCGGCTTTATAGGATCCAATTATATTCATTATATGTTCAAAAAATATGACAATGAGATCCGCATCATCAACGTGGATGCTTTGACATATGCAGGCAATCTGGAAAATTTAAAGGACATCGAAAACAGAGAGAATTATACATTTGTAAAGGCTGATATCTGCGATAAAGAAGCAATTTCCAAAATTTTTGCGGAAAATGACATCGACCGAGTGGTTCATTTCGCAGCGGAGAGCCATGTAGACAGAAGTATCCGCAACCCGGAGATCTTTGTACAGACAAACGTACTCGGTACAGCCGTTATGCTGAACTGTGCAAAAGCAGCGTGGGAACTGCCGGACGGTTCTTTCAAGGAAGGAAAGAAATTCCTGCATGTATCCACAGATGAAGTATACGGTTCTTTAAGTGAGGACGGCGGTTATTTCTATGAGACAACCCCTTACGCACCGCACAGCCCATATTCCGCAAGTAAGGCAAGCTCTGATATGCTTGTAAAAGCATATATGGACACATACAAATTCCCGGCAAATATTACAAACTGCTCCAATAACTACGGTCCTTACCAGTTCCCAGAGAAGCTGATCCCGCTGATCATCAACAATGCGCTGCAGGGCAAGAAGCTTCCGGTATACGGCGACGGTAAAAATGTCCGTGACTGGTTATATGTAGAAGACCATGCAAAAGCAATCGATATGGTACAGGAGCAGGGTCGTTTATTTGAGACATATAATGTCGGCGGTCATAATGAAAAGCAGAATATCGAGATCATCCATATCATCATCGACACACTGCAGGAAATGCTGCCTGATTCCGATCCGAGAAAGAAACTGGTATCCAATGATCTGATCACCTATGTGGAAGATCGTAAGGGACATGACAGACGATATGCGATCGCACCTGACAAGATCAAGGCAGAGATCGGCTGGGAGCCAGAGACAATGTTCAAGGAAGGCATCAAGAAGACGATCAAATGGTTCTTTGAGCATGAAGACTGGATGAAGAACGTAACAAGCGGTGATTATCAGAAGTACTATCAGGAGATGTACAAAGGAGAATAAAATATGAAGGGTATTATTCTGGCAGGTGGATCCGGTACACGCCTTTATCCACTGACAAAAGCAATTTCCAAGCAGATCATGCCGGTTTATGACAAACCGATGATCTATTATCCGTTATCCACACTGATGCTGGCAGGCATCCGTGAGGTACTGATCATTTCCACACCACGTGATCTGCCTGTATTTAAGGATTTATTTGGCAGTGGCGAGCAGCTTGGCATGCAGTTTTCTTATGCTGTGCAGGAGCAGCCGAGAGGACTGGCAGATGCCTTTATCATCGGGGCGGATTTTATCGGAGACGACAGCGTTGCGCTTGTGCTTGGTGACAATATTTTCTACGGACAGAGCTTTTCCCGCGTGCTCAGAAATGTTTCCGAGCGCGTACAGAAGGAAAAGGGTGCTACGATCTTTGGCTATTATGTCAGAGATCCGAGAGAATACGGCGTTGTAGAATTTGATGAAAACGGCAAGGCACTTTCCATCGAGGAAAAGCCGGATCAGCCAAAGAGCAATTATGCGGTTCCGGGTCTGTATTTCTATGATAATGATGTTGTGGAGATCGCGGCAAATGTAAAACCGTCTGCCCGTGGTGAGATTGAGATCACAAGCATCAACAATGAATATCTTTCCCGTGGCACTTTGCAGGTAGAAACACTGGGACGCGGCTTTGCATGGCTGGATACGGGAAACCATGATTCTCTTTTAGATGCGGCTGATTTCGTGGCAGCTTTCCAGAAGAGACAGGGACTTTACATCTCCTGTATTGAAGAGATTGCTTATAAACGTGGATTTATAGATAAAGAGCAGCTGCTTGCACTGGCGCAGCCGTTGATGAAGACAAATTACGGGAAATATTTAGTAGAGGTTGCAAATGGACTCTAAACTGAAAGCGCAGGTGATAGCCTGCGTTTCCGTTATCGTACTGCTGATTTTAGGTACGGTATATCTGATCAACCGGGAGAAAACGGCGGCTACAGGCATACAGGTGACAAGCATGCAGCAGGAGAGTGCAGAGGCGCAGAATGGTATTTATGCCCGGTATCAGCTGAATCCCGATAAGGATCCGACAGCCTTTCTGCAGGATCCGGATTTTTTTGATGTGGAGCCGGAGGAAGCAGATCAGTCAAAAGTACTGTCTCTGCAGGCTTCCAGTACACAGAAGGATCTTCGTATTTTTGTGGTGGACGGCAACGGAAATCCGGTCAGCGGTCAGCAGTTTACGTTCCGGATTGCAAAAGACGGTGCCCAGACGCAGACATATGAGGATGAAGATCAGGATGGTATGCTGTATCTGACAGATCTTACCGCAGGCGAGTATGCGGTTTCCTTAAATCCGGTAGATGGTTATGCAGTGCCCGATACAGCACTTTCGGCTTCTGTCAGTGAATCTGTTTCTTATACGGTGCTGCAGGATATCTCTTTTCTTGTAAAGACAGAGGATGAGGTAGATCCTGCCGTGGAAGATACCGGTGTCCGGGAAGCGGAAGAAGATGCGGACGGAACAGAAACAAATGTCAGACTGGCAGACGGAGCGTCTGTTTTCGGGATTGACGTTTCGAAATGGAATAAGGAGATCGACTGGCAGAAGGTAAAGGCAGCAGGTGTGGAATATGCCATCATCCGTTGTGGATATCGTGGTGCGAGCACCGGTGCACTGGTGGAAGATCCTTATTTTGAAAAGAATATCAAAAACGCAACAGAAGCAGGTGTCCGTGTCGGTGTTTATTTCTTTACACAGGCAACAACACCGGTGGAAGCGGTGGAAGAGGCCAGTATGGTTCTGATGCTGTGTAATCAGTATAAAATATCGTTCCCACTGTATATCGATACAGAAGGAGCGGGTGGAAACGGAAGGGCAGACGGTCTTGATGTGGAAACAAGAACTGCTGTCTGCACCGCGTTTTGTGAAACGATTGAAAATGCCGGCTATACAGCGGGTGTTTATGCAAGTAAAAACTGGCTGACCGGGAAGCTGGATGCACAGAAGCTGTCGCCGTATTCTGTCTGGCTGGCGCAGTATTCCGGCAAACCGTCCTATCAGGGGACGTATGATATGTGGCAGTATACTTCCGCCGGAACGGTTGACGGTATTTCCACATTGGTTGATTTTAACGTAAGTTATATGGATTATTAAGGAGCAAACATCATACATGAAGAAAAACAGAGTGTGGGTAGGAATTTTGTTTGCAGTTTGCATACTCCTGTCACTGATCGGAATATGGAAGAGTGTATATGTGAGTGCGGATATTGATGAATCCTATGCATTTACCATGGCGGTCCGGATCGCCGGTGGTGAGCGGATGTTCATTGATCTTTGGGAACCGCATCAGATGTCGGCTTTTTTGTATGCCCCTCTTGTATGGATTTATAAGAGCATCGCCGGAAATCTGGATGGTGCTCTTGTTTTTATGCGCTTTATGGGGGTGCTTGTGCAGGCGCTTCTTTCCGTCTGGTGTTACTGCGTCCTGCGCCGGTATCAGCCGTTTCTGGCCGGAATCTGTGCAATTCTGTATCTGAATTTTACACCGAAGCACATCCAGTCGCCGGAATTTACGAGCATTTATTACTGGATGATGATGGCACTCATCCTTTGCACGCTCAGTTATATGCAGCATAAGAAAAAAAGGTATCTTATCCTGTCAGGACTTTTTATGAGCATGGCGGTTTTGTGCTATCCGACTGCAGTGCTGTTGTTTCTGTATCTGCAGGTGCTTTTTTGTGTGTATGCGAAGGAAAACCGGAAAGAAAGCTTTCTGTTTGCCTTGACCTGTTTTCTGGCGGGCGTGTGTTTTCTGCTGTACATTTGTGTTCGTGGCGGCGGAATCACGCAGGTTCTGCAGAATATTCCGAATGTCTTAAGTGATGCATCCCATAAACAGTCTCTTGTGGCAATGGCAAAGGATCATCTGGTGCATCTTGCCCGGATACTGTATGTGACAGCCGGTTTTATCGTGCTTTGTCAGGTGGGCAGGCCTGTTCTGGATAAAAAGAACGCGCATACATCTGTTTTTATGGGTGTTCTGCTCCTGCTGCAGGCAGTCTGGATGGTGATCCAGTTCCATACAATACAGAGTGTGAATTTTATGGTCTTTTACCCGATCGTCTGCCAGTTGTTTGTGATCGGCTGGTATGCTTATGCGGCATTTGATAAGACAGAAGAAGACAGACAGCTCTTTTATGGAGGTGTTTTGCTTTCGGCAGCAGCACTTCTGGCTGTCCTGACGACTTCCAATCTGACGGCGGAATATTCGGTCAGCTTCCTGCTGCCGGGCGTTCTGACGGGGCTTCTTCTGATCGGCAGAGTGATCGGAGCAGGAGAGAAGCCGCGGAAAGCCTATCTGGCGTATGCGGTGCTGCTGGCTGCCTTGCTGCTGCAGCTTCTTGCGGCGCGTATCCTGCTTGTCCGGTTTACTTCCACACAGCGGAAAAACATTTTTGACACGTATGTAAAGACCGAGACGGGTGTTCTTTCGGGCATCTATCTGGGCGAATTTGATGCTTCGCAATATGAAGCCAAATATGCAGCATTGCAGAAATATGTGGGAGCAGAAGACAGGCTGCTGTATATAGGCTGTGACATGTTTTTGTACAGTGTGCTTCAAAAGGGACAGATCGCGACCGGTAATACGATCTCCACACCGGCATTTTCCGATCAGCTTATGACATACTACAGGATGTATCCTGAAAAAATACCGACGGTGCTTTTTGTAGACCGGGAATACGGTGCGGATTTTTCCGTATTGTTGGACGAGGAGCCGTTGAAGGGATTTGTGGAAAACTATTTTGATACAGTATTGCCTGTGACAGACGGACCGCTGACCGTTTATTTTGCAAAGGACAGAAAATAGGAGAGAAAATATGGGAAACTGGCTGATCCTGCCATTTTTATTGCTGCTTTGTTTCCTGACGGGAAATGTGCTGCAGTATATTACAAAAAAAGAAAAAGAAAACAGGCATCTGCATCCTGTGCTTCTGGGTGCGGTTTTCTGGATGTGCTGTGCCGGCAGTAGTGTGTTTTTGCAGAGCTTTACTACGGTTTATCGGTTATTTGCCTGTCTTGTGCTTGCAGTCATGGGACTTGGTGTGTTGTTTTTTGTGCTGCCTTCCTATCGCCGGTTTACCGCAAGGCAGTTTGTATGGAAAGAGAAAGGCGGAAAGCAGATTGTTTTTCTGCTCATTGCATTTCTGGCAATCTGTGCTTCCTATTATCTGAAAGGTTTTACGCTGGAGTCTTATTACGATACACCGGAGAGGGTACAGACGATCCTTTTTACAGGGCAGCTTTCCGGTTTCAACGCACTGACCGGAGCTGCGGACGACTTGCCGTTGCGTGGTAATGTGCTTCCGGTTTTGTATGCCTGTCTGTGCAGAGGGTTTTCTCTGACACCTGCGCAGCTTTTGCTACAGTATCTGCCACCGTTTTTACTGCTTTTGATCTTTTTGGCAATGGCAGCATTGTTTACTGTACTGCCTGTAAAAAATGAAAATTTGTCGCTCTATCTGTTATTCTTTGCGCTTGCGACGATCTGCGGGGCAAGTGCTTATATGAATACGAGCTATGGCGTGTTATTTGCCGTATATGAAGGCAGTGTTCTTTCAGATCATCTGGTACTTTGTCTGCTGCCGGTGTTTGTATATGGAACCGGAAAGACGGGAAAACAGAAAGGAATAGCAGGCGTGATGCTTCTGCTTCTTCTGGTGCTTTCGTATGTGTTGGGAGGCAGGGAAAGTCTCCTTGTCGGTGTGACGGCGCTTCTGCTTCTTTTCCTTGTGAAAATCTTTCTTTTTCTGACTGACCGTGTGGCAGATAGGAAAAAGGATGAGAAAGGGGGGAATGCCTGATGGATATCATGCTGTATTTTATGAAGCTGGAAGACAAATACTGGGGGCTGTTTCTGGCTGCGTTATTTCTGCTGTATATTTTTCTGTTTGTACAGAAAAAACAGGAGGATGGCAGATGGCTTGTGTTATACGGGTTTCTGACCTATCTTGTTTTTGCCTGCCCGCTGGCGTACCGACTGTTTGCAGACTATGGTGGTATGGAAAAAAACTACTATAAGGTCAGTCATATCGAGCTTGTCGTGCCTGTTCTTTGTCTGGCTTTGGCGCTTGCCTGGCAGAAGATCAGAGTGTACAGAAAGAAAATACTGCCGCTGTTTGAACTGGGAATGGTGATTCTGTTTGTTTTTTCGGGCACGCTTGTCTATACGCAGGCAGGCAGCAGGATGCCTGTGCAGGGCTGCTACCGGGAACAGGAAAAAGAAGCGTATGATCTGATGCTGGCAGATGCGGGGGATGCAGATGCCGTTACCTTCTGGGGACCGTCTGAGCTGATGGCAAAGAGCCGGATCTACAGTGGCAGGCTGCAGCCAATCTACGGAAAAGATATCGCAGCTTCCCCGGATGCTTACAGTGGGCAGCTGCAGACACTGTATCAGGGCTACAGTTCCTACGAGGCAAAGGACAGCCTGCTCATCAATAAGGATGAACAGCTTGGTGCACTTGCAAACTGTCTGCACTTGTATCCGCAGATCGATTGCAGATATGTGGTGGTGTACGATCCGAAACAGCAGGGGACGGATTTTGACGCGGAAGAGATTTTTACCTCTCTCGGCTATCGTTTTGTGGGACAGACCGGGGAACTGATGCTATTTTCTTTGCAATAAGAGGATGAGAACATGATCGTGATACAAGTTTTACTTTGTTTTTGTTATATGTGTGTGATACCGTATCTGATCGGCTGTCTGTTTGTGGACGGACAGAAGGATGTGGGAAATGTGACGATACTCCGCACCGTAGCGGGGCTTATGATATCGTATGCGGTATATGAAATACTGGAAGTCGGCTTTCAGCTGAAAAACGGAAGCTTCCGGCTTTTGAGCCTGCTTTTTATACTGGTATCCGTGTTGCTGGCTTTTGCCGGCGTACTGCGTGTTTCTTACCGCAGGCTTGGCAGGCGGGCAGCACTGCAGAAAAAAGGTATCGATTTCAAAAACATCGATCCGTTTTTTGTGATCGGTATCTTGCTGATCGTCATACAGATTTTTGCCATTTTGTGGATGGCAACACCGGATAAGGATGATGCATTTTATTCCGGACTTTCTTCCATGAGCCTGAGCTATGATTATGTACTGCAGAATGATGCTTATAACGGACTGATGACAAAAGCGATCTCCAGACGGTATGTGCTTTCCGCGCTGCCGATTTATCAGGCAACATTGTCTTTATTATCGGACGGACTGCATCATCTGGTGATCACACATAATCTGTTTCCGCTGTTTTACATGCCGCTTGCATACGGTCTGTATTACCAGCTTGGAAAGAGGATGCTGCAAAAAGAAGGAAAACAGCAGGCGGGCGGTAAGTTTTTGTGTTGTCTTGCCCTGCTTCATATGATCGGGAATTACTATGTGTTCAGCCCGGAAAATTTCCTTGTCACACGGATCTGGCAGGGAAAGGGAATGTTTGTGGCACTGGGCATTCCTTATATCTGGTATTTTGGCTGTCTGGCACTGGAAGCAACCTATGAAAAACAGGTTTATACGCGCAGAGAACGGCTGAGCTGCTGGATCTTGCTGGCAGCGGGCATGCTTGCCTGCAGCTTCATGGGAGAAACAGGACTGTATCTGGCACCGTTTCTGCTGGGCTGTCTGGTGCTTGCCATGTCGATCGTATACAGAAAATGGCAGGGAATCCTGCCGGCTGTGCTGTGCTGCCTGCCTGAAGCAGCACTGGCGGTTCTCTATCTTTTGTAATGAGATGGTCATGCAGATCCACAATAAATCGACCGCTTATGGGCGGACAGAAAGTATTTTAGCAGTGAAGAATCGGGAGAAAGGACAAATATATGACAGTGGTACAGCTTCTGACAGATTTAAAAGAAAAAACAGATGTGTATTTCGGACTGGGATCTATCGGCATTTTATTTTTATGTGCCTTTTTATTCTGGTGCGTTTATAAAGAAAAAAGCCGCATGATGAAGGTGTATGTCTGGTATCTTGGTATTGCCTGTATTTTTATGCTGAATCCTCTGTCTTTGTATGTCATAGATAAAACAGGAAATATGGATGTCTATGAACGATTTTTCTGGCTGCTGCTTTCGCCTGTCATGGTGGCACTGACCGCTTCGGTGCTTATGCAGCATTCCAAAAAGCTGATCCTGCCGTGTCTGATCCTGCTTCTGTTGTGCGGAAACAGCGTTTTTACGACAACGGAGTACAAAAAGGCAGAAAACATGGAAAAAATCAGTCAGGATGCAATTGAAGTCAGCAATATCATCATGCGTGATTTTGAAGGACTTCCCGCAGATGCCAAAATAGTGCCGAACAGACAGGGTGTGCAGTCTCCGCGGGCACTTGTGACAGAGCCGCTTGCAGAAGATATCCGCATGTATAATGCCAATATAGAGCTTTGGTATGTCCGGAAGGAATTTGGTAATTATAACAAAAAGAAATGGAATACCGTTGCATCTCTTCTGACGATGGATGTGAGCGAGATTCCGGTAAAAACAGTTATAAAGGGCATGCGAAAAAAACGGTTCAGTTATCTGGTGCTCGGAAGCTGGCAGGAGCTGACTGGTGACATCAATGCCTATGATATCCGGCTGATCGGACAGACGGAAAACTATCGGGTATATAAATATGATCTGCCGACCAAGTATACCGTGACGCAGTATCAGGATCCGGAAGGCTATCAGTGTATGAGCTACACGATCGAAAGTACGGACGGCGGTCTTGTTGTGGTAGACGGTGGGCGCGCATGGCAGAGCGAGGAGCTTGTTAATGTCATTAAGGAAAAGGGGGGTAAGGTAGATGCCTGGATCATTACCCATCCCCATGACGACCACTGCGGTGTGCTCTGTTCCATTCTGGCGGCGGAATGGGATAAAACGGAGATCGAGATTGACCGGATCCTGCTGGGACAGCTTGATCTGGATGCGATCCGCTTACAGGGGATCCGCGTGGATACAGTCGATTATCTGCTGCAGGGACTTAAAGGACATGATAATGTGACATATCTTTCCGCAGGTGATGAACTGGATGTGATCGGTCTGCATATGAAAGTCTTATATACCGGAACACCTGAGATCCTGTCTGAAAGCACCAATGTATTAAATGACGGTTCCATGGTATTCAAACTGAGCGGGCAGAAAAGAAGTATGCTGTTTCTCGGCGATATCGGGGACAATAATGCAGATAATCGTGCATTGTACCCGGATACGGGAGCAGGCAGCAAAATAGGCTGCGAGATCGCAGATACGATCCTTGCCACATATCCGGAAGATGTCAAGTCAGATTTTGTCCAGATGGCACATCATGGAAACAGCCTGATGCCGGATTATTTCTATGAAGCTGTTGCGCCGCGGAAAGCTTTTTTCGATGCACCGGACTGGCTGATGGAAAATAAAAACAAAGAAACCGGACTGGAAAGCTATTATACGACACCGCATTACAAGGCATTGATGGAGAAAATAGGGGCAAAGATCATATCCTACAGCAGCGAAGGGCACAGTGTGCGGTTTTACTAGCGGCGCAGTTTGCCAATTATGGCATTGTATGGTATGATTAAACAGTATATTTTTGTTTCAAACAGGGAGAAAAGAAGAGACTTAGGAGAGAAGAAAACAGATGAAACAATTTCTCAATAAGCTGGTTTCTCTGCCGGTAGAATTGTGGCAGAGCAGAAAGCTGATCTGGAAGCTTGCAAAAAATGACTTTAAAACAAAATATGCCGGTTCCTACCTTGGCATTATCTGGGCTTTTGTACAGCCGGTCATTACCATACTGGTATACTGGCTCGTATTTGAAAAGGGCTTCAGTGCAAAGGCTGAGATGTTCAAATCAGGTGTGGAGGTTCCTTTTGTTGTTTATCTGACAAGCGGCCTTGTACCGTGGTTCTTCTTTTCAGAGGCAGTATCGAGCTCGACCAATGCCCTGATCGAATATAATTATCTCGTGAAAAAGGTTGTGTTTAAGATCAGCATACTGCCGCTGATCAAAATACTGGCAGCCTGCTTTATCCATGTATTTTTTGTCGGTGTTCTGCTGGTGATCTATCTGATCTACGGTTATCCGCCGTCTTTGTATCTGCTGCAGCTCATTTACTACAGCTTCTGTATGTTTGTGCTTGTGCTGGCAATGAGCTACACCTTATGTTCCGTGGTTGTCTTTTTCCGGGATCTGTCCCAGATAGTTGCGATCGCACTGCAGATCGGTATGTGGGCAACACCGATCATGTGGTCTTTCACAAGAGTGGAAGGGCATAAGATTGCTGTTTTGTTTAAGTTAAATCCGCTGTATTATATCGTGACCGGATACAGAGAGTCTTTATTTGACCACAGATTTTTCTGGCAGGATACAGGTATGACGATCTACTTCTGGGCAGTGACGCTTTTATTATTTGCATTTGGCACTTTTGTCTTTAAACGACTGAAACCACATTTTGCAGATGTACTCTGATGACCGAAGGAGCAGGCAGATGGAAGAAAAACAGAAACAAACCGAAGAAAGAAATGATAATGCGGAAACTGTCATTGAGGTGACGGATCTGTGTAAGGTATACAAGCTTTATAACAAACCGACCGACCGTTTGAAGGAATCGCTCGGTCTTTCCCGGAAAAAACAATTTAAGGAGCATTATGCCTTAAAGCATGTGGATCTGACGATCAAAAAGGGAGAGAGCGTTGGTATTATCGGTACAAACGGTTCCGGTAAATCCACAATCCTGAAGATCATTACCGGTGTCCTTTCCAAAACAAGCGGTGATGTGAAGGTCAACGGCAGAATATCCGCACTGCTTGAACTTGGTGCCGGGTTTAATATGGAATACACCGGCATTGAAAATATTTATCTGAATGGTACCATGATCGGCTTCACGGAGGCAGAGATTGATGCCAGACTGCAGGATATCCTTGATTTTGCGGACATCGGTGATTTTGTATACCAGCCGGTCAAGACATACAGTTCCGGTATGTTTGTCCGCCTGGCATTTGCGGTTGCGATCAACATCGATCCGGAGATTTTGATCGTCGATGAGGCACTTTCTGTTGGAGACGTCTTTTTCCAGATGAAATGCTTCCACAAGTTTGAGGAATTCCAGCAGATGGGCAAGACGATCCTGTTCGTCAGCCATGATTTAAGCAGCATTGCCAAGTACTGCGACAGAGTCATCCTGCTCAATCAGGGTGTGAAGCTGGCAGAAGGCAATCCGAAGGACATGATCAACATGTATAAAAAGCTGCTTGTCAACCAGCTGGATGTGGATACGCTTGAGGATATTTCCGGAAAAAGCAAGCTGACGCTGGAGACGGGCGATGCAGATGCATGGAAGCATCATTTTGAGATCAATGACAATGTGATCGATTACGGCGAGAGACAGGCGGAGATCGTTGACTTTGCGATCATCGACCAGTATGGCAGCTTCAGCAATATTATCCAGAAGGGTTCCAGGTTCCAGGTAAAGGCCAAGCTGTATTTTAACGATACGGTGAAAAATCCGATCTTTACTTTTACGATCAAAAATCCGCAGGGAACTGATATCACAGGCACCAATACGATGTTTGAACGGGTTGAGACCGGCGTTGTAGAGAAGGGCGAGACAAGGATCGTGACGTACAGCCAGCAGATGGATCTGCAGGGCGGCGATTATCTGATCTCCTTAGGCTGCACAGGCTATGTTGGCGATGAATTCAAGGTATACCACAGATTATATGATCTGGTAGGCATTTCAGTTATTTCCGATAAAAACACAGTTGGCTTTTTTGACATGAACACTGAGATCACAGTGGAGAAAGGCTGATGCAATGAACGAGGGAGCGAGGACAAACAGAACAGGCAATCTGATGCGTATGCTGGATGGAGACAGAAACCGCTATGTGGCACTGACTGCTCTGCCGAGCCCGGAGCAGCTTTCGGAAATGCTTTCCGGCTGTGACAGACTGATCCTGTATTTTGACAATCCACTCAGCATTCACCTGTTCGCGCAGGGCAGGCCGGCATTTTCAAAGGCTGAGCAGACGGAAAAGATCCGCAGGCAGTTAGATCTGGCTGTGAAAGAAACAGGAATGAAGCTCCAGAGCAGATGGTATTACCCGTATCCGAATACGGCGTTTCCTGTGGCACTTTTTTCGGACGATCACCTGCCGTCCATGGGAGAATGTGATGATAACAGGTATCACTTCGACAGGGCACGGCTTGAACTGTTTGAAGAGCGGGAAGCGGTGGATGCATTGACAAAAGCGCATCTGTATCCGGTATTTGCCCATGCGTATGCACTGGTACTTTCTAAACTTCAGGAAGAACTGCCTGTCTATGTGCGGTTTTCCAATGAGCGGAGAGAAGATGCACAGATCAGGACGCTTCTCTATCGGGATCATGTGGAAAAGCAGGCAATGACGGGGGTCGCAATCCCACATATTGCCCGCATGACAGAGCTGGAAGCAAAGCTGGACGCGTTGTTTTCCGGCGTAACGCTATTGGATAGAAGGCTGCAGGTAAATCATATTCTGGCAGCAGAAAAAGAAACAGGCGGCATGCGTTTTGCACTTGTTGCGGGAAAAAGCTTAGAACAGCAGCTGGATGAATGGCTGGCAGAGGGCAAAAGCAAAGAGGTGGCAGATTGTCTGCTTTCTTTCGCAGAGCAGCTTAAGAATCTCCCGGGGCAGAGTATGTTTTCGGAAACAGAGGATTTCCGTGCGGTATTTGGCAGTCTGCCTGATGGTCTTTTGCAGCTTCATACGCTTCCGGTCACGGATGTGGATCTGGTCTGCCAGAATATTCTGCTTGATGACAGCGCGCAGATCATAGATTATGAATGGACATTTACTTTCCCGGTTCCGCTGGAGTATATGATATTCCGTTTCCTGTATTTTTATCTGGAAGCGAAGAACAGAACCTGCTATCAGCAGCCTGCCCTTGCAGGTCTGTATGAAAAAGCAGGCATTACAAAGGAAATGCGGAAAAGCTTTCTGCAGATGGAGACAGGTTTTCAGCAGTATGTGCAAAATGGTGCACTGGTACTGAGAAACAGCTATGACAAAGAAGGAAAGCCGGTGCTTGCAAAGGAAAAACTGCAGGAAGAACTGGCCGCGCTTTCAGACATACAGGTTTCTGTGCAATATGCGGATGGCAGCGAGGAGAAGCTGTCCGTAAGCAGAGATGAGAATTTAATCTGGCATCTTGTGCTGACGCCGGAAAAAGAAGGAGAGATCACTCTGCGCCTTCCGTTTCCGGGTATGCTCAGACTGGGCTGCAGTCAGAGCTTTGTGACAAATGGTATGCATTTGTGCGGGCTCATATATACATTTGAGGAGAAGGAGCCTGCGACGATCCGGATCGCAGAGCCTGACGGACAGATCCTGCTCAGCATCGAGGAGATCAGGTTGTCCGGTGCGGCGGAAAAAGAAATCAAAGAAGAGTTTGCCAGTCTGCATTTTCTGTATGAAAACAGACAACAGCAGCTTGAGGATATGAAAAATTCAGCCAGCTGGAGACTGACAAAGCCGCTCCGCAGACTGAAAGGAAATAAAGAGGACTAAAGTATGGCAGAGGATTTGGAAAAATATTATCAGGATTTATATGAGCGCGAAAAAGAAAAAAACGAACAGCTTGCCTACCGCCTTTCAGCCAGCCAGAGGGAAGTAGAGGATCTGACAAGAAAGCTGGACAAGATCAAGGGTTCTATATTCTGGAAGCTTGCAAAGCCTGCCAGAGTGGTCATCAATTATTGTATCGCAACGAAGAACCGGATCCTGTGCCACGGCAATCCCAAGGGCATTGCGCATAAGCTTCTGTCCAAATACAGGGAAAAGAAAGCGATCAGGATCCATGGAACGGGCAGCTTTCCAAGTGTGGCAGAACGGGAAAAAGAGGAAACAACCGTTTTCCCAAAGGATGTGACATTCAGTATTCTTGTGCCGCTCTATAACACACCGGAGCGTTTCCTGCGGGAAATGATCGAGTCTGTCACCGCACAGACCTACGGTAAATGGGAGCTTTGCCTGGCGGACGGTTCCGATGATGCGCATGATTTTGTCGGCAGGATCTGTCAGGAATACCGGCAGAAGGACAGCAGGATCAAGTATCAGAAGCTTGTCAAAAATGAGGGTATTTCCGGGAATACAAATGAATGTTATAAAATGGCAACAGGAAATTATATTGCACTGTTTGATCATGATGATCTGCTGCATCCATGTGTTTTGTTTGCCTATATGCAGGCAATCTGTGAAAAAGATGCGGATTATATTTACTGTGACGAAGCAACCTTTAAGGGAAACAGCATCAATCATATGATCACAATGCATTTTAAGCCTGATTATGCACCGGATAACCTGCTTGCCAACAATTATATCTGCCATTTCAGTGTATTCAGCAGAGAACTTCTGGAAAGCGGGGAATTGTTCCGCAGCCAATTTGACGGCAGTCAGGATCACGACATGATACTGCGCCTGACAGCCAAGGCAAAGCATATCGTGCATATACCGCGGATCCTGTATTACTGGAGATCTCACAAGGGAAGTGTGGCATCCTCTATCGATGCCAAGACTTATGCGATCGATGCGGCAAAGGGCGCGGTCGCCGATCATCTGACAAAGCTTGGCTACCGGAACTTTGAAATTGAGAGCACCAGGGCATTTGCAACGATCTTCCGGATCAAATATGAGCTGACAAGCCGTCCGCTTGTATCAATCATCATTCCGAATAAGGATCATGTGGACGATCTGAGCCGTTGCGTGGAATCGATCATCAATCTGTCCACATATGACAATTATGAGATCGTCATTGTCGAAAATAACAGTGAAACGGCAGAGATCAGAACCTATTATGAAGAAATCAGCAGACATCCGCGTGTGCAGGTGGTAGAATATAAAGGTGATTTCAACTATTCAAAAATCAACAATTTCGGTGTACAATATGCAAAGGGAGAATATCTGCTGCTTTTGAACAACGATACGGAGGTCATTACCCCGGACTGGATGGAAGAGCTTCTGATGTATGCAATGCGTAAGGATGTCGGCGTAGTCGGTGCCAAGCTGTACTATCCGGATAAAACGATCCAGCATGCAGGTATCGTGATCGGACTGGGCGCACATCGCACAGCCGGACACACGCATTACCGGATCCCGGAAGCTAATGTCGGCTATATGGGCAGGCTCTGCTATGCACAGGATGTCACAGCAGTAACAGGCGCCTGTATGATGGTTTCCAAAGCGCTTTACGAAGAACTGGGCGGACTGGATGAGAGCTTTACCGTGGCACTCAATGACGTGGATTTCTGTCTGCGTGTCAGGGAAAAAGGATTTCTCAATATCTTCACACCGTTTGCAGAGCTGTATCATTATGAATCCAAATCAAGAGGCAGCGATAAAAAGGACGAAAGAGCCCTGCGTTACCAGCAGGAATCAGACCGGTTCCGCGTTAAATGGGCAGATGCGCTGGCAAAGGGCGATCCGTATTATAACCCGAACTTCTCACTGGATCACTCCGATTTTACCGTGAACTGGAAGAAGCCGAAACAGTAAAGTAATAAATTTATCATATAGCAGGAGGAGAAAGAATGAGCTACAGAGAAACTTACAACTTTTGGTTAGAGGATGATTATTTTGATCAGAATACCAAAAACGAGCTTTTGGCAATCCGTAACAATGAGGAAGAGATCGAAGATCGCTTCTATCGTGACCTCGAATTCGGTACAGGCGGCCTTCGTGGTGTGATCGGTGCAGGAACAAACCGTATGAACTTCTACACGGTCAGAAAAGCAACACAGGGTCTTGCCAATTACATCATCAAACAGGGCAGTCAGGAAAAAGGCGTAGCGATCGCATATGATTCCAGAAGATTTTCACCGGAATTTGCATTGGAAGCAGCCCTCTGCCTGAATGCAAACGGAATTAAGGCATACTTATTCGATGCACTTCGCCCGACACCGGAGCTTTCCTTTGCTGTCCGCAAGCTCGGCTGTACAGCAGGTATCGTCGTAACAGCCAGCCATAACCCACCGGAATATAACGGCTACAAGGTATACTGGGAAGACGGCGCGCAGATCACAGCTCCGAAGGATGTGGAGATTGTTGCAGAGGTAAAGGCGATCACAGATTATCATACAGTAAAAACAATGTCTGAAGCAGATGCCAAGGCACAGGGACTTTTAGCGATCATCGGCAAAGAAATCGATGATGCATATATGGTAGAGCTGAAAAAGCAGATCGTACATCCTGAGATCATCAAAGAAGTAGCAGATGAGATCAAGATCGTTTACACACCACTGCATGGTACGGGACTTGTTCCTGTGAAGCGTGTCTTAGCTGAGCTTGGCTTCAAGAATGTATATGTTGTACCGGAGCAGGAACTTCCTGATCCTGAATTTACAACACTGGCTTATCCGAACCCGGAAGATCCTGCAGCTTTTGAGCTTGCTATCAAGCTTGCAAAAAAAGTTGGCGCAGATATCATTCTGGCAACAGATCCGGATGCTGACCGCCTCGGCGTTTACGCACTTGATACAAAGAGCGGAGAATATGTATCCTTTACAGGTAACATGTCAGGTATGTTGATCGCTGAATATCTGTTAAGAGAAAAGACAAAGACAGGTACTATGCCTGAAAATCCTGCACTTGTTAAGACGATCGTTACAACAAACATGGCAGATGTCATGACAAAAGCATATAACGTAAAAGAGATCGAAGTACTGACAGGCTTTAAGTACATCGGCGAGCAGATCAAGCTGTTTGAACAGAACCATACTTACAACTACGTATTCGGTCTGGAAGAAAGCTACGGCTGTCTGGCAGGTACACATGCAAGGGACAAGGATGCTGTTGTGGCTGTTATGTGTCTGTGTGAAGTGGCTGCATACTGCAAGAAGAACGGCATCACACTCTGGGATCAGATGCTGAAGATCTACGAAGAGTACGGATATTTCAAGGAAGGTCTGCACACGATCACCATGAAGGGTGTCACAGGCGCACAGGCGATCAAAGATATCATGGCTGCACTCCGCAAAAATCCTGCAAAGGAGCTGGCAGGTCTGAAGGTACTGAAGGTACGCGACTACGATGCAGATGTTGTAACGGATATGGCAACAGGCGAAAAGAGCAGTACAGGTCTTCCGAAGTCAAATGTACTGTACTTTGATCTGGAAAATGATTCCTGGTGTTGTGCACGTCCGTCCGGAACAGAGCCTAAGATCAAGTTCTACATGGGTGTAAAGGGTACTTCCCTGCAGGATTCCGAAGAAAAACTGGAAGCACTGAAGAACGCAGTACTTGCTATGATTCCTGAAGTATAGGAGTTATCTGATATGAAAAAACTAATAGAACAGATATTAAAATTCGGCGTTGTCGGAGTTGTCTGTTTTCTGATCGATTTTCTGATCACTATGGGACTGTCCACGCTTCTGCGAAGCGTGGCAGGTATGCCCACAGGCAGCGCAGCACTTGTCGGCGCGTTTTTTGGATTTACTATATCTGTGATTGTGAATTATCTGCTGTCCATGAAGTATGTATTTGTCCGCAAAGAGGACATGGACAGAAAAAAAGAATTTATCATCTTCACGATACTGAGCCTGATCGGACTTGTGATCAATGAGCTGATCATCAAAGTATCGATCGATGTCCTGTATGAAAACTGGACATGGCTGAAGAATCTGATCGGCCCGACAACAGTGACTGCAGCAGCCAAAATTGTTGCGACTGCTATTGTGATGGTTTATAATTTTATTACGAGAAAGATCTTTTTGGAACAGAAGGAAGGGTAACATATGAATGACAGAATGCTGCTTTTTATACCGGCATATAACTGTGAAAAACAGATTGTACGTGTGCTGCACCAGCTTGACGAGGAGGTAGTTCCTTATTTTGAGGAAATCCTGGTTGTCAATAACCGCAGTACGGATCATACCGAACAGGTGGTAATGGAGTATCTTGCAGAGCATCCATCTCTGCCTGTGAAGCTGATGCGTAATGATGATAATTACGGTCTGGGCGGTTCGCAGAAGATGGCATTCCATTATGCAGTGGAGCATGGTTATGATTATGTCTGCATGCTGCACGGAGACGATCAGGGAGACATCCATGATTTTGTCCCGATGCTGGATAAGAAGATCTATCAGAAGCATGATTGTGTACTGGGTGCCAGATTTATGAAAGGCTCCAGACTGAAAGGCTATTCCACATTCCGTACACTGGGAAATGTGGTATATGATTTTATTTTTGCGTTTATCACAAAGCAGAGGATCTTTGATCTGGGAAGCGGACTGAACCTGTACAGCACAAAGATGCTGGAGGATTCCTTCTTTGAAAAGTTCCCGGATAATCTGATGTTCAATTATGTCATGATCCTGGCATCTCATTACTACAAGCATGATATTATCTTCTACCCGGTTTCCTGGAGAGAAGATGATCAGGTATCCAATGTAAAAATGGTAAATCAGGCTGTCACTGTCCTGAAAATGGCATTCGGTTATCTGTTTGACCATGAGAAGATCAAACAGGAATACCGTGAGGTAGTAAGAGAAAGCTACACGAGCAGACAGATTGAAGAGCTTGCGGACTGCGAGCCACAGGCATAAAAGAAAACGGAGCGTATCATGATTTGCATACTTACGATCGCAGTCGGGTTTATAGCGGTGCATTTCTTTAAAATGCTGCGTCTGTATCTGGTTCTGATGGAACACAGGATCAGCATCGGACGTTTTATCCTGCTCTACCTGCGGACAACCTTTATCAATTTAATCATTCCGTTCAAGCTGGGCGAATTATATCGTATTGAAGAGATCGCACGGGTCACGAAAATCTGGCAGGTAGGCTTTTTAAGCGTTCTGGTAGACCGGTTTTTTGATACCCTTGCGCTTCTTTGCGTTTTACTGCCGCTGGATCTGATCCTGCGCGGGGGCATTTCCGTGATCACGATCGTATTTCTGGTAGCTCTTTTTGTGATCGCGCTTGTGTATCTGGCAATTCCGGCGAGCTATACGTACTTAAACCGGTATCTGATCATGCGGAAAACATCCGGGCGGGCACTGGTGGCACTGCGTGGACTGGATATTGTAAAGTCCTGGTATGACTTTACCCATGAGCTGATCACGGGACGTTCTGCACTGATCGTGGCAGCTTCCTTCCTTGGCTGGGGCGCTGAAATTATTACATTGCGGGCGTTATCTATATGGATGCATATTTCATTCGGATTGGGTGATTTTGCTTCCTATATTGAAGCGGTGCTGTTAAAAGGAGAGAGCAGTCTTCTGGAGACATATACAAGGATGGGTGCGATCGCACTTCTGATCCTGACGATACTCGGCTATGTGAGCTATCTGCTCTATCACAGAAAGGAACGGGCATGAAGAAAGTAATCGTTATCTATGATGACAGTCTGAAACCGAATAAAGAGATCCGGTCCATTACAGGAGATAAATCCTATGGAGATACGATCTTTAAACGTGTGACACTGAAAAACAGAATGCGGGAGGAGATCGAGAAAAATAAAAACGTGGTTTCCATGTATTCGATCAGTGATGAACGAGAAAACGAAAAGTTAAAAGAAGAATTAACAAAAGTGCAAGAGGGGCGGGCAGTGTTTTATCTGTATTCCAACTTTGGACTGGCAGATACTGCGCAGTTCCAGACGCTTCTGACAAAGACGGCTTATGTGAATGAATGCTACACTGTATACTGTGGCGATCAGCCTGCAGCAGTGATGCTCCCTGATGTGGAAACATACGACAAGAAAGCACAGCAGCTTTTGGAACGGAATGTACTGGCAGAACAGGTAGAAACAGCTGCATTTATGGATCTGTCAGACTTGAATCATTTCCTGACCTTTATTACCGGTGGCTTTGATGCCAGATTTTTCAATGCACTTGCCGGCGATGCCTATACAGTAACAAAGAAATCAACAAAAATAGAAAAAATTAAATCTGAATATAAGTTTTATTATTTGCTGCCTGACAATATGAAAATGTGGTTTGTCATGCCATATGATTACCGGGAGGATGCAAACGGTGCCAGCTATACGATGGAACGCTATCATATGACCGATATCGCGATCCGGTTCGTACATGGTGCGGTCAGCACGGAGGAGCTTTCCGATATTCTGGATAAGCTGTTTTACTTCATTAACATCCGCGGCAGAAAACAGGTTTCCGAGAAGGAAGCGAAAGCGGTTGCGGATGCCCTTTATGTGGAGAAGCTGAAGGAACGTATGGCGGATCTGAAAAAGCTGCCTGCCTACAGCCGGTTTGATGCACTGCTTTCCATGGGAACAGACTATGCAGGCATTGATGCGGTGGTAGAGAAGTATCTGCGGCTGTATGAGAAGATCGCAGCACGTCCGGCAGAAAATGCCCTTGCAATCGGACATGGGGATCTGTGTTTTTCCAACATCCTGTACAGCCGAGAAGCAAATCTGCTTAAGCTGATCGATCCGAAGGGTGCGCTCAATGAGGAGGATATGTATACAGATGTGTACTATGATCTCGCAAAATTGTCCCATTCGATCTGCGGCTGCTATGATTTCTTTAACAGCGGTCTGTACCTCATCACAATGGACCGGGATATGAAGATCCATCTGAGCATTGATGCGGATGCTGCGCCGTATATAGAAGTATTTAAGAACTATCTGGAAAAGAACGGCTTTGACTATGTCAGAGTCAGATTATATGAAGCAAGCCTGTTTTTATCCATGTTGCCATACCATATGGATCAGCCGGGTAAAGTATTTGGCTTTTTAATGAATGCGATCAGAATTTTAGAGGAGGTAGAGACATGTACGAAAATCTGACATTTTGTTTTGATATAGACGGTACGCTGTGTCCGATCAAGAAAAAGGAGGAGGCGTATATCGATCTGGTTCCTTACCCGGAAATGATCGATAAGATCCGTGAATATAAGGCGGGAGGCGCGAAGATCGTGCTGTTTACATCCCGTAACATGAACAGCTATCATGGCAACATCGGACTGATCAATGCCAATACCGCAAAGGTGCTTCTGGCATGGCTGGAAAAATGGGATATTCCATACGATGAGATTGTTTACGGAAAACCATGGCCGGGTCATAAGGGCTTTTATGTAGATGACAGAACGATCCGTCCGGATGAATTTCTGCGCTGCAGCGTAGATGAAATGGATGAGATCTGTAAGAAAAGCCGTCCACAGAATCAGTAACCTATGAGAAAGTTTCTGATATGGGGCAGCATGCTGCTCCTTATACTCATAACTGCATATAGCATCTGGCAAAGGGAAGACGGCGGACTGTCCTATCAGACCGTAACGGAGCACAAGGCGGAAAAGATTGCGTCCCGTATGCAGGAGCAGGAAACGCTGGAAGGTTTTTCTCTCTGCTTTGCCGGAGAAAAGCTTCCGTATGATGACGGCAGCAAGACTTTTTTTCTGCCGCTTTCCGCATCGGATTCTTTATGGGAGAGCGGGGAGATCCGTGCAGAGAATGGTGAGACTGTCCTGTTTCTGGAAGATTTCGGCAAAGAAGACAAGCAGACGCTGATGGCGGAAAATCATGCGATCCCGTTTCTGGCGGCAAAGGGAAATGTGTATGCTGCATATTCCCTGAAACTGACAGGACTGCCTATTGTGACATTTACGTCCACGGAGGAAATGACGGAAGCGGGAGAAATGTTGTATGCTTTTTCCTTATATGACAGTAATACGAAGACCGACTGGGTCACGACCTGTTATACGACAAGCAGGCTCAGAGGCAATACAAGTCTGGCATACGAGAAGAAAAGTCTTCGCCTTATGCTGAAAAAGAAGAAAAAGGATGGCAGCTTTGAGAAAAAGAACTGTAACCTTTTGGGCATCCGGAATGATGATGACTGGATTTTAAACAGCCTGTATGCGGATAATACAAGGCTGCGTGACAAGCTGTGCATGGATCTGTGGCAGGAAACAGGCGCCTATGACAATCCCTATGGTAAAAATTTTGGCGTGCAGGGCGAATATGTGGAAGTGCTGATCAATGATTCTTATACCGGCTTGTATCTGCTGACGCATCCGATCGACAGAAAGCAGCTTGGATTGTCTGCAAATGCAGGTAATGATACACTGCCTGAGCGGCTTTACAAGAAAAAATATGCCGCTGCCTGGCAGGAAAGTGATTTTCTGGGCGGATTACCCGATTTAAACCAGATCGATTACAGGGGTGGTTTTTACCTGAAGGGAAATCAGGTTCTTGGGACAGAGGAAGAGTGGGAACCGCTGCGCCGTCTGGCTGCCTGTATCGAGGCAGATGATAAAACTTTTTCACGGCAGATCGGACAGCTTGTCAACCTATCCAATCTTGTGGATAACTGGCTGTTTTTTCAGGCAATCGGTGGATTCGATAACAGTAATAAAAATGTGTACTATGCAGCACGGAACGAAAATGGAAATTACAGAGGTTATTTTATCCCGTGGGATCTGAATATCTCCTTTGGTGCGGTTTATGCGGATAACAAGTATTATGCGGAAGAAACGCTGGAGGAAACCGGGACGCAGGTGCAGTTTGAACCGGGCTGCCGGGCGATCGCGCTGGATGCGGATCATGCACGGGCACTTGCAAAAGAAAAGTGGGAAGACTGGAAAGAAAAAGCCTTTACGGCCGAGGCACTGCTGGAAAAAGCACAGCACCTGCAGCAGGAGCTGACCGGTTCCGGTGCCATGGCACGGGAAATGGAAAGATGGCCGGGCGGCAATGCTTCTACGGATCTGTCGCTTCTGACGGAATTTACGAAGCAGCGTATGGCATATATGGACAGTATGATAGACGGTTTATAAGGCGGAGAGGAGTGAAAACGTGGCGATCGCAAAAAGCAGGCATGAATATAAGTTCAGTGTGAATGAAAAAGATCTGCTGATGCTTGGGATGCGGCTCGAGCCACTGATCGCGAAGGACGCCCATGTGGGAGAGCAGGGGTATTACCATATCCGCAGCATTTATTTTGATGATTATCACAATAGCAGCTTTTACAGCAATGAAGCCGGCGTGGATCCGCGTGTAAAATACAGGATCCGCATTTACAATGCCGGTGATGCTTCGATCAAGCTGGAGAAAAAAATCAAAGAAAACGGTATGACGCGGAAATATGCGGCTCCGCTATCCCGTCAGCAGGCGGATATGCTGATCCGGGGGCAGCTGCTACCGATCGATCAGAAGGATCTGGAAAGCTATCCACCGCTCCTTGCACAGTTTTTGCTCCTGATGCGCACAAGACGGATGCAGCCCAAGGTGATCGTGGCATATGATCGCATTCCTTATGTGGACAGAAGGGGAAATGTACGGATCACATTTGATAGAAATATTGCAGCTTCCGTGGATTTTCCCCACTTTTTTGAGAAAGAAATGCAGAAAATACCGCTGCTCCCACCGGGAGAGCATTTACTGGAGGTAAAGTACGATGAGTACCTTCCGGCTGTTTTGAAACAGCAGCTGGATCTGGGAAAGCTCAGACAGGAGACCTTTTCCAAATATTATCTTTGCAGAAAGAGGGCAGGCAATGAACACTTTTTCGAACATCTTTAAAAAATCTTTTCTGGAGGGCTTTGGCGGAAGCGATATCACAACCGTAAGGATCCTTGTCACACTGGCGGTAACGTGTGCGCTGGCATTGTATATTTTTATTGTATATTATGTGGCAACAAAGAAGACCTTTTATTCCAAGACATTTAATATTGCGCTGTTTATGATCGCGGTCATCACATCGAGTATCATTTTGGCAATGCAGTCTAACCTTGTGATCTCCCTCGGTATGGTCGGTGCACTTTCTATTGTCAGATTCCGGACGGCGATCAAAGATCCGATGGATCTGATCTTTTTATTCTGGTCGATCAGTATCGGTATTATCTGTGGCGCAGAAATGTATAAGATCGGTATGATCATGTCACTTGTCCTGACGATCGGATTGTTTTTGCTGGAACTGACACCGGTGGGAAAAGCAAGTGTACTGCTTGTTGTCAATGCCAAAGATGCACAGGCGGAAGCTGGGATCATGCAGATCGTAGGGCAGTATGCAAAACGCCCGGCTGTAAAATCACGAAATCTCAGTAAGGATGGCATGGATCTGATCATTGAGATCAAAACAGCACAGGAAAACAAGCTGCTTGCAGAGCTTCTGGCAGCACAGAACGTATACGGTGCTTCCCTGATGGCACATGACGGCGAGATAATGTAGGAGGATATGACATGAAAATGACAGTTGTGATCACAATGGCAGGACTTGGTTCCCGTTTCCGCAAAGCGGGCTACAAGGTGCCCAAATACCAGATCGAGGCGCATGGCAGAACTTTATTTGACTGGTCAATGGAAAGTCTGAAGGGCTTTGCAGACCCGGAAAATGACTATATCTTTGTTGTTCGTAAAGAAGACGATGCGGAGGAATTCATCCGCAGCTCCTGTGAAAAGATCGGTATCACCAATGTAACGGTGATCGGGATCGATTATCTGACAGACGGACAGGCGACCACAGCCATGCTGGCGAAGGATGTGTGGGATAAGGAATCTGCCCTGATGATTTATAATATCGATACGTATGTGGAAGCCTATGAAATGAAGACGGAGCAGATCGCCGGAGACGGTTTCATTCCGTGTTTCCATGCACCGGGCGACCACTGGAGCTTCGCAAAGCTGGATGCAAACGGCAAAGTCGTAGAGGTACGTGAAAAAGAACGTATTTCCGACAACTGTACACTCGGTGCTTATTATTTCAAGACCTGTGCACTGTACGAACAGCTTTATAACGAATACTATACCAGCGAAGAAAAGCTGGAAAAGGGTGAAAAATATGTCGCACCGCTTTACAATTACCTGATCTCCAAGGGCGGTGATGTCCGCATTTCCATCGTGGATTTTGAGAAGGTGCATGTACTCGGAACGCCGGAGGAACTGAATTACTTCCTCGAACACTATAAAGGCTGAGAGATAGAAGAATGAGAAAGGAGAGACCATGAAGCAGGAAAAGAAGGGCTTACAACTTTATAAAACAGCACTGGTGATTTCCTGCGTTCATTTTCTCCTGAGCTTTTGGACAGACCACTTTATCTTCCGGTATGTGGTGTTTGACTTCAGCTCTGCGAAAAATATCGTAAAATCGATTGAAACCTGTGGCGTGAAACTTGTGTTCCTTTTCCTGCTGATCGCAGTATGGCAGGGAATTTTTTATGTTTGCAAAAAGGCTGATAAGACATTCAAAAGAGTGGCATTTGGGTATTTCCTGTTGATGCTTGTTCTTTTGCTTCTGACGTGGCCGGGCATCTGGCGTATGGATGAGTTTGGGATCCTAACGAGTGCTGTGCAGCTCTTTCCGCATTTTTGGCAGAATTATATAACAAGTGTATTTTATATATATGCTCTGATGCTGTTTCCGTTTCCGGCGGGCGTGATCCTGGTGCAGATCATCTGTATCTCCCTGATCATTGCAAGACTGGTGACACTCTGCCTGTCTGCAGAGTCGGAGCAGATAGGAAAAAAGGAAAAAAGCCTCTGTTATTTATTGATGCTTGTTCCGTTCTTACTGTTACCGGTACTGGATTCGAACCTGTATCCGATGCGTGTCAGTATGCATGCGTTTTTGGAACTCTGGCTTTTGGCAGAGCTGTATTTTAACTGGAAAAAGAATACGATGCCTGCATGGTATCTGCCGGTGCTTGCTGCAGTTGTGACTGTGTGGCGGACAGAAGCGATTTATTATGTGGTTTGTTTCCCGCTGCTGCTTCTTTGGATGGGCAGAGGAAGGAAATACCGGAAACAGATATTACTATACTTGATGTGCACTGTTATTTTATTTGTGCCGCAAAAACTGGGTGAAAAAATAACAAGTGGCAGCCAATATGAACTGACAAGCGTTGTACTACCGCTTGTACCACTGGTTGAGGCAGCGCATGAAACAGACACTGCAGTCGACAGACAACTGCTTGCTGAAATTGACAAGGTTGTCAGTGTGGAGGTGACACTGGAAGGCGCAAGAGAAGGAAAGACAGGGATCAATCTGTTCTGGAGCCGCCCGGATTTCCAGAGATCCTATACCGACAAAGAGTTCGCTTCTTTTAAGCAGGCATATTATAAACTGATCCTGCGTTATCCGGCTGTTTTTCTGAAAGAACGGTTTGAGACATTTGTGTCATCTACAGGACTTCTGGAAAATACGACGGAACTCTTTACAGAGTCTGTACCGAATTATATCACGTTCCGGCAGTATCCGCTGAGCAGCCCGATCTCTGACAAAACAAGAACGACTGTTATTAAAGGACTGGAATTAAGGACACAAAAAGACTATACAAAGAAGTTGGCAGTGACGGATCTGGTATATTCTGCATTGCCGGCAGTTCTGATACTACTTGTAGCATCTGTTATTTTATTGATCCGTAAGAAATGGCTTCCGCTGTTTCTGCTTTTGACCGCACTTGTGAAAGTGCCGCTTGTATTTCTGACAGCACCGTCCAGACTGTTTATGTACTATTATTCTGTTTATCTGATAGGATATGTAGTGTTATTTTATTCCGCCTTCCTGCTGCCCCA
>HF995249.1:83334-95108 GCA_000432915.1 Firmicutes bacterium CAG:194
TTTTATCCCGCCTTCCTGCTGACCCAAAAGAAGGCGAAAGGGAGTAAGACAGGAGGCGGCTTATGAGTAAGATTCGAAGAACCGTTTCTTATCTGAAACGAAATGGCATTGCAAATACAATAACGGCTGTACTTGAAAGAATAGATAAAAAAGGAATGGATCAGGCAGGCAGACAGGCAGCTTCTTATATGCGGCAGGTGACAACGAAGGAACGTTGGGAAATGGATGCACTTTCGGGAGCAGAAAACAGAACATGGGAAAAAGCGTATACGTTCAGTATTTTAGTACCGGCGTATGAGACCGATGAAACATATCTGCGCGAAATGATCGACTCTGTTCTGGGACAGAGCTACAAAAAGCTGCAGCTTGTGCTGGCGGATGCTTCCGCATCAGACCGGGTGGAGCGTGTGGCAAAGACGTACCGGGATGACAGGCTGACTTATTTCAGACTGCAGGAAAATGCCGGAATATCCCATAATACAAATGAAGCACTTGCCCATGCAACAGGAGAGTATATCGGGCTTCTGGATCATGATGATCTTTTGTGCAAGGATGCACTTGCCTATATGATGCAGCGGCTTGAGAAGCAGGACTATCTGTTTTTATATACCGATGAGGATAAGATCGACCAGACCGGAACGACCGTGTTTGAGCCGAACTGGAAGCCGGATTTTAATCTGGACTATCTGCTTTCCAATAATTACATCTGTCATTTTTCTGCGATCCGTGCAGATCTTATGAAAAAGCTGCAGTTTCGCAGCAACTATGACGGTGCACAGGATTATGATCTGTTTCTCCGCGCTGTATATGAGATCGGAAAGGAAGGACCAAAGGATACAGAAGGACGTCTTCTTTATCCGCAGGTGTATATGGATCGTAAAATCGCACATATTCCGCAGATCTGTTATCACTGGCGGGCGCATCTCGGTTCTACCGCAGACAATCCGCAGAGTAAGCTCTATGCTTATGAGGCGGGAAAGCGTGCACTGGAGGACTTTGCAAGGCAGAACGGATGGCAGGCGGAGATCTGTCATACAAATCATCTGGGCTTTTACAGGATCGACTGGAAGGATATTTTTGTGCAGCGCCCGGATGTTGTGGCAGTCTGCTCAAATGAGTGTAGAAGAGGCAGGGTGGCGGAAAGTGGCACATTGCCCGGTGCAAAGTACGGAGAACATGTATTTGCGGGGTTGAAAAAGCGTTACAGCGGCTATCTGCACCGTGCATCCATGACTGTGGATGTGACGGATCCTCCGCTGCAGCAGACCATATATCGCAAAGATGCGGAGCAGAAACAGGGCAGGATCGTATATCTGCCGGGGAGTAAACAATAATATGATCAAAACAACGGTAGTGATTCCAAATTACAACGGTATAAAGTATATGGAAGATTGTCTGACCTTTCTTTCTCGCTGCAAGGAGACGGAGTTTGCAACGATTGTCGTGGATAATGGATCTTCGGACGGGAGCAGAGAACTTGTGGCGGAGAAATTCCCGTGGGTGGAGCTGATCGTCAATGAAGAGAATCTTGGGTTCTGCAAGGCAGTCAATCAGGGGATCAGAGCCAGCAGAACGCCTTATGTGCTCCTGCTCAACAATGATACCGTGGTGGATGACCGTTTTGTGGCAAATATGGAAAAAAGCATGGACGCGCGACCGGGTTATTTCAGCATCAGTGCCAAGATGCTTTCCATGAAAGAGCCGGAGATCATTGATGATGCAGGTGATTTCTATTGTGCACTCGGCTGGGCATTTGCCAGAGGAAAAGGCATGGACAGCGGGCGGTATACAGAGCCGTCAAAGATTTTTGCCGCCTGCGGCGGTGCAGCGATCTACCGGCGGGATGTGTTTGCAAAGATCGGCTATTTTGATGAAAACCATTTTGCGTATCTGGAGGATATCGATATCGGTTATCGTGCAAGGATATTTGGGTATCAGAACGGCTATTGCCCGGATGCGATCGTTTACCATGCGGGAAGCGGCGCAAGCGGATCGAGATACAACGCGTTCAAGGTGGATCTCTCCTCTCGCAACAGTATTTATCTGATCTATAAAAATATGCCGCTTTTGCAGCTGATTTTAAATCTGCCGTTTTTGCTTTTGGGATTTCTGGTCAAGACTCTTTTCTTTATAAAAAAGGGATTTGGGCTTCTTTATCTGCGGGGACTGTGGAAGGGCATCCGGCTGTCCTGCTCCAAAGAGGGCAGAAAGCATAAGATTCCGTTTTCCGCGCGTAGATTGTGGCAGTACTGCAAAATACAGGGAATGCTGTATGCGGGCGTTGTCAGACGGTTGATTCATTGATTCTTAAGAATAAAAATGTTGCCCTTTTGTTGTAAATATTGTAAAATATCGTATTGTATATGGATTGGGTGGTAGAACCATGATAAAGGATAATCAGAAAATGTTTAACCGGATGCATGTCGTGCTGGACGCAATCATTATCGTAATTGCATATGCTCTGGCATGGTTTTTGAAATTCCGCAGTCATCTGCCGGTTTTGTATTCCGGGAATGAAGCGTTGCCGCCGGAGACATATTTCAGCGCACTTATATTGATCGTTCCGGTTTATATCTTTTTATATTATATTACATCGCTTTATACCGCAAAGCGCGCGACAAGCATGCGCCGTGGCATTTACAATGTCATGCGAGCCAATACGGTGGGGCTTCTGTTCCTGATCGCAGGATTGTATATTATCAATCAGCCGGATTTCTCCCGTAGTATGTTATTTTATTTCTACGTGTTGAATATATCTCTGGATTCACTGATTCGTGTCATGATCCACAAATGGCTCCGTATTCTGCGTAAAAAGGGATATAATGTGAAGTACATCCTGCTGGTCGGTTATTCAAGAGCGGCAGAGCTTTATATTGACAGGATCAAACAGAATCCGCAGTGGGGCTATGTTGTCAGAGGTATTCTGGATGACAAAATCCCGCGTGGTACGGAATACAGAGGCATCAAGGTGATCGGGCAGATTGATAATCTGTTTTATATTCTGCCGGAGAACAAGCTGGATGAAATTGCCGTTACGCTGGCATTGGAAAATTACGGACGATTGGAAGAAATTGTTAATCTGTGCGAAAAGTCCGGTGTGCATACAAAGTTCATTCCGGATTATAACAGCGTTATTCCGAGTAAGCCGTATACGGAAGATCTGAACGGACTGCCTGTGATCAATATCAGGCATGTGCCATTGACAAATACGTTAAACATGGTGGCAAAGAGGGCTTTTGATATTGTATTCGGTGCCATTGCACTGGTGATCTTTTCACCGGTACTGCTTGTTACCGCGCTTCTTATCAAGTGCACGAGCGAAGGTCCTGTGATCTTTAAGCAGGAGCGTGTGGGACTGCATAATAAGCCGTTCCAGATGTACAAATTCCGTACGATGGAGCTGCAAAAGCCGAGTGAGGAAAAGAAAGAGTGGACAACCAGAGACGATCCGCGTGTGACGAAGGTCGGAAGGGTGCTCCGCAGGACAAGCATAGATGAACTGCCACAGCTCTTCAATGTGCTGCTTGGTGATATGAGTCTGGTAGGACCAAGACCGGAAAGACCGTTTTTTGTGGAAAAATTTAAAGAAGAGATACCGCGTTATATGATCAAGCATCAAGTAAGACCGGGCATGACAGGCTGGGCGCAGGTAAACGGATACAGGGGAGATACCTCGATCCGCAAACGTATTGACTGTGATTTATACTATATTGAGAACTGGACAATGGGACTGGATATCAAGATTTTATTCCTTACCATTTTCAAAGGTTTTGTCAATAAAAACGCATACTAATACAAGTGACAGTAAGGAGTAATGAAATGGGAAGTACAGATCCGAAAAAGAAGACAGGAAAGAAGAGAATGACAAAGGAGGAGCGTGCGAAAAAAAAGCGCAACAGGATCATCCTGATCGCTGTTGAAGTTTTTGTACTGCTTTTGATGTTGATCGCATTATATATCGTTGTATTGTATGGAAAGATCCATCATGAGGATATCAAGGACGAAGATATCGTGATCAATGACGGTATTGACGGAGAAAATGACATCAATGCCAGTGACATAGCCACCAATGAAGGACTGGGCGGTCATATGAGCGGTTATCGTAATGTAGCACTGTTTGGTGTGGATGCCCGTGATAAGTCACTCGGCAAGGGCAACAGAACCGATACGATCATTGTTGCTTCCATTAATGAGACAACAAAGGAAGTCAAGCTTGTTTCCGTCTACCGTGATACGTATCTGAATATCGGTAATGACAGCTATAACAAAGCAAATTCCGCTTATGCAAAGGGTGGTCCTCTGCAGGCAATCAATATGCTGAACATGAATCTTGATCTGAATATTACGGATTATGTGACAGTCGGCTGGGCAGGTGTTGCAGATACGATCGATGCGTTAGGCGGAGTTGAGATCGACGTCGATGAAAGTGAGATCAACCATCTGAATAACTATCAGGTGGAAACTTCCAAGTCACTTGGAAAATCGTATAACAAAGTTACTTCCACAGGCTTGCAGACACTGGACGGTATTCAGGCTGTTTCCTACTGCCGTATTCGTTATACCGCTGGTGATGACTTCAAGCGTACAGAGCGTCAGAGAGAAGTTATTCAGGCAATTTTGGACAAAGCCAAAAAGGCAAATATTGCGACGCTGAATAAGGCAGCAAATACGATTTTTGAGGAAATTTCCACTTCCATGACATTTACAGAAATCACAGAGCTTCTGACAGATGTGGCAAGCTATTCGATCGGCGAGACCGACGGTTTCCCGGCAGAGCAGTACCGTGCAACGGGAGATGTACATGGCGCAAGCTGTGTTATGAGTACAGATCTGACAGCTGATGTTCTAAGTCTGCACCAGTTCTTATTTGGAGATGTCGGCGATTACCAGCCGTCGAGCGAGGTACAGTCGATCGCAGCAAAAGTACACAGTGATACAGGAAAGTAAGTAAATAAAAAAGGAGCTTTGCAAAAAGCTCCTTTTTTTAAAATTATCGTAAAGAAGGAAAGAAATATGACGGTAGACGTAATTATACCGACTTATAAGCCGGATCAGCGTTTTTTTGAGCTGATCGCACTTTTGGATAAACAGACGTTTCCAATTTCACATATCCGGATCATCAATACGGAAGAAAAGTACTTCGAAAAGATCATATATGGCAGACGATATGAGGAAGAATATCGTAATTTATGTGTGACACATATTTCCAGACGGGAATTTGACCATGCGGCAACCAGGTCGCACGCGGTTGCGCATTCCGATGCAGACATCTTTGTGATGATGACAATGGATGCGTATCCGAAAGATGAGCATCTGATCGAAAATCTGGTCAAAGCACTTGTTCCTGATAATGTGGCAGTCAGCTATGCCAGACAGCTTGCCAATCCGGATGCCGGTATGATAGAGCAGTTTACCAGAAATTACAATTATCCGGATACATCCTGTATGAAATCAAAAGAGGATATCGAAAAGCTGGGGATCAAGACCTTCTTCTGCTCGGATGTCTGTGCGGCCTATAAGAGAGATATCTTTGACAGGCTTGGGGGTTATCCGGATCATGCGATATTCAATGAGGATATGATCTATGCGCACAAGGCGATCATGGCAGGCTACAGCATTGCTTATGCGGCAGATGCCTGCGTATACCATTCACACAATTATACAGGCGTGCAGCAGTTCCACCGGAATTTCGATATGGGTGTATCACAGGCGGATCACCCCGAGGTATTTGCCTCTGTTCCCGCAGAGGGAGAAGGCATTTCAATGGTAAAGAAAACAGCCCGTTATCTGATTGGGCAGAAACAAGGCTTGCAGATCTTTAAGCTGATCTATATCAGCGGTTGTAAATATCTGGGCTATCTTCTGGGCAGGCATTACAGAAAGCTGCCAGAAAAGTGGATCCTGCACTTTACTGCTGACCGAAATTACTGGAAAAATCTGTATTAGAAGCCTGTTTCCACAAAATAAACACATTTCAGAGATACACTATACACACTGGAAGAAATCTATCCCGTAAAGTGAGGTAATGTGTTATGTATGGACAAGATGAATGGAACGTAAGACAGGATGATATCTATCAGCCTGATTTATCCGATAAACCAAAAAAGAAAAAGAAGGGTCGTTTCTGGGCAACGGTTGGAAGCGGACTTTTGTTTGGACTCTGCGCAGGACTTATGATCTGGGGAGTGGGACAGTTTATGCCGCAGATTTCAGGAGTAGTGGCAGCAGATATACAGGGAAAAGCGGCTGCAACAGAACAGCCCGGTGATTTTGCAGCTGCCAAACCGGACGCTTCTGCCGCAGCAAATACGGTAGAAACAGATCAGGCAACGGATGTGCCAATGTCAGATCTGCAAGAGGAATCTGACATTGCTGTGGCACAGTCAGAAGGCATGACAAAGGCTGTTGTGACGGATGTGACTGATGTTGTTGATACCGTAATGCCGTCGGTTGTCTCTATTTTCGGAACGTATTCCGTGACAGAAAATTTTTGGGGCTATGCGATCAGGCAGGAAGAAACAGGAAGCGGATCCGGTTTTATCGTTGGAGAAAACGAGGATGAGCTTCTGCTTGTGACGAATAATCATGTCGTAGCGGATTCTACTTCGCTTTCTGTACAATTTATTGATGAGAGCATCTATGATGCAGTGGTAAAGGGAACAGACGCAGATGCGGATCTGGCAGTGATCGCCATAAAGCTTTCGGATCTGTCCGCAGCAACGAAGAGTGCGATCAGGATTGCAACACTGGGAGATTCCGATAACTTAAAGGTCGGAGAGCCTGCGATCGCGATCGGGAATGCACTCGGTTACGGGCAAAGCGTGACCACGGGTGTGATCAGTGCTTTGAACAGAGATTATTCTGTAGATGAAGATGGAAATACGCAGGCACTGATCCAGACAGATGCAGCGATCAATCCGGGTAATTCAGGCGGTGCGCTTTTAAATGTCAGCGGTGAGGTAATCGGGATCAATTCCAATAAGATCGCCGGAACAAAGGTGGAAGGCATGGGATATGCCATTCCGATCTCTACGGCAAAGCCGATCATTGCCGAACTGATGAATAAACAGACAAGAACACCGGTAGAGCAGAATAAACGGGGCTATCTGGGCATTTCCGGGCTGAATGTAGACAGCCAGGTACAGGAAATGTACGGAATCCCGGTTGGCGTTTATATTTCAAGAGTATATGAAGGAACCGCAGCACAGAAGGCAGGACTGAAGAAGGGGGATATCATCATAAGCTGTGACGGAGAAACCGTAGAAACAATGGAGGGACTTTCCGCGCTGCTTGACAGCATGGAAGCGGGGACATCCGTACAGATCGGTGTGATGATGTCTGTGGACGGCGGTTATCAGGAGCGTATTTTAGAGGTTACGCTTGATGGAAATCAGTAAATGATAAAGGAGAGAAACAATGTCTGATTATGATGAAGATGTTTTCTTTGACGAAGAAGACGAAAAAGAAAAGATAGAAAAGGAAATTATTTCAGAAGATGATTTTGATGAAGATTTCCAGGGAGAAGACAGAAAAAAAGCGGTATACCGGAATACAACGGAAGCAGAAGAAGATGAATTCTCCGAAGATTTTGACGTGACAGATACGGCGGATGAGGATTTTGATGATTCAGAAGAGATTTCCGTTACTGATGAAAAGATAAAGCAGGATCCGCCTGCCTGTGATGGAAAAGAAGGCAAAATAACAGAAGCGAATGATTTCAGGGAAGTGAAGCCCGGTGAGGATGTACAAAATGGCGACGAACCTGAAAATGTAGCTGATGAGAACAGGGAAGCCTGTGAAGGAACCGTAGAGGATACGGAAGAGGAGGCGGACGAAGACGAGGATGACAGCCCGTACGAGGATGTCTGTTTTGTCTGCCGCAGACCGGAAAGCATAACAGGCAAGCAGTTTAAGCTGCCGAATAATATCTGTGTCTGCAATGACTGTATGCATAAGACAATGGATGCAGTCAGTCAGTTTGATTACCAGGGGATGCTGGATCCATCCATGCTGGCGCAGTCCATGAACCAGTCAGACCTTTCTGATCTGTCTAAAAAGTTCCCAAACATCAGTTTCGTCAATCTGGCAGATCTGCAGGGAGATGGTGGTATTCCGAACAAGCAGAAGCTGAAGAAGAAAAAAAAGAAGGCAGAAAATGAACCTGTGTTGGATATCAAAAATATTCCACCGCCACACAAGATCAAGGCACAGCTGGATGATTTCGTGGTTGGACAGGATTATGCCAAAAAGGTTATTTCTGTTGCGGTTTACAATCACTACAAACGTGTGGCAACCAATACAATGGATGATATCGAGATCGAAAAGTCCAATATGCTGATGATCGGACCGACAGGCTGTGGTAAGACCTATCTGGTCAAAACGCTTGCACGTCTTTTGGATGTACCGCTTGCGATCACAGATGCCACTTCCCTGACAGAGGCGGGCTATATCGGTGATGATATCGAGAGCGTTGTTTCCAAGCTGCTTGCTGCCGCAGATAATGATGTGGAGCGTGCGGAAA
Source organism: Firmicutes bacterium CAG:194 (assembly GCA_000432915.1). Lineage (GTDB taxonomy): Bacteria > Bacillota > Clostridia > Lachnospirales > Lachnospiraceae > CAG-194. Next base: position 91,856 of record HF995249.1, read on the forward strand.
TGGGTATCATCTTTATTGATGAGATCGATAAGATCGCGAAGAAGAAGGAAACAACGAGCCGTGATGTATCCGGCGAATCCGTACAGCAGGGTATGCTGAAGCTGCTAGAAGGTGCAGAAGTAGAAGTGCCGGTCGGTGCAAACAGTAAAAATGCCATGGTACCGCTTACAACGGTCAATACAAGAAATATTCTGTTTATCTGTGGTGGTGCATTCCCGGATCTGGATGATATCATCAAACAGCGTCTGATGAAAAAAACGTCCATCGGCTATGAAGCTGATCTGAAAGATAAATTTAATAACGACAAGGATCTGATCAAAAAGGTAACGATCGAGGATCTGAAGAAGTTCGGTATGATTCCGGAATTTCTTGGCAGACTGCCGATCATTTATACATTGGATGCGCTCGACAAGGATATGTATATCAAGATCTTAAAAGAGCCGAAAAATGCGATCCTGAAGCAGTATCAGAAGCTGCTTGCCCTGGACGAGGTAGATCTTGAATTTGATGACGGTGCACTCGAAGCGATCGCGGAAAAGGCAATGGAAAAGGATACAGGAGCCAGGGCACTGCGTGCCATCATTGAGGAATTCATGCTTGATATTATGTATGAGATCCCGAAAGACGAAAATATAGGACGCGTGACGATCACGAAGGAATATATCGAGGGCTGTGGCGGCCCGAAGATTGAAATTCGTAGTACGGAGACACTTCCCGGCATAGAATAGAAAAAAGCCATGAGAGGCATCTATGGATTGCAGGGAAAAAATCGTATCAGAGGATTATCTGAATCTGCTTGTGGATTATATAGCAGATTTTGATCTGTTAAAACAGAATGGAGTGGACTACTGCTTTGTACCGATCGAGGAGAATTTCGGTATTTTGTATGTAAGCAGGACGAATCTTCCGCCACTCAGTGCTTCAGAATACCGCTATGCCTTTATTCCGAAATGTTACGGACTTGCTGCCCGGGAGGAAACTTCCGGGCTTTTTTCGACCATAAAACAGAGCGAAAATACGGTATATGGGGAATACAGGCTGCAGCAGGAGGGGCAGCGGATTGCAGGTGCATATGAGGACAGTGGTATCCTGCGTGTGCAGCAGCCACCACTCAGTCTGACCGGAAATGGAATACTGATCGGGCTGATTGATACAGGGATCAGATATACGTTCCCTGACTTTTTAAAGGAAGATGGAACGACAAAGCTGCATTCTGTCTGGGATCAGACACAGCAGAGCGGACAGACGCCTATAGGGCTTCCCTACGGAACTGTTTTTTCAAAAGAAGAGATCAATGAAAATCTGCGTCAGCGCGAAAATGCCCAGAGTGTACCTCTCTTATTGACGGATGAAAACGGACATGGTACAAAGGTTGCTTCCGTGGCATCTAAAGTAGCGCCCTCGGCAGAACTGATCATGGTAAAATGCAGGCAGGCAAAGTCATATCTGCGCACTTATTACAGAATACCGGAAGCGGCAGATGCTTATGACGAGTCGGATATCGTGGCGGCACTGAAGTATATTCATGATATCAGCCAGCAGGAAAACAAACCGGTTGTCATCGGGATCACAATGGGAACCAACATGGGAGATCACACCGGTAATTCTTTCTTAAACATATATCTGAATACGCTGACGCAGGAGAGGCATCACTGTATTGTCATAGGTGGCGGAAATGAAGGAAATGCGGCGCATCACTACGCAGGCGGTATCATGCTGCAGGCTGAAAATCCCTATGAGGATGTGGAAGTACGTGTCGCAGAAGGCAGCAGCGGATTTACCATGGAGCTGTGGGGTGAAATTCCCAATGTTTATACGATCATGCTCCGATCGCCGGATGGGGAAACGATCAGCCGGATACCGGCTCGCTTCGGGCAGACGCTGCAGTTTGATTTTGTATATAGTAATTCAAAAGTCAGTGTGGATTATATTCCGATAGAACTGAACAGCGGAGAGGAGCTTATCTATCTGCGTTTTGAAAATCCGCTTGCTGGCATCTGGACAATACGTGTATATGCACAGGGAAGTGCAGGAACTGCGCGTTTTCACAGCTGGCTTCCAGTTACAGCATTTCTGAATGAACCGGTCTATTTTCTGAGACCGGATCCCTATACCACAATGACAGAACCGTCCTACTGTGAAAATGCGATAAGCCTGACCTATTATGATTCTTCCAATAACAGCTTTTCGATTGACAGCGGGCGCGGCTTTCAGAGACAGGGCTTGATCAAACCGGATCTTTCCGTAGCGGGGATCCGTGTGCAGACTGCACTGGGGCTTTCGTCGGGCAGCAGCATTGCGACCGGGCTTATGACAGGTGCGGCGGCACAGTTTATGCAATGGGCGATCGTGGAGAGAAAGGATCCAGTCATCAACAGTAAAGGTATTCGGAATTACTTTATCCGCGGCGCTGAACGTGAAAAAACGCTGGAATATCCAAATCGTCAGTGGGGATATGGGAGGATGGATATTGCCGGTATTTTTGATGCACTTGTGGAATAGGATCTGACATGATTTTTCTGGCGGTTCCGTGAAGAAGAGTATTTTATTTATGGGAGAACTGTGATAGGATACCAGATAGATATAAGCGTGTTAAAAGTCAGGAAACAGATTCTGCAAAAGCAGGGAAAAGGAGAGAAAAGTTTGGTTTACATAATTATACTACTTACCCTCTTTATCGGGGATGGCATTATCAAATATCTCGTTGAAAATCTGATCGATCAAAAGGAACGGATCCCAATTCTGGGCGGAAAACTCTTTTTGACGAAATATCATAATTTCGGCGCTTTTTTAAATCTGGGAGAGAAGAAAAAGGAGCTGGTGAAACTGACAGCGGCGGTGATCACACTTTTATGCCTGCTTCTATTTATTGTGACACTCGGCAGACACGGAAAACGGCTCCTGAAATGGGCACTGTCCCTGCTTTTGGGAGGCGCCTTCAGCAATATGTGTGATCGCCTGACAAGAGGCTATGTGGTTGATTATTTTGGCTTTCGGGTGAAAAATAAGAGGCTGAGAAATGTCATCTTTAATGTGTCTGACTTTGGTATTATGATCGGAGCTGTGCTGCTGGTGATAGCCGCAAGATAAATAAAATAACTCCCTTTTTACAAAAGTGTGTCTGATGCATACTAACTCATAATTATACGAAACACCATTCTTTTATTCATTTTCTATTCATTTCTGGCTAATGGGTATTCATTTTTACTCTAAGTTGTCGTGCAATTTATTAGAATGGAATTTTTGAAAGAGC
>HF995250.1 GCA_000432915.1 Firmicutes bacterium CAG:194
AACATAGGGAGTCCATATAAAGGCTCTAAAGACAGAGGATGGAAGTACGCAGACCGTCGTAGACAGCAAGGATAAAACACAAAATCAAAATAAGGGATCCGGTGTATCTGAGAGAACAGAAGCAGATGAGACAGAAGGAAAGACTGGTACAGATGTATCAGAAAAAAGGTTAAACAGTGGTAATCTGTCGGTGGATGCAAAACTGACAGGCAGCTGGGAATCCGAAGGCAGAACCTTTTATCAGTATCAACTGACAATAACGAATAATGGGGAGGCAGATGTATCATCATGGGAGATCTCCCTGCAGTTTTCGGATACGATAACACTGTCTGATGGCTGGAATGGAGAATATCAGGCTGATGGAAGCACACTTACGATCCATTCTCTGGATTACAATAGTGAGATTGAAAAAGGGGCGTCCACGGCTGACGTAGGATTTATAGTCAGTGCAGCCGGGACGCTGGAGATTGAATAAAAATACAGCTTTCAATTATGGAAAGCTGTCAGGCAGAGCAGGTCAGAAGACGGAAGACCTGCTCTGCTGTTTTTTTTAGATTTTGTCCGGCCACAGCCGGATCCATTGCTTCTTCTAAGCTGACAGGCTTTTGCAGAATAGGAAAATACGCATCAATGCCATATGTGTTGCAAAGCATGGCATCATCAGCGGCACAGCCACAAAAGGCAATCACTTTTTTATTGTATTTTTTTGCAAGGGAGGCGATACCGACAGGTGCCTTTCCCATAACTGTCTGACTATCCAGGCGGCCTTCACCGGTGATGATAAGGTCAGCATCCTGTATGGCAGCCTCCATATGAGTTTCTTCTAAGACAATAGAAATACCGGATTGCAGTCTGCCGCCCAGATAGGCAGAAAATGCAAAACCAAGACCGCCTGCTGCGCCCGCACCGGGCATGTTTTTATCAGCTTTTTTGTTATGGATTTTCTGTGTCAGATCGGCAAAAGCAGATAACCATGCATCCATCTGAGAGATCATAGCAGGATCTGCACCCTTTTGCGGACCGTAGATGTAGCTGCAGCCATTTCCGCCACAGAGGGGATTTGTGACATCACATGCGATCCGGAAATCACAGTCTGCAAGAAGGGGATTTGCAAGAGAGGCATCTATGCTGACTATGTTTCTGACACCATCTGCGCCGTAAGAGACAGTGTTTCCGGACTGGTCCAGAAAACGGAAGCCAAGTGCCTGCAGCATTCCGACACCGCAGTCATTTGTGGCACTTCCGCCTATTCCGATAATGAAATGCCGGCATCCCTTCTGCAGGGCGTCTGCGATCATTTCACCAACGCCGAAGGTTGTTGTATGGAGAGGGTTTCTCTTTTTATATGGAACTAATGTAATGCCTGCGGCAGAAGCCATTTCTATAATGGCGGTTTTTTTATGCAGAATGCCATAAGAGGCACTTACCGGATCGCCAAGAGGGCCTGTGACCGTGACGGCTTCTGTTTTTCCCTGCATTCCCATAGTCAGGGCAGTGGCAGTTCCTTCTCCGCCGTCAGCTAAAGGACGGATATTCACATCGATATTTTCTGAGGCAAGAAGAATGCCTTCTTTTATTGCAGCAGCAGCCTCCATGGAAGAAAGACTTCCCTTGAAGGAATCTATGGCGATGAGAACTTTCATATGTCGCTCCTCCTGTTTTCTTGTGATAGAAGTATTTTATAATGCGGTACAAAAGTCTGTGTAAGGCCTGTACCACCCACGGACTCTATAAGCACTTACGGGGCAGGTAGCTATAGTATAGCAGAGATCAAAGAAAAAAGCAGGTAGTAAGGAAAAGATGTTTTAAGGGAATAGTTTGAACTGCTACTTGACAAAATAACAGGATATGCTAAACTGTATTGCATGAAGAAGTACAGTTGATACAGGGACAATATAAAGGAAAGGAGAATCTATGATTCAACTGGATGAGAGAAGCAGTAAACCTCTCTATGAACAGATTATCGAGCAGTTTAAGCTTCTGGTGGCACGGGGAAGTCTGATGCCGGAAGATGCGATCCCCTCGGTGAGAAAGCTGGCATCCCAGCTTGGCATTACGCCGTCTACGGTAGCAAAGGCTTACCAGGAACTGGAAAGACAGGGCGTGATCGAAACAATCCGGGCAAAGGGTACCTTTATAGCCCGGAAGGTGGAGCTTCAGGCAGATGACAGGAAGCTTTCTGCGCTTCATCAGTCACTCAGAAGTATAGCACTGGAGCTGAAAATGATGGGCTATACAAAGGAGCAGGCCATGGAGCTTATGGCTGAGACATTTGAAGAGATTTAGTACCGGATCAGTTTAACAGAGAAGGTAAAAATGATGATTTTAAGTATGACAGGGGAGGATACAGATGTTAGAAGCAAGAAATGTAACAAAAAAATACGGAAAGAAAACCGCTGTAGCCGATGCCACATTTCTGGGAGAGAGAGGCAGGATACACGGTCTGGTCGGAGAAAACGGAGCGGGAAAGACGACACTTTTGAAATGCATGGCAGGTATTTACAGACCGGAAGGCGGCAGTATTACATATGATGGAAAACCTGTATATGATAATGAAAAAATGCTGGAGCGTGTTGCTTTTATCTCTGATTCGCAGGAGTTCTTTTCTATATATACTGCAAAGGGACTGCTTAGGTTTTATCAGAAGTGTTATCCGGATTTTCAGATGGATCAGTTTATGAAGCTGAACCAGAAATTCGATATAGATCTGAAAAAGGGGATCGGGGCGATGTCAAAAGGACAGAAAATGCGGTTTTCATTTATGCTGGCGATTGCGAGGAGACCGGATTATATTTTGATGGATGAGCCGACAGACGGACTGGATGCCGGAAGCCGCAAATATCTGAAAGATATCCTGATCGAAGAAACGGAAAAGAGAGAGCTTGGTGTGGTGCTGTCCTCCCATGATCTGAATGGAATGGAGATGCTCTGTGATGAAGTATCCTTTATGAAGCGGGGCAGAATACAGATACACAGTGATATGGATGATGTGATCGAAGGTGTCCAGAAATGGCAGGGAGAGCTTGCAGGAGAGGATATGGAAAAGCTGAAAAAAGAGATTCCGCTTTTCGATATACAACAGATGGGCAGAGTTGTTACGTTCCAGACAATGGGAAATGCGGCAGAAAATGAAGAGAAGCTTGTAAAGCTTGGTGTGGAGGCGTTGGCAAGACAGAAGATCACTTTTGAAGAAGTATTTCTGACATGGGATGAAAATGTAGAATTACTGCAGAAACAGAAGAAAGAGGAGGGGTTAGCATGAAGAAACTATTATACAGAGACAGGTGGGAGATCGTTCTGCTGATCGTTGTATCGGCTCTGCTCATACTGCTGGGGCTGAGAACGACTGCAGCTAACAGCAGATCACTTGCAGATACCATGTCTTTTTATCAGAAGCCTTTAGCTGGCTATGATTCGCAAATAAAAAATGCAATAGATGCAGATACAAGGGCAGCGCTGATTGAGAACAAGGTGGGAACAGAAGAGATGCTGGTAGATATGGCGCACTGGTTTCAGGAATCATATATTGCCGGACCGGGCGAAACCGCAGAAAGAGTTATTGTTCTGTTATTTGTCATGCAATTTGTCAAATGGCTGCTGTTTGAAAAACGAAATGGCGTAGAATTTGCTGCAACCTTACCCATTAGCAGAAGAAGAGCATTTATGCATGAGGCTGTGCTTGGAACTGTGCTTCTTGTGGGCAGTGCCATTGTGTATCTGGCAGGACTTCTGACTGTTTATCAGACACTTCTGAATAAATGTGGAATGATTATAACAGACAGTAATGTACTTGCAGGTGTAAAAGATTTCTCTAAAGTACCCGTTTCTTATCTGTTTGCTCCTTTTGTGTTTGCTCTTTTGCTTTACAGCATTTTGTTATGCATGAGAGCGGTATCCAACTCTCCCGGCGCATGTATGTTTCTGTGTGGTTTGGGGTGGCTTCTGTTTCATTATGCAGACTTTGGAAAGGCAACAGCTGCTATAGAAGATTTTAAACAGAAGTATAATCTGATGCTGAATGGTGTTATGTATGCACCGGATACAAGAGAGCTGCCGGATGCTTTTCATATGCTGCCTGTGCTGCTGATCCTGTTGCTTTTCTGTCTGTTGTTTTTCAGGATCGGCGCCTGCCTGGAAAAAAGAAAGAATCTGTCCAAAGGCGGAGCTTTCCAGTCTGAGTGGCTGACAGGGGCGATAGTCATTGTCAGTATGCTCTTGCTCTTTCGGTTTGCGCAGGATTCGGCATCTGTTTTACTGGACTATACGGGGCATGGCTTTTATATTCCGTTCTGTATACTGTCTGTAGTTCTTGCTTTTGTTTCAGGAGCTGGTCTGTTTTATATATTGCGGGAGAAGTAATTCGGATTTTGTGAGTGTACAAGGTGAATAAAGAAAAAAGAGCAGATCAAATTGAACTGCTCTTTTTTCCCTTACAGGAAAATATATTTCGCGACAAACAACACAGCAAGCACATACATCAGCGGTGTGATCTTTTTTGCTTTTTTTGTAAACAGATTGATGATGACATAGGAAATCACGCCGATCGCAATACCTTCTGAAATGCTGTACATCAAGGGCATGGCAAGCAGACAGAGGTAAGCGGGAACTGCTTCGGTCAGATCATCAAAGCTGATGTCTGTTACTGCGGTTACCATCAGGAAACCGACGAAGATCAGAGCCGGAGCGGTGGCAAATCCCGGAATGGCTGTGAAGATCGGGGCAAAGAAGATGGCAAGCAGGAACATCAGTCCGGTCACAACAGAGGCAAGTCCGGTTCTGGCGCCTGCACCGACACCGGCGGAGCTTTCCACATAGGTGGTTGTTGTGGAAGTACCAAAGATAGCACCGACTAACGTAGCGATCGCATCTGCAAACAAAGCCTGTTTGATGCGAGGCAGCTTTTCGTCCTTGTCAAGCATGTCTGCCTTTGTCGCAACGCCGACCAAAGTACCGATCGTGTCAAACATATCAACAAAAAGAAAAGCAAATAAAATGGCAATGAAATTACTGATGCTGACACCTGAAAAATCAGCTTTAAATACTTGTCCGAAGGTCAGGGAAAACTTGGAGAAATCGGTAATGGCAAGGGATGGATATAAGGAATAGAAGCCTTCCTCCGGTGTTACCTGATAGATACCGATTGCCTGACAGAGCATACCAAGAACCCATGTGGCGATAATACCGATCAGGATAGATCCCTTTACATTGCGGGCATATAAAATAGCGGTCAGGAAAAGACCGATCAGGGCAAGCAGTGCACAGATACCTTCTGTTCCGAACTTGGAACGGAAGCTGACATAAGTGATCAGAGTCGAATCGCTGTTGACGACGATATGAGCACCCTGCAGACCGATGAAAGCGATGTATAGGCCGATACCTGCGCTGACGCCCTTCTTGAGCATGCTTGGAATCGCATTGAAAATAGCTTCGCGGACATTGGTGAGTGATAAAACAATAAAAATAATACCTTCCACCGCAACAGCAGAAAGTGCAACGCGCCAGTCATAGCCCATGCCAAGGCAGACTGTGTAAGCAAAGTAAGCATTCAGCCCCATGCCCGGAGCAAGCGCAAACGGATAGTTCGCAAACAGTGCCATGCACATGGTGCCAAAGAAGGCAGATAAGCAGGTCGCGATCAGAACGGCTGTAGCGTCCATGCCTGCTGCGGAGAGCATGCTTGGGTTGATCGCCAGAATATATGCCATTGTCATAAAGGTTGTAATACCGGCAAGAACCTCGGTACGGACATCGGTTCCGTTTTCTTTGAGCTTAAATAACTTTTCCATAAATGAGAAATCCTTTCTTCCATAAGGTTAGTACTGGCTAATAAAATCCTTATATATAGTATACTATCTGCCACATGAAATAAAAAGGGTAATTTGTATCGCAGCTACAAAAGGACAAGGATAGATATTGGGGCAAATGGTTAAATCCGTAGATCAATATGTCGATGTATATAATGTAAGTATCAAAAGTCCAAAATACAGGGAAGTATATAACTTGATCACAATAGCAACAGGGAGGTTGAAAAGATGAAGCTTAAGGATGCAATGCCTATTTATCAGAGATACAGGCAGCAGCTTGTTGATCAGACACGCAGTCTGGTAAAGCAGAGAGATGCTGCGAAAGCCAAATTTGAGGCAACTAATGACCAGACATGGTCGGATGAGGCTGCAACGCTGCAGCTTTCGATTGAAAAGACACAGGAAGAATTCAATAAGAATCAGGAAGTGCTGGACGGTCTGAAAGAACAGTGGTGTCTGGCGGCAAATGCGGAAAATGCAAAGGCACTGGCAGATCCCGAAACAGGTATGGCAGCGACCATGGCTAAGATCATGACAACAGTAGCCAGAATGTGTGCGGGAGATAAGGTGCCATATGCGGATGAAAAGAAGCTGATGGAGTATGATTCGGATCTGTATGGCAAGGCGAAGCAGGCACAGATGATGATGGCTGCCATGAAAGAAAAGCAGAAGGAATACGATTCTCTCTGGGATGATGAGGAAGGCGGAGAATACGATCCGGAAGGTGTCGCTGACAATACGGAGGCACAGGGCGAACTGCCTGAGGTGCCTGAATTGTCCGAGACACCTGAACTGTCAGGGATCACTGACCAACAATAAGCGCGGGGTAACCAAAATCCCATAAGAGTGTTTCAAAGCTGCTTTCCAGATAGCTGATGATATCCTCTTCTTCATAGCCTGTCATACGGGTCAGGATGACAATAGATTCTCTTACTGTTTCATAAGAAAGGACAGGCGCATCCTGTGCCTGATATTGTAAGAACAGACTGTGACGGATCGCGGTATACTGGAGCGTCGTCCATTCAAGGCGCATGAGCATGTGTGACAGGGAAAGATCTTCGTCAATGAGAAGATCCGCATAAATGTCATTTGCCAGATAGTTTCTCAGGAGTGGATGATAGACAGAAAAGCTGTGCATGAAGTCTTCCCAGAGGGATGCCATACGGGCATCTGCATCGGTCGGCTCATGAAATAACAGTGTTAAATTTTCTGCCTGTTCCATCAGTGGAGAAAGGTAAGCAGTATACAACCCTTCCTGCAGGTAATTGACGGAAAGATCCTGCAGAAGTTCATTACATTCGTATAACAGATCGGAAATGACACAGGGCATTTCATGAATAGCCTGCAGCAGTTGCTGCAGGTTTTCTTTTTGGAAATAAGATGCAATCAAATCCGTTGTCAGTTTTTTACCGGATTTTTCTTCCCGCAGCAGCTCCTGCAGAAAATAGAAGGCAGTCAGAAGTGCTTCTTCCGGTGTCAGACTGGCATCAGAAAAAAGCCGGATCAGATGATCCCGCAGCAAAAATGCTGCCTGTATCTGACCGGCAGATGGAGGCAGAATCTGTTCGGAAAGCATGGTATAAGAAGGAAATCCCATAGCATCAGCCTGCTGCCACAGATCGATCACTGCAGGGCAGCATGGCATAAGAGAAGCCTCTTTATGGGTAGAGAACGTATGCAGTTCCCTTGGAAATAAGGTACAGGTTTTGGACAACACGCTGTCTCCGTAGGTTTGTACAAGACAACATAATTTATTATCGGTTAGAAAAGGACAACGATGATCCGGCAGAAGCCGGATCACATCTTCCCCTTCTTTTTTTGTGATATAGGAAGAAAGCTTTCTGCGATCTGCATCCATAGAGTCAGGCGCAGAGAGTGTTTTCCAGTTATGCTTTGTTGTATCATCTACATAGATCTTCCACTCCTGACAGCAGGTGATCGGACAGGAATCGGCGATGCAGGTAAATTGTGTATAATAGTCGGGGTAAATTGTCAGCATAGGGTAACTTCCTTATTATAATTTTGTTCTGCTATCTGAAATGTGCCAGAGCACATTCTTTGTGCTTTTCATATTGTAACATGGCAGGAGAAAAATTGTGCTAAAACATCAAAAATTGCAGAAAATAGTAGAAAATTAGACAGATTTCCTCTTTTTTCTTCCGGATTTGTGCGTTATAATATGCCTTGGCTGTATACGGAGAGTTGTATACAGACCACATTATAGAACCTGATTTATTCCAGTCAGCAGCCGGACAGCCATGCGGACATTGTCCGGTGAATGACATCGAAAAGCGGGAAATTGTCTGCCGGTGTTGGAAGAAAATCAGTTTTGAGGAAAAAGTCATGAGTAAAACAAAAGAAAATGTAGTAGATAAAGCGGTCTATGCATTTAACAGAAAAGTATTCTGTGATGGCATGCGGGATGGATTTCCGATTGCCCTTGGCTATTTTGCGGTCTCCTTTTCACTTGGAATCGCAGCAAGAAAAGCCGGGCTGACACCTTTGCAGGGCTTTTTTGCCAGCCTGTTTAACAATGCATCCGCAGGAGAATACGCAGCATTTACATTGATCGCAGCCCACGCGACTTATCTGGAGGTGGCGATCATCACGCTGATCGCAAATGCAAGATATTTATTGATGAGCTGTGCACTGGCGCAGAGATGTGCACCGGGCATGCCATTTTATCACAGACTGATCGTAGGTTATGATGTAACGGATGAATTATTTGGTATTACGATCGCAAGACCCGGATATCTGAATCCATTCTATACCTATGGAGCGATCCTGCTGGCAGCACCTGCCTGGGCACTCGGTACAGCATTTGGTATTATGGCGGGAAATGCATTGCCGCTTCGTATTGTCAGTGCGCTGAGTGTGGCACTGTATGGTATGTTCCTTGCGATCATCATTCCGCCTGCTAAAAAAGATAAGGTTGTAGGTGTGCTGGTTGTGATCAGTTTTGCGCTGAGCTTTGTGTGTGGTTACCTGCCGCTTATTTCAAAGTTGTCGGACGGTACCAGAACGATCCTGTTGACAGTACTGATCGCAGGCGTAGCAGCAATCTTATTCCCGGTTAAGGATACACAAAAAGAGGAGGGACAGACAAGTGAGAAGTAATGTGATCTATATTATTGTCATGGCACTGGTATCTTACACGATCCGTATCCTGCCTCTGACGCTGATCCGCAAACCGATCAAAAACCGGTTTATCCAGTCCTTTTTATATTATGTACCGTATGTCACACTTGCAGTCATGACATTCCCGGCTATCGTACATGCGACACAGAGTCCGATCTCCGGTCTGGCAGCACTGATCGCGGGCATGATCGCAGCATGGCTTGGTGCAGGACTTTTCCCGGTATCTGTTATTTGCTGCCTGCTCGTATTTGTGATAGAGCTGTTTGTATAAGCTATAATAAAAATCATGTGGATTTTTTAGGATATGTATCTATTTTTCGCCACATAATTGCCAATGGCAGTTATGTGGCGTTTGTTGTGTAATAGGAAACCTTGTAATAAGGAAGGAGAACCAAAATGAACCAGACTTTTATGAAAGAAAAACCGATCATCCCGCTTGTCATATCGATGTCACTTCCAATGGCAGCGTCGATGCTGGTCAATTCCCTTTATAATATTGTAGACAGCTATTTTGTGGCAAAGATCAGCGATAAGGCAATGACGGCACTTTCCCTTGTGTATCCGGTGCAGAACCTGATCACGGCGATCGCGGTCGGCTTTTCTGTCGGTGTGAGCGCAGCAATCGCTTTCTATCTGGGTGCGGGAAAGCAGGATAAGGCAGACCAGGCAGCATCAGATGCGATCTTGTACAATACTTTACACGGTATTCTGCTGGTGATCGGCTGTCTACTCTTTATGCCGGCATTTTTGCGTTTTTTTACAGAGGATGAGGCGGTGATCGCTTACGGACTTTCCTATTCGCGGATCGCATTTTCCTTTGCGGTTGTGATCACAGTGGGAATTGCCTATGAAAAGATTTTTCAGGCGGTTGGCAGGATGAAGGTATCGATGATCAGTATGATGGCAGGTTTTATTACAAATATTATTTTAGATCCCGTCCTGATCTTCGGACTGGGACCGTTTCCGGAAATGGGAATGGAAGGTGCGGCGGTTGCAACAGGCATCGGACAGGTCATTACTCTGCTGGTGTATCTGGCGTTTTATTACGCCAGTCCAATTCCGGTCAAAGTACAGTTAAAAAGCTGGAGACCGGATCGTGAAACGGCAAAACGGCTGTACGGTGTCGGAATCCCCGCAACGCTGAATATGGCACTTCCGTCACTTCTGATCTCTGCACTGAATACGATTCTTTCCGGTTTTTCAGAGGCTTACGTGCTGGTGCTTGGCGTCTATTACAAGCTGCAGACCTTCCTGTATCTGCCGGCAAACGGTATCATCCAGGGAATCCGTCCGCTGATCGGTTATAACTATGGCGCAGGGGAAGAAAAGCGGGTAAAACAGATTTACCGTTTTGCCCTTGCCCTGATCATGGGGATCATGGCAGTTGGTATGCTGCTCTGCCTGTGCATTCCGAAGCAGCTTATGGGTATTTTTATCACAAACGGGGAAACGCTGCGTCTGGGTATGACAGCACTCCGGCTGATCAGCCTTGGCTTTGTGGTGTCTTCCGTATCCGTGACATTTTCCGGTGTTCTGGAAGGACTGGGAAAAGGGATTCCATCCTTCTTTATTTCGCTGTCAAGATATGTGGTAGTCATTATCCCTGCTGCATGGCTCCTCAGTAGGAGTCTGGGGGCGGACGGTGTCTTCCTCGCTTTTGGCATTGCGGAGCTTGTAACTGCCGGACTTGCGATAGGCATTTTCCAGTACAATAAGGCTCGCACTTTCTGACAGAAATTCCTGTGTAGTCAGCATGGACTTTTGCTGCTGTGGCAGCTTTTCATGACGGAACTGCTGTCTGTATTCCTTCGGGGAAAGCTGATATTGCTGGCGGAAGCCTTTGTTAAAATACTTGGGGTCAGAAAAACCGCAGCTGATACAGATATCAAGCAGGGAAAGATCGGTCAGGAGCAAAAGCCGTCTGGCATTTTCACAGCGTATTTTGAGCAGATACGTCTGGAAGGGCATTCCGAATGTTTCCTTGAACAGATGGGAAAGGTAGTACAGGGAAAGATTTTCACGTGCTGCAATATCGGAAAGCAGCAGCTTTTCTCCTGCATGCTGTTCAATATACTGGGAGATGCTTCTGGTGCGTCTGGCATTTTCATGGAGCAGCTGTGATTCCTGATGGGAAAAAAAATGGTGCGGCAAAAGCTGCAGCAGGGAGAAAAAGCAGGCGTTGACCAGACTGGCGCAGCGGAGCGTAAAGCAGGCATCTTTTTGAAAATAAGCAAGGGCAAGTGCTGTCATGTCGGAAAAAAGTGTCCGGTACTGCATATCAGCACTGGCAGACAGAACACAGGATATAAATTCCAGATGATCGATCTCGGGATAATACGGAGCAAAAAAGGCGGATGAGACCTGCAGGGAAAGAAGCAGCGCAGGCTTGTCCGCTTTTATTTCGTGGCTCTGGAACGGATTGATCAGCCAGAAGTCGCCGGGCTGCAGCAAAAGTGTCTGCCCGGGCAGCAGGATGGAGATGTTACCGTCCAGCACCAGTCCGAGCTCAAAGTCTTTATGAATGTGTGGTGCGCGGTAGAGCAGATTCACCACAAATACTTTAAAATTGGTTTCCGCATGGGAAATGATCTCGTATTCTCTTTTCATCATGTCTATTATGATAGCATAAGACAGCAAATTAGTCATGTTTTTTCCTTAAACTTGTAACAGTCAAAAGCTGTGATCCATAGTAGGATAAATACATCAAAAACAACTCCGGTGATGCCTGGAGGCGATAGAATGCACCGCGTGCAGTAGTACAGGAAAAGGAGGAATACAATATGTCACGGTTTAAATTTTCAGTAGGACCATGGAACGTACATCCGGGAGCAGATTCTTACGGACCGGCAACAAGAGCAGACATCCTGGCAGGACTGGATCCGGCAAATGAGATCGGTTTTGCACTTGCAATGGGCAAGCTTTAATCAGGTAAAGGTACTGAAGGAAAACGGCTATGGAAGCCATGGTGAATATGTCGGACTGGATGTAAAAGCAATGCGTACCACGAAGGACGAAGACAGCTATAAGCATCTGGAAAACAGAAATTTTGAAGCACTTAAAATGTATGTGATGAATTTACTGATGGGGATTGAATAAGTATGGAAAAAAAGAAGGTAATCGCGGCGGGACATATCTGCCTTGATATCACACCGATGTTTCCGGACAGAAAAGTACAGCATCCGGGGGAGCTCCTGTCCCCCGGAAAGCTTCTGGAGGTTGGCGCGGCTGATGTACATACAGGTGGCAGTGTTGCCAACACGGGTCTTGCCATGAAGAAGCTTGGTGCTGATGTATCTTTGATGGGAAAAGTCGGAAAAGATGCTTTTGGCAATATGATCCTGGATATTTTGAAAAAACATGATGCGGATACGGATATGCTGATCGAAGAGGGGGAAGAGACCTCTTATTCTGTCGTGCTTGCAATTCCGGGGATTGACCGTATCTTTTTGCATAATGCGGGGGCTAACCGTCATTTTAAGGCGGCGGATATTCCGCAGGAAAAGTTGGAAGAAGCTGCACTGTTCCACTTTGGTTACCCACCGCTAATGCCGGAAATGTATGCAGATAATGGTGCAGAGCTCGTCTCACTGATGAAACGTGCGAAAGCCGCAGGCGTGGCAACTTCGCTGGATATGGCTGCGGTAGATGAAAATGCACCGGCGGGACAGGCAGACTGGAAAGAAATCCTGAAAAATGTGCTGCCGTTTGTTGATTTTTTTGTTCCAAGTGTGGAAGAACTTTGCTTTATGCTGGATCGTGAGCGGTTTCACGAATGGCAGAAGCGGGCGGACGGACGGGATATTACGGAAATTCTGGATGTGGAAAAAGACATCCGTCCTTTGGCAGAGCAGTGTATGGAGTTTGGTGCAAAGGTACTGCTGATCAAATGCGGTGTTCCGGGCATGTATCTGCGTACGGCAGACAAAAATTCGCTGGAGAAAACCGGCAGTAAAGCAGAACTTTCCGCTGATGTGTGGTCAGAGAAAGAGATTTTTGAGAAAAGCTATATACCGGACAGAGTACGTTCCGGGACAGGAGCAGGAGATTCGAGCATTGCAGCATTTCTGACTGCCATGCTGGAAGGCTGTGAGCCGGAGGAAGCACTCCATCTGGCAGCGGCGACCGGTGCCTGCTGTGTGACGGAATATGATGCACTGGGCGGATTGAAACCGTTTGACGAGCTGCGGGCGAAGATCGCCGCAGGTTGGGCAAAATGTCATGCATCGTTAGATGCATGATGTAGCCCCTCGCATCGCGCAGCGATTAATCATGCGAGGGGTTCCCCAAAATGTCATGCATCGCCAGATGCATGATAAATATGAAATGGAGGAGAAAAGATGTTAGTCAATATGAATGATGTCCTGCTGCCTGCAAAGAAAGGCGGCTACGGCGTTGGATTTTTTAATGCGGTCAATGTGGAGATGGCAAGAGCTATCATTGAAACAGCAGAAGAACTGAGAGCTCCGGTCATGGCCGGAACGGCAGAAATCCTGCTGCCTGCAATGGAACTGGCAAGGGTAGCGGAATATTTGATCCCAATGGCAGAAAAGGCAAGTGTGCCTGTTTGTGTGCATTACGATCACGGTCTGACCTTTGAAAAATGTATGCAGGCACTGGAACTTGGTTTCACTTCTATTATGTATGACTGCTCTACCGCTTCCTACGAGGAGAATATTGAAAAGGTGGCTGAAATGGTAAAGATCTGTCATGCAATGGGCAGAACGGTGGAAGGCGAGCTGGGACATGTCGGCGATAATGCCGGCGCAGGTAAGTTGGAAAATCCGAGTGACTATTTTACAGATCCGGAAACAGCTGCGGATTTTGTGAAACGGACAGGCGTGGATTCTCTTGCGGTAGCAGTCGGTAATGCGCATGGCGATTATGCATTCCCGCCAAAGCTGGATTTTGAGCGCATTCGTGTGATTGCGGAAAAGACCGGCATTCCGCTTGTATTGCATGGCGGCAGCGGACTTTCCGATACAGACTTTAAGACGGCTGTCAAGGAAGGTGTTGCCAAGGTCAATATCTTCACGGATATTGATAAAGCCGGAAAACGCGGTATTGAAGCAGGACTGGCAGCAGGAGAGAAGTCTATGATGGGACTCATTCCGTATGAGATCGATGCCATGAAAGAAGTTGTCCGTGACAAGATTTTATTATTCGGTTCGAATGGAAAAGCCTGAAAATGCATAAAATACTGGAAACGGAGCATAAACGGGAACAGTATGTTGCAATTTTTTGTGCAATATGATACAATCATAAAAGTTAGCGTTGGCTACTCGTTAGCCAACGCTTTTTGTAGTGAGGAACAAAATCAAGCACAAGCGAAGCTTGTATTTGATTTTGCCCGAACGTACAACGAAAAAATCGCAGAGTGCGAAGCACGACTGCCGGCGAGACCGGCAGGATTTTTGAGTTGAGAGGAACAAAATCAGGAGGAAAAATGACTAATGAACGAAAAAGAAACTTTTAAACCTTACATCAGCGCAGATCGGACGCTGCATGAAATGACACCGCTCTCTATCATTGTCGGTATCATTCTTGCGATCGTTTTCGGCGCTGCCAATGCATATCTGGGACTGCGTGTCGGTATGACCGTGTCTGCATCGATCCCGGCGGCTGGTCTTTGTATGGGTGTTTACCGCCCGTGCAGGAAAAAGGACTCTTGGTATGGGTGTTTACCGCCTGTGCAGAAAAAAGGACACTATTCTGGAAAGCAACATGGTACAGACGATCGGTTCGGCAGGTGAATCACTTGCAGCCGGTGCAATTTTTACAATGCCGGCACTTTTTTTATGGGCACAGGAGGAAGGCACCAAAATGCCGGGCATTATGGAAATTGCCCTTATCGCCCTGATCGGCGGACTGCTCGGTATCTGCTTTATGGTACCGCTCAGGAAGGCACTGATCGTAAAAGAGCACGGAACACTGCCTTATCCGGAAGGAACTGCCTGTGCGGAAGTACTGCTGGCAGGAGAAAAGGGTGGTGCAAATGCATCGGTCGTATTCCTTGGCATGGGAATCGCAGCACTTTTTAAGTTTATTGTAGATGGTCTGAAGGTCGTATCTTCTGCCGTTACGGTAACGGTACAGAAAATTCACGGAGAGATCAGTGCACAGGTTTATCCGGCACTTGTCAGCGTGGGATATATCTGCGGCTTTAAGATTGCTTCTTATATGTTTGCGGGCGGTATTTTAGGCTGGCTCGTACTCATTCCGATGATCTATTTATTTGGTGCGGATACAACGTTATTCCCTGCAAGCGTTTCTGTGCATGAGCTTTGGGAGCAGGCCGGCGCATCCGGTATCTGGAGCAGCTATATCCGTTATATCGGTGCAGGTGCTGTGGCAACAGGCGGTATTGTGAGTCTGATCAAGTCTCTGCCGCTGATCGTCAGAACATTCGCAGATGCAATGAAAGGATTGAAGGGTTCCGGGAAACAGGCAAATGAACTGCGTACGGAAAAAGACCTGAAGATGTCGGTTGTACTCATTATGCTGGCAATCCTCATTGTTGCTATTGCCGTGACACCGATCATTCCGATCGACGTGATCGGTGCGATCGTGATCGTTATTTTCGGTTTCTTCTTTGCAACTGTTTCTTCCCGCATGGTAGGATTGGTCGGAAGTTCCAATAACCCGGTATCCGGTATGGCGATCGCAACGCTTCTTGCGACAACGGTTCTGCTGAAAGCAACCGGTCATACAGGTATGTCCGGTATGACAGCAGCGATCGCGATCGGTTCTGTGATCTGTATCGTAGCTGCAATGGCAGGTGATATGTCGCAGGATTTAAAGACCGGTTACATTTTAGGTGCAACACCGGTGAAACAGCAGTACGGTGAAATGATCGGAACGGTTGTATCTGCCGTAACGATCGGCTTTGTATTATATCTGTTAAATGCAGCCTGGGGCTTTGGTACTCCGGAGCTTTCCGCACCACAGGCAACACTCATGAAGATGATCGTAGAAGGTGTTATGGGTGGCAATCTGCCATGGACACTTGTTTTTATCGGTGTATTTATTGCACTTGTGGTAGAGCTTCTTGGCATTCCGGTACTGCCGTTTGCCATTGGTCTGTATCTGCCGATCGAGCTCAGCTCCTGCATCATGATCGGTGGTGTTTTACGCTGGGCACTGGAAAAGAAAAAATATAAGAGTGGGGAGCAGAAGGAAAGCGCGATCTCAAACGGTGTGCTCTGCTGTTCCGGTATGATCGCAGGTGAAGGTCTGATTGGTATTTTACTTGCTGTATTTGCAGTCGTAAAAGTAAACGGAAGATCACTTGCAGAGTATATTGATCTGTCAGGCAGTGTAAATCTTGGACAGATTGGAGCACTTGTTGTACTTGCCCTTGTCATTTTATCGATCCTGAAATTTACGATCTGGAATAAAAAGGTTGACAAAGAGTAACTATGAAAAAACAAGATAATTTTTTGGAATATATACCGAAGATCAAAGAGGGAATAAGCTGGAAGCCGGAACAAGACCATGTCATCATTGATATGGAAAACAAAGGTCTGGCGAACCGCATTGCGCAGATCTGTTTTGGCAGACCAAAGGTCAGCCATATCACGCTGGAAGAGCTGGGCAGCTTTATCTGGCAGCAGATTGACGGAGAGAAAAGCATCCTGCAGATCGGTGAACTGGTGCAGGAAGCCTTTGGCGAAAAAGCAGAGCCCTTATATGAAAGACTGGCGCAGTATATGAAGATACTGTATGGAAAAGGCTTTATTACGTTTTGTAAGGTATAACATGCATATGAATGCATGTGAATAAAAAGAAAACCAGAATAAGAATCCCGGATGTAACAGCCTGTGGCTGCTTCATCCGGGATTTCTCTGTGATAGTATATATAATGCAAGCGACCGAATTCAGCGTGAGAGTGTACTAGGAATATTACATTCTTTTTGATTGGGTTGTAGATCTGGTAATAACTTATATCGGCAAGAAAAATAAAGGAAATAATATATAGCAGTACATTTATTGCCGATAATGTGGTATACTAATGAAAACAAACGTGGATTAAAACTTTAAAAAGGAGGACATATATGCAGTATCTTTCCGTGGCAGAGGTGGCAAAAAAGTGGAATGTATCGGAACGCAGTGTGAGAAATTATTGTGCGCAGGGACGTGTACCGGAAGCCTTTTTGAAAGGGAAAACATGGTATATTCCGGAAAACGCAGAAAAGCCCGAGCGTTCCAATAAAAAGGAGCAGCCGGTAACTTTGCTGGATGTTTTGCAGGATGAAAAGGCAAACAGATATGCCGGTGGTATTTATCATAAGACACAGATCGAACTGACCTATAATTCAAACCACATGGAAGGCAGTCGCCTGACACACGATCAGACCCGGTATATTTTTGAGACAAACACGATCGGAATCGAAAAAGAAGTGCTCAACGTAGATGATGTGATTGAAACGGCAAATCATTTCCGCTGTATTGACAGCATCATTGACTGTGCAAAAACAACTCTTACAGAAAAGTTTATCAAAGAACTGCATCTGATCTTGAAGAACGGCACCAGTGATTCCAGAAAAGAATGGTTTGCTGTCGGTAACTATAAAAAACTGCCGAATGAAGTTGGGGGTATGGAAACTGCACTTCCGGAAGAAGTTGCCGGTGAGATGAAGAAGCTGCTGGCAGCGTATAACAGTAAGGAAGAAAAGTCATTGGAAGATATTCTGGATTTCCATGTAAAATTTGAACGGATTCATCCGTTTCAGGATGGAAATGGGCGTGTAGGGCGACTTATCCTGTTTAAGGAATGTCTGAAATATCATATTGTTCCGTTTATTATTGAGGATGATCTGAAGCTGTTCTATTATCGTGGACTGAAGGAATGGAACAATGAGAAGGGATATCTGACGGATACTTGTCTGACAGCGCAGGACAGATATAAGGCGTATTTAGATTATTTTAGAATTGCATATTGACAGCATTGGTTTATAGATATAAACTAAAATCACAATAGATTTACAACTATAAACCAACAATCCAAAGAACGCAGGAGAGGAGTATGGCAAATGGAATATGCAAAGTTATGTGACAGTGAATATCGCTTTATGTGTGTGATCTGGGAGGCAGAGCCGGTAAGCTCCGGCGAACTGGTCAGCTTATGTCAGGAAAAGCTGGGCTGGAAGAAGTCAACGACCTACACCGTGCTCAGAAAGCTGTGCGAGAAGGGGTATCTGGAAAATAAGGAGACGATCGTATCAGCACTGGTATCGAAAGAGCAGGTACAGGCAAAGGAATCAGAGGAGTTTGTGGAGAGAACCTTTGACGGCTCGCTGCCCGGTTTTATAGCTGCTTTTCTGGGAGGCAGAAAGATATCCGGTGAGGAAGCGGAGGCGCTCAAACAGATGATCGAGGCATATAAGGAGGTGTAAAGGATGCGTGGATGGGTAGAATTTTACATGTTATTTCTGCAGCGAAATGGCATATTGACACTGGTGATCCTTGCTGTATTATTGGTGCGGCTCCTTTTACGCAGACTGCCTAAAAAATACAGCTATCTGCTCTGGTCAGTAGTCGGGATCCGTATGCTTTTAAAGCTGCAGCTTCCGTCGCGGTTTGGTCTGCTCAGCCTCTGGCATTATATGACGCAGCAAATCAGTGGCTCACAGCTTTTGACAGCTCCGAAGCAGCTGACTAATATGCAGAAGATAACGGATCCGCAGGCAGGGGCGCAGAATCTACAGCCTGCAGGGCAGCTTATTACAGGACAGACAGTGACCGGAGCAACACAGGGACTGTCACAGGCAGGATCCGGACTGGGCAGCGGAGTGAATCAGATTTTGCAGATCTGTATGCTTATCTGGATCGCTGGCATGATCGTACTGCTGCTGTATGGTATTTTATCTTATTTTAAATGCAGGAGAATGACTGTGCAGGCAGTACATATGGAAGGCAATATCTGGGAATGTGATCATCTGACAACCCCGTTTGTGCTTGGAATCGTCAGACCACGTATTTACATTCCGTTTCATTTATCGGCGGAAGAAAAGCCATATATTCTGGCACATGAAACATATCACATCAAAAGGGGCGATCCAATCGTGCGGCTGCTTGCATTTGTGCTATTGACGTTTTACTGGATCAATCCATTTGTCTGGCTTGCCTATTTTTTGATGATCAGGGATATGGAAATGAGCTGTGATGAAGCTGTGCTTCTGCAGCTTGGGACAAAGATCAGGAAAGCATACAGTAACTCTTTGCTTACTTTTGCAACAGGTAGGAAGCAGGTTACCTTCTCCCCGCTTGCATTTGGAGAATCTGACACATCAGGGCGTATTAAAAATATTCTGGACTTTAAAAAGCCGAAGGTGTGGGGCAGTTTTCTGGCGATACTGGCTGTGATACTGGCAGCAGTATTCTGTCTGACCGGTCAGAAAACAGAGGATGACACAAGTGCTTCACAGAGTGAGCAGCAGGTAACTGACAGCTCTCGAAGTGCACAGGCAGAAGCAGCAAAGCAGGAGACGGAAGCTGCCAGACAGGCGGCAGAACAGGCGCAGCAGGATGCAGAGCCAGCAGAGGATGCCAGACAGATGGCAGAACAGATGCAGCAGGATGCAGAGAAAGCTGCAGCTGCTGCCGAAAGTGCACGCCAGGAAATAGAGGAACAGGTGCAGGATAGGATGGACAGTATTCTGGCAGAACTTGACGGTGATCTTTCCAAGGCTTATCCATGGGTCAATACGGCAGAGTTTAAGGAAGATGCCAATGTACTGATCAAAATGGCAGAAGATCCGACCGGTCAGTATGCAGCGTATGGTTTTCTTTGCGGCGAATATGGAAGCTATGGGATTCTTTTGAATGACAAGTTAAACGGCGAGGATAACTGGAATTATTTCTATACACCATGGGCTTATACCGGTACATCCGACTCAGAGCCGACCATGGAAAAAGCAGCCGACGGATATAGCGGAACCTTTACCTTCCCGGCTCCTGCGAGTGATCCGGCAGACAGCAGCATACAGATAAAGACATGGAAGCTGCAGAGCTATGATACGGGAACGATTGAGATAGAAGATGTGACAAAGAGTGCGGAAAATGAGTTGTTGTACGGCAACACCATAGCTGCGCTGGATGATCAGACGCAGTTTGCACTTGTTGATATCGGGCTGGAGCATGATGTGCTTTTGGTGACAGAGCAGAGCTATACTTACGATACGGGTATAGAAGCTGCGCTGTACTGTCAGGTGTATTATAGCATAGATGGCAGTGTAAAGGATCTGGGCAGTGTGGAAAGTGAAGGAACCGCATACCCTGTCAGCTATGGGCAGGGCTGTATCTATACGGCGGGAAATCACAGCGTAAGTAAATATGTGATCGATGAAACGACCTATCAGCTCATCTGTGAGCAGAAGGATGAGGTAAGCTACGATGCAGAGGGAAATGCTTCTTATATCCGTTCTTATCCGGGGATGGATAAAGAAAAAAGCAGTACAGAGAAGGCATTTAACGAGGCGATGGAAGCTTACCATGAGGCAGTCCCGATCAGTTTTTCTTATGGAGCGTCCGAATAGCAGCATTTTTGTGATAAATACATAGAAATGCAATTCGGAAGAATACTAAATACATAAGAAATTCGTAGAAAAGGAGAGATTGTCCGATGGGAAAAGAAATACAGAATATGTTTTGTTTCCAATGTGAACAGACTGCAGGCTGCGATGGCTGCAGCGGAAAGGTAGGCGTTTGCGGTAAAACCGCGGAGGTGGCAAATCTGCAGGATGAGCTGACCGGCGCATTGATTGGGCTTGCCCGTTCTTTAAACGGAGCTGGGAAAGTAGAGCAGAAGACAAGTGATCTTGTGATCCGTTCTTTATTCGCAACACTGACAAATGTCAATTTTAATGAAGCATCTATCAAAGAAATGATCGCAGCGGTGCAGCAGGAAAAGAACAGCTTGAAGCCCGGCTGCAGGAGCTGCGCAAATCCTTGCGGAATGACAGAGGATCTGCGGCTTGACAGCATCTGGAGGGCAGAGGAAAACATCAGATCATTAAAATCCCTTGTATTATTCGGACTGCGTGGTATGGCAGCTTATGCATATCATGCCATGGTATTGGGCTTCCGGAATGAAGAGGTAAACTATTTCTTTATGAAAGCACTCTTTTTACTGGGAGAAGAATTGACGGTAGAAGAGCTTCTGCCGCTTGTAGATGAAGTGGGAGAAAAGAATCTGCTCTGTCTGGAACTGTTAGATCGTGCTAACACGGAAAGCTATGGAAATCCGCAACCGACAGAAGTACCGCTGAAGATTGAAAAAGGACCGTTTATCGTCATATCCGGTCATGATCTGCTGGATTTAAAGCTTCTGCTTGAGCAGACAGACGGGAAAGGCGTAAATATCTACACACATGGCGAAATGCTGCCTGCCCATGGTTATCCGGAGCTGAAAAAGCATCCGCAGTTAAAAGGAAATTTCGGAACTGCATGGCAGAATCAGCAGAAGGAATTTGAAAATATTCCCGCACCGGTGTTGTTTACGACTAACTGTCTGATGCCGCCGAAGGAAAGTTATGCAGACAGGATTTTTACAACAGAGGTTGTTTCCTATCCTGAGATGGTGCATATCGGAGAGGATAAGGATTTTACACCGGTCATTGAAAAGGCGCTTGCGCTGGGCGGCTATCAGGAGGACAAACAGCTTCATGGCATCAACGGCGGGGAAAAAGTAATGACAGGCTTTGGACATCATGCAGTGCTCTCTCATGCGGCAAAAGTGGTGGAAGCGGTCAAAGCAGGAAAGATCCGTCATTTCTTTCTGGTGGGTGGCTGTGACGGTGCAAAGCCGGGCAGAAACTACTATACGGAATTTGTCAAACAGACACCGCCGGATACGATCGTACTGACGCTGGCTTGTGGAAAGTTCCGTTTCAATGACCTGGATCTTGGGACGATAGCAGGGCTTCCGCGTATTATGGATGTCGGGCAGTGCAATGATGCCTATGGTGCGATCAGGATCGCACTTGCGCTGGCAGAGGCATTTGGCTGCAGTGTCAATGAACTGCCGCTTTCCATGGTGCTTTCCTGGTATGAGCAGAAGGCAGTCTGCATTCTTTTGACGCTGCTGCATCTGGGCATCCATGATATTCTGCTGGGACCTACACTGCCTGCATTTTTATCCGGGGATGTGTTGGATATTTTAGTAAAGAACTATAATATCGGCAAGATTTCCACGCCGGAAGAAGATCTGGCAAAGCTGCTGCACGTCTGACGCAAATTTTACTTTCATTTTACGGAAAAGCGATATTGCACTTTTCTCCCGGCTGATACACTGAAAAAAGTGTATCAGACAAAGGAGAAAAATTATGAATGAAAAAGGTGCTGGGATTTCTGACAAAGAATCCGATCATGGGTGCTCTTGCGGGAGCACTGGTAACAGCCGTACTGCAGTCAAGCTCTGCAACGATTGCCGTTTTGCAGAATTTTGCTACACAGCCGGTCGCTGCAGACAGTACAGTCAGTGTGATCGGACTTGCAGGAGCAATCCCGGTCCTGCTTGGTGATAATATCGGTACAACGATCACAGCACTGCTTGCTTCCATTGGACAGTCAAAAAATGCAAAGAGAACAGCAATTGCGGAGGAAGCAATTGAGCATATCACATTTGACAAGTTTGCGATTGAAAACGAAGAGCTTGTAAGGGAAGGTTTGAAGATTCCCGCAGTAGTAGGATAGTAAAACGATCTCTTCTGTGTTACAATTTAGGTTAGAAATGACTAACATGTAATACAGAAGGGAGTTTTTTTATGCAAAACGGACAGGAAAGAAAACCGGATCTGGTCTGCAGCCTGGAAAAGGAAGGGTTTCTTGGCAGCTTTTATCAGGGAGACCGTTATGTGGATAAAGCGGTCATTTTTGTGGGAGGCAGTGGAGAACCACGGAATGTGGTAGAGGCAAGAGCTGCAATACTGGCAAGAGAGGGCTACAGTGTGTTAGCAGTGGGCTACTATCTTTGGAAGCCGCTTTCCAAACAGACCGTAGCGATCCCGCTCGATTATGTGGAGCGTGCGATCGACTGGTTAAAGGGAAAATGTCCGGTGAAGGTAACCAAGATCGGTATGATCGGACTTTCACTTGGTGCTGCTTACACGGCACTTTGCGGTGCTTATTTTCCACAAGTCAGTTGTGCGATCGTTGTTTCGGGCTTTGATTTTGTGGTGGAAGGCTGCAAAAATATGGTCATCAGACAGCATAGATCATATTTTACTCTGCATGGGGAAAATATACCGTATGAGCCTGCGGAGGCACTTTCGCACCTGCCTGCAACACTGAAAAAATGGAAAAAGGATCCGTGTTACGGTTCCAGTGCAATGAACCGCTTCTATTATAATGAATGTTTCAAAGACAGGACGGATGCAAGCAGGATCAAGGTGGAAAACGGAAACTGCGACTGGCTGTTTCTGGCACCGGGCTATGACGATACATGGCCGTCCGATCAGGCGGTGAAACGTATAATACAGGTTCTGCGGGAAAAACAATATCCACATCGTTATGAGTGTGTGATCTATGAAAAAGGAAGCCATCTGCTGGGCATGCCAAATGAAGCACTGAAAGCCATGGGGGATGTGGATAAACTGATGCGTATGCTTGGAAAATTTCTCACAATGGAAAAGAAATACCCGAAAGAGTGCATGGAGGCAAGAGAAGAAAGCTATCAGAAGATCCTCTCATTTTTGCGGGAGAGTATGATCGACGGATAAATGGAAAATTCTGTTTCACATTTTTTACACAGACAGGTCAAAAAGAGAACACGATTTACCGGCTATAATAAAGACAGATACAGAAGAAAACACAGATCAGAATACTTCGCCTGAAAAGCCGGACGGAGAAGCACCGGATGGCGCACCACCGGATGGGCAGGCATCGGGCGGAAATGGCTCAGGCGGCGATCAGAAGTGACCGCGGCGGCGGAACCATGACCGTAAACGGTTCCGAGGCGGTCTGCATTGAAGGCTTGAATTCCCTGAAACTGACAAACTGTGATTTGACAGGCAATATGCAGGATCTTTCCCAGAATGACTGTACCTGGAATGTGATCTTGTACCAGAGCATGTCAGGGGATTCCGAGGTCGGGAACAGTACCTTCAGCATGACCGGTGGCAGTCTGAGAGCAATGCGGGAGACGGTGGTGACGGCTATGCCAATCTGGTGATCGACAAAGATTCGACATGGATCGTGACTGGAGACAGCGTATTGACCAGTCTTACAAATAACGGAACGATCACAGATGCAGACGGGAAATCCGTGACAATACTTGACACGAATGGTAAAATACTTGCGAATGGCGAAAGCGGGTATACCATAACGGTAGACTCCTTAACAGAATAAAAAGGCAGAAGATATAAGGAGCAGAGAAACAAATGAAAAAGTTGGAAGGCATAAAAACAGAGCGCGGCGCGGAAATCTTGCTGATCCTGGTACTGGTTGCCAGAAGTACATCCTTTGTGATGTCGAAGGTCACAATGAACGCGATGAATCCGTTTAATCTGCTGGGAGTCAGATTTTTGCTGGCGTTTCTGCTTCTTTTCATCCCATTTGGGAAAAGGCTTGTGAAGATCAAAAAACAGACCCTGCTAAAGGGATTGCTGGTCGGACTGGCCTTTTTCTGCGTTATGACGGCAGAGCTTTTTACGCTCCGGCTGACAGCCTCATCTACATCATCTTTTTTGGAAAATATGGCGATCGTATTTGTACCGATCTTTGAAGCGGTGCTTTTGCACAGACTGCCTGCAAAATATAGTGTGGCAGGTGTTCTGATTTCTATGATCGGAATTGGATTCCTGACGCTGGAAGGTGGCAGGATCGTACTGGGAACGGGAGAACTGATCGGTATTTTATCCGGTATCTTATATGCGGTTGCAATCATTATCACAGACAGATTATCGCACAATGATGATTCTCTGCTGATCGGAATGGTACAGGTCGGAACGATTGGTGCGCTCGGAATGATTGCATCGTTCCTGTTTGAACAGCCGACATTGCCACAGGGACAGACGAGCTGGCTCATGGTCATTTATCTGGCAGTTGTCTGTACGGGCTTCGGGTTTACCCTCCAGCCGGTGGCGCAAAGCCGCCTGACTGCAGAACGGGCAGGATTGCTTATCGCAGTCAGCCCGGTAAGCTCTGCAATCATGGGTAGTATTTTTCTGAAAGAGCATTTGGGGATCAGTGGCATGATCGGGGCAATATTGGTTGTTGGCGGTATCATCATATCCAAGGATCCTTTCCATAAAAAAGAACAGGTCTCTTCGTAAATTTTGCAGGAACTTTTTGAAGATTTGTTTAAGATTCCTTTTTTCGCTAGGAATTTTCAGAAAGGCATGCTATGATTTTCGAAGGGTGATAAAGATGAATAAGGATTCGATTGAAGAAAATAAAGCAATACAGGATGGGCTGGAACGCTTTTTGGACGAAGAGCTGGCAGGTGTCCGCAAGGAGCAGGTGGCACCGAACAGAACCATCATATACAACGAAGAGCCAAAGGAAAAAGAACTTAAAACTGAGTTTGCCACAGAAGTAACGCCAAAGAGACAGGCAAGCTATGAGAGAAGGTCCGCAGGCGGCTATGCAGCTGCGGCGGGACAGCCGGAACATAGAAGCAGTGTGGGCGAAAGACAGATGAGCCATGCTGCAGATGCGGCAAGCAGGAGAAGAACGTCCGAAGAGACAGACAGATATCGTAACATAGACAGGGAAGCGTCAGCTCACCGGAGACAGGAAACTATCTCTGACCGCCGGAGCATAGCGCCTGAGAAAAAGCACCGGGGATATGAACCGCCTGTATCTGAAAATAGGAAGAAACAGCATAAAAAGTCCAACAGAAAAGCCGATAAGAGACAGAAAAAGAAAGACGGCAACAAGAAGGACAGGATGTCCAAGCCAAAGAAAATACTGCTGATCATTGGTATTGTCATTCTGGCACTTTTCCTGTGGTGGTATCTGACCATGGGACGGATCTACCATAAAATGAACTATGAAAAGTCAGATGAACTGGCAAGCGGTCCTTTAAAGGAGCAGGGCGTGATCAATGTGCTGCTGATCGGAAACGATTCCCGTGAAAACGGAGAAGACGGCCGCTCCGATGCGATGATCCTGATCTCTATCAGCAATAAAACAAAGACGATCCACATGACCTCTCTGCTGCGTGATATGTACGTGGACATTCCCGGGCATGACGGCAACAGGTTAAATGCGGCTTACGCCTATGGCGGACCTGCGCTTTTGTGTGAGACGATCAAGCAGAATCTGGATATTGAAGTAAACAGATATGTACTTGTGAACTTCCAGGCGTTTGCAAGTCTGGTAGATGCAGTCGGCGGCGTAGATCTGGAAGTGACGAATGAGGAAGTCCAGTGGATCAATGCATATTTGAATGAATACAACCTGCTGGAAGGAAAAGAGATGACGACCGACTATCTGGATACCTCATTAAGCGGGGAAATCCATCTGAACGGTCCGCAGGCACTTGCTTACAGCAGGAACAGATATATCGGAACCGATTTTGGCAGAACAGAAAGACAGAGAAAAGTACTCTCTGCCGTTATGAAAAAGCTGCCACTTGCCATGGCAACCAATTCCGGTGAACTGATAGACGGTCTGTTCCCAAATCTGACAACAAACCTGACACAGACAGAAATGTACAGCTTATCAACGCAGGCAAGTAAACTTCTGACCTATGACGTGGTACAGAGCACGGTTCCGGCAGAAGGCACTTATTCCAATGCCACGGTTCGCAAGATGGCAGTTCTGCAGGTTGATTTTGAGGCAAATAAAAAGCTTTTAAAGCAGGAGATTTACGGACAGGAAGAGTAAAAAGACAAGTTGCGGGCAATCGTGTGCAAGAGGTACAGAACGGAGGCTTACATGAGCAAAACTTTTAAAGAACGATATCTTTCGCATGAGATAGAACTGGAAGCAATCGATGATTACATCATCGAATGGAACAATTCCGATACAGAGGAGACTCTGGCAAAGTTTCTGGGACTGAATAAAGAGGAAGAGACCGCGTGGGTGGAAGACAGTGATGATGCCCTTTTTGATCTGTTGGAAGCACAGAGAAAGTAAAAGCATGCAGAAAAGCGGAATGCACGATATTGTAGAGAGAATAAAAGATGATCTGAAAAAGAATGGGATAGGATGTGCTGCGACATTGGCATGTCTTATCCTTTTTGCGCTTATTTTCCATGATGTATGTCCGGTGCAGATCCTGTATGGACTGCCATGCCCCGGATGCGGTCTGACGAGAGCAGGGGTCCTGCTTCTGACCGGGCACTTTGCAGCAGCATTTCAAATGCACCCATTTATTTACGGATGGGCAGCGCTTCTGCTGTATGTCCTGCTCTGCCGCTATGTCAAAGGCTGTAAACCAAAAGGAGCATTGCAGCTGATGATTGTTCTCATTGCTTGCATGCTCCTGTTTTATATCTATCGTATGCTGCTCTATTTTCCGGATGTGGAACCGATGACCCGCAAGGACGGACTGCTTCTACACTGGAATCCAGACAGAAACTGATCTACCGTGAACCGGGAACGTACCGTTTCCGTCCGCATTGATCGTAATCATATGGCGATAGCCGAATAACACGTCAAAAAACTTCTGTCCACTATGTTGTTTCCCGACATACATGGTCTTTTGGGTATCATTTTTGGAAGAAAGGATGCAGGCAAGCCCTGTATTTTCATCTTCTGCAAGCCCTTCCCGGGTAAATCCGATACAATGATAGTCATCAAAGTAATCATGCTGTGCTCCGTAAGCATGGGAAGCTCTGACAGAGAGCAGATTGGTAAGCGTTTTGCCGACCGGAGCTACATTCCGGGACGGAATACCGTAGCAGTCTCCGTAAAAGACACACGGATATCCCGCTTCGCGCAGCAGGATGAGCGCATAGGCAAGCGGTTTGAACCAGCTGTCTACAAAAGAGCAGAGTGCCTGCCCCGGCTCTGTATCGTGATTGTCTACAAAAGTAACTGCATTCTGCGGCTTTGCAGCAACAAGACTGCCATCAAAGATCTTGCGCAGATCGTAGCCTTCACTGTTATAGGATGCATAGTGGAAATTAAAGTGAAGCGGTACATCAAACAAAGACAGAGCATAATTTGTTTTTTCCAGATAGGCTTCGAGTGCCCAGCATTCCCTGTGCCAGTATTCGCCGACAGTAAACAGTTCGCGTCCTGCATAGCTGCGCATGGCAGGGATCCAGTCGCGGTAAAAATCATAGTCAATGTGTTTTAATGCATCCAGACGGAATCCATCTACCTGTGTCTGATCCAGATACCATTTTCCCCATTTGGTAAGTTCGGCAATTACCTCAGGTTCGCTGAAATCAATATCTGCCCCCATCAGATAATCATAATTTCCGTTTTCCGAATCAACATCCTTGTCCCATTCTTTTCCTTCAAAGAGATAGATACTGTTCTTTTTTTGCTTATCATCCCAGTCTACACCATCGAAGCATTTGGATGTCCAGACAAAATCGGAATATCTGCCTTTTCTTCCCGGAAAATTAAAAATGGTCCAGGCGGTGATCTGTTCGATGCCTGTTGTTTCCTGTTCCCTGTTTCCTGTATTACATTCTTCGGCATTTATTATTTCTGTTCCGTCAGCACCAATCTTGTGATTCAGTACGATATCAGCATAAACATCAATTCCATATTCCTGACAGGTATGGATTGCAGCCAGATATTCCGCTTTTGTGCCATATTTGGTTGCAACACTGCCTTTCTGGTCAAATTCGCCGAGGTCGTACAGATCATACACCGCATAACCGACACCGTTTATACCATAGGCATCTTTGTAAGCCGGAGGTAACCAGACTGCGGTAATACCTGCTTCTGCAAGCGCAGGAGCTTTTTCACTAAGCTGGTTCCATAAAGAACCGTCGGATGGCAGATACCATTCGAAATATTGCATCATTGTTCCGTTTTTCATCATTTGCCTCTTTTCTTCGTATTCAAAATATATCCGAATCCCAATTATGCGTCCATACTCCATCTGCCGCTGGCACCGCATGGCAGAACCAGCCCGGATCTTGTGACCGGTAATCCGATTTCATCCGCAGCAACACATCCGCCAAGCTTCTTCGTCAGTACGGTATTTAACATATAGGAGAGAACTGCAGGCTGCAGTCCGGTCGTATAAGAATTGATCAAAAAGAAAACAGGATCCTTGGACAGTACTTTGGAAGTCAGTTCAATGAATGGGAAAATGCTTTCTTCGATCTTCCAGATCTCGCCCTTTGGTCCTCTTCCATAAGATGGCGGATCCATGATGATGCCATCGTAAGTATTGCCGCGCCGGATCTCGCGCTCTACAAATTTGGCACAGTCGTCTACCAGCCAGCGGATCTTATCGCCGGGAATATTGCTTGAAACCGCATTTTCTTTTGCCCACGTAACCATTCCTTTGGAGGCATCGACATGTGTGACATTTGCACCGGCATTTGCTGCGGAAATCGTAGCACCGCCGGTATAAGCGAACAGATTTAATACCTTAAGCTCTCTGCCCGGATCCTTTTCTCTGGCTGCCCGGATCTTCTGTGCACACCAGTCCCAGTTTACCGCCTGCTCCGGGAAAAGTCCCGTATGCTTAAAACTGAATGGCTTGAGATGGAAGGTAAGCTCCCGGTAGGAGATCGTCCATTCATTTGGCAGATCAAAAAATTCCCACTGACCGCCGCCTTTTTCGCTGCGATGGTAGTGTCCGTTTTTCTGTTTCCATTCTTTGGCATCATGCCCTGTGCTCCAGATGACCTGCGGATCCGGGCGCACTAAAATATAATCACCCCAGCGCTCCAGCTTTTCGCCGTCTGAGGTGTCCAGTACTTCATAATCTTTCCAATTATCTGCTATCCACATGGGTGTAATCCTTTCTGTACATTTTATTCTATTGTGGACTACGCTTTTGAAAACGTCAAGGGATATGTAAATGAATTGCAAGAAAACGCTGTCCAAAATCCGCGAACGAAATTTCATGGATACTCTGGCGGCGGATGCTGGTAAACATTGACAGGCAGAGAGATATCTCTTATAATTTTCACATATGTTGATACTAAAAGTACCGGCTGCGCAAAGCGGTTTATGGGAAAAAATATGGTGCTTGGCAAAAACGACGGAAATGTGTG
Source organism: Firmicutes bacterium CAG:194 (assembly GCA_000432915.1). Lineage (GTDB taxonomy): Bacteria > Bacillota > Clostridia > Lachnospirales > Lachnospiraceae > CAG-194. The sequence goes on from HF995250.1 coordinate 30,080, forward strand.
AAAGGAAAATAAAATGATGGAAAAGAGTAGAAACAGAGCAGTCGGCAGACAAGTCCGAAAAATGATCGCAGCAGCTATGGCAGCAATGCTTGTGTTTACCTCTGCAAATGTGGCAGACGTAAATGCAGAAGAAACAGTGCTGGCAGTCAGTGAGAATGCTGTTACAGGGGAAACGGGAGCGGGAGTAGTAGAAGCAAAGAAAACAGGTGAGCCAGAAGTAGAAAACGGTGGAGCTGAGAACAGGGAAGCAGAGAACACAGATCTGGATGCAGAAACAGCAGATCCGGACACAGAAACCGCGGACGGAACACACACATATAAAAATGGTTTCTGCACAGACGACGGCTGTGACGCATACGAGCCTGCAGTACTTACAACCGGCAAATATGATATAGATGCCAACGGCGAAATAACGGACAGTGACGAAGCCTACGAAATTGGAAATGCAGGGCAGCTTTACTGGTTTGCCGGGCTTGTAAACGGAACATTGACAGACGGAACCGCGCAGAATCTGAAGGCGAACGCAGTTCTGACAGCAGATATCATTGTGAATAAAGATCTGCTGGCAAGCATTAATACAGATGATGACGGAAATGTTACAAACGGAAAATCCTTCCGGATATGGTTACCTATGGGAAAGATAAATGGTGATAATGGACAACGGATGCTGTACGCAGGTATTTTTGATGGAAAGGGGCACAGCATCAGTGGGTTGTATGCGAATCTGTATGATGCGCCGGTTGAGGATTCGGATTATACCAGTAATAAAAATTGTGCAGGTTTATTTGGTTCTCATGCCGGAGTGACCAGAAACTTGGGAATCATGGATTCATATATAAGAGGAGATATGTGCGTGGGTGGTATCTGTGCTTACAATGATGCAGGAACTATCCAAAACTGCTATAGTACGGCTACAGTATATGGGGAAAGTTACTTAGGAGGCATTTGTGGTCGTAGTCGAAGTAATAGTATAATAGAAAACTGTTACAATGCAGGATATGTTTATGGAGCTGCTAGAAGTATAGGTGGTATCTGTGGAGATAATTATTCAACAATAGAAAGCTGCTATAATATTGGAATTATAGAGGGAAATTTTATGGTTGGTGGAATTGTTGGAGGAAGTTCCGGATCTGGTAATACAATATGGATAAAAGATTGTTACAATAGAGGAAACGTGATAGGGGATACAAAAGACATTGGTGGTATCGGAGGATATATCGGTCGCAGTCTGGTTGAAAATTGCTACAGTCAGGCAACTGTCAGTGGTAATACAAATGTTGGTGGTATTTGTGGCAATGGTTATGAGGCTGACTTTCAGAATGCATACTATGATTCAAATTTGTATACAGGAAATGCGATTGGGTATTTAAAAGATGCAACAACCGAGAAGACTGAAGGAAAACCCTCGCAGGCATTTGAAAGCGGTGAGATCGCATATCTGCTGCAGGCTGACCGTGAGGAACCGGTCTGGGGACAGACACTTTCCGGAAATGATGTGCAGACATATCCGGTACTGGGCGGCGCAAAGGTGTATCAGGTAACTGAATACAAAGGATGTATCGAAAGCACAGGAATCGCAGGAACTACTTATAATAATGCGAATGCCCCTGTTTTTGAACCACATGTATATGAAAATGGATTTTGTACAATCTGCAGCGCATACGAGCCTGCAGTACTTACAACCGGCAAATATGATATAGATGTCAATGGCGAAATAACGGACAGTGACGAAGCCTACGAAATCGGAAATGCAGGGCAGCTTTACTGGTTTGCCGGACTTGTAAACGGAACACTGACAGACGGAACCGCGCAGAATCTGAAAGCGAACGCAGTTCTGACAGCAGATATCACAGTGAATGAAGATCTGCTGACAAGCATTAATACAGATGATGACGGTAATGTTACAAATGGTAGTTCTTTCAAAGCATGGCGACCAATGGGAATGGCAGATGAAAAGGGGAATTTGACAGGATGGTACACTGGTATTTTTGATGGAAATGGGCACAGTATCAGCGGCTTATACGTAAACAGAGATGAGGCAGCGGATGATGTGCATACATGGTTTAAAAGCTGTATTGGTTTATTTGGATATTATAGCGGAGTGACCAGAAATTTATCTGTTTTAGATTCTTATATGAGAGGAAAAGATTGCATTGGTGGCATTTGTGGTTACAATGATGGTGGAACTATCCAGAACTGTTATAGTGCTGCTACAGTATGTGGTGATTCCTATATAGGGGGTATTTGTGGTCGCAGTGAAGGTGATAGCATAATAGAAAACTGTTATAATACAGGATATGTTTATGGAGCTACTAGAAGTATAGGTGGTATCTGTGGAGATAATAGTGCCACATTGCAAGGGTGTTACAATGTTGGAAACGTTAACGGGAAATTTTATGTTGGCGGAATTGTTGGAGAAAGTTCCGGATCTGGTAATACAATATGGATAAAAGATTGTTACAATAGAGGAAACGTGATAGGGGATACAAAAGATATTGGTGGTATCGGAGGATATATCGGTAGCAGTCTTGTTGAAAACTGCTATAGTCAGGCAACTGTCAGCGGAAATACAAATGTTGGGGGTATTTGTGGTAATAGTAATAAGGTTGACTTTCAGAATGCATACTATGATTCAAATTTGTACACAGGAAATGCGATTGGATATTTAAAAGATGCAACAATCAAACAGATCGAAGGAAAAACCTCGCAGGCATTTGAAAGCGGTGAGATCGCATATCTGCTGCAGGCAGGTCGTGAGGAAGCAATCTGGGGACAGACACTCTCCGGAAATGATGTGCAGACATATCCGGTATTAGGCGGCGCAAGAGTATATCAGAACATCACCTATCAGGACTGCGCAAAAGATGAGGCGCATACAGTTTATACCTATGCGAATGAACAGAAACAGGAAAGTTATGATTATACCTTACAGGAAGTAAAAGCCAAAGAACCAAAGTGTACAGAAGCAGGAAACAAGGCTTATTACAAATGCAGTGTCTGCGGAAAACTTTACACAGATCAGGAAGGAACGAATGAAGTGTCAGCAAACACAGTAGTGGTTCCTGCCAAAGGGCATAGCTTTACATGGATCATTGACAGAGAAGCAACGGAGCAGGCAGAGGGAAGCAGACACGAGGAATGCAGCATCTGTCATGAAAAGAAAGCTGCAGTTGCAATCCCGAAACTGCCATCCAGTACACAGCCGAGCGAATCGCCAAGCCAGAAGCCAAGCGGATCGCCAAGCCAGAAGCCAAGTGAATCGCCAAGCCAGAAGCCAAGCGGATCGCCAAGCCAGCAGCCGGGGCAGGATATAAAAGTACCTGCAAAGGGCACAAAGCTGACAGCGAAAGGTGCCAGCTATCAGGTAACAAGCGCTGCAGAAAAGAATCCTACGGTTGTATACAAAGGCAGCAAAAAGCAGAAAGCTTCCGTGACGATCCCTGACACTGTTACAATTGATAAGGTGACTTATAAGGTAACTTCGATCGCAGCAAATGCATTTAAAAATAATAAGAAGCTGAAAAAAGTTGTGATTGGAAAGAATGTCACAAAGATCGGTAAAAAGGCATTCTATGGCTGCAGTAAATTAAAGAAGATCACGGTGAAAACAACAAAGCTGACCAAGAAAAATGTTGGCAGACAGGCATTCAAAGGGATTCATAAAAAAGCAGCCTTTAAAGTACCAAAGAAAAAGATAAGCAGCTATCGTAAAGTGTTTAGAGCCAGAGGTGCAGCAAAAACGACGAAAGTTACAAAATAAAGCAGAAAAGGTGTTTGCGGTGCAGACACCTTTCTGTTTGCCTAAAATTGTATACACGTATCCTTGACGAAATGCTATTTCATACATTATAATAGGTAACAGTTTTGTACTTTACCGTAGCAAAGAGTAGTCAAAACAATCGAAATTCTTACATATGGGAGGAGAACATGAGTAATACATTAGGTTGGATCATTGTAGCGTTTGTACTCTATCTTCTGGGCATGGTAGCAGTCGGAGCTGCTTACGCAAAGAAGAACAGCAGTGCAGAAGATTATTTTCTGGGAGGCAGAAGTCTTGGAGGCTTTGTGGCAGCGCTTTCCGCACAGGCATCGGATATGAGCGGATGGCTTCTGATGGGGCTTCCGGGCGGCGTATATGCGCTGGGAACAGGACAGTCGTGGATCGCGATCGGTCTTTTCCTCGGAACGGTTGTAAACTGGCTGGTTATTTCAGGACCGCTTCGCCGTTATACGATCCGGGCGAACAATTCCCTGACACTGCCTACTTACTTTGAGAACAGATTCCATGATAAGAAGAAAGTGCTTTTGCTGATCTCTTCGATCACGATTGTTATTTTCTTCCTTGTTTATACCGCATCAGCACTGGCATCCGGTGGTAAGCTTTTCAATTCCGTATTTGGTGTAGATTACCGTATTGCACTGACGATCGGTGCACTTGTTATTCTGGTATACACATTCCTTGGCGGGTTCATGGCAGTCTGTGTGACAGACTTTATCCAGGGAACACTGATGCTGATCGGCCTTCTGATCGTTCCGATCATGGCATATGGGATCATTGGAGGTAACCTTTCCGCAGCACTGGATGCGCAGGGCGTTGCGGGCGGCTCTTCCGCATTCCTGAGCCTTGTCAGAAATGGAGATAAGACATATTCAGCGATCGATATCATTTCACAGCTTGCATGGGGACTCGGTTATTGTGGTATGCCACATATCCTTGTACGTTTCATGGCAGTCCGCGATGAAAAAGAATTAAAAAAATCCAAAACAGTAGCGATCATCTGGGTTGCACTTTCCCTGTTCTTTGCATGCTTCATCGGTGTAGTCGGCAGAGCATTCCTGACAACTCCACTGGAAGGCGGCGATACAGAAAAAGTATTTATTAAGATGATCCTGCAGCTCTTTACGGAAAACTATTATCTGCCGGTGGTCGGTGGTATCTTCTTATGCGGTATTCTGGCTGCGATCATGTCAACAGCAGATTCCCAGCTCCTTGTCAGTGCTTCTTCCGTAGCGGAAGACATCTACAAGGGTGTATTTAAAAAGGATGCGGATGATAAGACAGTTCTGAATATCAGCCGTATCACAGTACTCGTCATTGCAGTACTTGCTTACTTGATCGCACTTGATCCGAACAGCTCCATCATGGGACTTGTATCCAACGCATGGGCAGGCTTCGGTGCAGCCTTCGGACCGCTTGTTGTATTATCCCTGTTCTGGAAACGTACCAATCTGCAGGGTGCAGTTGCAGGTGTTTTATCCGGCGCGATCACAGTTATCGTATGGGACTACTTAAAGATCGTCTCTACTGTAGATGAAGCAGGTAATGCGATCCGCGTAACGATCGGCGGCTACACAGGTCTTTATTCCCTGTTGGTCGGTTTCATTATCAGCCTGATCTGCATCGTCGTTGTCAGCCTTCTGACACCGGCTCCTGACGCAGAAATTCTTCAGGAGTTCGACGACGTTAAAAACAAACGCGTATAAACATTCTATTATATTAAACATTCTATTATATATAGAAGAAACACAACACATTACCATAGAAGTGTAATGCAATTACCCAATATATAATCTATATATAATATAGAAGGTCCCCATCAGGGATATATATGCATACCAAGAAAGAACTGCCCTGTATCATAAGCAATCGATAGCGCAGATGACTGAGATTTGCAAAGCATTTGCCACGCGGAGAGACCACCACGCTTTTTGGTGGCTGGAGCGTGTGCAAAATATGCTTTGCAAATTGCAGGAAAATCAAGCGTGATTGCGCTGATACAGGACAGTTCTTTCGTATTTCCTACCATATATACCCCCAAAATTGCTTTGTACGAAAAAAAATACAAAAAAAATACAATTTCGCAAAAAAAATACTTGCAATCCCATAGACCCTGGTTTATACTCAATATTGCTGTGGCATGATAGCTATGAAGCGTGAGGTTGCTGCATTCTATGCAGGTTTTCCGTGGAGCGAATGTCAAGTTAGGAAACTGACGACAAGTCACTGTACCAAATATGGAGTCTGCCAAAGAGCAGAAACGACGTGTGAGTTCAGGACACACACGGGAGAGTGTACAGTCACCGCTTGTCGTACTTAAGAAACAAAAGTGCGAAAAGGAGGCGACTTTTTTTATGGCAAATCAACAGGTAATGAGAATTACATTGAAAGCCTACGATCATCAATTAGTTGATGCATCTGCAAAAAAAATCATCGAAACAGTTAAGAAGAACGGATCTCAGGTAAGTGGACCTGTACCGCTTCCTACTAAAAAGGAAGTAGTTACAATCCTTCGTGCAGTTCACAAGTACAAAGATTCCCGTGAACAGTTCGAACAGAGAACACATAAGAGACTGATCGATGTAATTGCACCAACACAGAAAACAGTTGATGCACTGCAGAGACTTGAGATGCCGGCAGGTGTGTACATCGGCATCAAGATGAAAAACAACTAGTCAAACCAAACAGATTAGATCCTTTATGAAAGGTTGATATAGAAGTAACAAAATGTTCCACTTATATTTACCGATTACCCGGATCTAGAATGAACGACGAGGCGGGAGCCGATGACTCGTTCCGCTGTAGAAACAAGGAGGTAACAGAATGAAGAAAGCTATTTTAGCAACAAAAGTCGGAATGACTCAAATCTTCAATGAAGACGGTTCTTTAATTCCTGTAACCGTACTTCAGGCAGGACCTTGTGTAGTAACCCAGATCAAAACAGTTGAGAATGACGGTTACAGCGCAGTTCAGGTCGGCTTTGTAGACAAGAAAGACAAGATTGTCAACAAAGACAAAGCAGGAAAGAAAGAAGTAATCCACAGAAACGGCACAACAAAGGCTGAAAAAGGACACTTCGAAAAAGCTGGAGTTTCTTCCAAGAGATTTGTAAGAGAATTCAAGTTTGAAAACGCAGATGAGTATGCACTTGCACAGGAAATCAAAGCTGATATCTTTGCTGAAGGTGATAAGATCGATGCTACTGCAACTTCAAAGGGTAAAGGATTCCAGGGCGCGATCAAGAGACATGGTCAGCACAGAGGACCTATGGCACATGGCTCTAAATTCCATCGTCATCAGGGTTCCAATGGTGCATGTTCTTCTCCTTCAAAAGTATTTAAAGGAAAAGGAATGCCTGGACATATGGGTTGCGTAAAGGTAACAGTTCAGAATCTTGAAGTTGTTAAGGTTGATGCTGAAAAGAATTTACTTTTAGTAAAGGGTTCAGTACCGGGACCTAAAAAAGCTTTAGTAACAATCAAAGAAACCACTAGAGTGGAAGCTTAATTAGGATGAAAGGAGGACCATTCAGATGGCAAACGTATCTGTTTATAATATGGAAGGCAAAGAAGTTGGCACAATGGAGCTGAGTGATGCAGTGTTTGGCGTAGAAGTCAACGAGCATTTAGTTCACCTTGCAGTTGTCCAGCAGCTTGCAAACAACCGTCAGGGTACACAGAAAGCAAAAACACGTTCTGAAGTATCCGGTGGTGGTAGAAAACCTTGGAGACAGAAAGGAACAGGTCATGCAAGACAGGGTTCTACAAGATCTCCACAGTGGACAGGAGGCGGAGTTGTATTTGCTCCAACACCTAGAGATTACTCCTTCAAGTTAAATAAGAAGGAAAAGAGATTAGCACTGAAATCCGCTTTAACAAGCAGATTACAGGAAAACAAATTGATCGTTGTTGACGAACTGAAATTCGACGAAGTAAAGACAAAGAACTTCAAGCAGGTTATGGATAACCTCAAAGTTGAAAAAGGTCTTGTAATCCTTGCTGAGAACGATGCAAACACAGTTCTTTCTGCAAGAAACCTTGCTTCAATCGATACAACATTAACAAGCCAGATCAATGTATATGACATTATGAAAGCCGGAACTATTGTTCTTACAAAAGACTCCGCAGCAAAGATTGAGGAGGTGTACGCATAATGGCAGATATCAAATATTATGACGTAATTCTGAAACCTGTAGTAACAGAAAAGAGCATGAACGCTATGGGCGAAAAGAAATATACTTTCCTGGTTCATCCGGAAGCAAACAAGTCTCAGATCAAAGAAGCTGTTGAAAAGATGTTCGACGGTGTTAAGGTAGCAAAGGTTAACACAATGAACAACGACGGTAAGAAGAAAAGACGTGGTATGGTAGTTGGAACAACTGCTAAGACAAAGAAAGCCATCGTACAGCTGACTGAGGAAAGCAAAGACATCGAGATCTTCGCAGGACTGTAAGATCGGTCTTTGACAGGCAATAAACACAGTAAAGTGTGATAACAAATCGCAGATTGAAAGGAGAAACAATCATGGGAATTAAGACATATAACCCATATACACCTTCCAGAAGAAATATGACTGGATCTGATTTCTCTGAAATTACAAAGACAGTACCGGAAAAATCCCTTTGTGTAGCAATGCCAAAGCATTCCGGACGTAATAATCAGGGTAAAATCACAGTAAGACATCACGGTGGTGGTGCAAAGAAGAAATACAGAATTATCGATTTCAAGAGAAATGGTAAAGATGGTATCCCGGCAATAGTAGTTGGTGTTGAATACGATCCAAACAGAACAGCTAACATCGCACTGATCTGCTACGCAGACGGCGAGAAAGCATATATCCTTGCTCCTGAAGGATTAACAGACGGTATGACTGTTATGAGCGGAGCAGAAGCAGAAGTACGCATCGGTAACTGCTTACCTTTAGCAGCTATCCCGGTAGGTACACAGGTACACAACATCGAGCTTCATCCTGGTAAGGGTGGACAGATGGTTCGTAGTGCTGGTAACAGCGCACAGCTCATGGCTAAAGAAGGTAAGTACGCAACACTTCGTCTTCCTTCAGGCGAAATGAGAATGGTACCGATCGAATGTAGAGCTACAGTCGGTATCGTAGGTAACGGAGATCACAGCCTTGTTAAGATTGGTAAAGCAGGACGTAAGCGTCACATGGGTATCCGCCCAACAGTCCGCGGTTCTGTTATGAACCCTAATGACCATCCACACGGTGGTGGTGAAGGTAGAGCACCAATCGGTC
>HF995251.1:0-53633 GCA_000432915.1 Firmicutes bacterium CAG:194
TCTCTATGCTTTTTAATCCGCTACAGCCACTAAATGCTTCAGACCCTATGGACGTTACTCCCGCCGGGATCTCTATGCTTTTTAATCCGCTACAGCCGTAAAATGCAGACTCCCCTATGGACGTTACTCCCGCCGGTATTTCTATGCTTGTTAATCCGCTACAGCCCCTAAATGCTTCAGACCCTATGGACGTTACTGCAATACCCTTTATTTCCTTTGGTATTTCTATAGTCCCCTCTGCATCACAATCAGTTATTTCCACATATTGTGTTTCATCCGGTTTCTGATAAATGCGATAGGACAGATATCCTTCTTTTCCATTCTCAACCTCTGTACCCTCCGTTTCTGCCTCAATGTCTGCCGCATCTGTTTCTTCTACAGTCTCCCCGGCTTCTTCCGGCTGTACTTCCTCATCTGCTTCCAGCTCCGGCTTTTCTGCCGTTTCCTGCTTCGCTGCTGTGTCTACAGTCACGGCTGTTTCATTCTCCGAAACGGTCTCCGCAGCTACCGGTACTGAACTGCAGATCATTGCTGCAGTCAATACCATTGTCAACATTTTTTGTACGTATCTCTTTTTCATATATTTCCTTCCTATAAAATGAATTATCCCTTTTTTGTAACCCATGATAATTATAGTCTATTATGACAGGAATGGAAACAAAAAGAACGTGATTCACTCATTTTTTATGAAAATTAACTTAAAACAGCAAAAAATTTTGTATATATTTCAATCGTTTGACAGTTGAATAAGGGAAAATCCTCGCAGTTTTATGCTTGACAGCATTTTACTCCGCGGATTCTTCCATCAGATTACTTTCATCACCCAGATCTACTTTTTTCAGTTCTCTCCTGAAGAAGATATCATACATGACCGGTACGATAAAAAGTGTCATCAGTGTTGCATAGGCAAGTCCGCCGATGGAAACAATGACCATACCACGGCTCATGACCGCGGAAGCATCTTTAGAAAGTGCCATTGTCATCATGGCAAGGATCGTCGTCAGCGCCGTCATCAGGATCGGGCGCATACGTGTCTTTCCTGTTTCTACAAGTGCTTCTCGTTTTTCCACACCTTCCAGTCTTAACTGGTTTACATAATCCACAAATACAATACCGTTGTTTACAACGACACCTGCCAGGATCAAAAAGCCCATCATGGCGATCATGGAAAGCTCCTCTCCTGTCAGCATCAGTCCAAGGAAACCGCCTGTAAATGCCAGCGGGATCGTAAAGAGCACGATAAACGGTGATAACAGGCTCTGGAACTGTGCTACCATGATCAGATAGATAAAGACGATCGCCAGTGTGATCATCAAAAGCATATCATGCATCATGCTCATGACCTGTGTGCTCTCGCCTGCGATCTCGATCCGGTAACCCTCCGGCGTGTCATAATCGCCCAGCTTATCTTCTACCGTTCTGGATAACAGGGTTGTATTATAGCCTTCCATCGTATCTGCGGTAACGGAAATATAACGCTCCTGATTTTCGCGGTTGATGCTGGATACACTTGCACCCTCGGAAACCTTTGCAAATTCAGACAGCTTATGTTCTTCCTTCACAGACTTGCCATCCTCATCCTGCGTCGTTGTCTCAAAGGTATATGCCATCAGGTTATCTTCCGTCAGTTTTTCCGTATCATCCACGATCGTCACCTGATAGGTTTCATCAGCCGTAGTCAGTGTTGTTGCATCCTTACTGTCGGTCAGTTTTCCGGACAGTTCACTGTAGATCTGTGCCACTGTCAGCCCGAGGCGCATTGCCTTATCCTTATCAACGGTAATGACAAGCTGTCTGTCACCGTCTCTCTGTCCGTTTTCGATATTTTCAAAGCCTTCTATCCCGGAAAGCAGCTCCTTCATATCCTCGCTGACCGAAAGCAGCGTATCCAGATCGTCTCCGTAAATATTCAGTGTCAGACCGTCTCCCGTCAGTGCGGACATATCCATATTGGAGGTTGCAACACTGTATTCGACCTGTGGATAGTCTTCCATCATTTCTTCCAGCTTCTTTGCCACCTTAGTGTTATTTTTCCCGGTCTCGTCATCAAGCAGCAGGAAGAAGGTAAAATCCTTATTACTGCCGGAGCTCAGCATCATATCACCGCTTCCGCCGCCGGACATAATGCCGACTGTTTCGATGCCCTGTACAGCCTGCAGCTTCTCCATCAGTTCGTCTGCTACCGCATAGCCTTCCGTTACTTTCATTTCGTCAGGCATATTGACGGTCATGCTCATCTGGCTGCCACCCATTTCAGGCATCATGATCATACCGGTTGACAGCACGCGCACGACACAAAGCACCAGCAAGGCGATCGCAAGTGCAAGCGGTACGAGCTTTACCTTCAGGCAGAACCGGAGCACTTTATCATACACCTTTAATACCTTGTCAAACAGCCTGTGTGACTTTTCTTTCGTATTTTTCAAAAGTACCACGCTCATGCTCGGTACGACAGTCAGTGCCACGATCAGGCTGGCGATCAGACTGTAGGCAATGGTCAGTGCCATATCCGTAAACAGCTCTCTGGTCAGACCTGTGGTAAAGACGATCGGCAGGAAAACGCAGATCGTGGTCAGGGTAGAAGCTGCGATCGCGCCAGCCACCTGATTGGCTCCCATCACCGCTGCCCGCGCTGCACTGATTCCTTTATTACGCAGTCTGTATATATTCTCGATCACGACGATCGAGTTATCTACCAGCATGCCGACACCGAGTGCCAGACCGGATAAGGAGATCATATTCAATGTAATATTCGTAAAATACATCAGCACGACCGCAAAGAGTACACTCATTGGAATACTGAATGCCACGACAACTGTCGGCTTGTAATCTTTTAAGAAGATCGCCAGTACAAGGATTGCAAGCAGTGCACCCCAGATCAGGTTGGACAGTACGGAATCGATGATCAGCTTGATATAATCCCCCTGATCCATCAGCGGCGTGATATGCAGTCCGTCATACTTCTCTTCCAGTTCCTTGATGGCTTTATTACATGCCTTTGACACATCGGAAGTACCTGCGGTGCTCGACTTGGAAATACTTAAGATCACACCGTCATTTCCGTTGATCTTTGCATAGTTATCGTCTGCATTGTCAATGACTGTCACATCCGCCACATCACTGATCCTGACATCTCCTACTTTGTCTACCTTGCAAAGTACCATATCTTCCACTTCATCGATTGCAGAGAATTCATCTCCGACCTTGACAAGCACCTGTGACTCATCTTCATTTTTAATATACCCTGCAGGCATATTGAAATTCTGGGCAGATAAAAGCTGTGACAGGGTATCCATCGTCAGAAGGTCATCCAGATTGGCGCTTTCCATTGCCTGCTCCCTGCTGTCATCAAGCTGTTCCTGTGCATCCTCCATCTGCTTTTCGCCGTCTTCAATGGAAGTCATGCCACTTGCCATCTGCGCCGTATATGCGCCAAAGGAAGCTGCTGCCGTGATCTTGCCTGCCTCTACATCTACATAGGCATCTTCTGCCTGCCGGATCGATGCATCCACCTTATCCTTAACCGCCTCCGCAGCCTTGATCTCGATCGCCAGATTAGCAAGCTCTGTATCGATCTGCGGGATCCTGACTTCTACAATGTCATACAGCTTCTGCAGATTTGCTTTGGTCATCTGCTTTGCCGCATCACTGTTTCCCTGGCTTTCCAACAGCTTTTTAAATGCTTTCAGCTTATCCGGATTGTCCAGCGCGTCCTTTACGTTCTCCGGAATCTGCGCTGCCTGCTCCGCGATCTGCTGCTCTGTCATTTCTTTTGCCGTATCCTGCGCTGTCTGTTCGATCGCCGCAGCAGCATCTCCCAGCATTGCCAGATAGGTATCTACATTTGTTGCATCGATCGTATCCGTGATACCTGCCTGCGCCACCGCCTGTTGTACAGCCGCAATCTTTACCTGTGTGTAGATCTGCGTATAAACAGCCTGATAGGTCTCATCCGATGTCAGTGTTTCCTTTGCAGTCTGAAAGCCCGCATTGATCTGGTCGTAGCTTTCGACGACCTTATTTTCCACATATGCTTTCCGCTCTGTTTTCAGCGCTGTTTCATCTGCCTGAAGCCCGACAAGCTGTGCAGCATATGCCGCTTTGGTCGCCATTGCCTCATCCAGCATCTTACTGTATTCTGCCAGCTCTTTTGTCTTATCCGTCTGCTCTGTCTGCAGCTTTTCCTGATTGCTTTTCAGCTCTGCCTTTGCATCCTTCAGCTTTTTCTTTGCATCGTCAAGCTCTGCCTGTGCGTCATCCAGCTTGTCCACCGCAATCCCCAGAATCTGGTTATTGACCTTCTCGATCTTCTTCTCATTTAAGCGGATCTCGACTGTCTTTTCCACAAGTCCCGTTTCCGTTACACTGGCAACACCGCTCTGCCTCTCCAGATAAGGCGTTACCGTTTCTTCCGTGAACTTTGTCAGCTCATAAATATCCATTCCGCTGTAATCGACCGCTGCATACATGGTCGCCATCATATCCGGCGAGATTTCCAGAAGAGACGGTGTGCCTGCCATATCCGGGAGCTCGATCTGGTCGATCTGACTCGAAAGCTTTACCATGGCACTGTCCATATTGGTCTCTTCCGCAAATTCCAGGGTGATCATACTGTAATTTTCATTGGAAACACTCGTAACATTCTCGACACCATTGACAGTTCCAAGTGCAGACTCGAGCACCTGTGTCACATCATTTTCCACTTTTTCGGGTGATGCGCCCGGATAGGTTGTGATCACAAGTATGTACGGGAGGGAAATACTCGGCAACAGATCCGTCGTCATCTTGGTAAAGCTGACGATACCGAGTACAAGCAGCATAACAACTGCGACCAGTACAGTGAATGGTTTTTTGACACTGAATTTTGACATGTTTGGTTCTCCTGTTTTAGATTATATTTCATACTATATACTCGAAAATCCTGCCGCTTACGCGCCAGATATGCTGCTTTGCAGCATATCTGATTTTACATAAAGATAACTATTCAGAACCACATTCGCAAAATCGCATCTTTCGATGCTTCCATTTGCTCATGTGGTTACTTCGCCCTATAAATATCACATAATATTCTCACGAATACAAGCATTCGCCGCATATTATGTGATATTTACATGGCTCTGAATAGTTCCCATAAAATAAGAAATGGGCAAGACCCATTTCTTATTGATTTTATTTCTTATTTACTTTTTAGATATCACCGGCTGTTTTGATAAACAATTCCTCTTCAACCGATTTTTTCTTTCCGCTTTCCTTCGGTGCGTATTTTCCTTTCGGCTTGGAAATGATCTCATGCTTTCCTTCCGCTGCCTTGCCATCCTCGATCTGCTTGGCTACTTCATCATAGAACTCAAGTGCCACGATCTCATCATAGCCCATGTAGAAATCTGCATTTCTGGAATCGCCCTTGCTGATCTGTCCGCTGTAATCGTAAGTCACATCTGTATGCTTACGGATCCCGACATACGTATCCTCGATCTTAATAAACTTAACCGAAGTACGTGTGGTACGATTACCTTCGATCTCCAGCTCCTGACTGAGCTTGATGCCACTGCTTAAAATGACACTGATCAGTTTCGAATCGATATTATCTACTACAATCTGATTAAATACTTCTTTTTTCATACCTATACCCTCTCACACGTTGATTGATAACCCCAAGAATTACTTTATTTTATCATGGCAATCCCGCTTCGTAAACCACTTTTTTGCGTGTTTTTATCTCTTTTCCAAAAATATTTTCAACTTTTTGAAAAAAATGCTTGCAATTCCATTTGTTTTATAATACTATAGTCAAGGACGTTTTAAAAACGCCTTATGGCTAATTGGTCAAGCGGTTAAGACGCCGCCCTCTCACGGCGGAATCAGGGGTTCGATTCCCCTATTAGCTGTTCACTGTTTTTATAACAGCCCAACCCGAAAATCCCGTAAGCAATGCTTACGGGATTTTTTATTGCATTTATTTTCTTTAGCACCTAGTTTTTTAACATAGCTCGTAATCTTTTTACTTCCGCCTCAAGTTCATCCGCTCTTCGACGTTCTTTTTCTGTATTTTGCCGCTCCTTCTCTGTGTTTTTACGCTCAATTTCTATCCCCTCCCGTTTTCCGGCATTATATTCCGTAAGAAGGCATCTCTCATAGTCTTCCCTTGCTTCACACTGCATACGGATTTTTTCATCTTCACTCAGTTTTTTCATTGTCACTACCATATTCTCAAATACCTCCTCGCCTCTTGCTAACTGCTCAAGTTCTTCCAGAGTCTCTGCCTTGAATATACCCGCCCATTTCAAAATCTTTTTATCTGTTTCAGACTGGTCTTTTGCATCTACATCTAAAATCTGATATTTTGCCATAAACTTTGGATGTTCTTCAAATAATGTAAAGTCTAAAATACCAATATGATATGTAGGGAACAACATACCATAATCTTGCCCACTCTTGATACTGTCATAGGCTCTCGCCCAGTATAATAGTGATCGATTTGTCCAGTATGTCTGCTTATACACCTGTAATTCAATATTGATGATCCTTGCATCATTCAGCTTGATCTTTACATCTAAGATACAATCTTTTCCTTCAATCTCCTTACCAAGCTCAATGGGATTTTCGATGTGACAGCTTACAATGTCTGCCTCATCCATCTCTAAAAGTGTTGCTAAAAGATTTCGTAACACCTCTTCGTTCTTTTGTAAAACTGCATGGAACATATAGTCATTTTTCATTCCATAAAATTTTCTTTTTTCTGCCATCTACTATGGTCCTCCTTTGTTTGTCACAGGAGTTACCATATATCATATTATTTCGAAACTCCTGCCTTATTGATAAATGTGAAATAAAGCATGAATTTTCTGAAATAAGATATGAGTAAGACTTTGGATCGTTATGTTTAAAATACGCTTCATTTTCTAACAATCCGATAGACTTGATAAAAGAAAATATGCTTTGCAATAACTATACCATTATTGCAAAGCATTGACAATCACATAACATGTTTTTCAAATGGGATGATTGTAAATCAAAAACTAAATTTCGTCTCTGAAAAACTGTATTGTCATATAGTTTTCCCTCCAATCATCACAGTTCATTCGCATATCGCCTCTCCCAATTATTGTAATACCACGAATTGCTACGTGCTCCGCACTCCCGCAATTCTCTCAGACATTCGCATATCGCGAAGCTTACGCTTCTATGTTTTTTGTAACACTGCAGAGCCTCATTCGCAAAATCGCCTCTTCGAGGCTTTCCTTTTGCTCATGATGGCTGCTCGCCATATAGATTTATAAAAATTGCCCTCTCCAAGCAAGCTTGACGGGCAATTTTATATAAATCTGCCTGGCTCTGCAGTATTACATGAAGTCAAATAAGCTCAACTGGTTTGACTGGGGCAGGCTGCCAAGAAGTCCCAGCTCGCCCATCTTATCAATAACGTTCTGCGGTGCTTTGCTGCGGCTTCGCAGGTCATCTCTGGATAAGAACGGTCCGTCCTTTGCCGCTTCCATCATTGCTTCTGCGGCTTTATCTCCCATACCGTCGATACTGCCGAGGGATGGCATGATCTTGCCGTCGATGATCTGGAACAATCTCGAATGTGCTTTGTAAATATCGATTGGCATAAACTCAAAGCCTCTCGCATACATTTCCTGCACGATACGCAGATCACGGATGGAATCCTGTTCCTTCTTGGATAGCTCATCCTTCCTTCTGTTGTAATCCGCCAGCACGGCTTCAAGATGCTCCTTGCCCTGACACATCAGTTCATAGGAAAAGCAGTCCGCTCGGATACTGTAAAATGCCGCATAGTAGGCAAGCGGATAATTTACCTTACAATACGCAATACGCCATGCCATCATAACATAGGCCGCAGCATGTGCCTTCGGGAACATGTACTTGATCTTTTTGCACGACCAGATATACCAGTCAGGTACATTATGTTCCTTCATGGTCGCGATCCATTCGTCCTTCAGACCTTTTCCCTTTCGCACGCTTTCCATGATTGTAAAGGAAAGTCCCGCCTCAACACCCATCTGCATCAGATAGATCATGATATCATCACGCGTACAGATTGCTGTTGAAATCGTTGCCTTGCCTTCCTCGATCAGCGTCTGTGCATTGCCCAGCCATACGTCCGTACCATGGGAAAGCCCTGCAATACGGACAAGATCGGAAAACGAGGTCGGCTGCGTATCAATTAACATCTGCATGGCAAAATCGGTACCGAACTCCGGAATACCGAGGGATCCCAGTTTACAGCCTAAAATATCCTCCGGCTTGACACCAAGTGCATCTGTATTCTGGAACAGGCTCATAACGTCCTTATCGTCCAGCGGGATCTTTGTCGGATCGATCCCTGTCAGGTCCTGCAGCATACGGATCATGGTCGGATCATCGTGTCCGAGAATATCCAGCTTTAACAAGTTGTGGTCGATCTTATGGTAGTCAAAATGTGTGGTTACGATATCCGTTGTCATATCATTTGCCGGATGCTGTACAGGCGTAAAGGAGTTGATCTCCTCGCCCAGCGGCAGTACAACGATACCGCCCGGATGCTGTCCGGTTGAACGTCTGACACCGGTACAGCCTTCTGCGATTCGTTCAATCTCACAGCGGCGTTTATGGATGCCACGCTCTTCATAATATTTCATCACATATCCATACGCTGTCTTTTCTGCCAGCGTACCGATCGTTCCGGCGCGGAATGTCTGTCCGTAACCGAAAATAACTTCTGTATATTTATGTGCCTTACTCTGATATTCACCGGAAAAGTTCAGGTCGATATCCGGCTCCTTATCTCCCTTAAATCCAAGGAATGTTTCAAACGGGATATCAAAACCGTCCTTGACCAGCTTTTCGCCGCAGTTCGGACAGATCTTATCCGGCATATCACATCCTGCCTTACCGGCATATGCCTTAACCTCGGGTGAATCAAAATCATAATAATGGCATTTCTTACAATAATAATGCGGACTCAAGGAATTAACCTCTGTGATTCCCGCCATATTGGCAACGAAGGAAGAACCTACGGAGCCACGGGATCCAACCAGATACCCATCCTCCACCGATTTCCATACCAGCTTCTGCGCAATGATATACATAACGGCAAATCCGTTGGAAATAATAGAATTCAGTTCCTTTTCCAGTCGTTTTTCTACAATATCCGGCAATACCTCGCCATAGATCTCATGCGCTCTCCGGTAGCAGATATCCGTCAGCGTCTGGTCACTGTTTTCAATAACAGGCGGACATTTATCCGGTCTGACCGGATCGATGGAATCCACCATATCCGCGATCAGGTTTGTGTTATCAATAACTACCTCCCGCGCTTTATCACTGCCTAAATATTCAAACTCCGCCAGCATTTCTTCCGTGGTGCGCAGATATAACGGAGCCTGGGAATCCGCATCTTTGAAACCGTTTCCCGCCATGATGATGCGGCGGTATACCTCATCCTCCGGATCCAGAAAATGCACGTCACACGTTGCACAGACCGGCTTGTGGAACTCCTCACCCAGATCGCAGATCTTTTTATTGATCTCCTGAATATCTTCCATGGAATGAATGTTTTCATGATCTGACTTATCGGAATCGATCATAAATGCATTGTTTCCATTTGGCTGGATCTCCAGATAATCGTAGAAATTCACGATATCGGCGATCTCCGCCTGTGGTGCCCCGCGCAGCAAGGCTCTGTAAAGCTCTCCCGCTTCACAGGCACTTCCAAGGATCAGACCTTCTCTGTTTTCAAGGATCAGGCTCTTCGGTACCTTCGGCCGTCTGTTAAAATACTGCAGATGGGAAGCTGAAATGAGCTTATATAAATTGACACGTCCCACATCATTTTTCGCCAGTACAATGGCATGATAAGACGGTGTTTTACGGACATAATCCGTACTTGTCCTGCCCAGCTCATTAACCGCATCCAGATCATGTGCACCTTTTTCCAGCAGCATCGGAATAAATTTCTCAAAAATTTCAGCCGTTGCCTCCGCATCATCTACCGCACGATGATGGTTTTCCAAAGATACACCGACTGTCTTTGCCACATGATCCAGTGTAAACTTGGCAAGCTGTGGCAGCAGCACTCGTGCCATGGCAAGCGTATCCACATGAGTATATGCATAAGGCAGCTCCAGTTTCCTCGCATTTTCCTTAATAAAACCGGTATCAAAAGAAGCATTGTGCGCTACCAGTACACAGCCTTCGCAAAAGGCAAAAAACTCCGGCAGAACCTGATCGATCGTCGGTGCATCCATGACATCTGCATCCGTGATCGTTGTCAGCTTGGTGATCCGGTATGGAATCGGCTCCTGCGGGTTTACATAAGTTGAAAAACGGTCTACGATTTTTCCATTTTCCACCTTTACCGCACCGATCTCTATAATGTGGTTCGTCACACTTGAAAAACCGGTTGTTTCAATATCAAATACAACAAAGGAATCCATCAGAGATTGTCCCTTCGGATTGACTACAATATTTTTCAGATCATCTACCAGATAGATCTCACAGCCGCAGATCACCTTGAAGAAATCCTGTCTGTCAAGCTGTTTTCCTTCCTTTTCCGCCTCTGCTTTCGCACCTTTATACAGATCCTGCCACGTATGGAATACATCCGCAAGTGCCTGTACCACGCCATGATCTGTGATCGCGATCGCCGGATGTCCCCATTTATATGCCCGCTTTACAATATCGATAACATCGGAAACACCGTCCATATCACTCATTTTCGTATGACAGTGCAGCTCTACACGCTTCTTTGCACTGTGATCCATTCTGGTCACGGTAAAGTCTTTTGTTTTTTGCAGGCTCTTAATGGAAATCGTCAGATCCTTATCAAAGCTGTCCATGGCACAAAGTCCCCTGACAAGCAGAAAGGATCCCTTTTTAACCCCTTCCCGAATATTCGGGAGTTCTTCGTTCGGACAGAACATCTTGCATTTCATCGTATCCGTAAAGTCTGTAATAAAGAAGCTGACGATCGTCTTTTCATTACGGATCTCTCGTTCTTCTACACTCAGCACTTTTCCACGTATCGTGATCTCACCCATTTCATCCAGGATCTGATCCATCGGAACGATCTCACCTTCCACATCATAGCCATACAATACATCCGGATTGTCCGAACGCCTGCCCTGTCTGCGGAAGCTCTTAAAATCTTTTTTACCTTCTTTTTTAAATTCTTTCTTCGACGGCTGTGCAGGCTCTGCTTTCTGCACCGGCTGCTTCTGCGGTTGTTCAGCAATTTTTGCATCTGCTCCCTGCATAGGCGATGCGGCATGCTCAAATTCATTTCCGTCCACACCGCTCATATCCACATATTCACTGTCACTCGTTTGTGAAATAGCCGCACGGTTTCCCGCAATTTCCGCGATCCGGCGTGCAATCTTGATAT
Source organism: Firmicutes bacterium CAG:194 (assembly GCA_000432915.1). Lineage (GTDB taxonomy): Bacteria > Bacillota > Clostridia > Lachnospirales > Lachnospiraceae > CAG-194. Next base: position 11,384 of record HF995251.1, read on the forward strand.
CGTCCTCTTCCCGGTATTTGCTTTCCTTCGGCTCATCATATGCCACTTCAAAAAACGCACGTACCCCGCATCTTTCACAGACGATCTTGTCCAGGATCTGCAGAAGCTCTCCGCTTTTCTGATGATACAGTGGAATATCTTCCATCGTCAGAACAACTTTATCATCTGCTTCAAAAGACATCTCTGCGGACTTTAACATGCTGTGCAGCATCGGACTGTATTCCTTCAGCTCCAGCAGCATACTGTTTTTATACGCCCCGAAAACAGCCGGCGCATCATACTGCGCAGACAGATGAAACGTTTCATAAAGCTTGACTTCAGGTCCTTCTTTTCCGCCTTCCAAGGCAGAAAAAAGCTGCTTATGCAGCTCTTTTTCCACTTTATAAATATATTCTTTTTCTATGATGTTGTCACAACTTATGTAAACCTTCAGCAGATCTCTTGCTCTTGTCGTCACAACTCTGTCAACTCTGACATCTTCCATATAGACTTTACAGTCGCCTTCCAGATGCAGCGTTGGAAATACTTCCATAAATGAATGACTCACTACTCATTTCCCCAATTCAATAATTCTTCCCTGAGTGTATTTAATAACTGATCTTCCGGTACTTTTCTGATCACTTCACCTTTTTTGATCAGAAGTCCTTCTCCTTTACCGCCGGCAATACCAATATCAGCTTCTTTCGCTTCGCCCGGTCCGTTTACAACGCAGCCCATAACCGCCACCTTCAGGTCAAGCGGAATATCTGCCACCATCTGTTCCACTGCATTAGCCAGTCCGATCAGATCAATATTCGTTCTGCCGCAGGTCGGACAGGATACTACTTCAATACCACCCTTTCTCAGTCCCAGTGTCCGTAAAATCAGCTTTGCGGATTTTACTTCTTCCACCGGATCGCCCGTCAGGGAAACGCGGATCGTATCACCGATGCCTTCATGCAGCAATATACCAAGTCCTATCGAAGATTTGATATTGCCGCTCATGATTGTACCGGACTCCGTGATTCCGACATGCAGCGGATAATTGGTCTCTTTTACGAGCTTTTCATGCGCTGCTACACACATCAGGACATCCGAAGATTTGATACTGATCACCAGATTGTCATATCCCAGATCTTCTATGATATGCACCTTATCCAGCGCACTTTCCACAATACCTTCTGCCGTTACACCATGGTATTTATCTACCAGATCCTTTTCCAGAGAACCGCTGTTTACACCGACACGGATTGGGATATTCCGCTCCTTTGCCACTTCCACAACAGCCTTCACTCTGTCAATGCTTCCGATATTGCCCGGATTGATGCGGATCTTATCTGCTCCGTTTTCCATGGCAGCGATCGCCATCTTATAATCAAAATGGATGTCTGCCACAAGCGGGATATGGATCTGTTTTTTGATCTCGCCGATCGCTTTTGCAGCCTCCTCGGTCGGAACCGTACAGCGGATGATCTCGCAGCCTGCCTGTTCCAGTCTGTGGATCTGCATTACTGTCGCTGCCACATCCTCTGTATGTGTATTCGTCATGGACTGGATCAGCACCGGATTTCCGCCACCGATCACTCTGTCACCAATATGCACTACTTTTGTATGATCACGATACATAATTATCCTCTTTTCATTGCTCTATCTATATAATAATAATTTAAAAAATCTTTGTCAGATCATTGTACAGTACAAATACCATTAAAAGCATCAGGCACGCCATACCGATCATATGCACCAGACCTTCTTTTTCCGGTGGAACCGGTTTACCCCTGACTGCTTCTACCAAAAGGAATACCAGTCTGCCGCCATCCAGCGCCGGGAACGGTAACAGATTCAATACGCCCAGGTTAGCGCTCAGCAGGATTGCAAAATTGAGCATATTCAGCCAGATATAATAAATGCCGTCCGGTTTTGACTGGTCGTAGATCTGTGTCACAGTCTGTGCCATTCCGACAGGGCCGGATACATCATCCTTTGAAACCTGCCCCTGTATCAGAAGTTCCAGACTCTTGACCGTTGTATTGATCCAGTAACCGACTTCATACAGGCTGTATTTTACAGTACCGAAAATACCGAATTTCTGATAAGAGCCTACGCCATATAAGCCCATATAATAACGCCCTGCTGATTCGTCGTAGATCGGCTTTATCACGGTGTCATACTGCTTGCCGTCTCTTTCATAGGTAACTGCGATATCTTCCCCTTTATTCAGCATGGAGGCAAGACTGATCTCACGATACAGATGGATCTTTTTGCCGTTCATGAAAAGGATCCTGTCTCCATCCTGCATGCCCGCAAGCTGCGCCGCGCCGCCATCCGAAACCTGCTGTACGACCGGCAGATCGGTTCCGTAGCTGCCAACAATGATCGTAGACATCAAAAATGCCAGAATAAAGTTAAATACCGGTCCGGCTAAGACAGTGGCAATCCTTGCAAACACCGGTGCATCCGGAAATGCGCCCGGCTTCTTTTTGCTGCCCAGCTCTGTATTGGCCACCGCCTGCTGCACATCCTGCTGCGGATCTGCTTCTCCACTTTCTGCTTCTTTTTTTTCGGTATCGCGTTCGATGCCATCCTCACCTTCAAAAATACAGGCACCACCAAGCGGCAGTAAACGGATCGCATATTTGGTTCCGCCCTTTTTCACCGAAAAAATACACGGCCCCATACCGACTGTAAATTCCACAACCGAAATTCCATTTGCTTTTGCAATGATAAAATGTCCGAATTCATGCGCAATGACAACTACGCCGAAAATGACAAAAAACAGGACAATGCCCAATCTTTAACACCTGCTTTCAATATAGTCATAGCATGCAGCTTCCGCCTCTAAGATCTGCTCCACCGTCGGATCTGCGATCACATGATGGTTCTGCATACATGCACCGATCAGCTCCGGAATATCCAGGAAACCGATCTTATCCTGCAAGAAGAGGCTGACTGCCTTTTCATTTGCAGCATTAAATACCGTTGGCATACTGCCGCCTGCACGGAATGCTTCATAAGCCAGCTTCAATCCCGTAAACACTTCCATATCAGGCTCTTCAAATGTAATTCTGCCCAACTTGAAGAAATCTATGTTATTTTCCTGCATCGGTCTTCTGTCAGGATAAAAAAGTGCATACTGGATCGGCAGTTTCATGTCCGGTACGCCAAGCTGCGCGATCACCGCGCCATCTACATACTCTACCATAGAATGTATGATGCTTTGTGGTTGTACTACTACAGTTATTTTTTCCGGCGGTACATGGAATAACCAGCCGGCTTCCATAACCTCCAGTCCTTTGTTGACCATTGTCGCGGAATCGATCGTGATTTTGCGTCCCATCGTCCAGTTCGGATGCTTTAAGGCATCTGCTGCTTTTACATTGGTAAGCTGCTCTTTTGTAAAACCGCGGAACGGACCGCCTGATGCAGTCAGAAGGATCTGTCTGATCTTATCCTTCGGTTCTCCGTTTAAAGACTGGAAAATCGCACTGTGTTCGCTGTCAACCGGTAAGATCTTCACGCCATGCTTCTTTGCAAGCGGCATAATGATATGTCCTGCCGTCACAAGCGTTTCCTTATTGGCAAGCGCAATATCCTTGCCCGCCTCGATTGCTGCGATCGTCGGGCGGATTCCGATCATTCCCACGATCGCAGTGAGTACAACATCCGCCTCGGGCAGAACCGAAATGGCAAGCAGACCATCCATGCCCGTCAGTACCTGCACCTGCAGATCACTGACACGCTGCTTTAAATCCTTTGCCGCCCCTTCCGACCACATAACCGCATAAGAGGGCGAAAATTCACGGATCTGCTGCTCCATCTTTTCCACACTGCTGCCTGCTGCCAGTGCAACCACATGCAGATCTTCTTTATAGCTGCGTACCACATCCAGTGTCTGCGTTCCGATCGAACCTGTGGAACCCAGCAATACGATATTTTTCATCTTTCTGCTCCTTCTACCATCTTCCTCCGGATCACGTCTACAGTTCCAGAAGAATGATACATAAATAATAGATCAGCGGTGCTGTTACAATCACGCTGTCAAAACGATCCATAATACCGCCATGTCCCGGGATCAGCCTGCCATAATCCTTAATGTTATGATCACGCTTGATACCGGAAGCCGCCAGATCACCGAGCTGGCTTAAAACTGCTCCGACACCTGAGATCAGCGGAAATGCCCAGATGGCATCATCCGAAATAGCAGTCACGCCCGCCTTCTGCAGTCCCCACGCATATAAAAAGCCGATCAGCGCAGCACCTGCCACGCCACCAACCGCTCCTTCAATTGATTTTTTCGGGCTCAGCACCGGTGCCAGCTTATGTTTTCCCAACAGCTTACCGACTGCATACGCACACGTATCGCAGCCCCAGGATGCGGAAAAGATCAGCCATACCAGAAAGATGCCCTGTGTCAGGTTCCTTGTCATATAAATATAGGACAAAAGCACCGGACAATACAGAAATGAAAAGCCTGCTGACATAACCTGCTGTGCATGATACTTCGGGAATGTCAGAACATATACAAGCATCATGCCCATGATCGTCAGAATGATCGCAAGCAATGCATACGTATCAGAATCCGTCAGATACCGCACAATATAATATGCCACGATGCCAAGATATCCGACGATCTCAATACCGGACGGCTTTTTCTCTTCTTTTCGTACATTCGTTGCTTTCACAAGCTCTGAAAATCCGACAAGCGAAATAAAAAGAGTCAGGGCATACAAAACGATGCCCCCGTTACTCATTGCAAATGCCAGAATGATCAGAAGCAGTATTCCACTGATCAGTCTTGTCAGCATGTTACTCCTCCTTTACAAGCCCAAACCGGCGATCCCGCTGATTGTAGGCTGCAATTGCTTCCTCCAGTTCCTTTTTGCCGAAAGCAGGCCATGGAACCGGTGTAAAATAAAGCTCCGTATAGGCAAGCTGCCAGATCAGGAAATTGGAAATCCTCTGTTCTCCGCTTGTACGGATCATCAGATCCGGTTCAGGGATCCCTTTTGTATCCAGATAGTCAGCGAACTTTTCGATCGTCATGTCTTCCGGCTGGAGCCCCTTCTGAGTATCTGCCATTACCTTGCGGACTGCACGAACGATCTCATCCTGCCCGCCGTAATTTAATGCGATCTGGAAATTCAGACCATCATAGTCTTTTGTTGCTTCCTCAAGCTCAGCGATCCGCTCCCGGATATCCGGTGCAAGCCCCATCTTATCTCCCAGTACGCGGACACGCATATTATTTTTCGCTGCGGTTTTCAGACAGGTCTTCATATAATTGTGCAGAAGCTTCATCAGTGCATCCACTTCGTCCTTCGGTCTGTTCCAGTTCTCTGTGGAAAATGCATAGACCGTCAGGTATTTCACACCAAGGTCGTACGCTGCAGCACAGACTGTTTCCACATTTTTGCTGCCCTGTACATGCCCGTAATTACGTGGCATTCCCTTGCTCTTTGCCCATCTGCCGTTTCCATCCAATATAATGGCGATATGATTCGGTACACTCATTATACAGTCATGATCTCCTTTGACTTCTCTTCTACCATACCATCAATTTCTTTGATGAATTTATCTGTAACTTTCTGTAACTGTTCTTCTAGCATCTTGATCTCGTCTTCGGAAACATCTTCCTTTGCCAGCTTCTTGAAGGAGTCATTTCCATCTCTTCTGGAATTGCGGACTGCAACCTTGCTTTCCTCACCTTTTTTCTTCACTTCCTTAACCAGATCCTTACGACGTTCCTCGGTAAGCTCCGGGAATACCAGACGGATCACGGAACCATCGTTGGATGGTGTAATGCCGACATCAGAACATAAAATTGCTTTTTCGATCTCTTTGATCAGGGATTTTTCCCATGGCGCGATCTGGATCATTCTCGGTTCCGGAACTGTGATATTACCAACCTGCTGCAGTGGTGTCGGTGTTCCGTAGTAATCAACCTTGATCTTATCAAGTACATGAGGATTGGCTCTTCCTGCACGGATCGTCATGAAATCCTCTCCTAAAAAGTCAACTGTCTTCTGCATTTTTTCTTCAAATGTTTTTACTCTTGCATCCATTTTATATGTCCTCCCTTATTCTATACTGTAACCTTTGTTCCGTTAAATTTACCGTTCATGGTATTCACAATGCTGTTTTCTTCATTCAGTCCGAATACCCACATCGGCATTTTGTTATCTCTTGCCAGAATAGACGCTGTCATATCAACAACCTGCAGATTCTGTGCAACCACATCATCAATGGAAACCTCATCGTATTTCTTTGCATTTGGATTTTTATGCGGATCATCATCATATACACCATCGATCGCTTTTGCCAGCAGGATCACATCTGCTTCTACTTCAATGGCACGCAGTACAACACCTGTATCTGTTGAGAAGTAAGGATGTCCTGTTCCGCCTGCGAAAAATACTACCATATTCTTGGAAAAGTATTTATTGGCGCGATCCTTGGAAAACAGCTTTGTAAACGAACCACATTCAAACGGTGTCAGGATCGCCGTCATCATTCCTACGCTTCTGAAGATCTCCGATACATAAATACAGTTCATGACAGTTGCCAGCATTCCGATCTGATCTGCCTTTGTTCTGTCGATATTTTCGCTGGAACGGCCACGCCAGAAATTACCGCCGCCGATCACAATACCAACCTGTACGCCGTCATCAACAAGCTGCTTTACCTGCAATGCCACACCACGTACTGTTTCTTCATCAAAACCGGTCTTTTTTTCTCCTGCAAGCGCTTCGCCGCTCAGCTTCAGCATTACTCTTTTCATATCTTTTCTCCTATCACTTTGTCCCTTGGTTTATTTTGCGATCAGATCATTAAAGAAATCTGTCGGATTTACTTCTGCGTAGCACTGGCTGCACATACCTTCGATCACCGCACCGTTGTTGATCTGAACGGATTTGGATTTGATATTCCCCATTACAATGGCGGATGCATCTAAGATAACCGGTCCCTTCACATCAATATCGCCTTTGACAGCGCCTGCGATCACCGCACTGGAAGCTGCCACATTACCGATCACAACGGAATTCTGTCCGATCTTGACAGTTCCTTCCGCAACGATCATACCTGTGATATGTGCACCGTCTGCAAATACCTCCGCAGCTTTGGAATCTCCTTCGATCGTACCGGAAACATTTAACTTGCCGAGCAGCTCAACCTTTCCTTTTACTTTACCGAGAATATCCACATTGCCTTTTGCGCTGATATCACCATTTAATGTCATGCCTGCAGTGATGATCGCTGTTTCATCTAATACTTCTGTATCTTCCAAACTCATTTTCTGTTCTTCCATTGCTTTTCCTACCTCTTTTTCCAATTCTGATTCTTCTTTTTCTGTATGCTGTCCCAGATCCATATGCATGAGCATTTCTTCCGGTGTCTGCATCTGTCTCTCTGCAAAATCATCTTCATCCTCATCTGCATCCGGCTTTACGATACCTGCAATGCTCTGCATCTGCTCCGCTGCCGCTTTCTGCAGCATAACCGCCTCGGATTCTTCTGCCGCCTTTTCTGAAGGTTCTTCCACAGCTTCTGCTGCCTCAGCTTCTTCCTTCACTACTTCCGGTTCTTCGGTCTCTACAACCTGTTCTTCGTCTTCCGGTGCTGCAGACTCCGCTTCCGGCTCCTCTTCAGCAGCCTGGTCATCCTGTTTTTCTTCCTGCTTTTCCTCATCCGCAGTTTCTGCATCCTTTGTTTCTTCTGCAGCTTCATCCTGCTTTCCGGCTTCTTCGGTGTCAGGGCTTCCGACTTCCGCAGCCAGTGCTTCCTGCACTTCCTTCAGCGCATCATCCAGTGCCTTATCTTCGTCGTCTTTTTTACTTTCCTGTCCCGTCTCTTCTTCCGGCAGAAGTTCATTGACTGCCTGAGACAGGTCTTCTTTCAGTTCCTGAAAAAATCCCATTTTTTTTCCTCCGTTTATTATTACTGCTGCGCAGTTGATTGTTGTAATTTTAGATGCTGCACAAATTCCATGTCATCACTGACCGGCAAAAGAACCGTATCATCCATTGCCTGTATTTCCTCAATGATCGCAGGAAGTGCTTCCACTGTCGTATTTTTATTCGCCGCATCATGCAAAAGGACAACAGAGGTCTGATGCTTCCCCACACCTGTCAGTACATTGTCCACAAGCGTCTGTGCTTTTACCTTTTTGCCTGTTGCATCACCGCTTGACACATTCCAGTCCAGATAATAGATATCCTGTTGCTGCATATACGCTGCAAGTTCACTCATATCCACCGTACTGACCTGATTGGAGCTTCCACCCGGAAATCTGTAAAAATGTGACCATACACCGGTCGTATCATATAAGAAATCCTGCAGCCTGGAAAGATCCTCTTCAAAGGCTTCCTCCGAAGCATAGATCTCATCGTATTTGTGGCTGTAGGAATGCATACCGAGTGTATGCCCTTCCTCTACAATACGCTGATACATTTCCTTGTACTGTTCCTGCGGCTTTCCTGTCACAAAAAAAGTAGCTTTCACATCATACTGTTTTAAAATATCCAGTATGGCATCTGTGTTACTGCTCGGTCCATCATCAAAGGTCAGATAAACCTTTCTCTTCTGTCCATCGTCCGGTTCCGTTTCTTCTGCCTGCCATTTTGCAAGGCTGTTATCTGCCTGCATTCCGTCTGCCTGCTGCCAGGCTTCTGCATCTGCTTCTGCGGAAGCAGTCTGTTCAGCCCCGGCAGTACTTTCGCTCTGCTGCGATGCGATCTGCCGCTGCACCTGATCCAGCTCTTTCTGCAGTCTGTCTACCTTGATAAACAACAAAATACATAACAGGATCGGAATCAGAATCCCTAAAAGTAAATACGCTACTATCAGCCTCTTCATGGAAGAAATCCGGCTGCGTCTCTTTTCCTCTTCACTTTTTGGCATACCAAGACTCCATTCTTTGCATATTCGATTTATTCTATCATAATTTTTATCCGAAATCCAGCGTTATAGATACAAATTGACAGACTGTATTTGGAACATAAACAAAGCTCATCCATACAATCTTTTTCCTGTTGCTGTACAGATAAGCTTTTCTGCTTCTTTATCCCTTATTTTGTTTTCTCAAAAAGCTGTATACCACGGGCAAGGCGCGTAAGCCCGTCTTTAACTGCTGTATGCGGGCATGCGATGTTCATACGCAAAAAGAAGTTCCCGTTTCCGTGGTAGCCGCTGCCCTTGGACAGATACAGTCCTGTTTCTTTTCGGAGAAATTCCTGCAGATGATCCGTGTCATCCGTTACCTTGGAACAATCCAGCCAGAGCAGATAAGTCGCTGTATTTTCCACCAGATGGATCTGCGGCAGTTTACCTGCCAGAAATGCTGCAACCATATCCCTGCTTTCTTTCAAATAGCTCCGCAGGCTGTCAAGCCATGCATCTCCCTCTGTAAAAGCCGCGATCGTGCCTGCCATGGCAAAGGCATTCGGCTCTGCCACTTCATCGGAATTCAATCCTCTGTCCATCTTTTCCCGGATCGCTTCATCCGGTATCATGACTGCTGCCGACTGCAGCCCCGCCATATTAAAGGTCTTGCTTGGTGCCAGGCATGTAATGCTGTTATATTTGCAATCGTCCGATACGGAAGCAAACGGTACATATGCATAGCCGGGCATCGTCAGATCACAGTGGATCTCGTCCGCTACAACCAGTACATGGTGTTTTTTGCAAAGTGCACCGACTCTGGCAAGCTCTTCCTTACTCCAGATCTTTCCTGCCGGATTCTGCGGATTACATAATAAGAGCATCGTTGTCTGCGGATTTGCCAGTTTTTTCTCCAAATCCTCAAAATCCATTTCGTATTGTCCTTTTTCATAAAGAAGCCGGTTTTCCAGTACATGTCTGCCATGATTTTCAACACAGTTATAAAAAATATTATAGACCGGTGTCTGCACAACAACATTATCTCCTACATTTGTCATGCGTTTGACCGCCACATCGATCGCAGGGATCACGCCTGTACAGAAGATCAGCCAGTCCTCCTGCATTTGAAAATGATGTCTTCTCTGCCACCAGCCGCAAATTGCCCGGTTCCACTCCTGCGGAACAACGGAATAGCCAAAGATACCATGCTCTGCCCGCCGGATCAAAGCTTCCTTGACACAGGGTGCTGTTTCAAAATCCATATCCGCAACCCACATCGGGAGCTCACCTTCTTTGATATCCCATTTATAGGAGAAGGTATTTCTTCTGTCAGTTATCCGATCAAAATCATATGCTTCCATTTTCCTTCCTTTCCACTGTTTGCAGTTTACATAATGTTTTCGTACCACCGGTTACAATTTTTTCAGAAGCCGGATCAGCATAAGGATTCCCCGGCAGATCAGCTCCAGACACATGGCGATCCATACGCCTGTCAGTCCAAACGGCTTTGCCAGTATCCAGGAAAGCGGGATACGCACAAACCAGAGACTGATAAAATTCAAAATGCTTGGGATCATCGTATCCCCTGCCCCGCGCAGTGCACCTGACGCCACAATAGAAGCCGCATACATCGGTTCCGCAAAAACTTCGATCCGAAGCACCTTCGTTCCGAGTGCCTGTACCGCCGGATCCGGGGAAAGCGACAGCATCATGAGCGGTGCCAGAAAATACATCAGGATTCCCGTCACAGTCATAACGCCAATACCGGTCCACGCCGTCATCCTTGAAAAATGATGTACCAGATTTTTGCGTCCCGCGCCTGTACTCTGTCCTACCAGTGTTGCTGCTGCCTCACCGATTCCATAGCCCGGCATGTAACACAGACTTTCCGCCGTTACCGCAAAAGAATTAGCAGCCAGTGCCACCGAACCGAGCGGCGCCACGATCCCTGTCGTTACGATCATGGCAAGACAGACAACAAATCGTTCAAATGTCACAGGGAGCGATAAAGTGATCGCCTTTTTCTGACATTCCGCCGAAAGATGAAATCCTTCTTCCTTCCGGATATGCAGGATCGGACTTTTCACGCAGGCAAAATACAGCATGATACTCGCAATGATCAGCTCCGATACACCCGTGCCAAGTGCTGCACCTGCCACACCCATTCTGCAGCCGTATATAAACAGTACATTAAACAAGACATCCAGAAGACACAGCAGGGAATTTAAAATACCGGGCACTTTCATATTGCCGCTGCTCTGCAGCATACTGCCTGCCAGCACATTCAGTCCCGAACAAGGCAAAAAGCAGACATAGATCAGAAAATAGTGTCCTGCGTCCTTTAAAATAGCCTTTTCTCCGCCAAGCCAGCCCGGCAGAAAGCTGCTGATCGCAATACCGATCGCAGCCAGAAATACGGAAATGCACGAAATGGTAAAAAGGGCCTGCTTCAGTACATCTCTTGCCGCCTCCAGCTTATTGGCTCCGATCAGCTGAGCTGCCTGTACGGCAAATCCGACCGAAAAAGAATTGCAGACGCCGCCAAAAAGCCATGTTGTCGATGCAACCAGACCGATCGCTGCTGCCGCCCCCGAGCCAAGCCGCCCCACCATGGATGCATCAATATACTGCATTGCCACAGAAGTAAGCTGTGCCATGATCGCGGGAAGTGAAAGCTGTATCACCAGCAGGATCTGCTGCCTGCCGGAAAGCTCCCGCCCCATCCTTATATAGGAGACCAGTTCCTCTCTGTTTTCTTTTTTATTTTTTACGTTCTCTTGTTTCATGTAACTGATAGTCTTTCTTTATTTCTTCCGGTCTTCACATCACAACACTTCATTCTGAAAATACTCATGCAGTTTTCTGCTGTAGATTTCCCGTTAGTCTTCGGTAACAATATCCGTATTTTCCTTTTTGACATCCGGATTATCAAAAATGATCTCGTCGATCTGTTTTGCCCGGATTTTTCCGGAGATCGGATTTTTCACACTATCGATCTTAGAGTCGATCTGTGCATCTACGGTTGCATATTCAAACGCCAGATTGGTATTCAGCAGCCTGCAGTTTTCCATCTTCAGATTATCCATATAGCACATGCCCTGCTCACTCTCGATCGTACAGTTGATCAGTGTGACATTTTTGGCATTCCAGCCCAGATATTCTCCGGATATAAAGGAATCATAAACCGTTACATTTTCGCAGTTCCAGAAAGCATCCTTGGACAGCATTCTGGCATTGCGGATCGTCAGGTTCTTTGCGCCGTCAAAGCTGTAATTGCCGACCAGTGTAAAATTATCGATCTCCATATCGGAGCTTCCCATTGCAAAATAGTCGCCCTTGGCTGTCACATTCTGCATTTTTACCTGACTGCAGTTCCAGAGTGTTTCTGCCGCATTCGGGAAATTGATATCCTTGAGCACGACATCCTTGCATCGTCTGAAACCCTTCGGTGCCTGATAAGTAATATCCTCCATGGAAATATGGTCTGTATACCAGATACCGGCTCTTGCCATTTCAAACATGGTAGAATGCTTTACTTCTACATCCCGGCAATACCACAGCGGATATTTCCACTGAAACAGACAATTCTCTATTTTTAAATTTTTACTTTCCTTCAGCGGTGACTCGCCGTCCGCAAAGGTACAATAAGAAAGCTCCAGATCTCTGCTTTGAAATAAAGCACGCTCTCCTACAAATTTTTGTTGTGTATACTGATTCATGTTCTTCCACTCACTTTCTTCTTATAGCATACCCAGATTTCGTTTATCCTGTTCTTTTTTATCATGACTTTCGCATGCTGTCAAGGTAAAGTTAGGTTTAGGTATTTATTTTGTATAAGTACCGGTCAATTTACCATAGGCGGCTATGTTTCCACTCGCTCCTGCAGCATCTGCATCCAGTTCCTGTGCAATCTTGTCAATACCATCACACACTGCATTAACTTTTCCTGCATAGTCTGTCTTTGCCTGCTTTAATGCAAACACATACACTTCATAGGAATGAGTTCCGGCAGGTGGATACGGTCCGATATAACCGGTGTCACTTGTCCCCTTATTGACCTGTGTGATCTCTCCCTGCACTACTTCTTCTTTAGTCAGAGTACCTGAGATCAGATGGATCCAGTTATTTCCATCCGGATCTATCATATAGATCACATAAGCCTGTGCATTTTCTGCCTTTTCCCAGCTTAGCTGCGGCGAAAGGTTTTTTCCACGCTCCGTATTGGCAATGCTGTCATCCCATACACCGTTTTGCAGATTTTCGCTTGTTATGGTCAGCTCGTCTATCCCCGCCCAATCGAATGTGGACGTTGTATTTAGTTGTTCATGACTAACTTCCATTATTGGCACTATTGCCAGTAATACCACCAATAATAGCACCAGACAGAGCATTCCAGTTATGAATGCCATGCTTTTATTCTTTTTATGTTTTCTTTTCATATAAGATTCACGCTTCCATATTTCTTATGTATTTACATTTTGGAAAAGCCCATTTGTATGTTTTTCCCGGTATTGGATAAATTTCTGTAATTATTCCTAAGCCTAGATCTTTATCTTTGCTTCTCACAATCTATCCTGCCATCCACAACCCTGATCCCATACTTCTCAAGATCAACTCTGCCGTCCACAACTTCGATCCCGTCTGCGCGCAGGCGGTCTGCCTGTGCATTTTCCCCGCCAAATGCAAAAGCGCCTGCAAGTTCCCCTTTGGCATTTACAATGCGGTAGCACGGGGTAAGTTCCGGGTCGGGATTTTTGTGCAGTGCATTCCCGACTGCTCTGCACATCTTTTTATCTCCTGCCAGCTCTGCGATCTGCCCATAGGTTGCAACCTTCCCTTTCGGTACCTGCCTGACCGCTTCATAGATCCGTTTTGCGGGGCTGTCCGTGACCAGATCATAGCTTTCCGCGATCATCCGTCTGACCTCTTCTACCGGAATACTGCCATCCACAATGATCGTATTCCAGTGCTCTTTATTTTGATGATAGCCGGGGATAACTGCAGCATATGCATTTCTCCAGAAGTCACGCCATTCCGGCTTTACTTTTACATTCAGATTTAAAAAGCCGTCTTTTTCATACGTCCAGAGAAAGACCTTTTTGCTTCCCTTCACCCGGACAAGCTGCCAGTTTGGATCATGGAATGGAGCTTCCTGATAGGTACCTGGGAAAGACAGTCCGTATTGTAGTATGTCCTGCCTTGTCAGCAGATCCGCTGTGCTTCTTGTCTCTTTTGCTTCTTTCATATCTCTGCCTCCTCTTACAACTGCATTTTCCAAGTATCCAGCTTCTTTTCGTATGCTTCAAATTCCTGCAGCCGCTTCTGAAGTGCCAGTATTTCATGATTGATATTACTGATCTGATATTTGTTTTTCAGAAAAGCCGCAAATGATTTGTTATGATAGACCAGATATAAAAAAGATCCTTTTACAAGTTTATAGCAGACAACCGGCAAAGCGATCGTATACCCTGCGATCAAAATAAACAGACCTACAGCTGCCACGATTGAAAGCGGCATTTCGCGTCTATACCGTAGCACTATAACCGTGCGACCTATCTTCCTGTTACAGCATATCATATGCATACTATGAAAAGCAAATATGTGCAGATTTTTTACGCTTCTGTCCTGCCTTCCAGCATATTCTCCAGTGTATGCCAGCCAAGCACCGCACATTTAACACGGGCAGGCATATGAGAAATATCGGCAAGTGCACCAGCTTCTTCCAAAAGCTCCATTTCCTCGTCTGTCGCCTCTCCCTTGATCATATGCAGAAAGCTTTCTTTCAGTCTTTCTGCTTCTTCTACCTCTCTGCCGATGATCAGATCCAGCATAATGTCCGCGGAAGCCTGAGAAATTGCACAGCCGTCACCTGTGAAGGAGCCGTCCACGATCTTTCCATCCTCTACTTTAAGATTTAAAATAATATCATCTCCGCAGCTTGGATTCACGCCCTCAAGCTGCATATTGGCATCCGCAAGCTCATGCTTATGCATGGGATGCAGATTGTGATCCGTTAATATTTCATTGTAAAAGCTTCTGTTATTCTCCATAGCCCATTCTCCTTCTGATCGTCTGCACGCTTGCAAGCAACTTTTCTATATCCTCTTCCGTATTATAAAAATACATACTGGCACGAGTGGTTGACATAACGCCAATCTGTTGCATCAGAGGCTGTGCACAGTGATGTCCTGCACGGACTGCAATGCCATCTGCATCCAGAATGCTGCTGACATCATGCGGATGCACGCCATCTATGGTAAAGCTGACAATCCCACAATGCTCTTTCGGATCCGGTGATCCCTGGACCTGTACATGTGGCACCTTCTTAAGCCCATCCATCAGTTGTGTGGTCAGCAAAAGCTCCTGCTTCTGTATCTGCTCATAACCGACTTCCTGTAAATACCGGATCGCCGCCGCAAGTGCCCATGCCCCTGCACCATTGACAGTACCTGCTTCAAATTTATGTGGCAGCTCGGCATACACTACCTTATCTCTTGTCACCGTCTGGATCATTTCTCCGCCGGTCAAAAAAGGCGGCATTTCAGAAAGCAGTTTCTTCCTTCCATATAATACGCCAATTCCCATAGGTGCCATCAGCTTATGCCCGGAAAATGCCAGGAAATCCACGCCCAGTTTTTGTACATCCACTTCCATATGCGGCGTAGACTGCGCTGCATCCAGTACAACAACAGCTCCGCTTTTCCTTGCCAGTGCGACGATCTTTTCAATCGGTGTCCTGATACCAAGCACATTGGATACCTGCGTAACTGCGACCAGCTTTGTTTTTTCTGAGAAAGCAGCCTGCAGATCCGCATCCGAAATATGTCCCTGCCGGTCACATTCCAGATACTTGACGACCGCACCTGTTTTTTCAGCCACCATACGCCACGGAAGCTGATTGCTGTGATGCTCCAATATACTGACAACGATCTCATCGCCCTTTTGCAGATGCGATAAGCCGTAGCTATAGGCAACCAGATTCAGGCTTTCCGTTGCATTTCTTGTAAAGATGATCTCCTTTGCGGATGCTGCATGGATAAATTTTGCCACACATTCCCGCGCCTCTTCATAGCGATCTGTTGCTTCTATTCCCAGAGAATACAGACCACGCAAAGGATTAGCATTATAATTTCTGTAAAATTCCATTTCTGCTTCTATGACCACATCCGGACGCTGCGCCGTTGCTGCACTGTCCAGATATACGATCGGATTTTCCCGCAGGAGCGGAAAATCCTGTCTGTAATCACGCTTCATCGCCTGTTACCTCCCAAAGCCAGTTTTCAGCCTGTTCTGCAATTTTCTGCTCTCCGATCCGGTTACAGAGTGCTTCCAGCTTTGCTCTTGCCAGCAGATTGCAGGCATCCTCTTCCGAAAGTCCTCTGCTTGCCAGATAAAACAGTACCTCATCTGCCGGTCTTCCGATCGAAGCACCATGATTTCCTTCTACATCTTCCTCCGCGCATAGGATCAGCGGAACTGTCTGGTTGATGGCATCCTCTCCTAAAATGAGGACGTCCTCCATTTCATCTCCCTTTGCACCCACGCAGCCCAGTGGAAAGTCAATGGTTCCGCGGAATACCTTTTTAGACGCATCCTGCAGTACACCGCCCACATTCATGTTGCTTCCCGTTTTCTTTCCGATATGCTGTGCCACATAGTTCATATCCAGAAGCTGCTGTTTTTCTCTGTAATAACCGGCATCAAGCTGCAGATGGCTCTTTTCTCCTGTTAGCGCAGCATAACTTCCTGCCCAGATCTTCTCTGCGCCAAGAAACAGCTGCATAACCTCTATCTGTGCCTGTTTGCCGCTTTCTACTCCGATATCATTGAAAAGCTGCATTCTATCGCCCAGCAGATCTACCTGCACAAGTCGGATCTTTGCATTTTCTTCTGCCTGCAGAAGTGTCCGCAGTACAGCTTTCCCTTCCGCATCCTTTTTGGATCTTACAACAGTCCAGACGGTTACACTTTCTCCTGCCCTCGCATAGATTTTTACATCCTGAAAACAGTTTTTCCGATCCGGATAGTCCAATACAAGTACCACCTCATCACGTCTCATACGCTCTCTTCTCTCATCGGATTCCCCGCCCTCTTCTACTGTCTCCACACAAATATCTGTTGCGTCTTCCGGTTTCAGGCGGCTTACTTCCGCGCCCATTCCGGTTCGGATCTGCTCCATCTTTTTATATACAGAAGATTCCTGTTCAGTCGTCAGTTCTCTTACAATTGGCTTTTCATCCTTTGGGTAGCGGACGGTAACAGCCGGTCTTTGCCAGCCATCAGCCGTCAGATCCTTGATTTCTGCCTGATTGACCGATAGTCTGTTCCAGGTTTTTGCAGGCAGTCTGTTTACGATCATATCTATTTTCTGTTCCATTTCGTTCCTCCTACAATGCCCATTCCTTTTAGCCTATGCTGCCTTTCATTTCGAGCTGTATCAGATTGTTCATTTCCACCGCATACTCAAGCGGAAGTTCCTTTGATACATTATCCGCAAATCCGCTGACGATCATTGCTCTCGCATCTTCCTCTGAAAGTCCTCTGGACATCAGATAAAAGACAGCTTCATCACTGATCCGTCCGATCTTTGCTTCATGTCCGATATCCGCATCTGCTGTCCGGATGTCCATTGCCGGGATCGTGTCAGATCTTGACTTATCATCCAGCATCAGGGACTGACAGGAAACAGCCGCTTTTGTATTCTTTGCAGACTTTTCTACCTGCACGCTGCTTCTGAATGTGCTGATACCGCCATCTTTGGAAATAGACCTTGTACCGATAAAGGAAGAAGTATTCTTTCCGATGTGCACGACTTTTGCTCCCGTGTCCAGATTCTGTCCTTTTCCAGCAAAGGTGATTCCCGTAAATTCCATCCGGGAATGATCCCCTTTCAGAATCGTCATCGGATATAAGTAAGATACATGGGATCCGAATGATCCGGAAACCCATTCCATCACGCCGCCGTCTTCCACCATGGCACGTTTTGTATTCAGGTTATACATGTTTTTAGACCAGTTCTCAATCGTCGAATAACGCAGTCTGGCATTTTTCTTTACAAAAAGTTCCACACAGCCCGCATGCAGATTTGCCACATTATATTTTGGTGCAGAGCAGCCTTCAATAAAATGCAGGTCTGCGCCCTCATCTACAATGATCAGCGTATGTTCAAACTGTCCTGCGCCCGGCGCATTCAGACGGAAATAAGACTGCAGCGGGATTTCCACGGAAACACCCGGTGGCACATACACAAAGGAACCGCCTGACCAGACTGCCCCATGCAGAGCAGCAAATTTATGGTCGTTCGGCCGTACAAGCTTCATAAAATATTTTCTGACCATATCTGCATATCCGCCTTTTAAGGCACTTTCCATATCCGTATACACAACGCCCTGTGCTGCCACTTCTTCCCTGACATTATGATAGACTAGCTCGGAATCATACTGTGCACCGACACCTGCCAGCGATTTTCTTTCAGCCTGCGGAATGCCAAGCTTTTCAAATGTATCCTTAATATCTTCCGGTACTTCAGACCATTTTGCACTCATTTTCGTGTTCGGACGTACATAAGTCGCAATATGGCTCATATCCAGTCCGTCAATGGATGGTCCCCAGTCAGGCACCTTCAGTTCATTATAAATCTGCAATGATTGCAGACGGAACATCGTCATCCAGGCAGGATCGTTCTTTTCCTTTGATATTTTTTCTACAATGGACGCATCCAGTCCTTCCTGCACACGATATACATCTTTTTCTTCATTACGAATATCGTAAATGCTTCTGTCCACATCATCGACATAGGTTTTTTCTTTCATCCGGCTTACCTCCCCGTCTCTGATTCCTGTTTTAAAAGATCCAGATATTTTTCAAATCCATGTTCATTGATCTCGTCGATCAGGGAAGCATCTCCTGTCTTTACAATATGCCCGTCTACCAGAACATGCGTATAATCCACATGTAAAGCTTCCAAAATCCTTGTGCTGTGCGTGATGATCAGAAGTGCTCCATCTCTTGTCTTCTGGTATTCCTCCACACCTTTTGAAACAGTACGCACTGCGTCCACATCAAGTCCGGAATCCGTTTCGTCCAAAATTGCCAGCTCCGGTCTGAGCATCAGCATCTGCAAAATCTCTGTTTTCTTTTTTTCACCGCCGGAAAATCCAACATTCAGATCCCGCTCTGCATAGGATGGATCCATCTGCAGCAGTTCCATTTCCTTCTGCAGCTCCTTCTTAAAATCCCAGAGACGGATTCTGCTGCCACGTCTCTTTTCCACTGCGTTTCTGATGAAGGAGCTTAAAGAAAGACCCGGAACCTCCAAAGGACTCTGGAAGGATAAAAAGATACCCTCCCTGGCTCTCTTATCTGCACCATCCTCATTGATCCGATTTCCGCGGAACAAAATATCCCCTTTCATTACTTCATATTTCGGATTGCCCATCAGTGCATAACCAAGTGTTGATTTTCCCGCACCGTTTGGTCCCATTAACACATGAGTCTCTCCTTTTCCGATTTCTAAATTTATATCATGCAGAATTTCCTTATCCTCTACACGAACTGAAATACCGTTTACCTGCAAAAGTTTGTCTGCCATTTTCTGATCCACACCTTTCCTTTAATTCAGCCCACCTGTTTGGTAGGCAATTAAACTATAGTATGTTACTAGGATTTTGTCAACCATTGTCCCATATTTGCAAAGCAAATATGGGGCCAAATAATCTGCGTCAGCAGATTATAGCCTAACTATATCTTTCTAATCAACCTGCGCAGCAAATATATTGCTAAATAACCTGCGTTAGCAGGTTATAGACTTTCTACACTTCTCGTATAATTTGCAAAGCAAATATGGGGCCAAATAATCTGCGTCAGCAGATTATAGCCTAACTATATCTTTCTAACCAACCTGCGCAGCAAATGCATTGCTAAATAACCTGCACAGCAGGTTATAGTTTGTGCTATAATAAATTCAAATATACGCTCCAAAGAAGCGGAAAAAAAGGACGGATTTCATATGCTGATCTCAACCAGAGGACGATATGCGCTCTACGTGCTGATCGATCTTGCCCATCATGAAAATGAAGGATATGTGCCACTCAAGGAAATTGCCGAACGGCAGCACATTTCCAAGAAATATATGGAAGGAATTTTAAAAATTCTGGTAGAACACGACCTGCTGGAGGGCGTGAAAGGGAAAGGTGGTGGATACCGGCTGACAAAACCCACTACAGACTATACATTAGGAGAAATCCTCAGACTGACAGAGGGCGATCTTGCTTCCGTTTCCTGCACTTCCTCATCTACAGGTCCATGCAAAAATATTGCCACCTGTCCCACACATCCGGTCTGGCAGAAGCTGGATTCGATCATCAATGACTATCTGGATGGGGTCACACTTGCTCAACTCTTGTAAGCAAAATACCCCGGGATCAGAAATGATCCCGGGGATTTGTGTTGTGTTGTGAGTTTTATTAACTTTAATTATTATTTGTAATCTGATACTTGCTTTGCCTGTAAATTAAGCATTAGCCATCTGTGCAGCTACTTCTGCAGCGAAGTCTTCATTCTTCTTTTCCATACCTTCGCCAACTTCAAAACGTACAAATTTCTTGATTGCAAGATCTTTGTTTACGGAAGCAAGATATTTAGCTACAGACTGTTTTCCATCTTCTGCTTTAACATATGTCTGATCAAGCAGGCAGATCTCTTTCAACTGCTTGGAAACACGACCTTCTACAAGACCATTGAAGATCTTGTCAGCTGCGATTGTTTCCTTATCAGCCATAGCAATCTCAGCAAGCTGTGCAGCAGCTTCCTTTGAAAGGAAGTTGAATAAATACTGCATATTAGATTTCTTTTCTTCGTAGATAGCTACATCTTCTGCTGACCATACACCGGCTACTGCCTTTTCGATCAGTTTGTTTAAGATCGGTTTTGGCAGAGATGCAGGATCATTTAATGCGCTGTCAACTGTAATCTCACGAAGCTTTGCAACTTCTTCATCAGCCATATCAGCTCTGCTGATATACTGTGGGTTCATAGCTGCGATCTGCATTGCGATATTTGTAAGTGCTTCCTTAGCTGCATCATCGGATGCACCTGTACCGGCAACTAATACACCGATTCTTCCGCCGCCGTGAAGGTAAGATGTTACAACATCCCCTGTCACCTTCTCGAAACGTCTGAAGGATAATTTTTCACCAATTGTTGCTGTCTTTTCAACTAAAGCTTCTTTCAGTCCGTTTTCAGCAAGAAGTGCTTCTACATCTTCGCCATCCTTGCCACCGTTTAAAGATGAAGCAAGTGCCTGATCTGCGATAGACTGTACAAATTCCTGGAATACTGCGTTCTTTGCAACGAAGTCTGTCTCTGAGTTTACTTCTACAACAACTGCTGTATTATCGTTTGCTGCTGTACGTGTAATACCTTCTGCTGCGATACGGCTGGCTTTCTTTTCAGCCTTAGCTGCACCGCTTTTTCTTAATACTTCAACTGCTGCATCCATATCTCCATCAGTTTCTGCAAGAGCTTTCTTACAGTCCATCATGCCTGCACCAGTCATTTCTCTTAACTCTTTTACCATAACTGCTGTGATAGCCATTTTCGTGTCCTCCATTTATATTATGTTAGTCGTACTCTTACTTTCGGATACTGATTATTCAGCATCTGCCTGAGCGGATTCTTCAGCTTCTGCCTGAGCAACCTCTTCTGCTGCGCCCTGGTTTGCTTCGATAACAGCGTCTGCCATCTTGGAAACGATCAGCTTTACAGCGCGGATAGCATCATCGTTACCCGGGATAACGAAATCAAGTTCTTCCGGATCACAGTTTGTATCAGCGATACCGATCAGAGTGATTCCAAGAGCCTGTGCTTCCTGTACGCAGATTCTTTCCTTCTTAGGATCAACAACAAAGATTGCATCCGGAATATGTTCCATCTCTTTGATACCGCCTAAGTTCTTTTCCAGTTTTTCCATTTCTTTCTTGATCTGGATTACTTCTTTTTTAGGAAGAACATCAAATGTACCGTCTTCTTCCATAGTTTCATATTTCTTTAATGTAGCGATACGTGTCTGGATTGTCTTGAAGTTTGTCAGCATACCGCCTAACCATCTCTCATTTACATAGTACATACCACAACGCTCAGCTTCTGTCTTAACAGCTTCCTGTGCCTGTTTCTTTGTACCAACGAAGAGGATTGTACCACCTGCTGCAGCGATTTCAGATACTGCCTGGTAAGCTTCGTCTACTTTACCTACAGATGTCTGCAGATCGATAATGTGGATACCATTTCTCTCTGTGTAGATGTATGGAGCCATCTTAGGGTTCCATCTTCTTGTCTGATGTCCGAAATGAACACCTGCTTCTAATAACTGTTTCATTGAAATAACGCTCATGTCTTTACCTCCATTTGGTTTTTTTGCTTCCGCATGCTTCTTCTTTTACAGTCATTCTTCCCGGCGTTATACGGGATGTGCGCTGCACAAAGTAATAAAAGGCTTTTATTACCCAGAAAACCAACTGAAAATCTGCATACGTGTTTTCTAGTCACAACGAATTGAGTTTAACATAAAAAATCCCTTACTGCAAGGGATTTTTCTTATTTTGTGAAATTGTGAATTTTCTACCGCGTTGTCAGAATCTGCGCGATCTCCGCCTCTGTGGCACCTGCAGGGATTGTCTTGACGCCTGTGCAGATTTTCTTATCGTAGCCATTCTGGCAGAGATATCTGTCATAGGCGGCTACATCACTGATAAGTCCGGCTTCGTACAGCTTTCTTGCCACTGTATCAGAACCGTCACCGCTGCTGACTGTGATCTGCTTGCTGCCTGCAGCCTGTGTATCTGATTCGCTGCTTCCTGCTGCGGTTGTCTGATCTGAATCATCTGCAGTACTTTCGTCCTGCGCATCCGCTGCGTTTTCCTCTGTTGTGCTTTCCTCTGCGCTGTCCGCATCTGCACTGCTATCCGTTTTTGCTTCCGTACGTTCTGCCGCATCCGGGTCTTCATGATAGATGTCCTGTTGCAGGCTGTCTGTCGATCCCGCTTCAGCAGCATCTGTATTTTCCGCTTCCCTGTCGAGCAGTGGATTTCCCGTTTTTTCTTCCGCTGCCAGCCGGTTTGCAAGAGAAGTTTCTTCCTTCACCTGATTAGGCAGCTCAGCCGGTTTTGTATCTTCCGCAGCATTCTCTGACACTGCATCTGCAAGCACATCACTACTGTATTTCATTTCCATGCCAAGTGCCTCGGCACGTTCTATGATCTGTTCATCTGTCAGACGCTCTGTTTTTCCATGTATTGTCAATGCCATAAGGATCGCCGTCACAAAGATGCCAATGCCGAGCCCCCGCATATAATATCGTAACTTCATTCCTACATCTCCTTAAACAAGTCAATGATCAGCTTCACTTCGCCGACACCGAGCCCAAGCTCTTTGGCGATCGCCACATTGCTTTTTCCCTGTTTATGAAGCGCGAGTACGCGTTCGTTCTTATTGCTGCTATCTGTGATCGGCTGCAGGGAAAGTGCGATATCTCCGCTTTCCGGTGTCTTTGCTTCTGTTTTTGCCTCTGTTTTTGCTTTTGTTTTTGCTTTTGCCGCCGTTTTTTTCGGTTTGCTTTCTGCCGGTTTTACAGGCTTTTCTTTTTTCGCTGGCTCAGCCGCCGGTTTTGCCACAGGTTTTTCCTCTGTCTTTACTGCCGGCTCTGCAGGCTTTTCATCCTTTTCTTCTGCCGGTGCCGGCTTTTTCTCCTTTGGGATCACAGGGCTCTGCGCGATCGCTTTCTTGACAACAGACTCCGCAGCCTTGTCCATCTCATGCAGGCTGTCCTCTCTGCGTTTCAGCTTTTCGATTCCGGAAAGACTGATTGGTTCAAAGGTCTCCTCCACGATCGGTTCGCCCGTTCTGGCATCCTCCATCACAGACTCGATCGGTTGATCCGGGTCGATCTCAGGCTCCGCAGCCCGTGCTGCATCCAGCTCACTGACCTTGACACTCGCTTCTTTGACTGCCATGGATACTTCTGTCGCTGTCTCTTTTAAATTTTCATGCTTATTATTGAGCATGTCATATAGAAACATGACTTCTTCATGATTTTTATGAATGTCTTCCAGAACAGTCTGTGCATACTCGGAAACCGCTGTCATCTTTTCATTTGTCAGTCGTTCCAGTCCGCGCTCTGTTTTTTCCATGGAATAATGAACTGTCTCATCCACTGCATCCGCTACCTGAGAACGTACATTTTTCATTTCCTCCTGCAAAAGCTCCTGCAGTTTTTCCTGTGTCAGTTGTTTATCTGCTGCATCCAGTTCACTTTTGCTTTCCGGTACGATAAAACTTGCAATAAAAATAACCGCACCCAGTATCAGAAGCAAAATCTCCAATGTTGTCATAGTATCTTCCTCTTTTCATATGCCGGTATCAAATAGAACAGTCAAAATGAGAACCATTGCCTTTTCCCCTGATGACTCTTCCCTCCGGCGGGATTTCATTTTTCTTTCTTCTGCGTCCGCCGTCTCCGAAATATTCATTTTTCCCTTTTTCACTCGCATCCTGACGTCTCTGTCTTGTATCTGTTTCTTCCGAACGTCTGACCTGACCTGCCTGCTCTTTTTCTGCCTTTTCCATCTGGTTCTGAAAAGCTGTCTGCTCAGTCATCGGTCTGAGATCCTCATTCTGTTTGATTGCAGAAACATCCTGCGCACGTCCTACCATCATATTCAGTTCGATCGGTCCCAGTGCCATAACGATTTCTCCTTTACAATGAGGTATACTTCACTTCACCGCCAACCAGTGCAAAACGGCAAAATTGTACTTTACTCTTTAAGGTCATGGAATCGTCCCCTATCACAACCTTTGTGCCGGGATATGCAGTGTCCCGCACGCAGACACATGCCTCTGTCTTCTGCCCAAGCATGTTTTCCAGCTTGTCAAATTCCGCATTGTCATCTGCAAGCTGCTTCTCCAGCTGCTGGCTGGCAGTAAGCAGCGTCTGCACATATTTCATCTGCTCCGGTGAAAGTTTGACACCACTTTTGACCTTTGCCGCCGCACCTGTCAGTGTTGTCTTTACCGTCATATATTTCTTCTGTAATTCTACGATCTCCTTCTGCAGCACCACATATCTTGCTTTCTGCTCCGGATTGACGCCGACCTCAACCACGGTATCCGCTCCAAGCTCTGATCCAAGCGTCTTGCAGGACACCTTCACCGTTGCCCGTACAATACCGCCTGCAATAAAGCCTTTCCTGCCGTCTACCGTAACCTCTGTTTTTGCACTTACCTTGCTATGCATCAGAGAATCCGCTTCTACGTAACTCCCTGCTTCGATCACAGCATTTTCCACAAATTTGGCAATGACTCTGCCGCCTGCCAGAAGCTTGCCACGTCCCATTCCATTCATGCCGCGTTCGATAACAATATCACCGCCCGCCTGAATTACAGCGCCTTCCACGACACCCTTGACCTGTACATTTTCCTTTGCCGTCACGGAAAATCCTGCCTGTACATTACCATTTACGACCACACTGCCCTCGGAAGTAATATTTCCGGTAGCAGGTCCTACATTTTCCACTTCATAAATATCCGAAACAAATACCTGATCGCCGGACAGAACTACGTGGCCGTTGATATCGGAATATAATTCCAGTCTGTCTTCCGATATTGTTATGTTTCTGCCATAACGGAGAGACAGATGCTTAACCTCCCTCGGTCTGAGCCGCTCTCCCAGCACATTGCAGCCTTCTTCCCCCTTATCCTCCGGGTGAAGTCTTGCAAGAAGATCCCCTTTCCTGCAATGATTCATTGTATTCAAATTAAAAAAGTCAACCGAGCCGTCTTCCCGCCTCGTCGGCTTTGCCTGTAAATCTGTTTCAAAGAAATACTCGATCCATGCATTTTCACCATGTCTCGGCTCTTTTCCCCGTGCTACCACAATGTCTGTACAGTAAGTCCTGTTTTTGAGAAACGCATCTATTGCCGCTTCATCGATTCCGAATCGGATCTGTCTCGCATAAAGATCTTTCAGGATCTCATCCTTTGACATGGTGCTTCCTGCATTACTTGGCGCAATAAACCGTGCTGTCACAGTCATTTTATCCTCTGACATGCGGAAAAAACACATTTCATTTTCCTGATAAGACCGCATACTGCAGAGCGGGATCTGTACAGGCTTATCCTTCAGCCTTCCGATCGTCTGATAGATCAGTTTGATATCATAATCCACAATCCCTTTTAGCTGCAGATACGCCGCAATCTCATCCATACTGAGCGGACTGCCGCCAACTGTCTGTGGAATCAGTTCAATTGCCGTTCCTGTTTGTGATATGATCAATCGAAAATATGCGTTCATAATAAGCCCCCCTTTCTCCCGGACTACACGGTATCATGCAAAATTCCCATATAATTACCAAGCTTTTTCTTCATCTTGGAAAGCCCTTTTGTATGTAACTGGGAAACGCGGGATTCCGACACTTCCAATATATTGCTGATTTCCTTCAGCGTCAGATCCTCATAATAATAAAGAACTATAACTTTCTTTTCCTTCTCGGTCAGAAGCTCCAGTGCATCTGCCAGTTTCACCTTCAGCTCCTGCTGCTCTATGACAGATTCCGGCTCTGCAAAATGTCTGGAAATCTGTCTTCCGTCACCCGAAATATCACTTCCCTGCTCCAGATATTCATTCAGGGAAACAATACCCGTAATTTTCATACTGGATTGCCAGTCCGTATATTCTTCCTGTGTTATGCCAAGTCCCTGTGCGATTTCTTCATCAGTTGCTTCTCTTCCTTTTTCCAGTTCAACCTGACGTATCACACTTTCGATCTGTTTCTGTTTTTTCCGTATCGTGCGAGGAATCCAATCCATCTTCCGGATCTGGTCCAGAATTGCGCCCCTGATACGAAGACTGGCATAAGTTTCAAATTTAACATCTTTCAAAGAATCAAACTTATCGATTGCATCGATCAGTCCAAAGATCCCATAGCTTACCAGCTCTTCATATTCCACATTACTGCCAAGATACATATGAAGTCTGCCTGCCACCACCTTTACAAGCGGCGCATATTCCAGGATGATCTTCTCCCGGATGCCCGGATCTTTTGTTCTCGCATAATCCACCCAGAGACGTTTTCTTGCCGCTTCCTCCATAGATTACCCTCCTTGGCTACTGTTTCTCGATCACAGCTCCATCCTCGGTTTGCTGCCTTTCTTCCTGCTGCCCTGTCTCCTGTGCTGCTTCACCTTCCTGCTCTGCTTCCTTCTTCTTCTCCTGCTGCATACCGAATTTATCAAGCATCAGCCTGATCAGACAGCCCAGCACATAAAAAACAGCAAAAACAAGAAGAATCACCCAGGACATCGTATACAGACTATAATGCATCCGAAACATGACAATTCCTGCCACCAGTCCTGCTGTCAGCATAACAAGTGCCGGTATATTTCTGGTATTCATATTGTATACGTTTCCTTTCCGACTGCTTTGATCTGAAATTCCCCTGTTTCCGGATAAAAGATAACGGTTCTACCGAAATCTTTCCCTGTATCTTCCGCCAGGATCGGTATATTCAGCTGCTTCAGCTTTGCTTTCGTTGCCTCTACATTTCTTTCGCCCACACGTACCATGCTGGATTTATTCTGAAATGCAAACATCTGCGCCCCGCCGGCGATCTTTGCAACTAGCCTTGATCTGTTGCCGCCCGCTGCCACGATCCGTTTTACCAGCTCTTCAATTCCAGTATCAGCGAATTTCGGAATATTGGAATTGTCTTTGATCTGCGTACTGTCAGGCAGCATGATATGTGCAAGACCCCCAATGCCTGTCACCGGATCCCGTAATGCGATTCCCACACAGGATCCCAGCCCCAGGGTCGTAATGCCGTCAGGACTGATACAGACATTCAGATCTGCCATTCCCACTTTTATTATCTCACTCATTCCATTACCTTGTTACACTTTCTACTAATTACATCCCAGAGATGCCATGATCTTATCATAGGATTCCAGATCAGGCACGAGAATGAAAAAACCATCCAGTAATTTATCATCCGTAAACTGTGTCTGGATCAGCAGGATCCTGTCACCCAACGCACCAAATTCTATCGCCGGAACACTTAAGATCGCTCCCGCCATATCAATGCTCAGATCGGGAACCGATGGGATGATCTTCATATTAGTCAGCATGGATAAGGAATTCAGATAAGCACCCGTAATAATATTACCGATCTCCTTCAAGGCAGAAAGCTCCATCTCTGAAAACTCTCCGCTGTCCGGACCGGATACGCCCATCAGCTTATTCACAAGATCATGGGCTGCGTCTTCTTTCAGAAGGAACATGATGCTTCCGGTAATATCACCTTCTACCAGCAGATAAACACCTGCCATGATCTGTTCCTCGCCCCCCATGGCCGCGCCAACCTCCTGAAATTTCAGAAGTTTGACCTGTGGAACCTTCATATCCACCTTGCAGCCAAGCATCTGTGCCAGAGCTGTCGTTGCATTACCGGCACCGATATTGCCCAGTTCTTTTAAAATGTCAAAATATTGCTGGGATACATGATTCAAATCAAATTTACTCATATATACCCCCCTTTTTCTAAATGTAATGCTTCTGTTATTGTCCGTCCTTATCTGTAAATGTTGCATTGACATCCAGCAGGGAGATCAGCCTGTCTTTCTCCTTACCGACTCCGTTGATAAAATTCGCTTTTTTATCCTTGGAATCATAAGCAACCTTCTCGATCTGGGACTGCTCCAGTGTTACCACTTCTTCTACCGCATCCACTAAAACACCGATACTGTCTCCGCTTTCCAGCTTGATGATGATGATACGTGTTGCTTTCGTGATCTCATCATCGGAAAGTCCCATTTTCAGCCGCAGGCTGATGACCGGAATGATCTCGCCACGCAGGTTGATCACACCCTTTATGTAGCTCTGCACCTTTGGCACACGTGTAATACGCTGCATCCGGACAATATTATCCACATATTTGATATCGATACCGAACTGCTCATCTCCATAACGGACTACGATGAACTGTGTTGTCATATACTGCTCTTTTAATTCGTCCATACTGCCCCTCCTTATAATAATGCATTCGTATCAAGGATCAGAGCGATCTCGCCGTCACCTAAGATCGTTGCACCGCTGATGATCTTATTCTTATTGATATAATTGCCAAGTGACTTGATAACGATCTCCTGCTGTCCCATCAGTTCGTCTACGACAAGACCTGCCAGCTTATCACCCTTCTTGACAATGATCACAAGCAGATTCTCATCCGGTTTCTTAGTAGATTCATTATCCAGCACTTCGTTTAAACGGATCAGTGGAATAACTGTACCACGCAGGTTGATCACTTCTTTTGCCTGTACATATTTGATCTCTGCCGGTTCCACATCTTCGATCGTCTGGATGGAGCCAAGCGGGATCGCATATTTTTCGCCACCCACTTCTACCATCAGTGCCTGTATGATCGCCAGTGTCAGCGGGAGTCTGATAATAAAGGTACTTCCCTCTCCCAGCTTTGTTTTTACTTCAACCTCACCGCTCAGAGATTCAATCTTTGATTTTACAACATCAAGTCCAACGCCCCTTCCGGATACATCAGTAACTTTCTCTGATGTAGAGAAACTTGGTAAAAACAGCAGCCCGATAACATCTTTATCTGCCATATTTTCTGCCTGCTCCGGAGTGATCGTACCACGTTCGATCGCTTTCTTTTTCACTGCTTCCACATCGATTCCGTTACCGTCGTCTCTTACTTCAATAATAACGTTATTTCCATCCTGATAAGCATTGAGGAAGATCGATCCAACTTCCGGCTTTCCTCTCTCCTTACGGACTTCAGCAGATTCCAGACCATGGTCTGCGGAATTACGAAGCAGATGCATCAGCGGATCTCCGATCTCATCTACCACAGTTCTGTCAAGCTCGGTCTCTTCACCGGACATGATCAGCTGCATTTTCTTATCCAGCTTCTTGGACAGATCACGGATCATCTTCGGGAATTTCTGTACGACAGTCTCGATTGGAACCATTCGTACCTTCATAACAGATTCATGCAGGTTTGTTGTCACGCTTTCCAGATATTCGATCTGCTCATTAAATGTATTGTTTGTCAAAATGCCTTCCTGGGATGAAGTGGATACCAGAGAGTTTTTCGCAATGATCAGCTCGCTGACCAGATTCATCAGAACATCCAGTTTTTCGATATCCACACGTACCGTTCTGTTAACGATCGGTTTGGAGATTGGCTTTTTATCTGCTGCCTTTGCCGGTGCTGCAGGTGCTGCTTTCTTCGGCTGTTCCTCTTCCTTTGGCTGTGCTTCGGCAATTGCCGCAGGCTTCACTGCTTCTTCCGGCTGCGTAAGCTCTACCTCTCCCACATAAGCAGCCTCGATCTCAGATACATTGAGAATTGCATTCTTTACAGTCTCTACATCTGCATCTGTCAGAATGATCACGCTGAAGTCGAATTCAAAATGCTCATCTTCAATATCCTGTGCACTCGGAACGGAAACGATCATGTCGCCCAGCTCTTCCAGTGCTTTATATACAAGGAATGCTCTTGCTGCTTTTAAAATACAGGATTCCTGCACATAAACCGTCACACCGAGACATTTCTTTCCCTGTTTTTTTGCTTCTGCTATAACAGTATGCTCTGTATCGCCCAGCTTGATCTCCCGCCATTTTTCCTTGCCCGGATCTGCGCCTGCTTCCTGCTTCGGTTCTTCCTTTGCCGGTTCTTTCTTTTCCTCTTTTGCCGGCTGTGGTGCGCCGTCGCCGCTGTTTTTAGCCAGATAATCATTCAACGCCTTGATCAGGTGCTCATTATCGTTGGTACCCTCATCTCCCGTATTCTGGATATTCTCCGTATACTCTTCGAGTGCATCCAGGCACTGGAATAAAAGGTCTACCATGGCACCGTCAACTTTGATCGTATTGTTACGGACTTCCGAGAACACATTTTCCATATCATGTGTCAGCGTCTGCATCCGCTTATATCCCATCGTACCTGCCATGCCTTTCAGGGTATGTGCGGAACGGAATATTTCATTGATGGTATCCATGTTGTCCGGTTCCTGCTCGAGGATCATAAACTGATCACTCAGGCTCTGTAAGTGTTCTTTTGTTTCGTCAAGAAAGATTTCCAGATATTGCGTTACGTCCATATCATTTTACCCCCACGCTTTTTATAATGGCATCTGCCACATTTTCTACTGGTTCAATTTGATTGGTTAATCCGGATGCCACAATGCTGCGCGGCATTCCGTATACAGCACAGCTTTCTTTCTGCTGTGCGATCACATAAATTGGTTTCTTCTGATGCAGATTCCGTATGCCGGCGGTTCCGTCTGCTCCCATTCCGGTCATTACAACGCATACAACCCGCGCATAACCGGACTCTGCCAGCGATTCATACATAAAATTGGCGCATGGACGGACACCCTCCCGTGTGGGTCCGTCCTTCAGGATCAGATAATGTTTCCCATCCCGCCGCACAATCTCCATATGCTTACCGCCTCTTGCAATATAAGCGCATCCCTTTTGGATTTCCATGTTATTTTCCGCTTCCATGACATGCAGCGGGCTGCGTTCATCCAGACGCTGTGCCAGCGATTTGGTAAAGCCCTCCGGCATATGCTGTACGATCAGAACCGGGGCATCCAGGTTCTGTGGCAATTTCGGTATTACCTCGGCAAGTGCCTTCGGTCCGCCTGTAGAACAGGCAATCGCCACAACTGCATTTCCATCCGGTATGACCTTCTGCTTTATGATCTGTTTTCTGCTGCTTTCCCCGACCGTCACTTTTTTCGGCTGCGGTCTGCTCTGCACAGCAGAAGATAAAATAGCCAGAAATCGTCTGACAAAGGTATCCCCTTTTGCCTCCAAAATGGAATCCGGCTTATGAATAAAATCCATCGCACCAAGCTCCAGTGCCTGCAGAGTAATCTCTGCATCCTTTCTGGCTTCAGAACTGAACATCACCACATGCTCCTGCAGCCCCAGCCGGTTGATCTCCTTCAGGACACCGATCCCGTCCAGCTTCGGCATGATAATATCAAGAATAACCGCATCATATGTATTTTTCTGCATCAGACTGATTGCCTCCAGTCCGTTTGCAGCCATATCCTGCACACAGAATTGTTCATCCAGATTTATTATATCATATACTATTCTTCTCATGAGTGCAGAGTCATCTACAACCAGTATTTTTTTCTTATTATCCATTTTTTCTCTGCCTGTTCTTTCGTTCTTCTTCAAAAATATAACGAATAATCTCTTCCCGCTGCTGATTATCTATGTTGATATACTGTACCCTGTGCTCAAAGGTGCCTCTTCTGTTTTCCAGTTCCTTCACAGAAAGGATTTTTCCCACAAGGTTATATGTTTTCTGTATCTTTTCACTGCTCAGATTGTAAGTCAGATAGATCAGTGTCCCGTTTTCATATTTATAATCAGATACAAAACGAATCCCTCCGCCGCTGATATCCACCACCACACTCTGTCTGAGCGGAAGTCCTGCCTGAATGTACTGCTTGTTCTGTTCTATCGCAGAAAGCTCTTCCTCTACAAGTTCCCTGCTGCTCATATTGAGAATGCAGGAGAAACGATAAAATTCTCTTCTCTGATGTTTTCTCAGATTGGAGATTGTTTCGCATAGTAAAATATAGGTATTGTCCTTTTTGTAACGATCTGCGATCCTGACATAACATTGATACAATCCCTGCTTGGTATAAAAACAGACATCATATTCCCCGTCTACAGGCAGCAGAACTAGTTTTGTCTGCTCCATCGGCATCAAAACCTCAAACTGATCGTCGGACAATACATCATAAATTCTGGATATATAACTTTTCTTATCTGAAGCGCTGCCCAGTATACTTTTCTCCATCGACTGTAATTCGATTTTTTCTCCCGGTAAAATCAATTTTGTCAACATAATTTTCTCCTGTTTTTATTGCGGTGTATTTCCGATAAAATGTGCAAAAAACGCAGCCATACCACGTTTTTTTACAGCCGGTTCCCCTTCCCCGGGATACATCAGCTTTGCCGCGATCCGCTCATATGCCTTGGCAGATTTTGCATTCTCGTTCTGCAGAGAAACAGGCATCTGCTGCATCACTGCTTTTTCAAGCTGCACATCCTGCGGTACTGTACCTAAATAAGAAATCTCCATCTTCAGATACCTTGTCACGACCGTATTCAGCTTCTGATAAAGAATCTGCCCTTCCTCTATCTTTTCCATCTTATTCGCAATCATCATAACCTTTGTATTCTCATTGGAAAAACGCGGATGACGCCCGAGTGCTTTTAACAGAGAATACGAATCTGTAATGGAGGTCGGTTCCGGTGTCGTTACCAGAAGCACCTCGCTGCTCGCCACCAGAAATTCCAGTACAGCATCCGAAATGCCCGCTCCCGTGTCCACAATGATCACGTCCGCTATAGAATCCAGCTTTGCCAGATTGCGGATAATATAAGCCAGATATTCCCGGTTCAGATTAGAAAGTCCCGCAATACCGGAACCACCCGAGATAAAACCGATTCCGCCCGGTCCCCATGTAATGATCTCTGTGATATCCTTTCCCTTATAGATCAGATCACTCAGATTAAACTGTGGCACTGCGCCAAACATGATCTCAATATTGGCCAGTCCGAAATCCGCATCCAAAATCACAACACGCTGTCCCAGCTTTTTTAACTGGATCGCCAGATTGATGCTTGTATTTGATTTTCCGACACCGCCTTTCCCACTTGTGACCGTAATGACGCGTGCAAGCGGACGGGGGCGCTCCTGATTCATTTTTATGATATTTCTAAGCTGTGATGCCTGATCCAAACGATCGCCCTCCTTTACTCGAACTGATTGCCGCCTAATAACAGCTTCACGGTTTTCTGCGCGTCAAATTCACCGATATCATCCGGGACATTCTGCCCACATGTCACATAAGACATCGGTGCATCCGTATGCAGACGCAGATTAAACAGATTTCCCTGACATTGTGTCTCGTCAAGCTTTGTAAATACCAGTCTGAAATCTGTCAGCTTCTGATATGTATCTGCTATGTTCAATAAATCTCTGTACTTGGTTGTTGCACTGACAACCAGATAAACTTCCTTTTCTGCCTGGCCGTCCGCTGCACGTAAAAGTGCCAGTGTATCGTCCCGCTGATCCGTATTTTTCTGGGAATGCCCGGAAGTATCCACGAAAATATAGTCATATGCCGCATAATCTTCTATCGCAGTTCTGATCTCCTGCGGCGTATAAATGATCCGGAACGGAACTTCCAGGATATTGGCGTATGTACGAAGCTGCTCTGCCGCTGCGATCCGGTATGTATCCGCTGTCAGAAGCACGATCTTTTTCTTTTCCACAACGCTGAGGCGGGACGCGATTTTTGCGATCGTTGTTGTTTTTCCGACACCGGTCGGTCCGATGAAGTAAACAAGCTTTGGCCCTTTTTCTGTCGACTGTATCGTTTTGGTCTGCCCGAATTTCAGCACCATCTTCTGATACACAACGGAAAGCAGATAATCGATCGGCATATCCGGCTTTACACTGCCATCCAACTCTTCCACAAGCTGATTGGCATACGTTTCTTCGATTTCATTATCCAGCAGCATTTTATAAAGGAGATGGAAGAAGGCGACATTACTGTCCTCTTTCTTTTCTTCTTCCATGCTGTCTTTTTCCTTATCCTGCACATCACTGATCTGTTTTTCCAGCAGATTTTGTAAGGTGCTCAGTTTTTCTTCGATCGCGCTCTCCTGTCTGCTGTCAATTGTCTGCGTATTTTTCTCAGGCTGCCTCTGTTTCTCCTGTTGTCTCTGTTTCTCCGGCTGTGATCCCGGCTCTGCCTTTCCCTGCTTTGCCGGCCGTTCCGGTTCCGTTTTCGCGCTCCGGGTGTTTCCAGCCGCTTCACTCTGTCTGGCGATCTCACTGACCTTCGCAACCGCTTCGCGGAAATTCTGTTTTTCCTCTTCCTCAAGAGCCACCGTCACTTCTACCTGTTGTGGCTTAAAGATGCTGAACAGACCTTTCTTTTTCACTTTTTTTACATTCATGACAACAATACCGCTGCCAAGCTCTTTTCTTGCCAGCTCAAGCGCTGCCTCTTCTGTTTTTGCCTGAAATTTTTTTATGATCATTTATGCGGTCACCATCCCAACTGATTGTAATTCAACATTTGTCTCCACCTCATTATAGGAAACAACGATCAAATCTTTAAAATAATCCTCTGTCAACCGTTTAAAATACATACGAACGATCGGTGAAGTAATAATGATCGGATTTTTACCGAGACTCTCCAGTTTATCGATTTCCGTCTGAACACTTGCCATGATCGCCTTTGTCCGCTCCGGTGCCAGTGTCAGATATGCGCCCTGTTCCGTCTGCTTGACGCTGCTCATGATCTCCTGCTCGACCTTCGGATCCAGTGTTACCACGCTTGTTGTTTCATTTGCAGGGAAATATTTTGCAGAGATCGCACGCTTCAGGCTCTGTCTGACATATTCGGTCAGGACATCCGTATCTCTCGTTGTCTGGGCATAATCTGCCAGTGTTTCAAAAATAGTCAGCAGATCACGGATAGAAATGCCTTCACGCAGCAGATTCTGCAATACCTTTTGTACTTCGCCAAGTCCCAGCATCTTTGGCACCAGTTCTTCCACAATGGAAGGATTGCTTTCCTTTAAGTTGTCCACCAGATTCTGTACATCCTGGCGGGACAGAAGTTCTGCAATATGCTGGCGGATCACTTCCGTCAGATGAGTTGCAATAATGGACGGTGGATCGACTACCGTATAACCAAGGCTTTCCGCACGCTCACGCTGTCCTTCTGTGATCCAGACAGCCGGCAGATGGAAGGAAGGTTCAAACGTCTTGATACCTGTGATCTCTTCCTCTACATAACCGGGATTCATTGCCATATAATGATCAAACAGAATCTCTCCCTCACTGACCTGGATTCCTTTGATCTTGATAATATATTGATTCGGATTCAGCTGGATATTGTCACGCAGTCTGATGATCGGAACGATCGTACCAAGCTCAAGTGCGATCTGCCGTCTGATCATAACAACACGGTCAAGAAGATCTCCGCCCTGATTGACATCTGCCAGCGGTATGATACCATAACCAAACTCCAGCTCGATCGGATCGACCTGCAGAAGCGAGGTAACATTTTCCGGCTGTCTGATCTCCTCTGCCGCCATCTCCTCCTGATTTGCTTCATTTTCAATCTGCGCCGTTTCGATCGTACCTGCCATCATACGTCCCGTTACCACAAAAGCAACACCTACTCCGACAAAAATGATCGTATTCAGCGGTGTCACAATACCAAGGCCGATCAGTACCGCACCTACCATATACATCGTACGCGGTACGCCAAAAAGCTGACTGATCAGTGCTGCACCGAAATCTGCATCCTTACTGCCCTTAGTCACCAGAATACCGGTCGATAAGGAGATCAGAAGAGATGGGATCTGGCTGACAAGTCCGTCACCGATCGTCAGAACTGCATAAGTATTCAGTGCTGTATTAAAATCAAGCCCCTGACGGAACATTCCCATCAGAATACCACCGACAATATTCACGGCGGTGATGATCAGGCCTGCGGTTGCATCTCCCTTTACATACTTGACCGCACCATCCATGGAACCGAAGAAGCTGGCTTCCTGCTGGATCTTATCACGTCGTTCCTTTGCCTGCTTGTCAGTGATCGCGCCTGTATTTAAGTCCGCGTCGATTGCCATCTGTTTACCGGGCATGGCATCCAGTGTAAAACGCGCCGTTACTTCAGCCACACGTTCGGAACCTTTGTTGATGACCATAAACTGGATGATGATCAGAATAATAAAGACGATCGCACCCATGATCAAGTCATTACCACCTACGAACTGTCCGAATGTGCGGACAACATTACCCGGATCGCCGCTTGTCAGGATCAGACGGGTGGAAGATACATTCAGGGAAATCCTGAATATGGTCGTGAATAACAGAACTGTCGGGAAATAAGACATATCCAGTGCTTCTTTTGCAAACATACTGCCAAACATGATCGTAAACGCTACTGCCATGTTAATACACAGCAGAACATCAAGAAGACCTGATGGAATTGGCACGATCAACATAATAAATGCCGCCAGGACATAGCCTGCAACTGCAAGATCTGCTTTTTTCATTCCATCACCTTCCCTTCCTGATCATATTTTTTTCTTATCTTAAGAAACGATTTATCCTATATCTTCCCCTGCATATGATAAACCATTGCCAGCACCTCCGCAACCGCCTGATACAATTCCGGCGGTACCTGCTGCCCGATATCTACATTATAATACAACATACGGGCAAGTGGTTTATTTTCTACAATTTCTACTTTATTTTCTCTGGCAACTTCCTTGATCTTCGCCGCCAGATGATCCTCTCCTTTTGCGAGCACAACAGGTGCTGCTGCTACCTCGGCATCATATTGAATAGCCACCGCAAAATGGGTTGGATTCGTAATAACAACATCCGCTTTGGGAATATCCTGCATCATACGCCTGCGGGAAGCTTCCTGCATTCTCTGCCTCTGTTTTCCCTTTATGGCAGGATCTCCTTCAGCATTCTTATATTCATCCTTGATCTCCTGCTTTGTCATCATCTGGTCTTTATTGAATTTATGCTTCTGGTATGCAAAATCAAGTACCGCGATAATAACATAAACGATCGATACCTTCATGCCGATTGAAATCGCGATATCAGCGGCAGAAGCAATTCCCTGCCACAGTGTCATGTGAAACAGCAGGTAAATGACCTGCAGCTTGTCCCTGACCGTCGTATAAACCACATAACTGATCAGTCCGATTTTCAGAATAGATTTCAAAAGCTCCATCAGAGAATTGACGGAAAAAATACGTTTAAATCCGTTGATCGGATTCATCTTACTGAATTTCGGCTGCAAAGGTTTTGTTGTTACCTTCCATTTTACCTGTAAAAAATCAGAAAGAAACGCAACCACAAAACCGACCGCAAGAAAGGGAGCCATGGTAAGGAGCATCCTCAAAAGCATATGAAACAGCAGCATGGAAAAATCTCCGCTCCGTATCTTACCGTCTGTCAGTCCGACCACTTCCGGAATATACTTATAAGCATCTTCAAAGCTGCCCAAAAACTGATCCCCCAGAAAAGAAAGGGATAACTTCAGCAGAACAAAAAGTGCGATCATTGTAAATGCATTGGATACCTCGCGGCTCTTTACAACCTGTCCTTCTTTTCTGGCATCTTCCAGCTTTTTTGCTGTTGGTTTTTCTGTTTTTTCTCCGCCCGGTCCTTCTTTGGCGAAAAACTGTAGTCTGTATTCTATCATGGCATGATTGCCTCCACAAATGAGACGATCATGATCTTCATCTCTTTATAAATATAATCGCTGACATAAGGCAGCATGCCCACTGTCAGAAACATAACGCCCAGGCCGATCAGAATCTTGATCTGCATACCGACCGCAAACATATTCATCTGCGGTGCCACCTTTGCCAAAATGCCCAGTACAACATTAACGATGAGCGTCACACAGAAAATCGGCAGACAGATCTGAAAACCGATATTGATATACTGGCTCATAAAGCCGATCACAGCCTTCATCAGCGGTTCCGACCGGAAAACCGCGCCATTTACAGGGATCAGCTCATAAGTCTGTGCCAGCGCCTGCAGAATATAGCGGTGCATACCGGATACGATCAGAAGAAGCATTACCGTATACTGATAGTAGAAGCCTGAGATCGTAGCATTTTCCTTCGTCGTCGGATCGATCGCATTGACCATGGCAAAACCGATCTCCATATCGACAAGACGTCCCGCAAATAAAACAATGGAGCTGCAGATATTTGCGCCCCATCCGATGATCAGACCGACAAGTGCTTCCCGCATCACAATGACCGCATATTCCAGTACAGTCCCATAAACCAGTTCCTGATGCGGCAATGACACTGCATAAAGCAGATAAGACACAAACAATCCCAAACCGATCTTAAACTGATTCGGTGTATTATTCATACTGTAAAACGGTGCTGCATAAATAAAACATGTCACTCTGACAAAATATAATAATAATATTTCAAGTTCCTGGATTGAAAAACTATACTCTATCATGATCCATTACCTGATATAAACAGAAAAGTCCGACCACATATCCACCATGAGATTCGTCATCTGGTTCAGCATCCAGTGTCCTAAGATCATCAGCGTTACAAAAACTGCAACGATCTTCGGTACAAACGTAAGTGTCTGCTCCTGGATTGACGTAACGGTCTGAAAAATGCTGACGATCAGACCGATCACAAGCGAAATAATAAGTACCGGAGCTGACGTTAATATGACGGTATAAAGAGCTTTATTTGCAAGTTCCACAACAAGATCAACTGTCATACCTCATCCTCCTAGTAAAAGTAAAATGTTTTCACAAGATTTACAATGACCAGATTCCAGCCATCCGCCAGTACAAATAACAAAATCTTAAACGGCATGGAAATCGTTGTCGGTGGAAGCATCATCATACCCATACTCATCAGGGCTGATGCCACAACCATATCGATCACAAGGAACGGAATATAGATCACAAAACCGATAATGAATGCTGTCCGCAGCTCACTTACCATAAACGCAGGGATCAGGGCACTCGTCGGGATATCGGCAAGTTCTCCCGTCCATTCGATATTGCCGATCTCGCAGAACATCTGTGCATCCTTGGTCTGTGTCTGCTTATACATAAACTCACGCAGTGGCTTCACTCCGGTCTCCAGAGCCTCCTCCTGCGTGATCTCACCGGCCTCAAACGGTTTGATCGCATCCTCATTGATCGTATTGATCGTCGGACTCATAATAAAAAACGTCAGAAAAAGTGCCAGACCGATCAGCACCTGATTGGGTGGCGCGGACTGCGTATTCAATGCCATTCTGGTAAAATGGAGCACGATCAGGATACGTGTAAAACTTGTCAGACAGATCAAAAGAGTCGGTGCGACTGCAATTGCCGTCAGGATCAGCAATATTCTGAGAGACCCTGCCAGTGTACCGTTCCCATCACTGTACGTAACTGTCATTGTATTTGCTATATTCAGATTTTTCAGATCCTCTGCGGAATCCGATGTGCCCGGCTCTGTAATGTTGGTTCTTGTTTCCGTATCTCCTGCCAGATGTCTGTTCATGGTAGAAGCTTCTGCCTTGATGCTCCCTGCAGAAAAAAACAGAACTACCGCACAAAAAACCATTACAAGCCGTATGTACCATTTATTCATTTTTATCCGCCCGTTTCTTATCGTTTTTACTGTCCGCCGCATACTTCCTTGCTTTCTCCAGGATCTGTTTGAAATCCATCTGCGATGTCTCCTGCTTTGGTTTCAGCGTACCTGGATCCAGCTCCGACAGCATAGTCACTGTATCCTTACAGACTGCAAGAAGAATATATTTCTCTCCCGCCCGCACGATCTGCAGATACTTATTAGGCGCAATCCTGGAAGTCTCCACGATCTCTATATTGGTCGTGTCGATCTGTTGTTTCTGAAAGCGGGCAATATAGCGTGTTGTCCCATAGGTCAGCAGTAAAACAAACAGGAAGATCAGTATCACCGTAAACAGACGGGCTGCTGATTCTAACATACCTGCCGCAAGGATCATATCAGCCCACTACCTTTTTCACGGCTTCAATTACACGGTCTGCCTGGAACGGCTTTACGATAAAATCTTTGGCACCGGCCTGAATAGATTCAATAACCATTGCCTGCTGTCCCATTGCGGAACACATGATAACTGTTGCACCGGAATCCAGTTCTTTGATCTTTTTCAGCGCCTGGATACCGTCCATCTCAGGCATTGTGATATCCATCAGTACCAGATCCGGTTTTGTCTCGGAATACTTTTCGACAGCCTTTAAACCGTTCTCGGCTTCTCCGACCACATTATAACCGTTTTTGGTTAAGATATCCTTGATCATCATTCTCATAAACGCTGCGTCATCACAAATCAAAATATTCTTTGCCATAATTCTCTCTCCTAAATGAATTTTATTTTATAATCTCTGTCACTCTGATACCAAAGCTTTCTTCAATTACAACTACCTCACCTTTGGCAACAAACTTTCCGTTTACCAGTACATCAATCGGCTCTCCTGCAATCTTATCCAGTTCGATGATCGTACCCGGCGTAAAATCCAGAATCTCCGCAATAGACTTTTTGGTTCTGCCAAGCTCTACAGTAACCTCCAGCGGCACATCCATGATCAGACCGATATTTTCCTGACTTGCCATCTGCTGTGGCATCTGCGTATTGAATGCCTGGAACTGTGCAGGCTGTATATTTGCCTGCTGCATCTGTGGCATTGCCTGCTGCATCTGCGGCATCTGCGGCATTTCTGCCTGCGGTGGAACATAAGGCTGCGGTTGCGGTGCAGGATCCGGCTGTGGCTGCGGTGCAGGAACCGACTGTGGCTGCGGCGCAGGATCCGGCTGTGCAGGAGCTGCGCTCGTTCCCATCTGCTGTTCCATAAAAATCTTATACAGGGATTTTGCGAAATCGATCGGATACAGCTGCATGATCGTACTGTCTACCAGATCTTCAATCTGCATTCTGAATTCTATTTTCACGAAATCACCGGCCAAAAACGGTGCAATGTCTGCTCCGTTTTTATTTTCAAGTATATTTACAAGACTTGCTTCCGGCGGACTGATATCGATCATCCTGCCAAGCATGGAGGAAAGGGATGTCGCAGAGGACCCCATCATCTGATTCATCGCCTCTGAAATAGCACTCAGATGCAGTTCTCCAAGCTCACCGTCTATATTGCTGCCATCACCGCCCATCATAAGATCGGTGATAACTTTTACGTCTCTTTCCCGCATGATCAGGATATTAGCACCATCCAGACCCTCCGTATATTTAATCTGAATAAAAACGCACGGTTTTTCCTGTTCATCTATAAAATTTTTCCAATTTGCAATGGATACCGTCGGTGTTGTGATATTGACCTTACGGTTCACCAGGGAATAAAGTGTGGTAGCGGATGTTCCCATGCTGATATTGGCGATCTCGCCAATGGCATCCTTTTCAATATCCGTAAGGATCTCTTCCGTCGCTGCCGGCTGCGGATCCGGCTGTGGATCTGAACTGCCTGCGTTCACGCCTGATAACAGTGCATTTATTTCGTCCTGTGACAGCATACCGTCCATTTATTTATTCCTCCTCTCTGACAACTGACGTGATCCGGACAGCATAATTATCCTTGCTTGTACCGGGTAACGCAGTAAATTTTTTAATATTACCAACATAAACTTCCATTTCATCGTCTATCTTGGAATCAAGCCGGATGACATCTCCGACCTGTAATCCGGCAAAATCCATGACGGAAACAACACTCTTTCCAA
>HF995251.1:53665-99363 GCA_000432915.1 Firmicutes bacterium CAG:194
TCTTTCCAAGCACTGCTTTGACCGGAATATCAGTTCTCTTGATCATCGAACTGATATATTCTGCATAATTCTCTCCGCTTGCATTCTGCATCGTAGAGAACCAGAACTTCGTATTTAATTTATCCATGATATCTTCCAGCGTAATATATGGAAGACATGCGTTCATATACCCTTCCACATCACCGATCTTGATATTCAGTGTCACGATCGCGATCATCTCATTCGGGGCTATGATCTGTGCAAACTGTGCATTTGTCTCGATCCGCTCCATGAACGGATCCAGATCCACTACATTTTTCCATGGTTCCCGCAATAGCTGCATACAGGTGACCATAATCTTGTCAAGTATTGACAATTCAATCTCTGAGAACTCCCTGTTCTTCTCCAGGGGCTTTCCGGCTCCTCCCAGCATACGATCCAGAATTGCAAAGCCGATATTCGTGGAAAGCTCCAGAATGATATCTCCCGCCATTGGTGCGAAATTGATAATGCCCAGTACGACCGGATTGCTCAGTGCATTCGTAAATTCCGAAAAAGTAACCGTTTCGGAACTCGCCACACTGACTTGTACCGTTTTTCGCAGATAAACCGGAAGATTCGTGGAAAGAAGCCGTCCGTAATGTTCAAATATGATTTCCAGCGTACGAAGATGCTCTTTTGAAAACTTTGCCGGTCTTTTAAAGTCGTAGTTCTTTACCGACTTCTCCGGCGCCGATTTCATTTCATCTACATCCAGCTCGCCGGTGCTCAGTGCCTGCAGCAGGCTGTCTATCTCATTTTGAGATAAAACCTCTCCCACCTGACTCACCTCCTGTCATGACATATGTCATTTCTTTCACCAGACTACTGGATGATAATATCGCGGAATGTAACTTTATAAACAAACTTTGAATCATAAAGTCCCTGGATCCTTGCCAGGATATCATCTCTGACAACGTCCGAATCCGCCTGGATCTGTTCCATCGTATAGCTGCCAAATGCTTCTACGATCTCACCTTTGATCAGGCTTTCATTATCTGCGATCTTTGTTCCGTATGTCTCATAATCTTTGTCTTTTGTATTCATGACAAGAGACACCGAAACGAGTGCATAATGCTCCTTACCGTCTTCACCCTTGCGAAGCGGGATCGTCATGGAATCTTCGATATTATATACAGCCGTATCATCAATGGATACCTCTTTTCCCGCCGTATCCTCTCCGCTTGTATTCAGCTCCAGATTCAGAACCGTTGCAATACTGTTTACCACCGATGCGGTCTTTTTGTTTGTCGATGTCACGCTGACCATTGTGATTACTGTCAGCACGATATTAACGATTAGAAGCGCCAGAATCAGAACTGACATTAAATTCTTTTTCAT
This sequence comes from Firmicutes bacterium CAG:194, assembly GCA_000432915.1. GTDB lineage: Bacteria > Bacillota > Clostridia > Lachnospirales > Lachnospiraceae > CAG-194. Next base: position 55,025 of record HF995251.1, read on the forward strand.
TTTAAAACTCCCTTTTATTCATAATCAGATAATTCTGTATAGATTTTGATCTCCACACGCCGGTTTTTTGCTCTTCCCTCCGGTGTCGCATTATCCGCAACCGGAACATACTCACCACGTCCGGAATGTTTGATCTTTGCTGGATCAAGTGTGGTCGTAGACATAAAATAATCAAATACCGAAAGGGCTCTGAAGCTTGACAATTCATCATTGTTGGCAAATCTGGCGTTATGGATCGGCACATTGTCCGTATGACCTTCAATCTCGATCGTACTGTCCGCATAACGTTCCAATATCTGTCCCACCTTGTCCAGAAGCGGCTTTGCCTCTTCCCGGATCTGATCACTGCCCGAATCAAACAAAAAAGCACCGTTCAGATTCAACGAAACATACTGGGATGTAAAATCCACTGAAATATCGCTGTTATATTCCCCGTGATCTTCCTGCAGGCTTTCTTCTATATTCTCAGCCATCTGCTCTGCCTGCTCCATGGAAGCTGCCTGATATGCCTCAAGTGCATCCGATTGTGTGTCGGTATCTGCTGATTTACCGGTACTGTTTATGTACTTATCAAGCTCATTGAGCTGACTGACACCGTTACTGATCAGAATGCCGTCTCCGATCGCAGTTGCACCGGCCTCAAAAATGCTGAACGTCTGTGAAAAGGATGCAGCTACCGCTTCAAACTTCTGCGCGTCTACAGTAGACATGGAAAACAGAAGCACGAAGAAACAAAGAAGCAGGTTCATCAGATCACTGAACGTCGACATCCATGCGGGGGAACCCTTCGGTGGTTCTTCCTGCCGCTTCTTAGCCATTTACTTCCGCCTCCTCTTCTCCGACTGTCGTTCTGTCCTTCGGTGCCAGGAAGGATTTCAGCTTCTCTTCAATAACACGCGGGTTTTCACCTGCCTGTATGGATAACAGACCTTCCACCATGATCTCCTTTGCCTCGATCTCCGCATCATTATCAGCCTTCAGCTTTGCGGAAACAGGCGTGCAGAGCCAGTTGGCAAGTATGGAACCGTAAAACGTTGTAACAAGAGCAACGGACATATTTGGTCCGACTGATGTTACATCTGACATATTCTTTAACATGTTGATCAGACCGATCAGCGTACCGATCATACCCCAGGCAGGACCCATGGCACCAAGTGCCTCCCAGAACCCAATTCGTTTTTTGTGTCTTGCATCGATACTGCCCAGCTCCGTATCCATGATACCACGGACAAGCTCCGGATCTGTTCCGTCAACGATCAACAGGATTCCCTTCTTCAAAAAAGCATCGTCCAGATCTGCCGCTGCCTCTTCCAAAGAAAGCAATCCTTCTTTTCTTGCTACATTTGATAGCTCTATAATTTTAGAAATAATCTGCGGTGTATCAAGTGCCGGCGTTTTAAAGATCAGAAGAAAGCTCTTTAAACCTGCCAAAAAGTCTGACAACGTATGACTTGCCAGTGTCGCACAGATTGCACCACCGAATGTGATCAATATAGACGAGAAATCATAGAAATTGCCAAGTGCCGCTGCCCCGTCATCACCGCTGCAAATACCGTATATCAGGAAAAAGCCACACATGACCATTCCGATAATGGAAGCTATATCCAATTTTTTCACCTACCTATTATTTTATATGTATACACATACCTATAATCTTACTAATCAATTCTACTAAATTTTTTGTATCTTGTCTATGCCTTTTTGCATTTCTAAACCACCCGAAATACTTAAATCCCATTTCTTTATTACAGGTATCCCCTATATTTATATAGAATAAAGGATATTCCACAACACATTCCGCACCGGATGCGGTCTCCCGCAATATATTATTTTCTTTTACAAAAGCCCCTGTATACAAGATACAGAGGCTTTTCCTTTATTTCATCAAATTTATCTCTTCAGATTGACAAGTTCTTCCAACAATGTGTCAGAAACTGTAATAATTCTGGAGTTTGCCTGGAAACCTCTCTGCGTTGTGATCATTTCTGTAAATTCAGAAGAAAGATCTACGTTACTCATTTCCAGAACGCCTGTCGTCATATAACCACCGTCACTTGTAACATCCATACCGATGCCATCAAACTGTCCGGAGTTTAAGGTTGCGGAATACAGGTTATCACCTTCCTTCTGCAGACCGGATGGGTTTGCGAAGCTGGCAACTGCGATCTGACCAAGCAGCTTTGTCATACCATTATCGTATGCTGCGTAGATCATACCGTCTGGCTGGATGGAAATGCTCGTCATTTCACCAAGCTTCCTACCGGTTCCTTTTCCATACACATCACCGTAATCACCGCTGATCGTACTCGTTCCGTTGTTATTGTAGTTAGATGATGGTGAAAAGTCAATCGTAATATTCTCAAACGCACTGCCCGGCTGGTCTCCAAAATCAAGCACCAGATTCAGGTTATTGGTCAGTCCGTTGACACTCTGGATCTCACCTGTCGCCGTATTATACTGGATAACACCGCCTGTGATCTGCTTTCCGTCTGTTGCAATGCTGCCATCCGCTGCATTGATCACCTGTGCAAAGGTTCCACCGTCCAGATGGGCTCCCAGTGTCGTAACAGTACCATCAGCTCCCGCCACATACAGCTTTGCCATTTCATCGTAGGAGGTAAAGCCGTAAGACTCAGCCAGTATCTTCTTCTGGGCATCTGTCAGATTTCCGCTCAGATCCATTGTCTGGTTCTGACCTGCCTCATCCAGATACGTCAGTGTAGTACCATTGATACTGCAGCCGTTTGCCAGAGAAAGCTTCTTGCTCTCTGCCACATTTCTGACAGAACCGAGTTTAATATTTGTTTTATCGATCGCATTTCCCTTGGAATCAAGAATATCTGTCAATTCTACCGTATACTGTCCTTCTGCTGCTGTCGCCTTCATGGAAAGCTTTGCCGTATAGGAGTAACCTCGGTTATCAAAGAAGCTGATGCTGATAATCTTACCTGCTTCCGAGCTGACGGAAGTATCATTCTTATCCACAATACCGGAAACGTGTGCCTGTGTGGTAGCCTCCGGTGGATATTTCATATTATCGGAGCTCATGATACGAAGCGGGCTCACCGTATCTCTGACGATCTTTCCGTTATCCACACCCCAGCCCTGTACGGTATAACCGTTAGAGCTCATAGCCAGATTGCCCTGACCGTCTACATAGAAAGATCCGTCCCTTGTAAAGAAATTGGATGATCCGTCGCTGACGATAAAGAAAGAATTACCGGTCAGTTTGATATCAAACGGATTTCCCGTAGACTGAGAAGAGCCCGATGTTTCCACAGATGCAGTGATCGCACCTGATTTTACGCCAAGACCGATCTGACGGGCATTGGTACCTGCCTTGCCGGTCTGTGTATTGGCACCCGAAGCTGCCTGTGTTGTCTGATACATCAGTTCTGAAAATGTAATGGACTGTGATTTGAATGCAGTTGTGTTTACATTTGCGATGTTATTACCAATAACATCCATTTTTGTCTGGTGCGTCTTCAGACCCGATACACCAGAGTAAAGTGCTCTCATCATAGTAAATGACCTCCTTGTGGTACGTTTTCGTTCCCTCTGTCATTCAGGAACTGATAGCCTCCTGTAAGGTCCGGCTAGTTGATTACGGTACCATCAATATTTGTAAAAATGTTTTCCTGTGTCTGATCCTGGCTTGTCGCCGTGATCACTGTTCTGGATCCGGTGCTGACGATAAATGCCAGATTATCGATCAGCACAAGCGGTTCCTTGATTCCTTTTCCGCTTGCCTTATCCATCCCCTCGCTCAAACGCTTCAGCTGACCTTCCGAAAGACTGATATTTCTTTCCGACAGCCTGTTTGCCGCATGCTTGGAAAATCTGACAGTCTGTGTATCAAGCTGTTTCTGCTTTTCTTCCAGTAATGCTCCAAATCTGCCTGCTTCGCTTTTTTCCTGTGTTTTTGAAACCGGGGCTTTCTGTGTTTCCTGCAAAGCGGATATGTATGGGTTTATCTGTATACTCATATTCCGCCTCCGTTTCTATACATCCTGTGCTGTATCATTGCCGCCGTCTGCTTTATCACCGTCTGCATTCTCCGTGTCATCTGCTTTATTGCCGGAAAGCTCAGCCAGCTTCTTGCGATATTCTTCCAGTGAACCGACAACCGACTTGGATAAGAATGTCTTCTGATAATCATTCATATCATCATATTGTTTCAGAACCTTTTCAATTGTTTCTTTATCAGATGCTGTTACCTGTTCAATCTTCGGAAGCTTTGCCATATCCGATACAAGCGTCTGTGCCAGTCCGAAAGCTGTCAGGTAGTCCTGATCACATACATAAGTCACATCATCCAGAGAGTACAGTTCCTCATCAACGGAAACCATTGCTTTTCCGTTCTCATATTTTACATAATCCACTTTACCCATCTTCGTCGTTTCTTTGCCGTTATCATCCGTGGAAGTGATCTGTACGGTCTGTCCGACAAGGCTTGAGGCTCTGCTCAGATCCATGCTCTTGCTCATATTCTGGATCTGTTCCACTTCCGAGAACGTCGCATACTGTGCTATGTATTCCGTATTGGAAGTCGGCTCAAGCGGATCCTGAAATTTCATCTGCGCTACTAAAAGCTGCAGGAAATCATCTTTGCCGAGTGTTGAGGATTTTTCCTTTGTACTTGTTGTCGATGTTGCATTTTTGATCTTGCCATCTTCTACAATTGCTGCTACGCCCATGCTTCTCTCCTTTCTTTTATACTTGGAAGTTCAGTTTGTTACCGCCCATCCGCATCATTTCAATCTGCAGTTTTTCTGCCTGTGTCATTTCCTCTTCATAGGCTTCCTCTTCCGGAAGTTCATCCAGATTTAAAAGTCTTCTGCCTGACTTTTTCTGTGCTTCTGCACTTTCCTGCTGCCCGCCGTTCTGATCCAGATTCTGTTCCAGCTGATGGCTGTGCTCCGTAATTTCGATCGCATCTACCTTCATGCCCTGTGCTTCCAACGATTCCTTCAATGCTGCCACCTGGCTCTCCAGAGCTGCCCTGACTGCCTCATCCTGTGCATACAGCTGTGCGCTGATCACACCACCCTTTGAGGATACGTGCAGGTTCACACTGCCAAGACTTGCCGGATTTAGCGCGATCTCCATTGAAGTGAGCTTTTCGCTCGAATGTATCTTCACATAATCCGCAATCTGATCTATGATCTTTTGTGTCCTTTGCAGGCCAAACCGCTCTGTCGTCTGTTCTGCCGCTATTGCACTGCCCTGCGTCTGCTGCAGATTTTCTGCGGGCTTTTGCATATCCTGCATCTGCTGCTGCATATTACCGTTTTCGTCTCTCTTTGTCTCACGCGGCTGCTCTGCCTCGATATCTGTGGTCGTTGCCGTCTGTACTTCCTGATCGCCTGTGCTTTCCTGCTGCATATCGGTAACAGGTGCTGCAGATTCCTGTTCCACTACAATAACCGGCTCTTCCGGTTCCTTTACGCTGTCTTGCAGAAGTGTTGTCAGCTGCTCTTTATCCATCCCCAAAGTATCTGCCAGCTCTTCAATCGTCTGCTCTACCGCATTTGCCAGATCACTTACCTGTGTATAAAGCGATTCATCCGTCAGAACCGCCATCTGATCCGTACCTGTCAGCTCTGACAATAGTGCTGCCATATTCTGCGAAAGATCTTCCGCGGAAATACCAAGTGCATCCATCGCCTGCAGAACTTCTTCCGGCGAAACACCGAGCTGCTCCGTGATCTGCTGCAGAATCTGCTGCATCACATCCGAAAGCAATACCGCATCCGGTTCTCCGGTTTCTTCTTCCTGCTTCGGTTCTTCTGCAGCGGTTTCTTCCGTCTGCTGCACCTGTTCCTTTTCTGCAGATTTTTGCGCATCCTGTGTCTTTGGCTCTTTGGCTTCATCTGTCTGCTGATTGTCAGTCGGCTGCGTATCCGTCTGCTGCTGATCTGTCTGCTTCGGCTGTTCTTTTACCGGCTGCGCAGTCTGCTGTACACCATCTGCCGGACCTTGCACTGTCGGGGCTGTCTGTCTGAGCATATCCGAAAAACTCTGTTCCGCATTCTGCTGCGCCTTTGGAGCACTCATCTGATACCCTGTCGCCCCTGCAAGATTGCTAATTGCATTACTTGTCATATGGCTCCTCCTTTCCTTCCGATTTTTGAGCTCCGTATCTGTACAGAACTCTATTATTTATATCGGTCGTCCGGGCACAAATATTAGCTTTCCGGATCCATAATTTTTGTAACTCGCGCCGCTACTGCCGCGTCCATCACGCCAAGTATCTTTCCTCTGTCGTCTGCTGACATCACACCCAGAATCCGGGCAACCAGCTGAAGATTATCCGTCATGGATTCAAAGATCGCTGCTGCCTCTTTTGGCTTCATTGCGGAATATGCAGCTGCATAATCCTGTATTTCCGTCGTTTCCTGCTGTTTGGCGACAACCTCTTTATATAGCGCCTCTGCTGTCGTCGGATCCATAGACTCATAATACTTGGCATATTCGTCTGCGCCCGGTCCTTTTTCCGCATAAACAACTTCCTGATAAAATTCATTTTTAATCTTCTGGAATTCCAGCTGGTTATTTTCGAACGTTTTCAGTCTTTCGATCTCCGCCTGCATCTGCGCGATCGTCGTCTCATCCGTCTGCGATTCCGCTGTCGCTGCGGAAAGCTGAAGCTCCAGTGTCTTGATCTGGTCGACCGCCTCCTGCAAAGAGCTGTACCCTTCATATCCACTCTCATCCGCCGCAGATTCCGATGCCGGCAGGATCTTATTGACAACCGGTACATTCCTCAGGATCGGTGTCATGACATTGCTGCCAAAGCCTCCCACATCCAGTTTGATCAGAAGTCCAAGGATCAGAAGCCAGATCGCCACGATCACGATTGTGATCAATATGACGGATGCAGGATTGCCTTCCGAATCATCATCAAGCTGTGCTTCCTCCAGTGCAATTTCTTTTGCACGCGCCCGGGCTTCTTTCCGCTGCTTCTTCTGTTCCTGCTTTAGTTTATTTTTTTCATCCTTCAGCCGTTTTTTATCAGCTTTCAGATCTGTTGTCTGTTTCTCCGTATCTTCCATTTTGTCACCTGCTCTCTTCCTTCTTTGCCTTCTGTCCGTATGTATAGCTGGTCAGCTGGTCGATCTGCTTTCCTTCTTCCGCCTTTTCCTCCTGCAGAAAGACTTCAAACGCCTTATCCCGCAAAACCTCCTGCGTTTTTCTCTCCTGCATCAGATCCGTCATTGCCTTTCGCTTTTCTTCCATCTTCTGCTCTGCCCGATGAATGGCAAGTGCCTGTCTTTTCATTTTTTCTTTCATCAGAGAAACAGAAAGGCTGTTATCCGCAATATCCCGGATACTGAGACTTTCCTTCTGCCTGAGCTTTCTGCCTTCCTCCTGCAGCGCCGCATTTTCCTGCAGCATCACAGAAAGCCGCTCCTGCTCTTCTAAAAGCTCCATATTGGCAGCCGCGAATTCATTTTTTGCCTGCATCTCCAGCTTTTCTTTGATATTTAATATATTCTGCATCCGATACCGGAATTTTGCCATTGCTTATTCCCCTGCCTGTCAGGCTTCAAATATCTGTTCCAGCATATTGACTTCCTCTTCAAATTCAAACTTTTCATCCGTCTGCTGCATGACATAATCATTTACCGCGCCGATCTTCTCGATCGCATAATCGATATCGGGATTGCTGCCCTTTTTATAGGCTCCGATATTGATCAGATCTTCCGCTTCATGATAAGTTGCCATAACATTTTTCAGCTTACCTGCTGCCTGTTTATGCTCCTTCGCCGCGATCTGGCTCATACAACGGGAAATACTCTGCAAAATATCGATCGCAGGATAATGGTTCTTATGTGCCAGCTTTCGATCCAGCATAATATGCCCATCCAGAATACTTCTAGCCGTATCCGTGATCGGTTCGTTAAAATCATCACCGTCCACCAGGACAGTATACAGTCCGGTGATCGAACCTTTATCAGAACGTCCCGCGCGCTCTAAAAGCTTCGGCATTTCCGAGTACACGCTCGGCGGATAACCTCTTGTTACCGGCGGTTCTCCGCTTGCCAGTCCGATCTCACGCTGTGCCATGCTGAAACGTGTCAGGGAATCCATCATCAGAAGGACATCCTTTCCCTGATCGCGGAAATACTCTGCGATCGCCGTAGCCGTCTTGGCAGCTTTATTACGTTCCAGCGCCGGTTTATCGGAAGTCGCCACAACAACGACCGAACGCCGCATTCCCTCTTCTCCGAGGTCTCTCTCTATAAATTCCCGCACTTCCCTGCCTCGTTCTCCGATCAGTGCGATCACATTGATGTCCGCCTTTGTATTGCGGGCAAACATACCCATTAAGGTAGATTTACCGACACCGGAGCCGGCAAAAATGCCGATACGCTGTCCTTTTCCGACTGTGATCAGTCCGTCTACCGCCTTTACACCAAGCGGAAGCACGGTATCGATGATCTCTCTTGCCATCGGATCAGGCGGCGGCGCTTCTACCGGATACTCCATTCCCTGTGGAAAACTGCCATCCGGAAGTCTGCCAAGGCCATCCAGTGTTTTCCCCAGTAAAGAAGGTCCTACATGCACCGTCAGCGGGCAGCCTTCGTTTTCCACGATACAGCCACCACCGATACCGTCCGTCACCTCATAAGGCATGAGCAGCGTCAGTCCGTCTTTAAAGCCGACAACCTCTGCAGAAATATAATCTCCGCAACGTCCGCTCTTATAAATGCGGCAAAGATCGCCCAATCTGGCATCCGGTCCTACCGATTCTATCGTCAGACCAACCACACCTGCGATCTTTCCCAGTCTTTTAAAATAAAGCTCTTCCTTTAATTCATCATATTTTTCAATATTCACACATGTATCTGACACACTCATTGCTCCTTTGCTCCCGAATAGGACAACAAAAGCAGCTTCCGTTTCAGTTCTGAAAGCTGCACGGAAAGACTGCAGTCATATATGCCATCCGGTGTTTCGATCAGACACTCATTCTTCCCAAGCGTCCGGTCCTCCACAAATTCAAGCATGGATGGCTTAACGCCTCCATCCTCGGCGATCTGTGTCTTCTGCATACTGACAAACTGATAGTCCTGCTCGGATACATGGATCAGATAAGTATCTGTATTCTCCAGTGCATGCAGCGTGTTGCTGATCAGATGGAATATCACATTTCTGTATTCTGACAGATCTACCGCAAAAATATGGTCGTAAATATCAGTCAGCTTGTCGACCAGATATGGCTCCACATTGTCCAGCTTTTCCTGATACTCCCGCTCCATGGCTGCTTCCTTTTCAGAAAGCTCTGCCATTTTTGCCTGTGTTTCCTGCACCGCCTTCTGATTTCCCTCGCTATAGCCTTGTGTATAGCCCTGCTGCTGTGCCTGTTCCAGTGCACGCCCCGCATCTGCCTGGCTCTGTGCCTGTGCATCTGCGATGATCTGCTGTGCCTGTGCATTTGCCTCTGCTATGATCTGCTCTGCGCGGCTGTTTGCCTGCTCGATCAGCTTCGTTGCATTTTCATTCAGTGAGCTTTCTATCAGCTGCGCATCAGACTGTACGTCCGGCTCTGCTGCAGCCGTCTCATCATTTTCCGCTTCATCCATGTATGCCTCTTCTTCCTCCATGATCTCATCCGGATAAGAAGGCATTTCCCGAAGGGATTCCAGCCTTTGGGAAATTCTGTCATTGGAATTGATCACACGGACAGCATCCGCATCCAGCTTCACAAATCCCGCTTTAAATAAACTCTGACTAGACAATGATCTCGTCACCTCCGCCTCTGGAAATAACGATCTCAGCAGAATCCTCCAGCTTTCTGATAATATTGACGATCTTCTGCTGTGCTTCCTCTACATCCTTCATTCTGACAGGTCCCATGAAATCCATATCTTCCTTGATCATGGAAGCCAGACGTTTGGACAGGTTGTTAAAGATTGCATTCTGTACCTGTTCGTTTGCACCCTTTAAGGCGATCGCCAGATCAGAATTATCCACATCACGCAGCACTCTCTGGATCGCACGGTCATCAAGCAGCAGGATATCCTCGAAGACAAACATCTTCTTGCGGATCTCGTCTGCCAGCTCCGGCTCTTCGATCTCCATAGATTCCATGATATGCTTCTCTGTTCCTCTGTCTACTGTATTTAAGATCTCGACGACTGCATCGACGCCGCCGATCACGTTGTATTCCTGGTTGACAAGCGATGCAAGCTTTGTCTCCAGCACACGTTCTACCTCTTTGATGACGTCCGGACTTGTTCTGTCCATTGTCGCGATACGCATTGCCACATCTGCCTGTCTGTCCGGCGGAAGTGCGGAAATGATCTGTGCAGCCTGTCCCGCCGGCAGATAAGAAAGAATAAGTGCGATCGTCTGCGGATGCTCATCCTGAATGAAGTTCAGAAGCTGGGAAGCATCTGCCTTCCTGACAAACTCAAACGGTTTTACCTGCAGAGATGCGGTCAGCCGGCCGATGACTTCCATCGCCTTATCCGTACCGAGCGCATTTTCCAGAAGTTCTTTGGCGTATCCGATACCGCCTTCCGCGATATACTGCTGCGCCAGACAGATCTCGTAAAACTCCTTGATCACTTCATCTTTTGTCTGTGTTGTAATGCTTTTTGTATTGGCAATCTCCAGCGTCAGTTCTTCGATTTCATCTTCCTTCAGATGCTTAAAGATCTGAGAGGACTTCTCAGGGCCGAGTGCGATCAGAAGGATTGCCGCCTTCTGTACGCCGCTGATCTCCGAATCTCCATTTTTACCCATGGGCTACCCCCAGTCTTCCGTCAGCCAGTTGCGCAGTAAATTTGCAACTGCTTCGGGATTTTCATCCACAAATTTTTCAATGAGCTTACGTTCTTCCGATTTGGATTCCAGCTCAATATCTTCCAGGTCTTCCTGCGGTGTAGACTGCAGCAGTGATTCCACTGCAAGCTCTTCCTCCTGCTGATCCGCTTTCTGCGCACGCATGCTTCTGATCACAACAAATGCCAGCACAGCCAGGATTGCAATGATCAGGATCACCTGAACAATATCCGTTGCTTTTATCGAAGAACCTTCTTTATCGATAAATACCGGTACATCATACGCCACGATCGCAATATTTGCTGTCGGGATACCGGTTGCATTACTTACAATGCTGTATACATCATCATCCACCGTCAGCTTTGTCTGCTCACCGTTTGCCGCCTTGTACTCATCCCATGTCATATTCGTCAGAAGCCCCTGACTTTGAATATCCTCTTCTTTGTAGATATGCAGCTTTTTCGCCGTTACAGATACAGAAGAACTGTCATACTGGATCAATCCCGCCGGAATATTCTGCTCTGTGATCTTTTCATCCGGCAGATACTTTCTGGATTCCTCCGTTACTGTCTCGGAGCTGTTGCTGCCATCCTCGATCACATACGTTCCATCCTGATCATTTGAAGTCGTACCGGGTGTGCCTGCCACGCCATTGGCCGCTTCTGAATTGTAGGTGTCCTCTGAGGCAAGCATGCCCTGCGTCTGCCCGTCCGGGGCGGAGTAATTGTGCTCTGTCGTTTTATACGTTGAAAAATCCAGCGCCAGATTGCTGGCAACCTCGATATTGTCATACAGGTTTGTACCAATCAGCACACTCTTTACTTCCTGCTTGACGATATTTTCCGCATCCTGTTTTACCGCAAACTGCGTACTCGCATTGCCTGTGCCCTGTGCCTGCGTCTCACCGGAATACAGGAGATTACCGAGGGAATCGATGATCGTTACATTATCCGTGCTGCTGTTACCGAGAGAAGTTGCGATCATATGCGCGATCGCAGATGCTTTATCACTGCCCAGTTCCCCATTTAATTCCAGCACAACGGAAGCAGAAGAATCTGTATTCTGCTGAATCAGCGTACCGTCATTTTCAGGAATACTGAATGTCACATGTGCCTTATCAATAACATCGATCGTCTGCAGATCCTGCTCCATCATTTTCTGCTTGTATACAATGTAGCGTTTCTGCTTATCCGACTCTGTCGTGGAAAGTCCGCCGGAGGTCACATCATCAATCTGCGGAACCGCAGTCGAAATATCATTGGCACCAAGCACCATACGCGCCTGGGAAGCCTGTCCGGACAGGACATAAATAGAAAGCGCATCATCCGATGTCTTATATGTAATACTATTATCCGCTAAAAGTGCTGTCGCATCGGATGCATCCTTTGTTGTTTCACAATTTGCAACCAGTGTATATTGCGGTCTTGTCAGAACATATGCCACAATAGAAACCGTCAGGATCACACCTGCCAGCGCACAGACAAGAATTGTCTTCTGCTTCGGGCTGAATTTGTTCCACCAGTCCAGAAGCTTCTTTGGAATCTGTTTTAATTTATCTGCCATTTTCGTCTCCTACTTTTCCATATTAAATCTGAATATTCATGATGGTCCGGTAGGACTCCAGAAATTTATCCCTGATCGCTACCGTATAAGAGATCGCAGCAGATGCTTTTTGCAATGCAATCGTAAGATCATGCGTATTTTCCGTCTCTCCCATTGCAAGCTTTACCTTTTCATCCTCTGCATCTGATATATATGCATTTGCCTGTGTGATGTTATCCATGGCAGCAGACAAAAAGCCGCCAAACGCATCACTGCTTTTGTCATTTACCTTTCCTGGGTCTTCTGTCTGCAGAGCATTTTTGATCACACCGCTGCTGACATTATACAACGAGGTAATATCCATTGTTATTCTCTCCCTTTACAAATCTTACTGTGCCATCTCCAGACCTTTGACAGCCATGCTCTTACTGGCGGAAAATGCCGTCGCATTCGCCTCGTAGGAACGGCTGGCATCGATCAGGTCTGTCATTTCCGTAATAACATTGACGTTCGGATATGTCACATATCCGTTTTCATCCGCATCCGGATGGGACGGATCATATACCATTTTCATTTCCGTTTCTGTATCTTCATAAGTCTTTCCGACACGTACACCGCCGCCGATATAATCCCCTTTTGCCTTTGCCAGCGCAGATGCAAATGTCCCGTTTTTGCCTTTTTCTTCAAATGTCACAAGCTTGCGGCGGTAAGGGGTTCCGTCTTCTGTTCTTGTGGTATCGATATTGGCTATATTTTCCGAGATCACATCCATCCGGTACCGCTCAGCTGTCAGACCGGATGCATTGATGCTGAAAGAATCAAATATACTCATAACTTCCTCCTACTCTACTGTGTCACTGCCTTGATCATGGAAAACTCATGATTGATGCTGTCAACCAGCGCATTGTACTTCAGCTGGTTTCTGGCCAGTGCAGCATTTTCTGTATCAATATCTACATTATTGCCATCCAGACGGTAGGAGAAGCCGGAGCTGTCCGTATAGCTGCGGATCCTAAGATCTGCCTTGCTTAAATTTGCCACCTTTTCGTCTGTTGATCTGTAACGTGAATTACTGATCGCCTCCTGCAGGCTGTCCTCAAACGCCACGTCCTGCCTTTTATAGCCGGGTGTATTCACATTTGCAATATTGTTGGAGATTGCCTCCTGTCTCATCCAGGAAGCATCTGCCGCCTTATCCAGCACATTTACATAATCATAAATATTGGAGTTGATCACTTTAACACCTCATTTCATCTAATAAGCCTACTTTATTCCATTATAAATTAAAACACAAAAAACACAAGGATTTCTTGGAAAAAAAACAGGCCCGGAAACAGATTCTGCATCACAAAACCCCTTTCCAAGCCCGAGAATTCCCTTTCTCCGTCTATTCTGTTACATATTTTTTTTCACACGATCCAGCTCTTCATATACCAGATCATTGACAACCTTGATATACGTACCCTTCATTCCCGAAGATCTGGATTCGATCACACCCGCACTCTCAAACTTCCGCAGGGCATTGACGATAACCGATCTTGTAATGCCAATCCTGTCTGCGATCTTGCTCGCCACCAGAATGCCTTCCATGCCACCTAGCTCATCAAATATATGGATGATCGCTTCCAGCTCCGACTGGGAAAGCGTACTGAGCGCAGATTTCACAACGGCTCTTTTTCTGACTTCTTCTGCACTTTCTTCATTGACTGAACGTAGCATTTCCAGTCCGACTACAGTTGTTCCGTACTCACAGAGGATAATATCATCGATTTCATATTCCTGCTGCTTCTTATAAATAAAAAGCGTACCCAGTCTCTCTCCCGCAATATCGATCGGGGACAGAAGTGCTTTATACTGGTGCGCCTTTTCTCCCTCATAACCGAGCGTTTCCAGATTGACATTTTCCTTTGTCGATAACACGCTTAAAAACCGCTCATTCAGAAGACTGTCCACAAAGACGCCGACCTTGCTTTCAAACAGCTCATCCAGCGTCTCGATCCCATCTGTCCTGCCAACACCGAGGATCTTGCCCTTTTTGCTGATCACCAGTACATTCGACTGCAGGATCTCTTTTAACACATTGCAGATATCATTAAATACGACCTTACTGGAATTGTTGTTGTGAAGTAACTTCCCGATCTTTCTGGTTTTATCCAATAATTGTACACTGCTCATTTTCATTCCCTCTTGCTCTTATCATTCGCACCCGGATCAATCTGTCATATAGCGCTTTTGCATATAATATTCAGAATTTATATGTATAATAACACAAATTGTCCGATTTTACAATAAAATCGGACAATTACCTCTCAGAATCTTATGCTTCTTTTGTTTCTTTCTTTTCTTTATAACCGCAGCCCTCTGCAGAACAAACAAGCTGATTTCCCTTTTCTACAAGTACATTTCCGCATTTCGGGCAAAGCTTATTGCTCGGGCGCTGCCATACCATGAAATCACAGGTTGGATTATCCTCACAGCCATAATAACGTCTGCCTTTCTTCGTCTTACGGATCACAACCTCTTTCCCGCATTTCGGGCATTTCACGCCGATCTTCTCCAGATACGGCTTTGTGTTGCGACATTCCGGGAAGCCCGGACACGCCAGGAATTTTCCGTGCGGTCCATATTTAATGACCATCTGTCTGCCGCACTGGTCACAGACAACATCCGAAACCTCATCCTCGATCTTTACGGACTCAAGCTCTTTTTCTGCCTTTTCCACGGCCTCATGCAGATCCGGATAGAAATTGGAAACGACCACCTTCCAGTTGACGCCGCCCTCTTCCACGGAATCAAGCAGTGATTCCATATTCGCCGTAAAGCTGACATCTACAATACTCGGGAAGGCTGTCTTCATAATATTGTTGACCGCTTCTCCAAGCTCTGTTACATACAGATTCTTTGCTTCCTTTACAATATATCTTCTGGCAAGGATCGTTGTGATCGTCGGTGCATACGTACTCGGACGTCCGATGCCCTGCTCCTCCAGTGTCCTGACCAGACTTGCTTCCGTATAATGTGCAGGCGGCTGTGTAAAATGCTGTTTACTGTCAAAGCTCTCCCAGGAAAGCTTTGTGTGTTCATCCAGACTGCCCAGCATCTTATTCCCTTCTGCCTTTTCATCCTCTTCCTGTGTATAAACACTCATAAAACCGTCAAATTTCACTTTGGAAGCTGCTACCGTGAAACGATATCCGTTTGCATCGATCTTTACAGAGGTTGTCTCATAAACTGCAGATGCCATTCTGCTCGCGGTAAAACGCTTCCAGATCAGCTGATACAGCCTGAACTGTTCACGCGACAAAGAATCCTTGATCTCAGACGGAACTCGCTCGATATCCGTCGGGCGGATCGCTTCATGCGCATCCTGGATCTTTTTGCCTTCCTTCTCCTTGGTATGCACATCAGCCGCATATTCGCCGCCATAGTTTTCCGTAATAAACTTATGGCTCATTGCCTCAGCTTCTTCCGATACGCGGGTAGAATCCGTACGCAGATAGGTGATCAGACCGACCGTACCACTGCCCTTGATCTCCACGCCTTCATATAACTGCTGCGCAATACGCATGGTTTTCTGTGTTGAAAAATTCAGCACCTTGCTGGCTTCCTGCTGCAAAGTAGATGTCGTAAAAGGAAGCGGTGCTTTCTTCACACGTTCCCCCTTCTTCACATCTGTCACCTGATAGGCTGCGCCTTTCAGGTCTTTCTCTATCTTCTCCATTTCTTCCTTAGAAGAAATCGTCATCTTTTCCTTTGTTGTCCCGTAAAAATGCGCGGTAAGCGGCTTTTTCTCTCCCGGAACGGAAAGCAGCGCATCCACTGTCCAGTATTCTTCCGGAATAAATGCATTGATCTCATCTTCCCTGTCGCAGATGATACGCAGTGCCACAGACTGTACACGACCTGCGGAAAGTCCTCTCTTTACCTTCGCCCACAGAAGCGGTGAGATCTGATACCCTACCATACGGTCCAGTACACGACGCGCCTGCTGTGCATCCACAAGTCCCATATCGATCTCACGCGGATGCTTCAGCGATTCCTTGACTGCATTCTTTGTGATCTCATTGAAGGTAATACGATAAACCTTCTTATTTTCCAGCTTCAGTGCAATATATAAATGCCATGAAATTGCCTCTCCCTCGCGGTCAGGGTCAGTTGCGAGATAAATCTTATCTGCTTTCTTCACTTCCTTACGAAGCGCTGCTAATATATCCCCTTTACCACGGATCGTAATATATTTCGGTTCAAAATCATGCTCGATATCAATTCCCATCTGACTCTTAGGCAGGTCTCTGACATGTCCGTTACTCGCCATGACCTCATAATTGCTGCCCAAAAACTTTTTAATTGTCTTCACCTTTGCCGGTGATTCCACAATAACCAAATACTTTGCCATACTACTTCCCCTAATGTCCTGTAATAATCGTTTCAAACTATACACTAAAAAAAAGGATGTGTAAAGTTTTTTTTCCGTTTGCCGCATTTTCGGTATCTTTTTTGACAAATCTGGCTAAAAAAGGGAAGGCGTTCGCCTTCCCTTCTGTGTTTTGATCTGTAATTAGTCGAGATCTAAGAGATCTGTCTTTGTTACTGTGAGTTCCTGATAACCAAGCTCCGGAACTACCGTTGTCGTTGTTTCACCTGTTATTGATGAAACAGAATTAATCGTAGTCTGGGCTTCCAGATAGATTGTAAACTCACCTGTTGTATTTAAGTATGAAAGCGGCAAGTAGAATCCATATGTTGTCATACTTTCCAAATTCGATACTTTTCCGTTTGCATCTCTTGCAATCTCTGTATTCAGCTGATTATTTGCTACCGAATAAGTTTTGATCACCTTTGAAATATTCACAACCGGAACCGTGACTTTATTGATAACCTTTTCCTCTACCTTCACTGCCGAATTATCATTCAGTGTAACAACATCATCTTTCTTCATTCCATCCAGCTTCAGATAATACTGAATTGCCATATATTTTGTACCTCTGACAAAGTTTGTATCATTCAGTCTGAAGTAAATTGGAGTTCCGCTTGTTGTTGCATCTACACTGGCATTTGTATTTGGATCTACAAACTGATACTTCCTTACTCCGTTAGAATTTGTCAGAATAGAGGAATCTATTGCTGTTGTTCCGTCCGGATTCGTCACATTCTTATCATACGGTATTGATATACTTGTGATTGCTGCTGCATTTGGATTCGGTGTCTCAAAAAATCCAACGGATGGCTCTGTATAACTTGCCGTAAAAGATGCAAACAAGGTATTTACAAACAGCTGTGCTTCCGTTTCAGATGCATTTTCCAATGATGAATGTCCTGCACCGGTATATGTAATATTTCCCTTATTGTAAATATAATATCCGTCAGATGCCATCGGTCCCCCGACATTATCTGCATAGGGGTCGAAATCATGACCATTTCCGCCTAATGTATACCATACTACAACATCTGATTCACCGTCACCGTCATCATCTGTATCCATATCCAACTGGAAATACTGTGAATGAGTTGTAGTTACCTTAAACTGATCCGGTAACACATAAGGATATATTGTCAACTGACCTTCATTTAACTTATTTACAGTATAAGAATCTGCACCACTTTCATTTTTATCTCTGTTTGCCTTATTAGAGTTGATCCAATACTTATCGCCTGTGCTGTTCATAAAACGTACTGCAGTTGTATTATTCACACCCTGCGTTGTTCTCAAAACTGTCTGTCGTCCTTTACCCGGCTGATATGCTACCGTTTTACCGGTTGCCTCTATTGTCATGATCTCACTTGCATTCTGCGCTCTTGTATAATCATTAGAGGAATGCAGATATTTGACGCCACTCGAAGAAGTTGCCGCATTTACCAGTTCTTTTACCGTTATCTTTGTTCCATCTGACTCTGCTATAATATTCTGCGTCATACCATAACGATCCATACCTACCAGATTACGAAGTCTCTTTGCCTGTTTGTAGTTTGAGAAGAACATGATAAAGTCATGTGTCAAAAGCGTTGGTTTTCCGCTTTCCATATAACTTTCTACTGCTGCAATCGCATCATCGCTTGAGAAATTGGCAAAGTTATCACCAAATCCAAGGACTAACATATTCGCACCATATACACCTTCTTTTGTTACCTTATCGTCTTTGTCTTTTTCCGGTGCTTTGATTTCAATCGAATTGAAATAATCAAGCGCATATTCTTTCAGACTCTTCTTCGTTGCAGTATTACCATTTGCATCTGTCGATGCAGATGCTGCATAAGCACTGTATTTTGCTACAAAGTCTTTTTCAAACTCACTGACTGTTACAGTCTTGATCTCTACCGTATAGCCCGGTACATTTTGCAGATACTTGCCAAACTTGGAATTCGGATCAGCCAGTTGTGCTTCCAGATTCAGGTTGGAACCTGTATTATTTGTCAGCTGCAGTATCTTACAAATCTTATCTTCTCCTGTAATATTAGCCGCCAGTGTATAACCTTCTGCCGAATCATGTGCGTTCTGGTACTGATAAGACTGCACATCCAGCTTCCACTTCAAAAGCCCACTGTATTCATTAGAAACATCACGTTTTAACACATATTCTACATCTTTATTCAGAACATAATTGCCATCTGCATTCTTTTCGGCTTCAGCACCTGTTCCTTTTACCGACACCACAATATCCTTGATATCTTCCGTTGTGCTGGAATATTTACCATCATTATTGATATCAATATATAAATGTGGCTGATATGTTGCATTCATAGTCGGATCAGAACTGTCTGAAGCAATATTGAACTCAAATGTCATTGTTCTGCTTCCATCCGCATTCTGTTCCAAGTACTTTACTTTATCAGGATCAATAACCTCAGAATTCTGCTTCCTCTCATACATATATTCCTGCGGCTGACTGTTTACAGTCAATACAAGTTTTTCTGTTGCAACATATTTATTGATCAGATCCTTTTCGATACTCTTTGCAGTAATCATACTCGTACTGATCATATTCTCATATTTAGTATATTGAGTTGATCCGCTATTATCTTCATACTGACCTGTTGCTGTATTGTATAGCTTACCACAACCGAACATCAGAAGTTCATACATATTGGAAGAATTATCCACACGCCCATGATCTCTGTCCGTTTCATTGCCATCTGTTACTGCTGTCGGATTTACAACCAGATTATCCTTTGTTGTAACAGGTCCATACATATCACCCGCAACAATTAACAATCCTTTTGATTCAAGATAAGCTTCCATCTTCTTCAGCTTATTCTTTGTGAGATCTCTTCCGGCATATCGCACAACATCTGTATCCGTATCAAGATATCCTTTTAACTGACTATTTACCTTGACTGTATCACCTATATTGTAATATACCATACCGGTCATATATCCATCATTATAGGCAGGCAGATCCTGTTCCACAAATTTTGCCGAATCATATATACCATCTTTTATATCTCTGGTTTTAATTTTATCTGTGTAGAACAAACTCTTATTATTACTTATACCTGTTTCGGATCCAATATAAATGATGTCATAATTTTCAATCAGATCATCATTCCGCCCATTGAATTCATCAATTGTCATAGATTCAAATTCAATGTATTTTGCCTTGTCTGAATAAAAGGCACTCAGATAATTGGATACAAAATCATCTCTGTTTTTCTTAAACTTACTATTATCATCAAAATCACTGTACTCTTCGCTGCCATATTTTTCATTATACAAGAAATTTGTTGTCGGCTCAATTTCCAGAATTTTCAAGTTATTCTTTACCACGCTGATTCCGGTACCATCATTTACCAGGATATACTGGATTGCCACAGCAGGCGTTACATTGGTAGACATACTGCCTGAAGTTGAGTTCTTGTTTGTTGCATTGATATAACTGACAACGGGACTGAAACCGCTTGATGCTACCGCTGCACTATATGGTGTATTGAAATCACCGTTTGCAAAATTGTCAAGCGCATCAACCAATGATTTTGCTGCAACAAAATCACTCATATGGTGGTTATATACATATACATTACCACTGACAAAGTTACCATTACCACCCGATAGAATACTATCCTTCAGATTATTGATGATATCTGTTTTCTTGAACAATCCGTCCGGATCCACTAATTCAGATGTAGTTGAATTAAAAATACCTGTATCCTTTGCAGCTGTCACAACAGAAGACTGTCCTTCCTGCCAGAGCAGAAGAGCCAGTTTACTGATATTATTGGAAAGCGAAGCATCATAGCCGGCGTAATCCATCATCAACGCTTTATGATTCTGGACTACCTGATTGTAAAGGTATGCCATGATCACCATACTTAAATCATTATTTCCCTTTACAAAGCTTTGATAAGTACCGTTGATATAGATCAAATCCGCCGAATCAATATCAGCCGTGGTAACTTTTGAGGCTGCTACCATCTTATAGTTGATCTTCATGTTGGCATACTTCTTATTACTGCCCAGTACGTACTCTTTAAACCAGTCACTGTTATAAAACTTTTTTCCCTGTATATCCGTTGCATAATAAAGCGCCAGATCTGTGATACCATAATACTCCTGCATGGTAGTTGCTTTTTCGGAACGTTTGAAAGTCAGATTACCGGTTCCCTGTACCTGCGTGATGTAAGGAATACCATCTGTTGCAGATGTCGGAAGCTGTAACTTTGTCTCATCAATGTCCGTTACCGGCTCAAGAATTTCTGTTTCTTCTATTTTTGTACCGGTCTGAACATCATTTCCACTGACATCTTTTTCCATAATCGGTACTTCATTTGTACTGACCGTAACCCGGCAAATTCTGCCACTATCATCAAGCTTATACCCGTCTCTCAGCTGATAGTCTCCACCGGATTCTACCATTGTGTATACACCTTTTGCGAAACAATCCTTCTGGTCATACATATGGGAGGTCATGTTATTATAATAATCCGAAAAAATAGCAACTTCCGCAAACATCGGATATTCCGCTATACCTGTGCTGATACCCTGCGAATCCATACCATTTGGTTTTACAAGACCATACATACGCAGCTGATAGATCTGTGATGCATAATCCGCATCATTATATCCCGTAGCCGGGCTTCCATGCACACCACCAAGTGCTGCATTTGGCAAGCCCCCCCCCAGTCCGTCTCCACCTCCATATCTTCTTCTATTTGAAGTAGATGAAAAATAACCAAGTTCTGCGTGTTTGGAAACATTAATCTGCTGCTCATCCGTAAAACTGTATGAACTCTCATCAGGTTCAATTTCCAAGATGGTAAACGTATTACTGCCTTTGTATCTGTCGGTTATGGCATCAAATACTTTTGTTGTTGCCTGCACATCTGTAACATTCGTCATGATCTCTCCGGCAAATATAACAGCTGCCATGCAAAAGCCTGCCAATCCAACTATTAATTTCTTACTTTTTCCGTTCATTTTCATATGCTCTCCCCACTCGGAAATTTACTTTTATTTCTTCCAGTAATTATAGGTTTTGTTATATGTATAAGTAGATGAACCATAGATACATTTGTATTTATTACCGTCTTTATAAACCTTAGCTTTTACTGTCTTTCCGGTTGTATCAATACCGGATACTTCTGTAGCCGAACCGGCTGCAGTACCGATACTTGATGGCCAGCCGCCAAATTTGGAATTTGGTCCCGGAATATAAGTTCCCTGTCCTTCCACATTTGCAACATATACCTTAAAATCATAATAGGCTTTTGAATTGCCATGTTTTGATACATTATAAAAATCATCTACGGTCGTTCTTACAACCATATAATCTGCCGGATAATCCTTTGTGGATGTCTTTGCTGCTACATTGATCGTCATATCATCTACATAAGTATTCACATCACCATACGAACTTGTTACTGTCGGTGTCAGATACTTATTCGTTGCTTCCTGACCTTCTCTGTTCAGATTGCCTGAAAAATCAGTATCGCTTGCTTCTTTAACGTAAATACCAAGCTGCTCTCTCTTACTGATATTATAATAAGAAGTATGAACATCTAAATCCGAAGATTTACCTTTTTGTATACATACTGAACCGGCTCCTGTCGGAGTAATTTCAACACCATGCACCGGATAATGATATACCCCATATTCTCTTTCCACACCGTCTACATCAATATATCGCAGATGAATATTGACCTCGAAAGATCCATAGAATGTTGCCCTCTGCTCACTGGAATACTGGAAAGAGTCGTAATCAATATACAGGCACTGTGAATTTTTATCCCATTTAAATGCCTTACCAGGATCTACATCATAGTTACTACCCGGATCAAACCACATATCAAGTACTTTGGCAACTCTGTACTGTCTTTCATTTCCATTTCCCTGCAGTGCCGGTACATTCTTAGTAAAATAATCATTCATATTTACATAGAAACCACGGCTGTGGAATCCATCTCCGCCACTGCCCTTTGTCGGTACCACACCAAAGATGTAAGATCCTTTTACAGAAGGATCAAAATGAGAAGTAGCTTCCACTTTAAATTCCATACTGTTTGTCGCACTGCTTCCAAGAGTGATTGTATTAGTTGTTCTGGTTGTTGATGCTGCTGCAATTGATGCATAGCTGGCATCCTTGCACTCCGTCCATTCACCCGTTCCATCTGAAGCCCGGTAATATATTTTCCAATCTAATGCACTGTTCACATTGTACTGGTCAATGGATGCCATTACAATAACGGTTCCGTTCGGCTGTGCATATCCTTCTGCTTCCGCAGCCTTACTTCCTCCATATAAAGCAGATTCATAAGAAGACTTCCAGGAAGTAATTCCGCTTGAACTGTTTAATCCGATTTTCTTTACAATTCTGAGCTTTACCTTTGCTGTTTTCTTTAAGGACTGCTGTGCTGCTACCACATCAAGTTCTGTACAGCTTGAATCAATAAAGGACTGACTTGGATCAATGATCAGTGATGATGTTGACCCGGTCTCAGGAGACAAGCTGAAAATATTAGCATCTGCCTTGGAAAGACTCCATGTACTGTCGGTGCTTTCCGGTGTACCAGAATAGATAGGTGTTGCGACAAAATCAATCTTTTCATTTCCTGACGTGATCGTATATGGCGAAGCGCTTAAAGTATCCTTATAATATTGAACAGGTTTATTGTTGATCACATCAATAAACACAAGCTTTGGAGTCAAAGTAAGTGCTCTGAGCTGTGGATCCTCCGGCTCTGCTTCCTTTGCATCCGGATCTGCATAAGCACGGTTTCTCATCAACACCTGATAATCACCTACATAGCTTCTGCCGTTCTTGTTATATGTCAACGAAAAAGAAATAATATTTTCATCCTTCACACGATCAAGCTTTACATCAAAGCCTTCAATATACTGTCCAAGCAATGCCTTGGATTCTGTGCCGGTATATGCATTTGCATCACTATCATAGCTCTGCGTATATAAATACAGTTTGTTTTTATCACTTGGATCTGCCTGATCGCCACGTTCGATTCTGTATCGCGTAGATTCTGTTCTTGTTCTGGAAAGAAGAACAAGCTTATCGCTTACTGAATCATCAATCTGACATGTATAGTCCGACTCTGCAGTATTACCTGCATCAAAAGAATCAATGGCAAGCTCTGAAATACCATTTGCAACCAGCTGTGCCTCAGACTGCAGCTGTGCTTCCG
Organism: Firmicutes bacterium CAG:194; assembly: GCA_000432915.1. GTDB lineage: Bacteria > Bacillota > Clostridia > Lachnospirales > Lachnospiraceae > CAG-194. The sequence continues at coordinate 78,986 of HF995251.1, forward strand.
TACTTAATCCACTATAGGTTTTGGAGGATGTTGTCATCATATAGCCTACTGTCGTAACGATAACACTCAGAATACCAAATGCTACCAGAAATTCGACTATACTGAAACCCCTGTTTTTTTCAGTTTTCCTCTTTTTCAAATCCATAACTCCTCCATTCCTCTTACTAAGAAATTACCCTTTACCTTCTTATTTACCGATTACCTTACCTGTTTCCGGTACAAGTTCAATCGTGTATTCATAACTTCCTGCTGTGATATAGATATACTTCAAATCTGACACTTTATAGCCGTCGTTAATATCTACGATCGCACCACTCGCTCTGTTGAAGCAGATTACAAGTGGATTTGAATTGCCTACATTTTCTACTTTTGTTCCATCTGATAGTTCGTAGGATACAGAAGCGCGGCCTCTCTTATTCAGCTTTGTTTTTTTCACAACATCCTTTGATGAACGTCCGTTGTGAATCGTCTGTACATAAAGATTTCTGTCCGAATCATCCCGGTAAATCTCCAGATAGATATCACCGGTCATTTTTGCTTTTCCAAGTGTTTCTATTTTATTTTCCGTAATGGCAGATGAGATCTTCTTATATCCCTCTTTTGCATCATAGCCGGTAATCCTTCCGACATTCACTGAAACCGCACCGATAAAAATGACCAGCATAGCAATGACTACAATTAATTCAACTATTGTGAAGCCATCATTGTTTTTCTTCATAAGACACCGCCTATTCTTTCTTCCAGTTCTGATATACGATAAGTGATCCTAAATCAATATATTCATTTCCAACCACTTCTGTTGTCTCCGCATAACTCAGCACACCACTGTCGCCCAATGCTTCATAAGCATAAAATCCGGAAGGACATTTTGTACGAAGTGCCTTCAGAACAGCTGTCGGATTATATGTCACCTTCTTGCAGCCTGAACCAATATATACTGAACCGCCTGCAATAACCAGACCATCAAAATCAGATCTCAGATATACATCTTTCATGGCAATGATCAGTTTCAGATTTGCATCACCATCATAGATATAATCTCCTTTATCCACATGTGCTTTAATTGATCCATCATCATTCTGGAAATTCTGGGTTTTAATCTTATTGTTTACAGCATTCGCATCCACAATATTTTCAAATACAGTCTGTGACTGCTGCAGGCTGGTTGTGTCCAGAATATTGGGTTTCAGCATATGTAAAAGCGATGTATATGTATCGCTGTAAACTTCTCCGTTGGAAATAGAATTCTCCAGCTTATCCGTATCACCGTTCAATGTATCATCCTGAAGCACCAGTTCTCCTGCATTATTAAAGTAAAATGCATTACCTGCAATTGTCAGCTTATCATTATCATTACTGTTCAAAGTGCTGTTCCATTTAATATCTGACACATATGATTTAATGTAATCTGTCAACCCCTGTTTGTCATATTCATAATATGCTTTGAAGAAATTATTAGCCTGTACTTCATTTGAACCGAAATCCAAATAAAAATATACAAGAACGCTGCCATTTACTCTTCTGAATACAGCCTTATAATTGTTAGTATAAGAATTTCCGAGTTTCTCCCAGAGTTTCTCTAAGTTAACCGGCTGATATACCAGTTCTTTTGTTGGCTGGTTATTTTCATCAAGTACATATGTTTCCGTCAATTTTCTATACTCATCATAACTCATAGGATTTTTTGCAAGCACCTGTTCGCCGGTTTTTGCATTGTACCCCATGCATTCAGCCGGAATCATATAGATCAGCTGATCTGCCTTAACAGAAAGAGATTCACCAAGCAGAATATCGGAAGTATTTTTCTTTACTGTTGTTTCAGTTTCCTGGTATTCTGTATTTTTACCAAGTGTTGTTTCATACTCTTCAATATTTTCAATATAATCGGAATTAGAATCCTCTTTTCCACCGCCTGCTTTATATCTGTCGATATCCGCATCATAATGCTTTGTACCTACATAAGCATGACCTGACAGAAGAAGTTCCTTTAATTTTGAAAAATCAAGACTTGTTCTGGCTCCGTTGATCAGGATAGAACTGCTGTTATCCGCACCGGAAAGAGAATCTCCATAACCTCTGTAAATACCGCTTAACTTAATCCTGCTTGTATTTCCATCTACCGTAAGGTCATCTGCTACATATGTTGTACCATCCAGATCCAGATTACCTGTTGTGACTGTAATGCCACCTGTATAGTTTTCATGTTTATCATCAACCGCAATACCATTTCGGTCTTTTACATTATTTACATTCAGAGAACCGGAAATCAGATAATAACTGTCTACCGAATCCAATGTATCGTCTACAAAGGAAAGTGCTGCCGAATTGCTGACATAAACACCATCATTTCCGCCAAACACATTACCGGTAATATCTGTACCGGTTGATCCTCCTGCATGACTGCTGTTACCATCATTGTTCTTTCCATCATTGATCAGACTTGTATTTGCAATGATGGAATAGTTTTCAACATCAAGTCTGGAAGATGCAACCGCATAATTCAGTTCAGGCACCTTAATACGGATATCAGTTTCAATGATAGATACATATCCTTTTTCATCCGTATAGACAACCCTTACGTTTTCAAGAGTAATATAAGCAGTACCCTTCTGTACCAGTTTATTGCCATCAGTCACTCTCGGTTCCAGCCATGCACCTCGTTCTCCGGAAGCTGATGCAAGCGGAATACTGTCATTCGTCAACATATCCGTCAAGTGAGACAATTTCCATGTAGGATCCGTTGCTGTCGGATTATCCGCAATTTTTTCCTTGATCTTTCCAAAAAACATTGTCTGGAAATTCAGTGACATCTGATCCGCAGAAAGACCTGATGAATTTTGCATCGTCTGTACGTATGCTTCTGCCATGCTGTCCGATACATCCTGCTGCAAGCCTGCATTTATCGCATCCAATGCGGATTCTGCAGAATAGAAGTTGTTTTTTGCAACCCGGTCTGTTCCCTTCATCAAATAGTTGCAATATGCCATATAAACGATCATTGCAACAAGCATTCCAATAAAGGCAATACTGACAATAACCAAGATCATTGCCGCACCACGGTTATCCTTTTTTTGTTTCTTCATCCAATTCCTCAAATATCCAATCATTGAATGTACATCCTTTCCCAATGAATTGTCCCTTTTATTAATTTGACAGACTTCCTGTAAATGTTGCAACCTTTTTATTGGTTTCCGCATCGTATACATCTACTGTTGTCTCATATACAAAATTCTTTTCTTCTTCTTCATAACCATCCGAGAAATTACTCAGATACAAAGCTTCGTTGACTGCACTACCGTTATATGTATACTTACATCTGTTTGCATCATATTTTGAGTTCAGTGCATCATCACTTGTATAACCTCTGTCCGCCACAAATTCCGTTGTACTGCCTTCTTGATAAACACGGACATTTTTCTTTGCTTCCTCACTTAAATTATACCGCAGATTGGATACAATTTTTGTAAGATTATTTGAAGCTACACCATCGAAATCAGTCGAAGTAATGTCTACCTTTGTACCATAATTCTGGTTATAAAGTACATTGGCTGTCATCTCCGCCTGCGTCTGTGTACGGATCAAATATACCGTGATCGGCTTTTCTGTGTTGTTATTTATCGTGATCGTATCTGTTACATTCGACTTTGAAGTACTTTCCATACCCTTAAAATACAGATATACGCTTCTCGGAAGCTGTGTAGAATTCAACAGAGAAATATTGGCATCCGATCTTGTCACAGTATCATTAGCTGCGGTAATGCCAAGTGTACTGTAATAAGAAGATGGTATTGTATAGGTACGATAAATACCAACCGCATAATCCATTCCGCTCTTATCTTTGTTCTCGATCCGGATTTCAATATTTCTGTTCATGACAGCAGCAAAATCTGCCGCCGTTTTTACACCGGCCTTTGAGGATTTACTCAAAAACTCTGTTGCTGCTGCTTCAATCTCTGAACTGCCAAGATTGCCTGTCGCATCATAGGTTGTGTTGATCGTCGCAATATTGGCAACATACTTTCCATTCTGCTTGTGTTTTGTCTTATCTGTACTCAAATGAAACTTCAGGTTGTATTTACTTTTCCCGATTTCTACACCATCAGCAAACAGATAATAATCAGAAACCTTAGATCCATCATCCCACAATTTACGCATATTCTGTGCAATTCCGGCCTTTACTTCTGTTGTATACCGTCTGGTTGAAGCATCACCATCTTCTGTGTCAAAAGATGCTGCCTCAGCCGCATAATGAGGTGTTCCATCATCATTGCAGTCCCCATGTGAAGTATACCCCGTTGTTGTCGCCGGCAGAATTTTGTTGATCAACGTTACTTCGCTTTCAAACATCTCCACAAATTCTTCAGCGGTATAAGCACTGGCACCTTCCATGATATCCTGTGCCATATTGGTCGCATTGAGGCTTATCCTTGCTTTTTTATTTATTCTTGCTGATTGTATAAAGTTTGCCACAAGCGGAGAGATCACAATGCCAAGCACAGCTACGGCAATGATCAGCTCCGTCAATGTGAATCCCTTATTATTTTTGCTTTTTCCCATGAAAGAACCTCTTTTATCCGGTTTCTCTAACTACTGATTTTTATTTCTTTTTTGTATTATCTTTCTCTGTTGCAGTTTCTTCACTCTCATCCGCTGCTTTCTGTGCTGCCTTTTCATTCTGGATTGCAGTCTTCTTTTCAGCACTGTTAAAGATATTGCTGCTTCCCATTACAACATTGGAAACAACCGGTGTTGTATAAGTAGCGTCTGTACCTGTCAGAGAATACATATTAAATACAAGTGTTCCTGTCAGATCGCCTGTCTCAGCATCAAAGGAAAGGGAAAGTCCATCAATAGATTTTCTCATCTGATCCTCATTCATGATCTTTACAATATCTTTTACCGCATTATAAGATGCAATGAAATCCATTGTAACAGGTGTCTGATACAGCAGGATTTCAGAAGCTGTACCTGCAGTTGCGGTATTATCTGTTGTTGCTGCAGTTTCTTCTGTTGCATCAGCTGCATCTGCTGCGTCTGTCGCATCTGTTTCTGTTGATGCATCAGCTGTCTGCTCTGCAGATGTATCTGCTGTCGTAACAACTTCTACCGGTGATGTACCGGGCATATTGATCGCATTTGCAGTCGTATCAAAATTCTTCTCTAAGTTATCTACATAGAGGATTTCATCTTCCGGCTGATACGCTGCTGCGAACTGAGCTTTGATATTTTCAATCTCATCCTGCATGGTAGCTGTATCATCCAGATATTTCTGTTTATTATTTGCCAGATCCTGTAATCTGTCCACTTCCTGCTGCAGAGAAGCATTCTGGATCTTCAATGTATCTGTTTTATCATTCAGCTTTGTGAATACGAGGAAATATGTCAGAAGCGCTGCACCAATTCCCAAAACAATCAATAAAATATTTACATCTGATTTCTTTAACTTCATCTCTGTTCCTCCTATTCTGCTGTTGCTTCTGCATCTGCAGAATCTGCATTGTCGTCAGTTTCTTCTAAAAGTGCCGGATTTGTACCATATGTACAATCTGCTGTCACTTCCACATGACTTGTTCCTGTATCCTCATCTGTAACCTCTGTAATCGTTGTTACAACTACGTCCGAGAAACAGTCGAAGGAACGAAGATTGATAATAGAAGCTGCCGCTTCTTCTTTATTTGCTACCGAGAAGTTTAAGCTAACCCCTGTTGTTGTTACATTTAATGTAATAACCTCTACATCTTTTGGAAGCTTCTGTTCCAGTTCTGTGATCACATCATATAAATCTCTATTGTAATTATCTGTCTGTGCATATACTGCATTCAGATAATCGCAATTTGCTTTTGTCTGTACATAGGTATCATAAATATCCTGCACAGGTTCCAGCTGGGTTTTCTTTTCTGCCAAATTATCGCCCTCGATCTTTGTTGTAAAGTATTTCGGAACAGACAATGCGATCAGAACAACCGCAATTGCAAGTCCGGCTACAAATACAATAACCGGAAGTTTCTCATTGGATGCGGAGCTCTTCTTTGCGCCCTTCGCTTTTCCGCCCTTTTCCGCTGCCATGGAAGCCGGCATAAATCCGACTGAGCCAAGACCTGCACCGATAACGGAAATATAATCACCAAGAGATACATCCTGCAGATGTAAGCCCTGATTGATATTTGTACCTGCCAGGTCTTTCAGTATTTCTACTTCTCTTCCCAGTTCATCGGAAAGAAGACCGGCGAAGCCCCAGAAGTCGGCTGCGATACCTGTGATAATGATATTGTCGATCGCTGCATCTCTGTTTTTACTGTTATAGTAATCGATTACGCGGACAATCGAACTAATCAGCTGTTCGTATGCATAAGTAACATCCCTGCGCAGGCGGAGCATTTTCAGATTCGCGCCTGCCTGTTTTGCCTTTACAGTTGCGCTTGCAACCTGTGAGCTGTCACCTGTTGCAGCAGCTGCTGCGATTGCTGCTTCATTCTGTCTTTCCAGTTCAGCAACTTCAGCTTCTTTATCTGCAAGTGTTGCCTCCTCGTCTGCTTTCATAACCAGATTGTTCCTACGAAGTGTTTTTACTGCTGCTTCATAAGAAAGCGGTTCTCCGTAAACATCTGTATCCATCATGATATCTACAACCTGATCCGCACCGTAAATACCGGAACGCTGCATTGTGATGACACCATTGTTTGTTACTGTTAAAAGGGATGATCTTTCATCAATCTTAACTGTTAAGTTTACACCCGTTGCAAATCTGTGACGCAGTGCCTGGAAAATACTGTTACCACTATAGTCAATAGAAGAAAGCTCCAAGCCAAGCTGCTGGGCAAGATAGCTGTAGCCTTCCAAGATTTCAGACGGGCACGCCATGATCATGACTCTGTACTGCTTTGTGCCTGCTTCATCTGTCACAGTATCCATAATATTGTGAGCAAACTGATAACTGCTCGGATCTACCGGGAAGTAATCTGTGATATTGCTCATGAGCATTTCTGCAACCTTGTTCTCTTTTACCATAGGAATGGTTGCCTCTCTACTCGCGATCTTTGTGGAAGAAACTGCGAAGATAACCTTCTTTGCAGTCATTCCGTTTGCTGCGATATAGGATTTCAGTTCCTGGATATAAGATTCTGTCGGGCTGATCGCGCCATCATTCAGAATACCATCCGGAGTCTTCATACTGAAAACACCATATACCTGTGGATGTTTTGATCGGAAATCCATTTCACAGACCTGTGTCAGGGAATATCCGATTTCGATACTAAGTACTCTTTGTGCTTTTGCCATGATTTACCTCCCTAAAAGCGATAGGTTTTACCCTCTTTTTTCTTTTTTATATAAAGTCCGCTGCGCCGACTAATGTGTCACAAGCAAACTAAAATACCAATTGATAAACGGTTCGCCCCACAGCACGGATATAAAGATACCCATTGCCAGATAAGGTCCCATTGCCAGTACGTGTCCCTCGCCGGACACCTTCATACGAATCATATGTATGACAGATCCTAAGATACATCCAAGGATCAAAGCCAGAATCGATAGCTTCCAGCCGATCAACAAACCTGCAGCACGCATCAGTCTGACGTCGCCATAACCGATTGCTCTGCCGCCCGAAGCTCTGAAAATTATTTCCAAAAATGTACTGACAGCAAAGAGGCCAATCACATAGGTCACCCAATCCCCTAAGTGAAATCCTAAGTGAATCAGCCCCAGTGCCAGTATAAACAGATTGATTCCAAACGGAATCTCATAAGTTCTAAAGTCTATCACGCTCAGTACGATGAGCGCTGAAGTCAATAAACAGTATATAACTGAATCTATACTCCACCCGTTAATGATAAAAACCAGCACATAAAGCGCACCATTCAGCGATTCGATGATCGGATACTGTGCTGAAATATGTGCCTTGCATTTTCGACATTTACCACCGAGAAACAGATAACTGAAAAGTGGGATCAGATCAAACCAACGAAGCTGATAACCACAGCTCATGCAGTGGCTTCTCTTCTTCGAAAGGCTTTCCCCTGCGGGAATGCGATAGATGCAGACATTTAAGAAACTGCCTATCACAATCCCAAAGAGGAATATAATGATTCCCAATATTATTTTATCTGCCAATAACAATGTGGTCATAGGGGGAATGTCTCCTTTAATACTAAATATTTTTAGCAGCTACTTTTTTAATTTCCTGCTTTCTGTACCTCTGGTACTGTAATATCTCCACATGTAACTGTGAAATCACCATTTGTACCTACAGTAATATCGATGCTCTGACCTGCACAAGATTTAGATTTTAACTTACCCTGAACTCCTGTCAGGTCTGTTCCTAATGTGTTATAAACAACATTTGCAAACTTAGTTTCATCGTTTCCTGATGTAATGCTTACAGAACCGCCTGCTTTAGGAGCATCTACAACATCCGGATCTGATGCCGCAATTGTACATGCCTGATAAACACTGTCCAGTAAATCCTTATCTGCAGATACTCTTGATTTTTCAACGTACTTAATGTACTGAGGTGCTAACACACCGATTAAGATTGCCATGATGGCAATAACGATAATCAACTCAACGAGTGAGAAACCTTTGTTATTTGTCTTTTTCATTTTTAACCTCTCCTTTTTAACTTTTAAAATATATTTTAAAGACCTTACCCCCCTATAAATAAGGCATTTAAAACCAAACACTAATCCGCATCAAAGCCAACTACAATTCCATTCTTATTTGAATCCGCATTCGTCTTTGTGCCTACATATACGGTAAACTGATTTTCATCGTTCACCTCAATTTTTATTTTCTTACCCCTAGCCACCTTGGATTGAAGCTTTCCTTCCACATCCCTTTCAAAATCAGATACTCCGCAAAGTTCCAAAACACGTTTACTCCATCCGGCATGACTGCCCGCAGAATCTACTGTTATATTGGCATCCCCCGCCCGCGGCAAATCTGTAATATCATTATCCGCCGAAGCTGTTGCACACGCCCGGCAAACAGTTTCCAATATATCTTTATCCGCTGTCACATGGGATTTCTCCACATATTTCAGATACTGCGGAGCCAATACACCGATCAGAATCGCCATAATAGCAATCACAATAATCAGTTCCACCAGAGAAAACCCTTTGTCTTTTTTCAAAACAGTTTTTCTCATTTTTCTCCCCTTTTATTGTTTTTACAGATTATCAAGGCCTTCATACATAGCTGCCATCGGAGCCATAACCGCACCAATGATCACACCGCAGACGCCGGCAAGCATGATGATCATTAACGGTTCCAAAGCCGCCATTAAAGACTGCGTTGCCACTTCCACTTCTTCTTCATAATAGTCAGCCAATGTATCCAACATACTTTCAATATTACCTGTTTCTTCACCGATTCTTACCATATGATATACCATCGGCGGAAACAATCCCGATTTTTCGATCGGCTGCGAAAGCGGTACACCCTGGATTACATCCGCTCTGGCATCTCTCATCGCCATTGTATAAAATTTATTACTCATTGTTTCCGCAACGATTTCCACCGCATCCGGCATGGAAATACCGGCTGCCAGCATGGTTGATAAGTTACGCGCAAATTTTGCTGCGTTCTGCTTCACTGTCAGGTCTGCCAGCATCGGAATCTTAATCGCCGCTTTTGCCAACAGCGTCTCACCTGTTTCTGTCCGTTTAAACCATCTGATAAAAAATACAAATGCTACGATAACAGCTACTACTATATACCATCTTGCCTGCATAAACTCTGATGCAGCAACAACTGCCAACGTAATCTTTGGCATGTCAATATCCATATCCGCAAACATGCTCATGAACGTTGGTACAACGAATGTCAGCATGACAATAACAACAGCTACCGCTACAACCAATACCATGATCGGATAGATCATTGTTTTCTTGATCAAGCCCTGAATCTTGGCAGATTTTTCAAACTGTACCGCCATACGCTCAAATGCGATATCCAGACTACCGGAAGCCTCACCGGCACTGACCATGTGGATCAGCAGCTTTGGGAATACATCCGGTCTCTTTGCCATGGAACTTGCAAGTGATTCTCCTTTCTGTACACCAAGGTATACTTCCTGAAGTCCATCTTTCAAGGTAGGATTTTCTGTCTGTTCCGTCAGCATCCGCATAGATTCCAGAATCGTAACGCCGGCTCTATGCATACTTACGAACTGGCGGCAGAAAATACTCATATCTCTGACCGCAACTTTTTTCTTAAACAAAGACCCCATATTAATATCTTTGTCAAGAAGTGTCTGCTCCTTGATCTCGGTAGGTATCTTTCCCTCTTTTTTCAGCTGTTCTGCAGCTTTCTGTTCACTTTCCGCTTCAATTGAGCCATTGATTGATTTACCGTTTTTATCAACAGCAGAATATTTATAAGTTGTCACCTGCACACCCTCCTAGGTTTCTTTCTCTTCTATCTTTTCTGTATCCCTTAGCTTTCAAAGGAAACTTTTATCATTTCGCTGACTGATGTAATACCCTGCAGCACATATCTCGTCGCGCTCATGCGAAGTGTACTCATACCGTTCTGGAGCGCCACGTCTTTGATCGCATCAGCATCTCCGCCTTTTGCGATACATCTCTTTACATCATTATTCACTTCCATGATCTCATATACACCGATTCGTCCGCGATAACCGCTGTTGTCACAGTTTGGGCATCCGACCGGTTCGTAAATTTCCACTTCCTGTCCTTCCATGCCAAGAATTTCAAGCTCATCTTCATTTGCAAGACGCTTCTGCTTGCATCTCGGACATAGGCGGCGTACCAGACGCTGTGCAATGATACCTACAACCGAATCTGCGATCAGATAAGATTCGATTCCCATATCTTCCAGACGGGAAACCGTACTCGCTGCCGAGTTCGTATGCAGTGTACTTACAACCAAGTGACCTGTGATAGATGCCTGCACCGCAATGCTTGCTGTCTCACCGTCTCGAATTTCTCCGATCATGATAATATCCGGATCCTGACGCAGGATAGAACGAAGTGCGCTTGCAAAAGTAAGTCCTGCTTTTACATTCGTCTGTACCTGATTGATTCCCGCCACGTTTGCTTCGACCGGGTCTTCGACCGTGATAATATTTACTGCTTCTGTATTTAATTCGCTCAGTGCGGTATAAAGCGTTGTTGATTTACCACTACCTGTAGGTCCTGTAACAAGAATGATGCCATGTGGATTTTTTAAGATATGAGTAAATACTTTTCTCTCGCTTTCGCTGAAACCAAGTTCTGAAATATCTCTTGTCAGATTACCTTTGTTGGTAATACGCATAACTGTCTTTTCGCCGTATACCGTCGGAAGGATAGATACACGGATATCATATTCTCTGTTATCAACAAACGTTGTGATACGACCATCCTGCGGTTTTCTCTTTTCAGAGATATCCATTCCGCCGATAACCTTTAATCTGGCTACGATTGCAGGCAACAGCTTTATATTATATGTAATACGTTCAAATAATGCGCCATCAATTCGGTAACGAATCCGGACTTTCTTTTCCAGTGCCTCGATATGGATATCGGAAGCTCTCTGGCGGACTGCCTGTTCCAGCATGTTATTAACGAGCTGTACGATTGGGGAATTGTTGACATCCTCATTGATCATACGATCCATTTCATCTTCCTGGAACAGATCGGCTCTTTCCTGCTCATAATCATTGGCAGCCTTGATCGCTTCGGCATTTCCGTAATACTTATCGATCGCCAGCATAATCTCACGCGGCGTTGCGACAGCCGGCTGGATCATACGGTTGCTGATCATCGAAAGGTCATCGATCGCCAGCATATCCATCGGATCGGACATTGCCATGCAGATCACATTGACATTACGATCATCATACCGGTAAGGGATGGCTGAATACTTTTTCAATATATCCACATCAAACATGGAAATCAGATCATCCGGGATGCGGCTCTGCAGATCAGCTCTTTCATATCCAAGCTGGTGACAAAGGGCATTTGCCATTGTCTCATCTGTTACATATCCATCATTAACAAGAATTTCACCAAGTCGTTTTTTATTTTCCCTCTGCTTGGCAAGTGCTTCGTCAAGCTGCTCCGGTGAAATGATACCTTCATTGATAAGAATATCACCGATTCTTATCTTTCTTCTTCCTGATAACCCCATCTTACTGTCCTTTCATACTACTTCCTACTTTTTAAAATTCGGTCATTACGGGCATAGCAAACCCAAAGTATGAATTTTATGTAAATCATTTTAACATTTTCTTAAGATTGTGTAAAGGCGATTGCATCCTTTTGTACTGAAATAAGTACACAAAAATTGTGCGTTATTTTGGGCACATTTACTATTTTCAAACGTTTTCGCATTTACTTTTTTGATGTATTTACAAAAGAAAGGTGGTCACAAACCGACCACCTTTCGCTTTTTACCCTATAGATTTCACTTCTTGATCTTCACTTTAGAAGACTGTCCTTTTTTCTTCAGGAGATTTTTGTATTCTCCCAATTTCTTCTTCGGTACTTTGATCGTCGCCTTTTTATAAATACCCTTAAACGCATTCTTTCCAACTTTCTTTAATACCGTCGACTGAATCTTGATTGTTTTCAGTTTACCGCACTTATAGAATGCCTTGCTTCCAATGCTTTCCAGCTTCTTTGGCAGTGAGATTGCCTTCATTGCCTTACATCCACTGAACACACTGTTTCCAATCGTTGTCAAAACTGCTTTTTTATGGAACGTAACTGTTTTCAGCTTGCTGCAGCCACTGAATGCACTGTTTCCAATTGTTTTTACAGGCTTCGGAATCGTAATCTTCGTGAGCGCCTTACAGTTTTTAAACGCATTCGCTCCAATTTCTGTTACTTTACCCGGAATCTTGATCGTCTTCAATTTACCGCAGCCATTGAACATTCCACTCGGAACACTCGTAATACCGGACGGTAATGTTACAGCTTGCAAATTTGTGCAGCCTTTAAACATATCATTTGGTAAGGTTGTTACATCAGCCTGTATTGTGACATTCTGAACTGTCTTATTTCCCTTGAAGGCTTCTGCACTTACCTCAGTTACCTTACAGGTTACACCATCTACGACAACTGTAGCAGGAATTGTTACATTTGTTACACCTTCTGCCGGCTTTGTATAGCTGACCTCGCCCTGTTTTGTTGCACTTCCGGCAGTTTTTACTGTCACACTTGCACCTGTACTGTCCTTTGTCTCTGCACCGTTCTTCATCGGCGGATATGCGATATTCAAATCCACATATCCTTCCACTTTATCGCCATCCGGTGTTTTAACAGACGCTGTAATTCTGACTTTCTGTTTCTCTGCAGTTACACTCTGTACAATCACATTACCCTGCTGGTCAACTGTCAATACCTTCGGATCAGAAGATGTATATGTAATCGTATTATCGGTCAGCTGCGAAAGTGTACCAAGTGTGTTTTTATCCTTAGAAACCATCTGTCCCAAATAGGTATTTACACTGTTTAGTACATTAAAAGTATCGCCCGGTCTCACACCATTTGTAATCTCCCTTGGAGCAGTTAATGTGATTCTCTGAATATCAGCCACTACATTATAAGTCATTGTAATCGTCTGCGCCGGACTTCCTTCCGGATAAATCTTAACTGTTGCAGTCCCCGGTTTCTTGGCTGTCACGCCGAATGTCTTACCTTTTGTAGCCATTGAAGCAGTTGTAATGCTGTTACTGTAAGCAGCCGCATCCAGCTTCCACTGGGTTGTGCTTCCCGCAACCTGCTTTGCGCTTCCTGCTATTGCAATGACGGAAGGGTCACTGCTTTCAATGATCAGGTTACAGGTATTTGGTTTTGACTCAGATGTTTTCAGGTTTGCCAGATCATAATAATATGCCTGCGTATAGGTTGCTTTCTTTTTGCATGCACGTATTGTCTGTGTCAGAGTTGCTGTTCCGTTTGCTGCATCGTATGCCAGATTTTCCTCTTTTGTTCTGTTGGCATCCGTATAAAGCAGCGCCCGGAATGGGACGGAAGCAATATTAATGTGATATGTTGTTGTAAACTCGCTCTTGATCGGCGTGAGTTTTTCGTTTTTATCTCTTCCGTTATCCGCTCTTTCATAGGCAATTGCTGTACGGATGTTAAATTCTGCCGTTTCATTTGCATTCATCGGCTTTAATCCGGTGATCTTAATTGTTTCAACCGTCTGACCTGCACTTGTTTTTACCGTGATCGGATCCTTTGTATTGGTAAAGTACTCCTCACCCACACGATAAGCATCTGTTGTATCATCATTGATCTTCTTATAATAATAAGATGCCACTCTGCCTTCTACGCGCATATACTGATCGATCGTATCCGGTGAATTCTGATCCCCGATCAGCAGATAACTAAATGCCGGCTCATCGCCCTTTTCATAAGGTGTTACATAATATGGCAGCGTTGTCTCGCCTCCTATACCGATCGTCGTTACCGGCTCCGTTGTCACATCAATAGATAATGATGCCTTTGTAGCTGTCGAATCATAAATATCTGCAATTGCTGTGTTATTTTTTGCAGCATTGTTAAATTTAGAAACTGCATTGAATGCTTTTTTACTGATCGTTGTTGTTGTATATACTCGGAAGGTCTGTAATCTTGGGCAGGCAGCAAAACTGTTATCCTTTGCCTGCTGAGCGCTGTTTCCAAGTTCTACGCTATCCAGATATGGGCAGTCTGCAAATGCAAAGTTCTCCAGATCCTTTACCTTACAATTTTGCAGATCCACTTTTCCAATGTCTGAAATATAAAATGCATAACCTCCAATCGTCGCAAGTTTTGTTGCCTGTGTAAAGTCATAATCAGTCGTTTTTACCTTTTCTATACCATCTTTGTCGGTATACTTTTTTATATTGGTACAATCATACATTTTTTTACTTTGTTCGAGCGTTGGTGCTATATAATGTCCATCACTATCTTTATAAGCATAATTAAAATGTCCGATTGTTTCAGAAAATGCATATTTGCCAATCTTGGTTATATTGGATCCGAACTTTACGGTATCCAGATTTTCACATCTGTAGAACGCATATTCTCCGATGCTTTCCAGACCGGCAGGAAGTCCTGCTGTTTTGATCTCTACAGTTGTACCATCTGCCGGTTTTGTAATATTCGTTGCAGTTTCCGGCTTCAGACTCAAGGACGCACAACTCTGGAATACCCTGTTTCCGATTTCTTTTAAACTATCATTAAATTTCACAGTCTTCAAGTTTGTCTGTCCCCAGAAAACGCCTGTTCCAATCTTTGTCACATTGGAAAGATCGATCGCCTGCAGCACTGACGGCCAGATTACATACTGCTTCGTACCACTTCCCGCTGTATCATCTTTTAAGTTCACGGAGCCAAAACAGTAATCCCCGATTTCTGCAATATTGGCAAGATCTACATATTGTAAGCACGAATAATATCCCCCACTGCTTGTGATTTCATCGTAGTACCCAACAAAAAAAGCATAATTCGGCAATTTCTTAATATTAGGTGCCATATACACATCCTGCAGATTCAGGCATTCTCCAAATACACTTTCCCCTATGGTTTCCAGATTTTCATATGCCCTGATATCTATCGTGGTAAGTTTCCGACAGCCAAGGAATGCGCTGGCTTTAATCTCCTTCAGATCACTTACCGGCAGTAAGCATTTTGAAATATCTGCAACATCCGTTGCATTAAACATGCTTTCAGGAATATAAGTCCATGGATTCTTTCCTGTCGTTGTATACTCCCAGAAGGCTTCTTTTACAGCTGTCGCAGAGAAAGTTCCACCCACACAGGAGGCATTTGTTACATAATCCGGAATACTTACAACACCATCCCGCTGACAGGATTCCCGATCCTTTACCTTCAAAGTGTCAAAGTGATAAGCTCCACGCAGTAAGAAATCCCCAAGCTCCAATGTTCCATTTTCTATATTGTTTGGTAAAATTATGGTTTTTACACTATTATTTGCATTTCTGCTTGTTCTGGCATTCGGTTTTCTATTCAAATCCCGATAAGCAAGTGCATGACTACCCAAACGTTTCAATTTTGTATAAGGAGACAGATCCAATGTTTCGAAAGTACTGCCAAATAATGCGAAATCATCAATTTCTTCCAGATTCTTTACAGTACCTGATGTTGAAAAATCATTAATACCACAATCGTAAAACAGACCCTTTTCCAGTTTCGCCGTTGCCTGTGGCATAACAACCTTTGTCAGTGACATACTGTCCATAAATACATAGGTTCCGATTTCCGGCATTTTACCGTCCGCGCGATCCTGTAAGATCACTTCCTTCAGTCCGGTTGTATCAAATGCACTGCTTGCAATTTTTGACAGCGTTGCCGGGAAAGTACCGTTATAATCTTTAGCATTCTCCCCTTCTGTCTGTGGCTCCGCTACAGATGCCAGCTTCTCACATTTCAGGAAAGCACCCTTTTCAATTTCCAGTTCTTTGTCTGTCGGCAGAACAGTTTTTGTCATTTTCTTACACTGTCTGAATGCTTCTGAATTGATCTGACAGGTCTTATCAGACTGCGCTTTCCCACTCACAAACGTAACATTTTCCAGATTTTGACAATTATAGAATGCACGGCTTTCTATCACTTCAATGGAAGCCGGAAGCACAACCGTCGTTACTTTACTTTCTGTAAATACTTCTGAACCGAATTTTTCATTTTTCTTCACATAATTCTTTGTGTAATCCGGTTTTTTGATATTTTTATAGCCTTCCTCCTCACGGTCTTCCATGGTGTCCAGATTCTGCTCTTCTCCACCGATCCGTTTCAGCTG
The DNA here is from genome assembly GCA_000432915.1 of Firmicutes bacterium CAG:194. GTDB lineage: Bacteria > Bacillota > Clostridia > Lachnospirales > Lachnospiraceae > CAG-194. Next base: position 95,738 of record HF995251.1, read on the forward strand.
ATTCATCTTGCCAAGGAAGCTGGCATCTGCAAATCCCGTTGCACGAAATGCGCAGGTTCCGATGCTTTCCGTTGCACAAACTCCGTCTCTTGTGCTCTGTGTCACCTTTTCCAGATTGCTGCAGGCATTAAATGCGAAATCACCGATCGTTTTACAATCAGCAGCAAGTACCAGTTCCTGCATTGCAGTATTTTCTGCAAATGCTGCTACACCAACAGATTTTACATAATCAGGAAGTGTTACAATCTGATCAGCCGTATCTCCTGCATACATGTTGGCAAGTGGTGCCTGATAAAAGGCTTCTTTTCCAATGTCAAGCTGCAGCTGTGTTTCTCCCTCTTTGATATCAGCCGGCATTTTAATCTCTGTCAGCGGATTTTTGGAATTTCCTTTTGCGAAGGCATCTGCTTCAATTGTTGTCAATCTTGTACAATTGGAAAGATCAATACTGCTCATAGAAGCGCCTTCAAATGCAGACTGCAGAATTTTACTCAACTTGGAGCCTTCTTCTATCGTCACTACCATACCCGCTGCAGCACCACTGTTTTTAAAGCCGGAACTCGGAATATGCATGATGCTGCTTCCGATCTCTACCTCTTCCAGAGAGCTGCAATTTGCAAACAATGATGTCGCATTCTGCAGGATCGCACCATCATAGCTTGGAACGACAATTTTCCGCAGCGCAGAACAACCGTCAAATGCATTTGTTCCGATCTGTGTCAAAGATGACGGCAGTGTATCCAAGATACTGTCTGTTCCGTCTTTTACTGCGTTGATCCCCGCCAGTTTTGAACAACTGCTAAATGCATATGCACCAATTTCTGTTACTGTATCCGGCAGATTGATCTCTGCCAGTCCGCTACAACTTGCAAATGCACGATCGCTTACCTTATTCACAGTGGAAGGCAGTTTAATCTCTGTCAGTTGTGTACATCCATTAAACTCAAAAGACGGGATCACAGTTATCTGTGTTGTACTGATATCGATTGCTGTTACTTTTCTGGCACAGCCAAGCCCGGTGATGTCTGTAATGTTTTGGGCATATTTACTGGCACTTGCGCTGGTAAAGTCAAAAATCCCTGTATATTCTTTTAACATACCGATTGTGAAAGTGCCTTCTGTCACAGAGGAATCCGTTGCCTCATTATAGAGTGCGATTACTGCTTTAGTCAGGTTGGTATCTTCACTGACATTGGCAAAAAGCTCTGAGTCAACCGGAAGCTGTTTTGCTTCATCCGCATCCAGATCTTCCTCGCCAGCTTCTGTTTCCTCTTCGCCTGTTGTTTCATTTTCATCATCCGTCTCTTCCGGATCAGCTAGTTCCCCCTGCGTGACTTCTTCCTGCGGCTCTTCCGGATCTGTCACTGTATCCCCGTTTTCTTCAGTTGCTGCATCATTTGCTGATACAGTATCTGCCTGTTCCTGCGTGCCATCCGGCTGCACTTCCTGCGTCTGTGTAATTTCCACAGACGCAGCCAGAGTTTCCAGCCCGGTTCCTCCGGCGCAGATTGCTGCTGAAAGCACCAGTGTCAGTGCTTTCGTAAGCAAGTGTTTCTTTCTCATACTTTTCCTCCTTTTAAACTCTCATTATTTCAGCTTTGTTGTTTTATCATATTTTTTCTTTAAAAGCTTTTTATAAGCAGCCTTCTTTGCCTTTGGCAGCTTGATAACCGCTTTCTTTGCAATTCCCTTGAACGCTGAACTGCCGACAGTTTTCAGTTTTTTTGTTTTTATGGTCACTGTCTTGAGTTTTTTACATTTGTTAAATGCTTTTTTGCCGATCTTTGTAACCGCTGCCGGTATTGTGATCTTCTTCAAAGCCTTACAATTTGCAAAAGCGCCGGCACCGATCTCTGTAACATCTTTGCCAATTGTCACGGAAGAAAGCTTACTACAGCCACTGAATGCATTTTTACCTATTTTCTGAACACCTGCTGAAATCTTAACACTTGTCAGTTTCCTGCAATTTTTAAATGCATCCGGTGCAACCGACTCAACCTTATAGGTAATGCCTCCTACCGTAATTGTCGCCGGAACAGTTATCTTCTTTACATTTTTATCTGCCGGTGCTGTATAAACGACCGTAGGCTGCTTTTCATCCTCACTCACAACCTGATAAGAAGCACCTGCTTCTGCAGCCGATAATTGTGTACCTGCCTTCGCCGGTTTATTTTCCGGTGTCTTAGCCGGTTCCTGCGAAGGTGTCTTTGAAGGCTCCGAAGCAGGCGTTTTGGGAGGCTGCGGTGTTGGTACTTTGGACGGTTCCGGTGTTGGCACAGGTGTAGGTGTAGGTGTCGGTTCTGCCGGTGCTGTCTTCTTTTCCCACTTTGCATAAATTGTTAATGCCACTTTCGTATGAGCAGGTATCGCAGTAATCTGCTTTGTACATTCTTTGTCCGTATACCAGCCAAGGAACGTATAGCCTTCTCTCTCAATTGCCTGTAATACAATTTCCTCCTCATTATCAAATGGTACATACTTCGGATTTTGCTTATTCACAGAATCCGGTGCTCCATTCAGCTTATAAATAACAGCCGGATTTTCCTGCCATTTGGCATAAACTGTAACACCACCTATACCCGGTTTGATTTCTGTAATCGGAATGGTACAAGCCTTATCCGTATACCATCCGACAAAGATTGCATCTTCTCTTGTTGCATCTTTCAGTATAATAGGCTCTGTACTATCTGAGCTGAATGAATAAGGATTTGGATTATTTTTGGTAAGTCCGCCATTCAATTTATAATCGATCGTATTCTTCGTTACAACCTTGCTGACTTTAAATCCGTAACGCTCACCACTTGCATCTGCGTCAATCTGCACTCTGACGGTATCACCTTTTACTGTAAACGTCCGGTCATCAAGCTGATCGCCCGTATACTTATACTTCACTGTACTATCTTCTGTCACTACAGTTGCGACACCATTTACAGCAGCATCTCCATCATACAATAATGATTTTCCATCTTTGTCATACACAAGTATAAAGTCATGATCAGGCTCTACTTCTGTCACAGGATCAAATGTGATCTTTATCTCAGATACACCGTCCACATGATAGGTCCAGGAATCTTTTGTATTTGCTTCATAATTATGGGAACCGTCCTCATTATTATTGGTAAACTTCGTTGGATCCGCAACAATATGCTGTGTAGAATCAACCGTTACATCGAACGGTTTGGTAAATTCAGATCCATCCGTTGCACTACAGATGATAGAAGTTTTTCCTTTCTTCAGGGCAGTTATCACGTAGGTATTGCTGATCTTATCTTTCTTCTCAACAGAGATCACAGAAGCGTCTCCCGCCTTTATTGTATACTCATCGGATGCCTGCTTATTGGATTTTTGTACATCGAAAGTCACAGTGATACTTTCGCCGCCTCTGAGTGCCAGAGAAGTCAGACTACCCGTTTCACCCTCCTTCTGCATCACGCAGGTATTGATCGGGCTGATTACCTTAACCTTGCATTCTGCCTTTACATCTCCCGCTTTTGCAGTTATCGTTACCGTACCTTCTGCATTCGCGGTAATCACACCATTGGCATCTACTTTTGCAATTTTTTCATCACTAGATTCCCATGTGAGCGCATCCAGTACGCTGTCTTCCTTCGTCACATCAGCAGGAA
>HF995251.1:99389-150482 GCA_000432915.1 Firmicutes bacterium CAG:194
ACATCAGCAGGAATTACACTTGCCACCATGGCTTTCTTATTTTTGAGCATCATGGTCAGTTCTGACTGATCCAGTTTAATTGCTGCAGCCCTGTAAACAGCCTCATCCAGACTGTCCCATTTCATACATGGCTGATCTGTATTCGCCAGACTCGTACTGTAAATAGCGATCGTTCCCTTGCCATCTGCAACATTTGGTACAGACGGTCCGTCTGTTTCTGTTCTGTATGTATCAAAAAACGCTGTCTTAAGTTTTGTATTTTCAGCACCGTGAATTGTGAAGTCTGCATTAAATATATGCTGGCTCACTGCACTGGCTGTTTCATCCACAACTTCTTTTTCAAAAACAGAAAGCTGATTTTTCATGCCTGCATAGGTATTTGTGATACCACCGCCAATCTCCGGATCTCCAAAAATATATACGTCTTTCAGTCCGGAACCATAGAATGCATTTGTTCCAATTTTTTCTACCTTAACCGGAATCTCAATTTTTTTCAGCTTCTCACAGTTTTTGAACGTACTCTGACTGATGATCGATATATTGTTACTAATATGCACATCTTCCAGATTTTTACAAGCCTCAAATGCGCTTGCTCCGATCATTGTCACCTGGTTTGGTATATACAGTTTCTTCAAACCGGACTCTTTAAAAGCATTCGCTGTGATCGTTACAATATTTTTTGGAATTTTCAGGTTTTCACCTGTCAAAGAGGTACATCCTGCAAATGCGCCATCCGGAATTGCTGTGATACCACCTGCTGTCGGCAGAACAACCTCTGCCAGTGCTGTATCTCCCTTGAAAGACTCTTTATCCCATTTTTTCAGAGATGCTGTCCGACTCATATCAGCCTTTACCAGAGCTCCTTCATTTGCAAAAGCTCCCTGCAGCACTTCTGTTACAGTTTCCGGCAAAACAAGCTCCTGCAATGAGCTGCAGCCATCAAATGCACTGATGCCAATCTTCTCTACTCCCTTTACTTTACCGGTTTCCGTATTCACGGCAAACGTCACATTTTCAACACTGCTGGCATCCTTAAATGCTTTCTGTCCAATCTCAGTAACAGTTTCCGGAATTTGTACATCTATAATAGAGGTACAGCCAAGGAAAAGATTATCCGGTATTTTTTTGGTTTCCGGCAGAATTGTTGCACCTTCCTGTGCTTCGGTACTATCCTCTGTTTGACCATGCACTGTTGCAATCATCGTTCCGGCAAAAGGTCCTTTTTCAATGGTTCCTTCTTTTGTCGTTCCGGCCGTTGTAAGGGTAGAAGGTATGGTAACAGCAGAAATCTGTGTGTTGGCAAATGCCATGCCCTGAATTGTCGTCACACCTTCTTCCATTTTCACTGCCTTCAGATTTTTACACTCTGCAAAAGCCTTGGCATTGATCGTTTTCGCTGCTATCGTAACATCTGTCAGTCCACTGCAGCCTTCAAAAGCTGAATTGCTGACAGTTAAAATGCCCTTCGGAATTGTAACTTCTTCTACCGATGTACAGCCCTTAAATGCATTTTTGCCAATCGTTCTCAGGCTTGCTTTGACAGACTGCAGCTCAATCTTCTGCAGACTTGTAGTATTCATGCATAAATTATCCGGAATAGTATTGATCAACGTACCAAATGAAACTGTTTCCAGTTTTCCGCCTGCGAACGGACCATATTCCACTCCATCAATCTTACCGGTTGCTACGGAAGTCAGCTGACGCGGTATCTGTACTGCCTTAAATCCGCATCCGTAAAAAGCAAGTGAACCAATAGCGTTTACATTATTCAGAGTTAATGTTGCAGGATCTGTTCCATCATCTGCCACACCACAGCCTCTGAATGCTTCCTGCGATACGGTTTTGATCGTATCCAGATTTATCTCTTTCAGCGCCTTATTGTCCTTAAAGGCAGATGTTCCGATTGTTGTACTCAGTGTTGTCTTTCCTGTGTTATCTGTTGTCGTCACACCGGTAACAGATACCTTCTTTAAGCTCATGCAGCCGCCAAAAGTTCTGTTTGTGTCACTGGAATCAATTTTTGCAACATTCTTTAATGTAAGTGTTTCCAGAGAAGAACAGCCGTTAAACGCACCTGCATTAATGGTTTCTACTGTATCAAGTACATTTTCCTCAGCAGCTACATATTCTCCTGTTTCCTGATCACTCTTTACTACTGATAACTTCTTAAGGCCGCTGCAATCCTTAAAGGTATTCTGGTCGATCGTTTTGAGACTTTCCGGTAATACCACTTCTTCCAGAGAAGTCGTACCCATAAACATACCCTGTAATGATTTTGTTACACCATCTGCAAACGTTACTTTTCTCAGCACACCTCCTGCAAATGGACTGACTGTTTTCCCTGCAGCGGATGCTGCTGTAATCTTTGTCAGCGAAGCCGGAACCGTAATTTCTGTCAATCCTGTATTGTAGAAAGCCAGTCCGTTGATCGTTGTCAATTCATCACTCAGGTTGATATCTGTCAGATTCACACAGCCCTCAAAGGCACTTGTATCAATGGTGGAAATATTACCGTATGTGAGGCAATAAGCCAGCACCACGCTTTGTAAACTGGTTACATTTTTAAATGCCTTTGTGCAAACAGTGTTCTTTGTCTCATCACTAAACTCCACTTTTTTAATGCTGCTCTTTGCAAATGGAGAATACTCAATCTTTGTTTCCGGATCTGTGTAAGTTGTAACTTTCTCCAAATCCCTGATATCAGCACTTGTAAATTGGCATCCTTCAAACGCCCTGCTGCCCACATTCTGAATAGAATCCAGCAATACTTTGTTATCGTCTGTCTGCGCTCCAGATCCCGCAAATGCTGAAGCACCAATTGTTTTTGTATTTTGGATGACTGGATTTTCTAATTTATCACAACCTGCAAAGGCAGATTCCCCGATGGCATCTACTTGATTGATATTCAATAGCGAAATCGGCAGATTCGTAAATGCCTTCTTTCCAACTGATTTGATATTATTAATAATTACCCAGTTTAAATTCTCACACGTTGCAAATGCACCATCCGCAATTGTCGTTTGTTTCTTTTCACCACCATCAATCCGGACATCTGTAAGACCTGTACATCCTTCAAATGCTGTTGCATTGATCTCAGCCAAATTAGAGGTGTCTACTGACAGAAACGGGAGATTAACACAGTTTTTGAATGCAGCCATTCCCAAGGCTGTTATAGCAGGCAGTTTGTCAATCTGAAGCATTGTGCAGTTTTCAAACGCTGCGTTACCGATTGTTATCAAACCTGTTGGAAGGTCTGTGAGACTTATTTTTTTGCAATCTTTAAAAGCAGATGCATTGATTGTTGTCACACCATCAGGCAGCTTAGAAAGCGTCATCAGGCTGCAGCCCTCAAAGGCACTTGTATCAATCGTTGTAAGCTTTGAAGTAGCCTGTTCTTTAAAAGTCACCGTTTTAAGATTACTACAGTCTGCAAATGCATGATCCCCGATCTTCTGCACACTTGCCGGTATTTCGATTTCTGTCAGTGTTGTAATGTTGTTTAAGAAATACTGCGGAATCACCTGAATACCATCTGCAAATGTCACTTTCTTCAAAGTACTGTTTTCCCCTGATGTGAACGGAGAATTCTTCGCAGTACCGGTTTCAAAGGTAGATGGAATCGTAATTTCTTCCAGTCTGGTATCTTTTAAGGCACTGTCTCCTAACCCGGTCACGCCTTCTCCCAATGTCAGTTTTGTCAGATTCTGGCAGCCTGCAAATGCGGAAGCACCGATTGTTGTGCCCGCAGGATTACCTGCAATATGAACTGCTTTGATGCCGATTTTATAGTCAGACGGCTCTTTTTCGCCATCTGCCTGAAGTGTTTCATCCGCACTATAGCAGTTCGCAAATGCACTGTCCTCTATAGCTGTTACTGTTCCCGGAATTTCAAGAACCGACTTTTCATTTGGCAGCATTACCTTTGCACCACTTGCGCTGGAATATTTTTCATTTACTCCTTCCGGCAAAGCACCTTCCAGACGGGTGCAGCCTGCAAATGCATCTTTCTTAATGATCTGTAAGCCCTCTGCCAAATTTAAACGCATCAGCTTGATACAGCCTGAAAAAGCGCTGCTTCCAATAATTCCAACATTTTTTGCCGTTGATACTTCTACAAGGTTTGTACACCCGGAGAACACACTGCTACCAAGTTCCGTTGTTCCTGCTTCGCCATTGTCATTAAACTTGACATTCGCCAGAGTAGTCAGTTTTGAAAATGCACTGTCATTGATTTTTGTGATGGTTCCGCTCAGACGCAGGCTGACAATGGAAGAACATCCTGCAAATGCCTGTTTCCCGATTTCTGCCAGCTTCTTCATATTACCAAGATCGACGTCTGCGACACCATCATTCTTGTTTATTGCCTTAAGGTTTGTGCAATTCATAAATGCACCGGTATCTATTAAGGTAATATCCTCCGAAATTACAAAATCTGTTGCAAAGATCTTCGAAAATGCATAGGCATGTATTTCTGTTACGGCTGGCAATTCTACTTTACCGCTTATACCCACACAACTATTAAACGCATATTCTCCAATCTTTACCAGGTTGTTAGTTCCTGTTATGCCGGTAATTAAACTGGAATCAAATGCATGATTTCCTATTTCTGTGATCTGAGCCTGAAAATCCACTTTTAGGCTGCTTTTCATATTTTGGAAGAGATTATCTATTACCCTGGTAAGCCCTTCTTCCCATTCAATCTGTCCGATCTGCTGGCATTCAGAAAATGGCTGTTTTGCCTCCCGCAGCGTAACCGGAATACGTACATGGGTGAGCGCAGTCGCACCAAAAGCAGAGTCGCCAAGCACTTCCAATTTTGCGGGAAGCTCGCACTCTGTTAATGCACCATCATTTGCAAAACACTTTGCTGCAATTTCCGTTACACTTTCTGTATTTGTAAATGTAACCGTTGCCAGGCTAAGACAATTTGCAAATGTATTTTGTTCCAGTTTTGTTACACTTGCCGGAATGGTAACAGTTGTAAATTGTTCCCCTTTACACCCCATAAATGCAGATGCTCCGATTGTGACCATATTTTCTGTAATCGGCGAATACGATGCATCTGAAACAAGTACCTCACAACCGGAAAAAGCACTCGCACCGATTCCTGTCATTTTTTCCGGAGCTGCATAAGTAACCTTTGCAAGTACTTTATCGCTCATAAAGCTACTGTCAGGGATTTTGGTAATACCACTCGGGAAATTCTCAACCTCTGTCAGCTTGCCGCAATTCGCGAATACGCTATCACCCATTGCTGTCATTTTAGAGCCGGCTTCGAAGGTGAATTTTGTACACGCTGTACCACGAAATGCACCTTCCCCCAATATTTCTACTGATTGCGGAAGTATAACCTCTCCGCTCAGATTCGCAGCACTGAATGCATAATTACCAATCTCTTTTAACCCGGATTCTGCTTCAAATGTGACTGACTTCACCGGAGTCTTGGCTCCCACATCCTTAAATGCATTGGTTCCGATCAAGGTAACTTCTTTCCCTATGACAAGATCAAGATTGGGCAGACCTGCTCCACAGATTCCACCGTCGTTATAAATCGTATTAACCGTATATTCCTCTTTATTATATGATACTGTTTTAATAATCAGCTTAACACTGCTCTTTTCATCCACTGCCGGTCTGTCTGATTCATTTTCCGCCGGTAAGATTCTAACAAGTCTTGCTGTATGATTCACACTATCAAAGTCAAAACCACAGTTCACTTTGCCGGCATAATTACCTTCCTGATCCTGTACGACAATTTCTACATATGTAGCACTGGTAACTTCTCCATCTGCTGTCTCAGCCTCAATTTCTTCCTCTTCTGCTGCCTGTGTTTCAATCTTGCTTTCCTGCCCATTCGGATCTGTAACAGGATCAACCGGGTTGACCTCATTTGCAGACAGCGTCTGCTTTTGTACAGATTTATCTGTACCTGTCTGCTCTTCTGCCACGGGTACTTCTTCCTGCTGCTCTGCAGCCCGGACATTTTGTTCCTCTCCAGCCTCTGTCTGCGCATTTTGCACTTCCTGCACAGAAACCTCCTGCACCTGATCTGCAAGAACCGGTGTCTGCGTTCCCGTAGCCACCATAGAGGCAGCCAGCGTGAGCGCAAGTGTTCTTCTCATCTCTTTCGGTAATTTGTTAAATACCATTCATGTATCCCCTTTCTTATTTGTTTCGCTCTTTATCATGACATATATGAAAGATGCATGACCGGATGTTGTCTGCCCCAACATGTTCCCATCATTACAGACACAGTCAGCGCATCATATAGTCTTTTTTATTATAATTTTTCCATTGCCATAATTCAATGCTGTAAAGTTGCAAAATGAACGCTTTTTTTTGTGAATTATGCCCAACTCACCAAATAAAAAAAAACGATTTCATAAAGAATACGCCCCTCCCTTTTCCACAACCGCTCCATCCAGTTCCATCTGCAAAAGGGCGGTCATGATCTCCGCAATATTGGCATCTCCGATTTCTTCATAAAGCTGCTGCATCGTTTTTGGCATATAGTCCATGCAGGCATACAGACGGCCTTTCAGGTCATCCGGCAAATAGGGGTTCTTTTGTCTGTTTATGTTATGTAAACCCGTGTTATCTTGTGCTTTATTGCATTTGTCTGCGTGTTCAGTTCTTTCCAGTATCATCTGCCTGATTTCCAGCAGACCTTCCTCGACATCTGTGATAATGCCTGCTCCCTGGCTGATCATGTGATTGCAGCCAAGGCTCATCGGATCCGTGATCCGCCCCGGAATGGCATACACATCCTTTCCCTGCTCAAGTGCCATATTGACTGTAATGCTTGTCCCGCTTTTCTGCCTTGCCTCTACCACGATCAAGGCATCACTTAGGCCGCTGATGATCCGGTTCCGTGGTGGAAAATTGCATGCCATAGGCGCTGTCCCCGGCAGATATTCGCTGAGGATCTCACCATTTTTCAGTACTGCATCATACAGGCTCCTGTTCTGCGCCGGATAACAGATATCTACACCGCTTCCCAGCACCGCCTGTACAAAGCCGCCCGTCTGACTGGCAGCTTCCTGCGCTATACTGTCAATTCCTGCTGCCAGTCCACTGACAACCGTCATCCCCAGATCTGCGCAGCACATTCCCAGTCTTTTTGCGATTTCTTTTCCGTATCCGCTGCAGTTTCTGGCTCCGATGATGGCGATCGTCGGTCGATCCGGTCTGTTCTTTGTATTATCTGTCCTTTTGAAATAGGCGAATGGCGGATCCGGGATATTACGCAGCTTATATGCGTAGTCCTCATGCAATATGGATACAAATGTGATTCCTTTTTCCTGCAGTTTTGCATATTCTCCCTGCAGGTCAAATGTCCTGCGGCTTTCTAAAATAAGGGCAATATCTCTTTCCGTCACACTTTCCTGCCCATTTTGGCAAATAGACCGCCACAGCTTCTTCAGTTCTTCCTCTTTCATCTCATAAAGATCCTTGGGGCTGATCCCCCTCTCCGTCATCCGGATCATGCGGCTTCGCCGCAGCGGATTTGTCTGGTACAGCCAGTATTCATATTTCTTTTGTTCTTCTATGTTTTTTGTTGTCATGTAAGGTCTCCTTTACGCATGCCACAACCCCTTATTCAGCGCTATCGCCTCGCTGACATGTACCTCTTTTATCTCATCCGACTCTGCCAGATCGGCGATCGTTCTTGCCAGTCTGCGGATACGGAACAGGCTTCTTGGATTTAGCTGGTATTTTGTGTAGGTTCTCTCCAGAATCCGCTCTGCGCCTGCATTCATTCCGCAGTACAGTATCGTTTCTTCATTGGATAAATCTGCATTAAATTTATTGTCCATCCCATATCTTATCTTCTGTCTGTTGATCGCCTTTTGTACACGTTTCGAAATCACTGCACTTGATTCATTTCCCTGTTTCTGTAACTGTCCCCACTCAATCCGTCCTACTTCAGCACAGATATCCAGTCTGTTTAAAAGTGCTCCCGAGACACGCTTTTGATATCTTTCTCTTTCCTGATCCGTACAATTACACTTGTGAAGATCCGGGTAATAGCCGCATGGGCACGGGTTCATCGCACCAGCAAGTAAAAAGTCCGAAGGATACGTGCAGGCATATCTTGCCCTGATGATCTGCACTTTCTTATCCTCAACAGGCTGTCTTAAAAGATCCAGCTTTTCTCTGCCAAATTCCGGCAGTTCATCTAAAAACAGCACACCTCGATGTGCCAGCGTCACAATTCCTGGCATCGGCGTATTTCCGCCTCCTACCAGAGCCTGTGCAGTGATCGTATGATGCGGCTGCAGGAAAGGTCTCTGCCATACCATCCCTTCTCCTTTTTGCAGTTTTCCTGCCATACTGCAAATTTTTGTAACAGCAATGCTTTCCTCCCTGCTCATCAGAGGCATAATGGTAGGAATCCGCTCTGCGATCATAGATTTCCCGCTGCCCGGCGGTCCGACCAGCAGCAGGTTATGAAATCCTGCAGCAGCGATCTCTGCAGCACGCTTCGCCATTTCCTGTCCGCATACATCCGCAAAGTCCTTTTTATTTTCCCGATTTATCACAAGGCTTCCAACAGTTTTATCATTTTCTGTTTTTTCTTCTTCTGCATTCCGGTCATCTGATGATCCACCGGCATTCTGCCTTCCTGTCCATACAGATACCGCTTCTGCAAGCGAGCTGACAGCCCGGACCTGCATACCGTCTACCGCTTCTGCTTCCTCCCTGTTTTCGATCGGAACAATACACTTGCCGATTCCCATATCCAGTGCATGCATCAAAATCGGAAATACACCCTTTACCGGCTTGATCGTGCCATCCAGCCCCATCTCGCCCAGCACAAGATATTCTCCCGTACCCCTTGCCTCTTCGTTTTCTCTTGCCGCATCCGCCATTTTAGCAGCCTCGTCCATCTGTCCGCTTGCTGCAAGCAGGGCAAGTGCTACAGGCAGGTCAAATGCACTGCCGCCTTTTCTGACATCCGCAGGCGACAGATTAATGGTGATCCGCTTTACAGGCAGCTGATAACCGCTGTTTTTGATACCAACGCGTACGCGTTCCCTTGTTTCTTTTACTTCACTTGAAAGATAGCCGATCATATCCATACACGGAAGCCCGTCGGAAATGTCAGCCTCAACCTGTACCAGAAAGCTCTCCATGCCATGAAAAGCCCCTGACAGAATAGATTTGTACATAGATGTGTCTCCTTTTTGATTTTTTGACATGATAAATAAATTGTTATTGCTTTTATGAGGGATTTATTTCATTGATTGTTTTGAAATCATGAATGATATGTTTCAGATGACCGGGCAGGCAATCCTGCCCGGCCACAGATTTTAGATTTTATAAGATTTAGAATACTTTTGTCTTCATTTTTTCCGGATCACGTGAGAACTGGATACAGTTTTCCTTGGAGATCTTTCTCTGCATATATAAAGCAAGAAGGGAATCATCCAGTGTCATCATGCCTTCCTTCTTACCAGTCTGGATAATGGAATCAAGCTGATGTGACTTACCTTCACGGATCAGGTTTCGGACAGCGTATGTAGCATGCATAACCTCGAAAGCCGCGCATCGTCCGTCTCCTGCAACGTTAGGGATCAATGTCTGGGAAATGATCGCCTCAATAACGTTGGAAAGCTGTACACGGATCTGCTGCTGCTGATGCTCCGGGAATACGTCGATGATACGGTCGACAGTACTTGCCGCATCGACTGTATGCAGTGTGGAGAATACCAGATGTCCTGTTTCAGCAGCGGTGATGGCGATACTGATTGTTTCAAAGTCACGCATTTCTCCGACGAGAATAACATCCGGATCTTCACGAAGTGCTGCTCGAAGACCGGCTTCAAAGCTTAATGTATCCTGCCCGATCTCACGCTGGTTTACCATGGACATCTTATGATGATGCGCATACTCGATCGGCTCTTCCAGTGTAATGATATGAGCATCTCTGTTTTCATTTACTTTATTGATGATGGATGCCAGTGTCGTTGACTTACCACTACCGGTAGGTCCTGTTACAAGGACAAGTCCACGCTTTCTCAGATACAGATCTACGATTGATTTCGGAACTCCCAGCTTTTCAGGATCCGGGATTTCATCCGTGATAGTACGGAGTGCAAGCGCGATCGCACCACGCTGCTTGAATACGTTGACACGATAACGGCCAATTCCGGCAAATGCAATTGAAAGGTCGTATTCCCCGCGTTCCTCGAATTTTTCACGCTGCACCGGGTTTAATACATCCAGACAAAGCTCCAATGTATCCTCCGGTCTGAGGATTGGATAATCCATCTTTACCAAATGACCATTCAGACGCATTGTCGGTGGAATGCCAACCGTCAGATGGATATCGGACGCCCCCGCCTCATAGGCAACGTGCAGTATTTCCTCTAAACTTTCCATAATAAATGTACCTCTCTTTTCTTTCCGGTATAAACCGGAATTATACATTACATATCTTCAAAAGCCTTTTTCAATGTCAGTAATGCCTTCTTTTCAATACGTGACACATAGCTTCTGGATATACCCAGTTTTTCCCCGATTTCCCTCTGCGTCAGCTCCTGTTCATCCGAGAGCCCGTAACGCATCGTGATGATCTCTTTTTCCCTGTCAGATAAAACTGTAGACACCAGCCTTCTGACCTTGCTGATATCCTCCCGCCGGCTGATCATCTCTGCAAAATCTTCCTGTTTGGATAATGTCACATCCAAAAGGCTGATCTCATTTCCCTCTTTATCGGTTCCGATCGGTTCATACAGGGATACATCCCTTGCGGTTTTCTTCCGCATACGGAGCATCATCAACAGTTCGTTATCAATACATCTGGCTGCATAAGTCGCCAGACGGCTTCCTTTTCCTCCATCGAATGTCCGGATCGCCTTAATGAGTCCTATCGTCCCTATGGAGATCAGATCCTCTGCGTCCTCTTCCACATTCTGGTATTTTTTTACAATATGGGCAACCAGCCGCAGATTTCTTTCTATCAGTATCTGTCTGGCTTCCTCACTCTGTTTGACATCGTTCCCCTTAAGCATCTGCAGATAATACGCTTCTTCCTCGTCAGAAAGTGGTTTTTGAAAGGTCTGCAAGGGAAGCCTCCCAAATACGTTTTATACCATTGTATGCATAGGGTTTGGTTAAAGTAACGACCAATTTTTATTATACATAGAAAACACAGACAGCGCAAGGATTATAGCAGAAAATCTGCAAATACATAATTGCTGACATCAACCCCATTTGTGGTTAACATAACTTTTTCAATATTTGTTTTTCCTTTTGCAGGTTCTGCGGCAGCTGCTTCTTTACGATCCTCTTTGCGTTCTATCTGTAAAAGACCTTCTTCTTCGTGTTTTCGTAAAACGTCGCCATAGACATCTTCCATTGTTTTCCCGAAGCGTTTCTCAAATTCCGTCCCGGATACACCTGCCATGACACGCAGCCCCAGAAACATGAATTCTTCCATCTTCGCCTGCACGGAAAGCTCTTCCCGGTCCTCAACATATGCGCCTTGGTTTACATAAGTATCGAGATCAGTTGTATTATGAAACCGTACATCATCCATATAGGAAGAGCTTCCAAGTCCCAGCCCCAGGTAATCTCCTCCCTGCCAGTACACAAGATTATGCCTGCAGGCATACCCCTTTTTCGCATAATTGGAAATTTCATACCGTTCATACCCCGCCTGTGCCAATATCTGCTCCGTTTCCCTGTACATCAGGCGTTCCTGTTCTTCATCCGGCAATGGATAACATCCGCTATTATATTTTTGATAAAAAGGAGTCCCCTCTTCCAAGATCAGGCTGTAAGCCGAAATATGCTCCGGTGCAAGGCGGATGATCTTACGAAGTCCTGTGGTATAACTCTCCACAGTCTGGTAAGGAAGTGCTGCCATCAGATCCACGTTGATATTCTGAAAACCGGCTTCTCTGCACCATGTATAGGTGTTTAAGAAGTCCTCATAGGAGTGAATACGTCCGAGTGTTTTCAGTTCCATGTCATTTGTAGACTGCAGCCCTATGCTGAGTCTGTTGATCCCCATCTGATAAAGTGCCCTGCACTTCTCTTTTGAAGCGGTTCCCGGATTCATTTCCATGGACGTCTCCATATCACCGTGAAAATTAAATGTGCATTTAATTTTCTGCATAATGCATTCCAGTTGTTTCACAGACAATGTCGACGGTGTGCCACCGCCGATATAAAGTGTTTTAATCTTTCTGTCCGCTGTTTCTGTTCCCCGATAACGCTCTATTTCCATAAGAAGAGCCTGTACATACCGATCCCTTGCTTTCTCATCTGCCGGAGCAGAGAGGAAATCACAATAGCCGCACTTTCGTACGCAAAAAGGGATATGGATATACAGGCTTAACTCTTCTTTATTTTGCATGCTGTTCTCGTTTCTATTTTTTGTCGTCCAGTTTCAGAACGCTCATAAATGCCTTCTGCGGAATTTCCACGTTACCGACCTGACGCATACGCTTCTTGCCTTCCTTCTGTTTCTCCAGAAGCTTTCTCTTACGGGAAATATCACCGCCGTAACATTTCGCAAGTACATCCTTACGCATCGCCTTAACAGTTTCTCTGGCAATTACCTTACCGCCTACAGCCGCCTGGATCGGAATTTCAAACAGGTGACGTGGAATTTCATCCTTCAGCTTTTCACACATTTTTCTACCACGCTCATAGGCTCCGTCCTTATGCACGATAAAGGACAGGGCATCCACTTCTTCTTTATTGATCAGGATATCCAGCTTCACAAGTTCTGACGGTTCATAGCCCTTGAGCTCATAATCAAAGGATGCATAACCTCTGGAACGGGATTTCAGCGCATCAAAGAAATCGTAGATGATCTCATTGAGCGGAAGCTCATATTTCAAAAGTGCTCTTGTCTCTTCAATGTATTCCATGCCAAGATAAACGCCTCGTCTTTCCTGACAAAGCTCCATGATCGATCCAATAAATTCTGTCGTGACCATGATCTCTGCACTGACGATCGGTTCTTCCATGTGCTCGATCTCCGAAGGATCCGGCAGATTACTCGGATTCGTCAGTTCGATCATTTCTCCGTTTGTTTTAAATACCTTATATACAACGCCCGGTGCTGTCGTGACCAGATCCAGATTGTATTCTCTCTCCAATCGTTCCTGAATGATCTCCAGATGCAGAAGCCCCAGGAAACCACAGCGGAATCCAAATCCAAGTGCGATCGATGTTTCCGGCTCATAATTCAGGGAAGCATCGTTCAGCTGCAGCTTTTCCAGCGCATCCCGAAGCTCCGGATATTTGGCACCGTCTGCAGGATATAGTCCGCAGTATACCATGGAATTTACCTTCTTATAGCCCGGAAGTGGCTCGCTGCATGGGTTTGAAGCATCTGTGACCGTGTCACCCACGCGTGTATCCCTGACATTTTTAATGGAGGCTGTGATATAACCTACCATGCCTGCGGACAGCTCATCACACGGAATAAACTGACCGGGGCCGAAATAACCGACTTCCACGACATCTGCCTGTGCGCCCGTCGCCATCATTCTGATCGTTGTTCCTTTTCTTACCTTTCCTTCCCGGATCCGGCAGAAAATGATAACGCCTTTATAAGAATCATACAAAGAATCAAAAATAAGTGCCTGCAGAGGCTTGTCCGGATCTCCCGTCGGTGCAGGGATCTTTTTGACGATCTGCTCCAGCACATCATCGATCCCGATTCCGTTTTTAGCCGAAATAAGAGGCGCATCCATGGCTTCGATTCCGATCACGTCCTCGATTTCTTCCTTTACACGATCCGGATCCGCACTCGGCAGATCGATCTTGTTGATGACCGGGAAAACATCCAGATCATGATCCAGTGCCAGATATACATTGGCAAGCGTCTGTGCTTCGATTCCCTGCGCAGCATCCACGACAAGGATCGCCCCGTCACAGGCCGCCAGCGCACGGCTCACCTCATAATTGAAATCCACATGACCGGGTGTATCGATCAGATTGAAGATATATTCTTCTCCATCCTTTGCTTTATAAATAATACGAACCGTCTGCGCCTTGATCGTAATACCTCTTTCACGCTCCAGATCCATATTGTCCAGCACCTGCGCCTGCATTTCACGTTCTGTCAAAAGCCCTGTCCGCTCAATGATGCGGTCTGCCAGTGTTGATTTACCGTGATCGATGTGGGCAACAATGCAAAAATTCCTGATTTTACTCTGATCTATATGTGTCATGTAGTTCCTCCGTGTTTCAATGTTTCATTTGCTTACATCCACGCCTGCAAGTATAGCATAAAACAGGTATTATCTTCAAGAAGATTTCCAGCATCAGCATAACTCCTCTTTCCAATTTTACGATAAAGCATATTATTTTTCTCCCTCCAGCACACTTGCGATCACATCAGCAAGCAGAGGAACCGCATTGTGAACTTCCTCAAGCGTGTTCGTCTGCGCCCCAAGCTCCACAAGAAGGCTCCTTGCCCGATACTGCATGTTATACCGATACCCTTTCAGATAGATCCGGCGGGCAAGCCCCGGATAGTATTGCTGACACTTCAGCTGCATCTGAAATGAAAATGCAAGGTTAGCATCCCGGTTTTCATTTACCAGATACGGAATTTCTCCGGCTTTTCTGGTACGGCTCAGTCCATTGAAAAACATGAACTGAGCTGTTTTTTTGCCCTGATATTCCGTCACAAGATGTGTATCCTCTCCCACACCGTCTCTGTGCAGGTCAATGACCACCTCAATAGACGGATGTTCCGTCAGGATCTGCTGAAGCGCCGGTGCAGCTACAGAATAAGCATAATCTCTGTCCGTATCATAAATCCCCCTGTCATGCAGTACACCAAACCCCCTTTCTTCTAAAAGGGACGCAAGCCGGTCTCCCGCTCCTACAACAGTGGTAGACAAATCTCCTTCCACAGAATCTGCATATCCTTCCTGTGCATGTGTATGATAGATCAGAATCTGCGGCTCATCTCCGCCTTTTGAAATAGTTAAATCCTGATTCAATAATTTATCTATATTTAATTCCGTATTATCGATATAGGTTGTGGAATCCAGCACATAAAAGGTCTGCAGCAGTGTATCAAAATCCTGATAAGGCGTCAGATCCAGCGTCTGCTTTCCGGTGTGTGCTGCCATGAGCTGATCCATAACCGCTTTTTGATTTTCACTTGTCATGGCATCTATATCTACGTTTTCTCGGTCTCCTTCTGTGTCAGACCCTTCATCCTGCTCGCTCTGTATGTTTTCCATGTTATTTACTGCTTTTCCATCATCGGAAAAATCAGTCTGCTCTGTCTGTATCCCTTGTGCATTTTTCTCTGTTCCATCCTCTGCTGCTTCACTTGATACCGGCTGATCACTTTCATAATCAATCTGACCATTGCCATAGTTATGACTTCCGTTTTCATCTGTATTTTCATCTGACGTTTCTTCCAAGTTATCCTCTGCTTCCAGAACCTCATGCGACTCGTCTCTTCCTTCCAGCAAAATATAGGTTGTAGCAAGATCCTGCCCATCTGCTTCCACCTGCTCCTTCGCATAAGCATATAAGGGCATACAGCCTGTTATCCCCTTATATATGCCTTTTTCCTCATCTTCTGTCTGCATGCTGTAAGGCAGCATCAGGCAGTGCAGCTGTATGGAAACAGGCAGCCCCAAAGCTCCGATATATAAAAAAAAGAGACATCCGGTCATCACTACCAGAAGCCTCCCTGTTCTTTTTCCGATCATGCGCATTTTACGATTCATCCGTCACCATCCCAAGACTTCTTTTTACATCCTATGAAGCCGGTTTGCAGGTTATGTCTCACAAATTGCACATCACTGCTGATTTCGCTCGTCGCCATAACAGAGACGAGATATGCTCTGCGAATCTCGCTCTGATTAGCGGTCGTCAAATGCACCGCATAAATGCGTGCATTTTCCTCGTCGCCATAACAAAAAGGCATCCGGACTGACGGGATCCGAATGCCTTACCATTTTGATTTATGTTCGATTAAGCCATCTTGTTAACCGCTTTAGCTAAACGGGAAACTTTTCTGGATGCTGTGTTTTTATGATAAACACCCTTAGAAGTAGCTTTATCAATTGTTACTGTAGCATCATTTAATGCTGCCTTAGCTGCTTCCTTGTCATTTGCATCGATTGCTGCGTAAACTTTCTTTACTGCAGTCTTAACACCGGACTTAATTGCTTTGTTTCTTTCTGTCTTAGTTGCTGTAACTAATACTCTTTTCTTTGCAGATTTGATGTTAGCCAAGATCTACACCTCCCATGTAATGTTCAATTATTGTTTGTAACGTGTCACATTACGCCGGACACGGACAGTCTAATGTAAACACACGCATATTATAATAAGGTAAGTGCTTCCATTTGTCAAGTGTTTCCATGAAATTTCTCAATTAAATTCCCAGCATTTTTCTTGCCTCTATCTCGGTAATCTTCTGGGATTCCATTAGTTTTTGCACCAATTTCTTTTGTGTAACTTTCTCGCCCTCTGCTCTGCCGCGCTTCTCGCCCTCAATATATCCTTCACGCCTCATATCCATATCATTCACATAAGTTTTCAAATACTCCGCCCTCCAATCCTCATTCAGTCTTGCATTTTTTACTTCTTTATCTAATAATTTTGTAAAGTCATCGTCTACAGTTTCATTTTCAACATAATTTAAAAATTCTCTGATTCCTTCCGGTGCTTCTGAGAGATCCGCTGTTGTATTGTAAAAGATCCAGTTCATTTTGTCCTGAAGCTGTATTTCCTCATCTTCATCACATGCCATATGAAAATGATACACATACTTTCCTTTCCCAAACGGATCATAGGTACATATAAATATGATGTATGTCTCTTTCAGAAATATATAATCTGTTCCACTAGACAGTATTTCCTGATCGATCATCCCTTGATAGTATCTGACACGGAGTGGTAATTCCTCTTGCACCACTCTATTCTGGGATTTATTCTGCATTTCAGTATCTACAACACGTCCATTCTCATCTTCCAGATACATATCCAGTTTCACATATTTTGATGAACTTCTGTGCTGTAAGAATTTCTCCCGTTCTACTCCTTTGACCTCTCCCATCTCTACCGGAGTCAATAAATCTGCCATTTTCTGTGCGATTACCGGGTTCTTTGTTACTTTTCCGAACATAAATTTGTCCCGGATCGTCAGTTTCTCATACATGTTTTTGCCAGCATTGTCCATAAGCTGCTCCTTTCTTTATATAGCAGGAACAAACAAAGAACTATGAAGATGTATTCCATCTCTTAGTCAAATCCCTGCTCTTATTTAGTTACAAGCATGGATTTTCTAAAAGATGAACAGATATGCTACATAACACACAACATCATAAAGATATGGTTCATGGAGACAGATAGTCTCCGAAAAGAAAATATGCTTTGACATTACTATATCATCACGGCCGACCATTGGCAATTACTTTTATTCCCGTATGATTCTCCCCACTTTGTGCAATACTAACTACAATATAATGATGCCAGGGACAAAAGGTCTAAACCGGAGCAATTCGCTGGCATCCAAAAAGGAGCCCTTATGATCTCTTCAGAAATCAGAACCGACCTCGCGCTGGAGGCGCATGAAAGTATTCGGAATACGGATAGCTGCAAATCTCTTCACGGGGTAACGGTATCAGAATATGACCGAAAAAAAAGCCATACGCACATCACAGAAGTAAATGTGACTACCAGAAACGGCGCCAAGGCAATTGGTAAGCCTATGGGCACTTATATTACCATAGAAGCACCCCGCATGGTGCAAAACGATGAAGGCTGTCACCGTGAAATTTCCGCAGAGCTTGCCAGACAGCTCAAAAAGCTGATTCCCGGTCTGCAAAAGGAGCAGTCTGTCCTCGTGATCGGTCTCGGTAACCGCGATGTGACCGCCGATGCGCTTGGGCCTGCGGTTGTTGACCATCTCTGCATCACCAGACATATTATCCGGGAATATGGCAAAGCCGCTTATAATAAAGAAAAAATGCATGAGATCAGCGCACTTGCGCCCGGCGTTATGGCAAAGAATGGAATGGAAACCGCCGAGATCATCCGGGGAGTCGTAAAACAGACCGAACCTGATGTCATGATCGTGATCGATGCTCTTGCTGCCCGCTCCACAAAAAGACTGAATTCCACGATCCAGCTGACCGACACAGGTATCCAGCCCGGCTCCGGCGTCGGAAACCACCGGAACGGCCTGACCGAGGAAACCATCGGAATCCCTGTCATTGCCATTGGCGTGCCCACAGTCGTGGATGCAGCCACCATTGTGATCAGTGCACTGGAAAGCATTGAATCTGATATGCTTTTGTTAGAGCAGGATAATCCGGTCGTCCAGAAAACGTTCCATGACCTTTACAATATGTATGTGACAAGCAAAGATATTGATGAAACAATAAAGCGCCTCAGCTTTACGATTTCTGAGGCGCTTAATATAGCTCTTTCTCTGTAAAATTGTCAGCCCCTCACAAGGCCAGAGAATCCGGTCAAAGACCTGCTCTCCTGCCTAACGGTGTCTTCCGCCACCGCCATGGGAATGTCCGCCGCTTGACACATGATGACCACCGCCGCCACCGGAATGACCGCCGCCACCGCTGCTGCTTGATGTCTCGATCTTTCGCTTCGTGACAGATTTGGTCATAAACTGATCCACCTGATTGTTCATGACCGGAGTCCGTTCCACATAGGTAGAAGCTGTTGTTGTTCTTTTGCCTTCCTGCTTTTTCAGATTCACGAGCACATAGGAAACGGCTACGATCAATGCAATGATCATGATACTGAACGGATCTACCATAATGCCTATCGAATCCTCCGCTTCCCGCTCAGCCATATAGCCTGCTACCTGCATAACATACGTCTTATATGCCTCATACGGATCTGCATCCGTCAGATCACAGACTGCATCCAGCAGATTGTTGATCGCAGATGTCGTATAGGCATTTTCCGCGATTCCGGTCGTACCAAACCATACATATCTGTCATAATAATTATCTACATAGATAACACCGTCACCGATCGGTTTATCATAACCGAATTTGTTATCCTCATAAAACTGATCCGCATATTCCATCAGCGCATCATCACTGCTGCCCACATCTTCATTTAATGTTACCAGCACAATATCAAGAGATACTTCTTTTTCCTTCTCTGCGATCAGTTCCCGCAGATCGTCCTCCTGTGCATCCGTCAGCACATCCGCATAATCAAATACTCTTTCGTCTGTCAGGCATTCAGTATTCATCCGCTTACCTTTATTTGCCGCAGCAGCCTTCTGCTTTGTCATATATACAGCGGTTGCAGCAATCGTTACCACCAGTATGACCACCAGCGTGATATATAAATATTTAAATCTCGCAAAATATTCTTTCATATTATAATACCTCCGCCAGCAGCATGATCATTGCAAGGATTGCAGATGTACAGCCAAATACCGTTGCCCCGTAGCCCCAGACTCTTGCCCAGGAGACGGGCGGTTTGCCGACGATCTTGCCTGTCTGCCCATTCATTTTGAACAGGTAGTCCTTCCCTTTATACTTATAAGAATAACACCAGACCGGAAGCAGGGCATAATCCGCCTTTTTCTCATCCATCGTGACATTATCCGTCCGGTTTGTGATCGTACTGTATCCGGTGATTGTCTTATTCATAATGGCCTTTGCATCAGCCTTCGCCTTATCCTTTGCACGCGGACCAAGCTCCGTGGCATCCATATTATATTTTTCCGCAAAGAATCCGGACATGTATTTTGTCTGGAAATCTTCCAGAGCCTTATAGTCATACGGCTCGATCAGATCCATGGCTTCATCCGGCATTGCAATAGATGCATCTACCGGCAGTTTTTCGAAATCGATCGTTGCATCTCGCTCCACCTGATACAGAGACGTCTCCGTGTATTCATAGTTTCCGCTTCTCCATGTCCGTATCTTGCTTCCTGTTGCCCTGATATCATAATGGCAGTCGAAATCATACAGAAAAAACGGGATATACATACCTTCAATCTCTGACAGCTTTGCATCAGACAGAAAATCCGCCGGAATAAATGCAGATTTCGCATAGCGTGCCCGGATCCTCTCCTGCACTTCCTTTTTCCCGAGCTTAAATGGAAGGATCACATGCGGCTTATAGCAGCCTTCCGTCCGTTCTTCAAAAATCACATAAGTTCCGCAATGCTCACATTTGACCGCGGACATATAATCTCCCGGCTTCAGCTCACCGCCGCAGTTCATGCAGACAGCCATTCCACCGCCCGGTGCAAGTTCTTCGCTGTCCTGGCTGTCGCAATAAGGACAGTACATCGTACCCTTTTCCGGGGAATAAACTGCGTTTGCACCGCAATTTCTACATTTATAAATCATATCCTTCTCCTTCTGCTTTTCCGTCTTTACACAGCTATCCTACCCTTAGCCATAAAGCTTGTTCTTTCAAACAAGCAGTTTTCACTTACTGCTCACGGAATACCAGTTCTCCGCCTTCCATGCTGTCTACGATCGCAAGTGATTCCAGACGGATCCCTCTGTCCCTGATCAGCTTTCCGCCCTGCTGGAAGCCCTTCTCAATGGCAATTCCGATACCTTCTACTGTTGCGCCTGCACTCTGTACAAGATCGATCAGACCTTCTAAGGCACATCCGTTTGCAAGGAAATCATCTATGATCAATATATGATCTTCCGGGTTCAGATATTTCTTCGATACGATCACATCGTATACTCTCTGATGGGTAAATGACTGGATCTTTGTGGAATAAACGTCTCCGTCAATATTGATGCTCTGTGCCTTCTTGGCAAAAACAACCGGCACATCAAAATACTGTGCCACGATACAGGCAATCCCGATACCGGACGCTTCGATTGTCAGAATCTTATTGACCTTGCAGTCTGCAAACAGTCTTTTAAACTCCTTGCCCATCTCATTAAACAATGCAATATCCATCTGATGATTCAGGAAATTATCTACCTTCAACACATTTCCCGGCTTCACAATTCCATCCTTCTTGATTCTCTCTTCTAACAATTTCATAGCCTAGCTGCCTCCATTATCACTTGTCATGCATTTTATGCACTTATTATTTAAAATTGTACTCTATTTTCCGTCAGATTTCCACATAAATTGTCAAATATATTCATCTTGTGACAGCATTCTTTTTTCAAACTGTATATTGTATTCATTTTAACATTCTGCTATACTAAGTTGAAATTTGATGGTAAGCATACTACATTTTTAATATTGGTCAGTTTTCAGGCTGACTCATCCTATGTATGAGATACGACTTACCGCGAATAATATGCAATTTGCAAAAATGCAGGAGGAGTAAAAATGAGAAATTTAAAGAAATTTGTAGCACTTTCATTAGTAGCCGGCATGACACTGCTTGCAGGCTGCGGCAGCAAAGTTCCGGAGAATACAGTCAATTCTGTAGATGATCTTCCGGGCAAGACGATCGGTGTACAGCTCGGTACAACAGGTGATATTTATGCATCTGATTATGAAGAGCCTGCAGATGCCGACACACCTGCTTCCAAGATCGAACGTTACAACAAAGGAAACGATGCTGTTCAGGCATTAAAGCAGGGCAAGATCGACTGCGTTATCATCGACGAGCAGCCTGCCAAGGCATTTGTTGAGAAGAATGACGATCTGAAGATCTTAGATGAAGAATTCGCAGTAGAGGAATATGCGATCTGTATTTCCAAGGATAACAAAGACTTAACAGAAAAGATCAACAGCGCACTTGCTGAGTTAAAGGAAGACGGTACTTTAGACAAGATCACAGCTAACTACATCGGTGATGATACAAAGGGCACATGTCCTTATGAATCTCCTGAAAATGTAGACCGTTCCAACGGTACTCTGACAATGGCAACAAACGCTGCTTTCGAGCCATACGAATACTACGAAGGAAACGAAATCGTTGGTATCGATGCTGATATGGCACAGGCACTTTGCGATAAGCTTGGATATGAACTGAAGATTGAAGATATGGAATTCGATTCTATCATCAACGCTGTACAGTCCGGTAAAGCTGATATGGGTGTTGCAGGTATGACTGTTACAGAAGATCGTTTAAAGAATATCGACTTCTCTGATCCATATACAACTGCTACACAGGTTATTATCGTAAGAAAATAGGTGAACATAATTGAGTGATTTTATTGCAAGCTTTCAACAAAACTTTATAGATGAATCCCGCTATCTGTACCTGCTGCAAGGTCTTGGTACTACTCTGTTGATCACGGCGTTTGCCGCGATCATCGGAATCATCCTCGGCTTTCTGGTTGCAGTGATCCGGTCTACGTATGACCAGACCGGAAAGATGAAATTCTTAAATGCGATCTGTAATATCTACCTGACAGTGATCCGCGGCACTCCGACCATGGTACAGCTTTTGATCATGTATTACGTGATCTTCGCTTCTTCTAACTTAAATAAAGTTGTAGTTGCGTTTCTGGCATTTGGTATCAACTCCGGCGCTTACGTTGCAGAAATCGTACGTTCCGGTATTATGTCCATTGACCGCGGTCAGTTAGAAGCCGGCAGAAGCCTTGGTTTTTCCTATGCAAGCACCATGTGGTACATCATTATGCCACAGGCATTTAAAAATGTATTACCTGCCCTTGCAAACGAATTTATCGTATTATTAAAGGAAACTTCCATCTGCGGATACATCGGTCTGATGGATCTGACACGTGGCGGTGATATCATCAGAAGCCGTACTTATAATGCGTTTATGCCTCTTTTGGCAGTAGCACTGATTTACCTGATTCTGGTCATGATCCTTTCAGCCTTAGTCAGACAGTTAGAAAGGAGGCTGCGTAACAGTGAGCGATAAATCATTATTTCATGTAGAAGGACTTTGTAAATCATTTGGCAACGGTCTTGTGCTTGACCATATTTCTACAGATATCGAAAAAGGTGAGGTTGTCGTTATCATCGGTCCATCCGGTTCCGGTAAATCAACCTTCCTGCGTTCCCTCAATCTTCTGGAAATGCCTACGGGCGGCAAGATCTACTTTGAGGGCAATGATATCACAGATAAGCATTTGAATATTGATGCCTATCGTCAGAAGATCGGAATGGTCTTCCAGCACTTTAATCTGTTCCCACATATGACGATCTTAAAGAATCTGACGCTTGCTCCCATGAAGCTGCAGGGGATGTCCGAAAAGGATGCAAAAGAGCTTGCCATGCAATATCTGGAGCGCGTTGGACTTTCCGATAAGGCAGATGCCTATCCAAGCCAGTTATCCGGCGGTCAGAAGCAGCGTATCGCGATCGTGCGTGCTCTGTGTATGAACCCTGAGGTACTGCTCTTCGATGAGCCAACCTCCGCTCTGGATCCGGAAATGGTCGGTGAGGTATTGGCCGTTATCAAGGATCTGGCATACAACGGTATGACAATGCTGATCGTCACGCACGAAATGGGATTTGCAAAAGAAGTTGCAAGCCGTGTCATGTTTATTGATGAAGGCAAGATTCTGGAAGAAAACACACCGGAAGAATTGTTTGATCATCCGCAGAGCGAACGACTGAAATCGTTCCTGGCGAAGATTTTATAAGAGATTTTAAAGTAGTATTAAAAAAAGGGTTGTATCTGTAAACGCAATCACGTTTGCCTACCCTGCGATTTATCTGAGTCACATTTTACCGGGCTCCCGTCACGGGAAACACCGAGCATGTATAATCGGTTTCACCGATGCTCGGTGTCTGCATAATGGATTTGACAAGCAAATCCATTACATTTCATCAAAGCTTTGTGATCGCTCGCTCCGGTAAAGTGACCGATAAATCTCGGTCGGCTACACTATCGATTGCTTATTACAGATACAACCCTTTTTTATACAATACTCTTTGCAGATACATCAAATGTAATGCATCTGTAAACAGATGCATTACATTTGATGGCGGACTACGAGGTATTCGTTGTCAAGCTGGTAGTATGGGCAGTCGCGTACGCTGTCTGCCATAAAACGTGCCATTTCATCTTCATCTAAATCCATGTCACAGCAATAACACTCATAATCTTCGTCATATACGTAATTCACACAGGAATCACAGCTGGATTCTCTTCTTTTCTTTTCCATATTTGTCACCTACTCTTTTTTTCGTATTTGTATATCTTTCATGTCATCATATCGTTTTTGGCTCCTGACACTATATCCGTGCTTCTGTGCTTCTAAGCTGTTTCCCCAATTCAGCATCATGATCATAAATCATAGCACATTCCCGCCGCAGCTACATATCATATAGTAATAAATGATCAGAAAGTGAGCATCTTATGAACGATTCTATAGGATGTAATTCTTCTACCTGCCCTACCATTGGTTCCCAATCCGCAACCGTCTGTCTGCCTGTTTCGATCAGTCCTTATGCAGTCACCGGTCCTGCCTGTGTGAAATGCCGTGGCAGCGCAGTCATCAATCATACCTGTATGGACTGTAAAGGAATAGTCAATGGAAAATGTGATTTTGTCATTTCCCAAAAGATCCAGATCGATCTTCCTGTCGAATTTGGTGCAACTGTTAAGGTTGGCGATACTTATGTGGACTGTGACTGCAGTCCCTGCAGAGATGCCTGTCCGTTAGAAGGGCAGCCATGCAGCTTAGAAGCTGCTGACGAAGCACGATAAGAGCTTCTATGGAGCCTCGCCCATGAAAATGGGCGAGGCAGATGCATTACATTATTCAAAATAGCCGATGTAGCGGACTTTGTATTTACCATGCGGAAACAGGTATTCGTATAAGTCGATGAAATAATCATCCGTCATGCTTGCGATATAGTCCACAACAATATCGTCTACCGGTTCGTCCTCATATGCAAAATCTTTTGCATAATATTTCGTATGCTCTCTGATATATTCCATATGATGTTTATAAATAACAGACGTTTTGTCATGATTGACCAGATCTTCACGCAGTTTTTCATAAATTGCATCAAACATCGGATAAATCTGCTCATCAAATATCTTGCGGTTACTGTCGTGCGCATAGATCCGTTCGTAATTTTCCTTCTTCCCGATGGAAAATGCCTCATAAAACTCCGGATCCATCTGCAGATATGGTTTTCCATAAGACCGTTCAATGATATTGACAGTCATATTATGGATGATCTCCGCATTGATCTTACCGATTCCCCTGTCCTCAAACGCCTCATCATCTGCGATCAGACCGAGCTTGACCGCATCCTGTCTGTCTTTCCCCAGATATGCAATAATATCGGAAACACGCATGACACAGCCTTCCAGTGTAGCAGGAATCAACTTCTTCGTAGCGCCCTTCTCCGTATAACACATTTCCATCTTCTGATCAAACACCTTAAAATCCGTATACGCCTGTGGCTTATATGCCTGCATTTCCATCTCGCCATTATGGCAGATGATACCATCCAGTGTCTGCAGGCTTAAATTCACAGGAAAGATTCTGTCAAGCACCCTCGCACTGTGAATATTATGGTTAAAATAGCGTCCTGTATGATCATGATAAATCTGGCTGAGCTTCCGCTCCCCCTCATGTCCAAACGGCGTATGACCGATGTCATGTCCGATTGAAATTGCCTCGATCAGATCCAGATTCAGGTTCAGCGCCTGTCCAATGTTACGCGCTGTTCTCGATACAAGCTGTACATGAGATGCGCGTCTGGAAATATCATCATTTTTATACAAAGAAAACACCTGTGTTTTATCCGCATAACGATTGTAATATGGGATATGCATGATCTTTTCACAATCCCTGACAAATGCCGGGCGCCAGATCGTCTGCTTATCATGTGCCATATCCCGGCGTATCACAGCATCATCGGAACATGCATATGGATTTTTTACATGATTCTCCCTGTCTTCCCGGATCCGTTCCTCAAGTTCTTTGGAAAGTGGTATATAATTTTTTGTCTGGCTCATTCTTTTCCCCCTGTTTTCCTTTCTGCTGCTCCCGATCAGAACATCTGGTGTTTTAGTATCTGCATCACTTTATCGTAATTTTCCGACTGATGCGGGAAAGTACAATCGGTACAGACCTTGATCTTTTTCCCGTCCTTTTCCAGATAGTGATAATTTCCCGGACACTTAAGCGTATACAACGGGCAATAACAAAACAGACAATTCAGTTCCTCAATTCCCTTATGGCACGGATAATACTGGCATGCCCTGTTTTCAAAATAGCGGTAGGAATCATTCATTTTCTATTTTGCTCCTTTCCTTTTTCTGTTCCAATTTCTGCACTGTTCCACAAAATTTATAACAAAATCAGGGCAGGACGGATAATACAGGTGCGGGAATCCGATAAAATGTGATCTGTCTGCATGGATACATGTCCAGCTTCTTTTCCCGACCGGCTTTCCGGCTATACAATCACATCCGTTATTTGTACTGTCAAAGTAATGAAATTCATGTCCCCTGATCTGCTCTCCCTGTCGGAGTAATCCTTCTTGTCCCTGCTCCGGTTCTATTGTAACATATCCAAACCGGATCAGTCTTTCTTTTTTTTCGCATACGCCCGTTATAGCACCGGCCATCGGATATTCTTTTCCATCCACCGTGATCAGCTTCTCCTGCAGATACATAAAGCCGCCGCACTCTGCCAGTACCGGTTTACCTTCCAGATATTGTTCTCTGATTTCATTTCGCATGTTTTTATTTGCTGTCAGTTGCCCGGCAAACAACTCCGGATACCCGCCTCCCAGAAGCAGACCATCCAGATCAGGCGGAAGTGTCTGATCCTTAAGCGGTGAAAAATACACAAGCTCTGCCCCCGCTTCCTGCAGCATATGAAGATTGTCCGCATAATAAAAACAGAACGCTTCATCTCTTGCCACTCCGATTCTGACAGAAGTGTTAGCTGTATAATTTCCGGTCTTTCCGGCTTTTTCTGTCTTATGTTGTGACATGTATGTCATTTTATGTGCATTTATTTCTGGCATGAGATGCGCTTCTGTCACTTGCCACTCCTGCATCTCCGGTGCCATGTTTGCCAGCTCTACGATCTGTTCAACACGGACTGTTTTTTCCAGTGCCTGTGCTGCAGATTGCACCTGTTCTTTTATATCTTTTATTTCCGCAGGAAGCTGCAAGCCCAGATAACGGCTCTCCCATTTCTGCTCCTGTTCCGGAAAACAGCCCAATACAATCACGCCTGTTTCTTTTTCTATCACAGGTGTTATGGTCTTGCAGAACATTTCGGATATCCTGTTTAAAATGACACCTTTGATCAAATTTTTCTCATCCAGTGCCAGAAATCCTTTGATCTGTGCCACGACAGAATACCCCATTCCTTTTGCATCGATCACAAGGATCACAGGTGTTTGTAAATCACTTGCAAGCTCATAAGCAGATGCCTGCTTTGTAATTCCCCCCAGTCCATCATACAGTCCCATGGCACCTTCTATCACCGAAATATCATAACTGTTATCAAATTGAAATAATTTTCTGACCTGATCCTTTTCCGAGAAAAACGGATCCAGATTTTTAGACGGGATTCCCAGAACGGTCGTATGAAACATCGGATCAATATAATCCGGTCCGCTTTTAAACGCACCTACATGATATCCGCGCATCTGCAGTGCCTGTAATAAAGCACATGTGATATATGTTTTTCCGCTCCCACTCTTTGGTGCGGCGATCATAATTCTGGGATATGTCATGCTTCTTCTCCTTGCCTGCTTCTTTATTTCCTGATTTCCCGGTATCTGTTCCTCGGATTATATGCTACCTGTATCTTTTTGATATTCTAATAGGATGACGCCAGGGTCAAAAGTTCTAAACCCACGGGAGCTTTAGACCTCGACATCCTATGATAATGTCTCCGCAAATGTAAATGCATATATATATACCGGATTTGCCGCCTGCAGCATATGATAACTGCCAAGCTGCTTCGTTTTCGTTACTGAAAGCTGCAGAATTTCCTCCTGCTCAACCGGCAATTCTTTTAACAGTTCCTGCATCTGACAAATTGTTTCCATGCTGACCGCATTGACCACGATCCGCATATGGTTGTTTTTCCGATATAATGTCCACAGGATTTCCCGCAGATTTCCCTTGCTGCCTCCAATAAAAGCATGTGTCGCCACAGGCAGATCTTCCAGTCCATCCGGTGCTTTTGTCCTGATACATCTTACATTATGTAAATCGAACTGTTTGCAGTTTTCTTCCAGCAGAGAAACAGCTTCTCCATTTACTTCCATGGCATATACCTGCACACGCGGCGAAAGTGCTGCGATCTCCACCGATACAGAACCTGTTCCGCTTCCAATATCATATACAACCGCATCCTCTGTCAAATGTAATTTGCATATAGAAACCGACCTGACTTCTTCTTTCGTCATCGGAACCTGTCCCCGGATAAACACATCATCCGGATAGCCCGGTGTCAGTCTGTGCTTCTTCGGTTGCTCGTTGATAAGCATACCAGCGTACAGCCCTTCTTCCGGCTTATCCTGCAGCTGATCCTGCGGATCTTCCTGCAAACTGTTCTGTAGACTATCTTGCCAACCATTGTTATGATCTCTGTTCATCAGTTTACATAATTCATCTACTGTCAGACATCTGACCCACTCCTGCGGATAAGAAAGCTGATATCCAAGATATATTTTTAAGTTTTTCCATTCTTCTTTTGCAAATTCGCTGCTCAGCAGATTCCCGATTTCCTCCACATCTGCCACGCCGGATGTCAGGAAAAAGGTTTTTTTCTCATGCTTTGCCGCATCCAGCAATCTGCTCTTCCACAAAGCAGGCTCCACACCATGGGTTGATAAAATCTTTGCATCCTGCCAGCTGATCCCTGTCCGGGCGGAAAGCACGGAAAGCGAAGAAATCCCCGGCAGTACTTCTGCCTTTCCCATTCCTTTATGTTTACATAATTCATTATATAATTTTTCACAGCCACTGTAAAATCCTG
Organism: Firmicutes bacterium CAG:194; assembly: GCA_000432915.1. Classification (GTDB taxonomy): domain Bacteria; phylum Bacillota; class Clostridia; order Lachnospirales; family Lachnospiraceae; genus CAG-194. The sequence goes on from HF995251.1 coordinate 128,261, forward strand.
TATCCCCAGAAAACAAAATTACGATTTTTGCACTGTTTTCCTGTATATTTTCAATCACAGGAATGATATCTTTTGATAAATAACAGTTGTATGTTTTTACATTTTGTTTACATAATTTCTTTACACTTTCTACCATGCGTTTTGCGCCAAACACATAATCAGCTTCTGCGATCCGATTTCTGACTTCCTCTGTCAGCAAAGTCTCTGTGCCCATACCAATGCCTGCCAACGTGATCTGCAGGTTCCGTTGCTGCTCCTGTTTCTTTTCCTGCTCTTTATTTTCTTGACATTCATGAACTTTCTGGTAAACTACCTCTTCTGTTTTTGTGTCATACAGGTCAAACAGATCCTGTCCTTCTTGCGTCTTTTTACGCGATGGATCTGTCACGCTTTCCAGCCTTCTAAGCTGCTCCAGCACTTCGTCCATATCCATAACAGGTGTTTTTTCATCTGGTCTGAGAATGATATAGCTTGGAATCTGCGCCTCACCAGCGGCTGCGAGCTTTGTATCCTCTCCGCCGGTTTTACCGCTTTCCTTGGTAACCAGAACAGATGCCTGATATTGCCTGATCATGGCAAGATTCATTTCTTTGGAAAACGGTCCCTGCATGGCAATGATCTGTCTACCCTCCAGTCCGTTTCTGACGCACTCCTGCAGGCTTTCCATCCCGGGAAGCACACGTACGACCAGTCGTTTTCTGATCGTTTTCTCCCGGCAAAAAGCAGAAAGTTCTTTGCTTCCTGTCGTCAGAAAGATCTTGCCTTCTGTTTTCTTTAACGCTTCCACACAGGCAGCTGTATTTTGAAAATATTTCCTTGCCATGTAATTCTGTTCTTCTGCCTGCTGTTCTCCTGCCTGTCGTTCTCCTGCCTGTCGTTCTCCTTCTTCCCCGGGAATCTTCTCTCTCCCCAGCCTGAAATAGGGAATATCCAATCCCTTCAGACTTTCCCGGATATTCACAGATACCTCCGTTGCAAACGGATGTGTGGCATCTACTACCGCCAGATACTGCTCATTTTCACACTTTAGGCGCATCTGTTCTGCTGTCATTCTGCCCTGTAAAATACAGATATACGGCGAAATCTTTTCATCCATGATCTGTCTGCCATATTCCGTTGCCACACTGATGTCACAGTAAATACGCTCTCTGGCAAGTTCCTGTGCCAGTTCTCTGCCTTCCGTTGTTCCCGCATAGATCAAAACTTTTTTCATATCCGATACCCTCGCCCTGTTACCAGCTTATCTCCCATGATCACAGACTTAGAATTTCCAATAAATACAGTGGTAAACATATTAACCGGCGTTTCTCTGAGCTGACCAAGCGTCAGCACATGCGCCCTGGTTCCGTCTCTTCCTATATTTTCCACATAACCGCAGGCTCTGTCTGGTGATGCGCCTGCAGTTAACATAATATCGCATGCCCGTTTGAGATGATCCCTGCGCTTATGGCTGGACGGATTGTAAACAGCGATTGCAAAATCTCCCTGCACAGCCGCTGTCAAACGTTTTTCAATCTGTTCCCACGGTGTCAGCAGATCACTCAGGCTGATCACACAGTAATCATGATTGAGTGGTGCGCCCAGAACCGCCGCTCCGCTGTTTGCTGCTGTGATTCCCGGCAGCACGACAAGCTCCGTCTGCTGATACGCCTTATTTTCCTGTTGCAGTTCATACATCGGGGCTGCCATTCCATATACGCCCGCATCTCCGCTGCATACCATAGATACTGTTTTACCTTCGCCTGCAAGTGAAAAACAGATCCTGCAACGTTCGATCTCCTGCCGCATCGGTGTTGTCACAAATTCTTTATCCGGGTAAGATGCTCTCAGCAGATCCACATAAACCGTATAGCCTACGATCACATCACTTGCTTCCAGCGCATCTTTCGCCTGCTGCGTCATCATTTCCTGACTGCCCGGTCCCATTCCGATAATGTAGATGATGGATTCTTCTTTTGATTTATTTTTTTTCACTTTCATGTTGTTTTCTTCTACTTCGGCTTCATTTTTTATATGATCTGTCATTGTTGTGATCCTCTTCATACCATTTCTTGCTTTTCTGTTCTTTTGGACGAACCTGATTTATCTTTCTATTTGCAATTTCATACTTTTTCGTACTTTTTATTACTTTAGGATGATTTTTCTCTCTATTTTTATCTCATTCCTTTTGATCTGATGCCGTCTTTAGTCCTTTTTTCACCCTATATTGTAGATTTGCATTATTTAGGACGAATTTTCATTTCTACTCGCTCACAGTTTCATACTTTTTTCTTATATTTACTAATTTTAGAGGAAGAATATCCCATTGGTATCTATATGCTTCATACATTTTCTCATTTTTCTGTTGTTTTGGGCGAATATTCCTGAAAATAGAAAGAAATAACCGTTTTCCTTCAGAATATGCTATCTTGGCAAGACAAGAAATCCAGTTTCTCCGGAATTCTCTCCGCTACCGCCAGCGTCATGCCATCTTCTGCAATCTTTCTTTGCAGAAGCCGACCCTTTCCAAGACAAACTGCTGCCCTCTCGCATACGCTTCCGACTCCCGTTGTTTCTTTTACAAAATCAGATTCGGAAAATGAGCCTTCTACCTGTGAAAGCACCTCGCTGCTATATGTGATGAGCGGTATGCCATAATACTGTGCCAGTTCCTGCAGCCCCGCCTCTTCCGCTTTTAAATCTATGCTTGCAATCGCATAACAGTCTCTGCGCTGCTCCTCCGTTACATGATGCTCCACAAAGTTTCTCAGTTCTGTCAGGCTTTTTCCCTTTTTACAGCCTATCCCCAGCACATAAGGCTTTGCTGTCAGATACAATACCTCTGTATTTTTTCTTACCTCATTTTGATTCCTTATCTTATTTTGCATTGTAGAGATTACAAGATCAGGGCTTAGATCAGATCTGGTTCCCCCGTCATATAAGACAAGCCCCTCCGGCAGTTCCGCTTCGCTTATCTGAAATGAGAAAGCCTCGTCTAACTGCACAGACACCTGTTGCCCACGCAGCAGCTTATCGGAAATATACCGGATGCCATCCCTGTTTTCAATGCGAAGCCCGTTCTTTTTTGCAAATACATCAACCGCAAATATATGATTCACATCTGTCGCCGTTGTCAGCACCGGTTCTGCCCCTGTCGCTTCTGCCAGCCTGCAGGCAAGCTCGTTTGCCCCGCCGATGTGCCCTGACAGGAGCGGAATGATATGCTTCCCCTTTTCATCCATCACAAGCACCGGGCTGTCTGTCAGCTTATCCTGCACAAAGGGTGCTATTGCACGAACCGCTATTCCACAGGCACCGACAAACAGGATGGGCTGATGATCTGCAAACGCCTCCCCTGTCCATTCCTGCAGTGGCTCGTCCTCCCGCCATTTCAGATGAAGAGACGGCATTTTTTCTATTAATTTTTCCGTGGTCTGTCTTCCCTGCTTTGTAAACGCACAAACTCTGATTACCATGTTGCTTTCCCATTCTCATCCATGTTTTATCGGATGCTTCCTTAACTATCAGCTCGTCTTTTTCTGAATTCTGTTTCAAAATCAGGTGCATATAACCGCGATTTTTCATAGCCTGCATGTGCGATCACATCACCCACCAGAACGATCGCAGTCTTGGTGATACCGTGCTCTGCTGCAGTCTGTGCTAACTTTTCGATCGTGGTCACAAAGCACGCTTCCTCCGGCCAGGTTGCCTTATATACAAGTGCTGCAGGTGTTTCTGCCGGATAACCGCCCTCTGTCAGCCGCCCGGAAAGCTCTTCCAGCATTCCCGTGCTTAAATAGATCGCCATACTCGCCTGATGTGCGGCAAAGCTTTCTATGCTTTCCTTTGGTGGCACCTTTGTCTTTCCTTCCATCCGTGTGATGATCAGCGACTGTGAAATACCGGGCAGCGTGTATTCCAGATTCAATGACGAAGCCGCTCCAAAGCATGCACTTACCCCGGGGCAGCTTTCATAAGTGATCCCTTTTTCATCCAGAAGATCCATCTGCTCCCGCACTGCGCCATATATACTTGGCTCGCCCGTGTGCAGTCTGACAACCGTCTTTCCTGCTTTCTCTGCATTTTCCATCACTGCAATCACTTCATCCAGCGTCATATAGGCACTGTTGTGTATTTCACAATCTTCTTTTGCATATGTCAAAAGCTCCGGATTGACAAGTGATCCTGCATAAATGATCACATCTGCCTTTTCCAGCAGATTTTTACCACGTACCGTGATCAGATCTGCCGCTCCGCTGCCTGCTCCTACAAAATAAACCATTTCCGTTTCCTCTTCCTACAATCTAATCTATCAGTTTCCATTCTTCTTCAAAGTCTCCAGCATAGCCTCTGCGCCACTACTCTCAGCTAACAATCCATATCCGTTCGCATACATCATACACTCGATCTGCAGCCTTCCTGCTGCCCGTTTTTGCAGATAAAACATGATCTTTTCCATCAGTATCTGCATGGTCTTTTGCAGATTGCCGCCTTCCTGCAAAATACGGATGCCTTCCTCCGTTGTAACTGCCTCCAGAATCTCCAGTGCCTGCATTTTACTGCCACCGCTTTTCAGTGCCGCTGCTGCAAGCAGCTCCATTCTGCAATCCCCCTCTTTGGAATGCGTATTCATAATACCACCGGATACTTTTACCAGCTTACCGATATGTCCTGTTAAAAGCATACCACAAAATCCTGTTTCTGCCGCCATATCGATCGTATTTCCGATAAAATTGGAGCATTTCACGCTTTTATCCAGATCGTAAGCAAAGGCTTCCTTCATAAAATCAAGTCCATAGTTACCCGGCGTTACCGCGATCATCTGCTGTCCCATTGCCTTTTTCTGCCTGAGTTCGACCTGTATTGTATCAAGCAGTGCCTGACTGCTCATCGGCTCCACGATCCCGCTTGTTCCCAGAATAGATATACCACCCGTGATGCCAAGTCTTGGATTAAAGGTCTTCTGTGCAATCTCTTCGCCTTCCGGAACAGAAATGGTTACCTGCAGCTTTCCGTTATAATCACAAAGCGCACAGATCCTTCGCACTTCCTTTTCGATCATTTCCCGCGGCACATGATTGATCGCCGCTTCCCCAACCGGCTGATCCAGCCCCGGCTTTGTTACTCTGCCGACGCCTTTTCCGCCACGTATGATGATCTGCTGCACAGCATCAGTCTTATCTTTCTGCCGACTTTCTTTTTGCGGGCTTTCTTTTTGCAGGAAGGCAACTTCTGCGACAATATGCGCGCCTGTCGTGATATCCGGATCATCTCCGCCATCTTTTACGATCGCACAGGCTGCACTGCTCTCATTTATACTTATGTCAACCAATTTGGCAGTATAAGAAATCCCTTTTGGCGTCAGGATCGTCATTTCTTCCTTCTTTCTGCCTGTCAGAAGCATATAACATGCCGCCGCTGCTGCTGCCGCCGCGCAGCTTCCCGTTGTAAAGCCATATCGCATCATGCCGCCTCCCTTCTATTATTCCAGCTCATATTCCATCACATTTTGCCAATCTGTCTTATTTCCAGCTTTCCTTTTACCTGTCTCTCAGTCCATATAAGAGCCCGTTGCAGATAGCGGCGGCGATATTACTGCCGCCTTTTCTGCCGCGATTGACAATATAAGGGACATCCGTTTCCATGATCAGCTCTTTGGCCGCCACCACATTTACAAAGCCAACCGGAACACCGATCACAAACGCCGGTTTGAAAATGCCCTCCTGCATCATCTCATATAATGAGATCAATGCTGTCGGTGCATTTCCGACTGCAAAAATAACAGGCTTCTCAAGCTTTGCAGCACGTTCCATACTGACTGTGGCACGCGTTACCCCTCTTGTCTTTGCCTCCTGTGCCACATCCTCATCCGCCATGAAACAATGTACCTGACCACCAAGATCTGCCAGCACCTTTTTGTTGATTCCCGCCTTTGCCATATTTGTGTCCGTCACAATATCAGCACCGTTTTGCAGGAGTGTTCTGGCTGTTTCGATCGCATTTTCCGAATACGTCATGGTGTCTGCATACTCAAAATCCGCACTTGTATGGATCACACGCATTGTAATGGGTGCTTCCTCTTCCTTTATCGTAATATGCCGCATTGCAAGCTCTTCTGCAATGATGGCAAAACTTCTTTTTTCGATGTCTCCGGGTTTTACGAATTCAAGCTCTTTCATGGTATCTTATTCCTCTTTTCTATTTCCCCGCTTGCTTTATTCTGCTTAGCATAAAATTTCTGCCATTGCATCAAGCAGCATCCGGTTCTCCTCAGATAACTTTACTGCCACTCTGTAATATCCATCTGTAAGCCCCGGGTAATCACTACAATCCCGGATCATTATCTGTTTCCTGAGTAATCTGGCTTTTAATCCAGCCTCTGCTGCCTGCTCCGGCCTAGCCTGACAATCCGTAGCAGGCTTCTTACATAATCTCTTTTCACTGCCATGATTCCGGTCTGTGCTTTTCTGCCTGCCGTATTGGTTTACATAAAACAATATATAATTTGTATCTGACGGATATACCTTGCAGCCCAGCTTTTCAAGCTCCCGGCCCATACGTTCGCGTTCCGACCCGATCAGCCTGCATGCCCTCTCCAGATACCTCGTATCCGCAAGTGCTGACACTCCTGCAGCCTGTGCAAGTGTTGATACGTTCCATTCCGGTAACTGCTTTTGTACGCTGCTTAAAACTGCCTGCTTTCCGACCAGATATCCCAATCTGATGCCCGGCATTGCAAACGCTTTTGTAAAAGCACGCAGGATCAGCAGTTTTTCATAGCTGTCAATCTCCCGCAGCATAGAATACTGCGCTGCCTGCCCGGTCAGCTCCATGAAACATTCATCCAGCACAAGATACGTATCCGTCTTTTCACAAACCGTCAATAATCGCCGGATATACGCCGGTTCTGTCAGCTTACCGGTCGGATTGTTTGGCGTTGTCAGAAACAACAGCTCCGGTTTTTCCTCTTTTATCCTTGTCTCCAGATTTCTGCCATATTCCTCTGTAAAAGCAAACCCATCCGCTTCCGACAGCGGAACACGGATCACTTCTGTTCCAACTGCCTGCAAAGCCGTCTCATACCCGGAAAAGCAGGGAGCTGACAACAGTGCCTTTTGTGGACGCAGCATATGACACACAGCCAGGATCAGTTCGCTGGCGCCATTTCCGCACAAAATCTGCTCCGGCCTGATCCCCAGGCAGTCTGCAAGCTTTATACGAAGCTTCTGACATTGCAGATCAGGATACTGCATTGCAAGATCACCACTGTTTTCCATGACCTGCCTCACCGCATCAGGTAATCCAATCGGATTTATGTTAACCGAAAAATCATATGTTACCTGCTGCCGATAAATATCTCCACCGTGCATTTCTGTCTCCTTTCCGGATTCCTGCTTCTTTTCCTTCCACTGTTCAGCTCTGCAGAGCCTGATACCTGATGACAACTGATCATAGGATCTGATTTATGACAGCCCACACCATCATAATGCATAGCAGACAGGAAAATGCCGTCCTGTACAGCAGTTTATTGGCGCGTCTGATATCCTCCGGCTCAATTTCTCTTCGGGGGTCCCCGATATAGGGCTTTTCCACTAACTTTCCAAAATAATAAGAAGGTCCTGCCAGCCTGAGCCTCAGTGCCCCCGCACAGGCAGCTTCTGTCTGCGCCGAATTGGGACTTGCATGCTTTCTCCGATCCCGCAGATAAACTCTTTTCGCATCTTTTGTGCTATAGTCCTTTCCAAGCAGGCTGCATGACAGAATCATCAGCCACGCACTGATCCGGGAAGGAAGATAGTTCAGCACATCATCCAGTTTTGCTGCACATCTGCCAAAATCGAGATATTTATCATTTTTATACCCGATCATGGAGTCCATTGTATTGACAGCCTTATAAAAAAATCCTGCCACAGGACCTCCGACCGCCAGGTACAGCATCGGCGCGATCACACCGTCGGATGCATTTTCCGCTACCGTTTCTACTGCAGCCCGCGTCACTCCTGCCTCATCCAGCGTTTGTGTATCTCTGCCAACGATCATGGAAACCTCATATCTGGCTTCCTCTATTGTCCCATGTATCAGTGCGGTATACACCTTTTCGCTTTCTACCCGCAGACATTTCAGTGCCAGAAGCTGATAGGTCATTACAGCTTCTGCCAGACAGCCCAGATATGGGTGCAGATAGTAAGCACCAAGTAATATAACTGCAGCCACAAGCACTGTTAAAAGACAGACCGTTACCACCAGCACTGCTCCGTTTCGTCTTTTTACCACGCCTGTATCTGTCTGCCGCAGTAAACGTTTTTGCAGCATGTCGATCAGATGTCCGATCAGCCGGATGGGATGTGGCAGCCAGTGCGGATCTCCGCATAAAAGATCCAATATAAATCCTGCCAAAAAAGCAATGATATGATATTTCATGGTTCTATTCTCCTCACTGCCTGTATTTTTCCTGCTCCTTCATATTGAAATGCATAACCTGCCAGATTCGGTACCTGATATGCAAAATAATCATCCTGCATCAGACAGGAAAGTATTGCCATAATACTGCCTCCATGCACCACTGCTGCAATCTGCCCGCAATTTTCCCGCCATGCCTGCTCTGTCATCTGCCGAAAGCCCTCCATGGTGCGTTTGATAAAACATTCCCTGTCTTCTCCCTCCGGAAATGGCAGTCTGCCATCACTGTCTATCCATGCCTGATAAGCCGGATCCGCTGACAGTTCCATATAGTTTTTTGCTTCAAACCGCCCAAAGTCCATTTCACGCAGTTTGTCTATCACAACCTGCTCCTGCCCCGGAAACAGCAGCTCTGCGGTCTGTCTGCACCGCAGCATCGGACTGACAAACAGCTTCTGTGAACCGGCAATGCCCTCCTGCTCCAGTCTTTTTTGAAGAGCGCTGATCTTCCGCATGCTTTCCGTATCATCCAAAAGCAATGGTTCGTCTGTTTTTCCAATATATCGTTTTTCCAGATTTCCCTGTGTCTGCCCATGTCTAAGCAGCAATACCTCAAGCTTCATTTCTTCTCCTCATGCCGGTTTGTCAGCTGCATACATCCTGCTGCCATTTCCCCACTCATTCATCTGCACCGTCTACAGGCAGTCCTCATTGTTTCCTGATCCATCATTTAACGCTCTTTATACACTGACCAAGTCCACATAAAATACGGACTACGGTTTCTGCCTGTTCTGCCAGCTCTGTCAGAATTCTTCCTGTTACCTCTCGGTAATCCCGCTCCACCTTTTCGACCGGGACGATACCATTTCCGATCTCATCACAGATAAAGCAGACCTTCTCATGCCTCTGATCGATATCCAGAAGCTCTGCCAGGATTTCAGCCTGCGTCTTTCCTTTCGCCAGCTCCGCCGCTATGATCCGATGTAAATGATTGCAGATCACGATACGACCGTTATCCCCCTGCACATCCGTTTCTTCCTGATCCCTGTCTCCCGGCTTATCTGCCTGTACCCTTTCTGTACACATCCCGCTTTTCGTTTGCTGCCAGCTATTTTCATCATAAATCTGCGCCCCGGGATACTTTTTTCTGACATATGTCAGCTTTCCCTGCGCATACCCGCCGATATATAATTCCATCTATCTTACCCTATTTGTTCTTTCTTATCTGTTTCTGACTACCTACAAAAGAGACAACACGCCAAGTCCGATCACTACCGCAAGTTCAGATGTTGTTACAAAATAACCTGCCAGATCGCCTGTGATTCCGCCAAACTGCTTGTGGCTCATCCATCTGTAATAGAGGAAGCTGCAAAAAAGGCAGCCCAAGGCAGCCAGTCCATACCAGCCTGTCAGAACAAACAGTGCCACACTTCCTATCAAAAGCTGCACAGCCAGCACAACTGCCACACATTTTTTATCTGCTGTCAGTGCAGATGTCTGCAGCATGCCATCGTGTGCACTTTTCCATAATACCACACTCAGCCCACTAAGACACCGGGATAAGAAGAAGGAAAAGGCAAATGCAAGAATTGCCTCCGGCTCACTGATCACAGATAAAAAGCCCAGTCCCAGCAGAACTGCTGTCAACAATGAGAGCACTGCAAATGCACCGATATGCGGATCCTTCAGTATCTCCCGTTTCTTCTCCATACTCTGATACGAATGCAGGGCATCACAGGTATCCAGAAAGCCGTCTACATGAAATCCTCCTGTTACAAGCAAGGGGATCGCTGCCATCACACAAAGCGACAGAAACGACGTCTCCCATGAGCAGCTGATCTGATACCACACCACTTCCAGAACACCGATCAATGCACCGATCCACGGGAAGAAACAGAGGTGATATTTCATATCCTCCGACTTCCAGACAAATCGCGGCATCGGAATTTTGGAATACATCGAAAAAGCCACTGCTATTGATTTAAACCATATCTTGAATTGTTTCATATTTTCAGCCTATTCCCTGCCTTTTACTTTCTGTCTTCTGCTTTCCAACAGACAGCCTGTCCTGCCATAACCTCATAAACCGTATCCGCCTGCTCTGCAAGCCATATATTGATCTGCCCCAATGCCTCTATATAGGCGATCGTTTCCGGTGCATAGTTTTCATATGCTGCAAAGCCCCGCAGCCCATTGATATATGGATTGCATTTTCCGTCCTCAAATACATTATTGGTCACAACAATGACATGACAGGCAGCATCAAATAACTTCCACAGATGCCGTGTGATCTTCTGGATCACGAGCTCCTGCTGTATTGTTCCGGTTTCTGTAAACATCTCATTGGCTACCAGATTTGACATACATTCCAGCAAAACAACCGCAGCTGTCGGCTGATGGATCTTACCGATGCAGTCTGCAACATCCGTCGGATATTCCAGCGTTTCAAATCCTTTTCCATGCCGCAGCTGACGGTGGCGCATGACACACTCCCTGCCTTCAGATCCGTATACCTGCATAGTTGCCAGATAGTAACGATTTTCTGCCGGTTGCTTTAAGACAAGATTTTCCGCAAAAGCACTTTTTCCGCTGCCGCTGCCACCGGTTATCAGTGCAATATGGCTTTTTTCCGTAAAATCTGTCCTATTTAGTATATCGCTCATATTGCTCCACTCCTGCTGCTTCAAAGGAATTGCAGCTCTGATATACAAGTGCTGCCTGCTTTAAAAGTGTCAGCATCATGACAGCACCGGTTCCTTCTCCCACTGCCATTTTAGCATCGATCACAGGATCCAGCCGCAGCTTTTCACTGATCTTTTCTGCTGCAGGCTCTTTGCTTCTATGTGATGGGATCAGAAAATCCCTGACATTTGGCAAAAGCCGCTCTGCCACCAGTGCTGCCACCAGACTGATCACTCCGTCAAGCACGATCGGCACATGATACACGGCTCCACCGATGATCGCGCCTGCCATGGCAGCTATATCCAGACCGCCTACCGTCTGTAAGATGGTAAATGTATCTGTTTCCCGCAGTCCGTACCGCAAAAGTGCCTGTTCTATTACTTCTTTTTTATGCGTCAATCCCTGCTCATCCAGTCCTGCCCCTTTGCCTGTTACCGTATCTGCACTAAGTCCCAGCATGACTGCTGCCATAGCTGCGCTTGTTGTCGTATTACCGATCCCCATCTCACCGATTCCCAGAAGCTGATACCCCTTCTGCTTCCCCGCAAGCACCAGATCCATTCCTGTCTGCATCGCCTGATATACCTCTTCCCCGGTCATCGCAGGTTCTTTCAGGAAATTACGCGTTCCCTTCCTGACGCAGAACGGCAGAACTGCATCTGATACGGGATTTGCGATTCCCACATTCACGGCTGTTACATCTGCCCGGATCATCGCCGCCATCACACCGACCGCAGTCTTTCCTGCTGCAATATTCTCCGCACAAATGGCAGTTACTTCCTGCCCGGACTGGCTGACATGTTCTTCTACGATCCCATTATCCGCGCAGAAAACAAGAAGCGCACTCTTTTCAAATGCAGGATCGATCCTGCCCTGTATCGCCCCCACTTTAGCTGTCAGATCTTCGAATCTGCCCATACTGTCCAGCGGTTTTGCTACCTTATCCCAGTTTTTGCGGATCCGGTCATACAAGCTCCTGTCGTAAGTCCCGGATACCCCCTGTTTTAATATTTCCCTGATGTCTCTGCTTCCGTTTATCTGCATATACTTTCTATTCCTGTTTTTCTTATCTCTTATCTATCTTTACTGCACTTCTCTGTTACCTTGTGCTGTTTTGCCGGCATCTGCAATACCATTTCATCCATACCACTTACAATTTTGCTTCCCGCAGCATTCCATATACCGCATCCATATCCAGATATTCCCGCATTGTTTCTGCCAGCTTATCATACTGTTCTTCTTTAAATGCCGCATAGTCTGTCGCATCCGCACGCAGGCTTCTGCCCTTTCTTTCTGCCAGCGTTTCCGCAATACGATATGCCAGATCACCAGCATCAAAAATCCCGTGCACATAGCTGCCATACACATTTCCAGCCATACAGCCATCTGCATATACCGGTGCATGTCCGGATCGATCTGTATGCATATCTGCCGTAAGCCGCAGCAAACCTGAAGCCCGGTTTATTACTTCCTGCTTACTGCACGCCTCACTGTTTTCCACATGCAGCTTCCGTTTTTCCCATTCCTGCATATCTGTGATCTGTACATCTGCATTCCCGCAATAAGAAGTCTCTCCCATATGGATCTCATAGCCTCTGATGCTCTGCCCTGATAAACAGGAGAAAGTACCCACTACCTTATCAAATGTACCTGTTACCTGCCTTGTCTGCTTCTGCAGCTTCAATACCGTTCGGATTGGCAGCAATTCCATCCCACGGATACTTCCGCCTTCTTCCGTATGCTCCGGGTCATCGATCTGCATGCCAAGCATCTGATATCCACCACAAATACCGAACACCGGATTATCTATTGCAAACCGCTTGATCGCAGCCTCCATACCACTCTCTCTCAGCCATTTCAGATCCCCGATCGTATTTTTACTGCCCGGCAGAATGACCATATCTGCCTGTTCCAGTTCTTTTGGTCGGTTTACATAAATCAAATTCACATCATCTATCTGTTCAAAAACCGTAAAATCGGAAATATTGGAGATCCTTGGCAGGCGGACAACTGCGATCGTTACTGCGCCATTTCCTTTCCGGGTAAAACGGGTTGTCAGGCTGTCCTCATCATCCAACGAAAGCTTCATGTACGGCAGGACACCGCACACCGGAATCCGCCCTCTTTCCTCCAGCATTATGATCCCCGGATCCAGAATGGTTTTATCTCCACGGAATTTATTGATGATAAGCCCTTTTACGCGCTCTCTTTCTGCATCCGTCAAGAGCATCAATGTTCCCAGAAGCTGTGCAAACACGCCGCCTCTGTCGATATCCCCGACCAGAAGCACCGGCGCATCAACAAGCTCTGCCATTCCCATGTTCACAATGTCGTTTTCCCGCAGATTGATCTCTGCCGGAGAACCTGCGCCCTCGATCACAATGATATCTGCCTTTTCAGAAAGCTTCCGAAATGCTTCCCGGATCGCTGGAAGCAGCCTGGGCTTATAGGTAAAATAGTCCTTCGCCGCCATATTACCAAGCACCTGACCGTTTACGATCACCTGACTGCCGCTGTCATTGGTCGGCTTTAACAGGATCGGATTCATACAGACATCCGGCTCTATTCCCGCCGCCTCTGCCTGCATGACCTGCGCCCGTCCCATTTCCGCGCCATCCTTTGTGATAAAGGAATTGAGTGCCATATTCTGTGATTTGAAAGGTGCCACGCGGTAACCGTCCTGTTTAAAGATCCTGCAAAGCCCTGCCACCACAAGACTTTTTCCGGCGCTTGACATTGTTCCCTGCACCATGATAACTTTTGGCATATTATGTTAACTCCATCTTCTCTGTCTCAGCATCCCTGTTTTCCGCTTCCTGTAAATACAGTTTCAGCCTTCTATCAATACTTCTTCCACCTGTCTGAACTTCCCGCACTGCTCCGCATACGTTTTCAAACTCTTACAAGCTTCATTCAAAGGTCCGAATGTATCCAGCAGGCAAATACAGCCTGCACACGCATCAATCCATTTTTTCGCCTCTGTAAGCTGCTGCTCACCGATCGGATAAAAGGCTCTTTGTGCCACCACATTAACAGCCAGTGCTTCTGCGATTCTGTATTCCACATCATTTTCCGATAAAATACCTGCGGCAAATGAAATGCCTTCCCGCTGCAATCTTCTGTAAACGGAAATACCCGCACCGCCGCCACTGATCACAAATACCTCCGGGGCACTACCGCCTTTTGGATCTTTTCCCGGATCTGTCTGTTTTCTGTCTTCTGCATCCAGCATACAGGGAACGCCCAGCAGCGGATCAAATGCCGCATCTGCCACGCCATACAGCTTCTGTACTCTGTTACCGCTGAAAATCTTCTCCGGTGTATCGATCACAATACCGCCATCCTCCACACACGCGATCAGATCCGAAACCTGCTGTGCCAGATCCAGCTCATGCAGTGACATGATGACTGCCACGTTTTTCTCCCTTGCCAGCCGCCGTATCCCCGACAAAATATCGAGCTTATAGCGGATATCCAGATAAGAAGTCGGCTCATCCAGCACCAGAATCTCTGTTTCCTGACAGATTGCTCGCGCTAACATAATACGCTGTCGTTGTCCATCGCTGACTTTATTAAAATCCTGCACCGCCACATCCTCAGCATGCACAAATGCAATGGCTTCCTCTACCTTCTGCCAGTCTGCCTCCGTTAAAATACCAAGCCTTCCGGTATAAGGATAGCGGCCTGTTGCAACAATATCACGACAGGTCATCAGTTCCGGTCTGATATGCTCCGTCATGACCATTGCCAGTTTCCTGGCAATCTCCGCCTCTTTCATCGTTTCCATTGCCTGTCCGCCCAGAAAAATACTGCCGCCCATTATTTTCAGTTGTCTGGTGACACTCTTTAAAATGGTAGATTTACCGCATCCGTTCGGTCCGATCAAGGTCAGCACCCTGCCCGGTCTGACACAAAGGCTGATCTCTTTTACAAGAGGACTTCCGTAGCCGACAGTCAGGTTGTCTGTCTGTAACCCACTCATAAGCTTCCCCTCCTCTTTTTCAGCATCATCACAAGGACAACCGGTACAAGCAATACTGCCGTTACAGAGCTGATACTGATCTCGGTCGGTGCAAATACTGTTCTGGCAATCCCATCACAGAACAATGTAATGACTGCGCCTCCCAGAAAACAGCCCGGTATCAGGAGAAGCGGCTTCGCCGTTTTAGTCAGTGTTTTGACCAGATGCGGAACAGCGATCCCGACAAAGGAGATCGGACCTGCAAATGCTGTCACACAGGCTGACAAAATGCTTGATAACAGGATCAAAAGAACACGCAAAAGTCCGATCCTAACGCCCATATTCCGGGCATACGCCTCTCCCATCTGATAAGCACTGATCGGCTTTGCCAGAAGAAAGGACACACATACACCAAGCAGCACCAGCACCGCCATCAGCCGGACAGACTGCCATGTCATACCGGAAAAGCTGCCCAGTGACCAGTTATGCAGGTTGACAATGTTGGAATCATCCGCAAACGTTACACAAAAATCAGTGATCGCCGAACAGATGTAACCGATCATTATACCGCAGACAACCAGCATGGACATATCATGCACACGTACGGAAACAAGCAATACAAAGCCCATCGCCAGCAAAGAACCAAGAAAAGCAGCTGCTACCATGCCCCAGGAAGAAAGTGTGATCCCTTTTCCGAGGAAAGCGATCATTGTGATCGCCACGACTAACTTTGCGCCGGACGAAATACCCAGCACATAAGGACCTGCGATCGGATTTCCGAAAAAGGTCTGCAGCAAAAAGCCGGACACGGAAAGTGCCCCTCCCAAAAGCAGCGCCGCCAGTATTCTCGGCAATCTGATCTCCCATATGATGTTATATGCTGTCCCATTTTCCTGATCTCCCAACAGGATCTGTCTGATCTGTTCTCCGGTCAGTGAAATACTGCCACTGCAGATATTCCACCAGATCACCAGACCCAGCAGGATAAAGATCAATAAAAAGGACAAAATGTAACGTTTTCTTCCTGCTTTCATTTTACCTCTTTCAGATACTTCAGTTCATGCGAAGTATCTCCTGTCATTACCGCATGCAGATCCTCGATAAAAGATGCAATTCCGGTTGTCTCCTGAAAAAAGTCAGCTGTTGTGCAATATACCTTTCCCTCTTTTACCGCCTTGAAATCAGCAAACAGTGGGCTCTTCGCAAGCAAGGTATCCACACTGTCAAGCTCTCCTTCGATCGTACTGTTATAGATCAGGATATCCGCATCCTTTGCCTGCGCATAAAAATCTTCCATCTGCATATTCATGGTGGAGAGCGCATTTTCATCATCTTCTTTGACAGCCTGCGGTAAATAACTGCCGCCAGCAAGCTGTATCATTTTGGCAATGTAATCTCCCGGCTTTCTGACGTTTACTGAACCGTTGGAGGTTACATAGAAAAATGCCATCGTCTGATCCGTTGCATCCTTTTTCATGATCGGTTCCACCTTGGCAACCTGCTCCTGATAAAAGGCATCTGCCTGCTCTTCTTTTCCAAATAATACACCATACAGTCTGATCCATTCAAGTCTTCCGAGCGGGTGTGTTTCATAACTGGAACGCTCCACCAGAACAGGGATTCCAAGTGCTTCCAGCTTTTCTTTTACCTCCGGATTATGCAGGATCATTGTGTTCTCAATGGCAAGATCGCAGTTTTCACTGATGATCTTCTCGTAATCGGGCTGATTATACTTGCCCGCATATAACATATCTCCATCTGCCATTGCATCTTTTGCCGCCTGAATATACCAGTCCTCCTGCTTTGTACCGGACAGCCGGACATCATCCAGTGCATCTATTGCCTGTAAAAGATCCATAACGGAAGTGGAAACCACATATGCCTTTTTCGGTTGTCTGAGCATTGTCACATCTGCCGGCAGGTTAGCCACCGCTTCTTCTCCGTCCGGAACAAGCAAAAAACGCTCGTCTCCGATCGTGATCATTTTATAAACGCCATATTCCTCTATCTGAAACTGCGTCGCATACAAAAGTGATACGCCGCCCGTTTTTTTCAATGTTGTAAAATCGATTCCACCGTCGGCTTCTTTTACTGTTTCTTTCCGGTCTGCCGACGCTTCCCTGTCATCCGGTTCCTGCCCTGCTTCATATTCTTTCTCTGCCTCGGCAAGTTCCTCTTCATCCTGTCTGAAAATCAGATGATACTCTATTTCATGCGGAACACTCATTGCCGTCGTATCCGCAACTATATCCAACTCACAATCCAGACCGTCGATCGGGATTGTAAATGTGGAGTTTTCTTCCTTATCCTCTACAGACTCATCCATATACTTTACACCGTCTACCAGCATATAATCATAATGCTTACTGCTGAATACGATTTGTGCATACGCCTGTCCATCTTCTACAGAAACAGAAGCGGGCGAGGCTACAGATGCCTTGCCCGTTCCGCCCAAAAGCTTTACATAAACTGTATAACTTCCGTCTTTCAGTGCTTCTTTTGTATCAGAAGCACCACAGCCTGTCAGAATAACCAAAAGGAGCATGATACAAAGCAGCCCTATTCCTGTTTTATTTCTGTTTTTACGATTTTTCTGCTCCATAACCGCTCCTTCTTTCTACACTGCTTTTTTCTTATTCTTCCGCTGCTTTGGCATCTGCCACACTTACCTTATGGTCATACCATTTGCCTTTTTTCCCTAAGATCGCAAGATCAAATTCCTGATCCAGTGCTTCTACCGGTACATCAAAGCCATATACTTCTTCCTCTGTACCATCTGCATACTTGACAGTGTCTGTTGTCGGCTCTAAAAGCGCCGCACCATCTTTCTGCGCATCCTCTGCTGTTCCGACAAACAGGTTTACGATATTTTTAGAAGCCAGGCTGATATGAATTGTCATCTTGCCGTCTTTTACCGTTAAAGTGCCCTGTCCGTCATTTGCCTCATTCACATGAAACATGCTGCTGTCTGTATTGAAAGCTGCTGTATAAGTGCCATCTGCTAAAGCTGCTGACTGCACATCACTCGTTTTATTTTCGTCTGCCGCAGATGTATCTGCAAGATCAGCATTTGCGATTGCATCTGCTGTGTGGTTTACATAAATCTTCTGTACATCAGCGATCTCGCCAAGCCCAGCGATCTGGCAATCGATAGAATCGAATGCACCGCTTGCTTCAAACTGGCTCTTCCAAGAATCATCGTCATCGCCTGCCATATCATTATTGGCATGATCACCTGCTACAACCATAAGTGGACGAAGGACAACTTTCTTATAGCCTGCATCTTTTACTGCTGCAATGACATTTTCACATGCCGTCTCTTCAGGCTCGCCTTCTACGGTTCCGATGAATACATTGTCATAGCCAAGCTCTGCCATCTGTGAAGCCATCTGGCTGTAGCTTACTTTTGCTGTGTGGGAAGTACCATGTCCCATGAATACAAATGCTGTACCATCTTCTTTTGCTGCATCCAAGGAATCAAAACCTGCAGTCTGAACTGCTTCTGCTGTGATCGCTTCTGCAACTGCCTTCTTGTCCTCGTTTACAGCGGAAGCATCTGCTCCAACCTCACCGAGCAGCGGCTCAGCTACTGTAACGGAGCCGAACTGATCCTGATACTTTTCAACTGCTTCTACCAGTTCATCATACTCTGCACCATGCATCAGATGTGTTGGCTGTACAACCAGATTCACAACACCATTATCAACTGCGCGCTGCAATGCCTGATCCATATTGTCGATTGCTTCGCCATCTCTTGCCTGAATATGGTTGATGATGATCTGTGCTGTAAATGCTCTTCTGACAGACCAGTCAGGATTAGCTTCTGCTAATGCATCTTCAATGCTCTTGATATCGTTTACACGGCTGTCATTGAATGATGTACCGAAGCTGACTACTAACAGCTCGTTTGCGCCAATACCATCCGCATTTAACGGATCATCCTTGGAAGCATCTCCTGTGTCACGTCCGAAATAATCAGGATCTGCATTTTCGCCGCTTACAAGCTCTTTCTGCGCATCTGTCAGTGCATCCCATGCTTCTTTCGCTGCCTTACACTGCGCATCTGTTTCATCTGTTCTTTCCTGTACATAGATCGCATCGATCAGGGCAGCAGCTTCATCTGCCTTTGCCTGATCATCTTCTGCATCTGTTGCCTCTGCGTCTGTGGCATCTGTTGCATCCTCTGTGCTGTCTGTCTCGTCTGTGGCTTCTGTTGTATCTGCTGTATCAGATGCTGCTTTAGAACCACAACCTGTTACCATTGCCATAGTCAGTACTGTGGCAAGTAATACTGTTACGATTTTCTTTTTCATAACGTCCTCCTTAAAAATATGATATGTCTCATGGATGCGGCCGGGATGAATTCGATACATTATGCTTGTTTTCCTATTACGCAAAAAAATCCGGTATAACCGGATTCTTACAAGCCCTCAAAAGAAGCCATCTGTAAAAACAAACAGCCTGCCTTTGCAGTACGACCAATGCCTCGTGATCCGGGAACTTCCCTGTACCAAACAACTGGCAGGTTTCCTGGCTGAAAGATCATCACATGCCTTTTACCTTCCCAGCTTAGCCAGTGGCATATTGCAAAGCCATGCTCCTTTATCACAGTGACGAGATCGTACAGGAATCACACCTGTTTCCCTTTTAACCCTTGCATCCGCTATCCGGATCCGTTTTGATCAGACAGCCTATGATGCGCAGGCACCATTTGTTTATCTATGAAACTGTGGCTAGTGTAGCACAAACTGCGGAACATGGCAAGGACAGCCCTTATAATAATTTTCTGCCCGGTATTCACAGCTGTGTTTTTGTATGTTGTCTAATATTCTCAGGATAGCAGATGACTCCTGTATAATACCGTTCTGTCAAACACCTTCGGTGCCTGTTCTCCCACAAACCGGATCGACACCTTATTACCGACCTGCGAGATCACCTTACCCGCGCCAAACTTTTTATGATGTACCTCTGCGCCCGGCTGCAGCCCTTCTTCAAATGCCTGATAAGCAGCTTCCTCTATCGTATTTTCCTGTGCAGATCCCTGCATCAATGTCTTTGAGTAAGCACTGTATACTGTATTGACCGCTTTTACACTGCGCCCAAGAAGCTGATCCCGGAACAGAGAAGGCGTTTTGGTCGCAAATAAATAAAGCTCCTCCCTTGCTCTGGTAACCCCAACATAGAAAATCCGCCGCTCTTCCTCATAGGCTTCCAGTTCTTTTCCGTCCAGACGTTTTGCCGGTACTTTCTCCGGGAATACACCATCCAGTATATCCAGAAGATACACACGGTCGTATTCGAGTCCCTTGCTTGAATGGATCGTCGACAGGATAAACGGACAATCATATGCCTGTTCCTTATGCTGCATCACATCCTGTAAATAAGAAAGTCTGTTCAAAAAATCCTGTAACATATCTGTCCGCGCTGCAATGTTTTTCAGAATAAATACTTTATTTTCCTTCAAGCCTGCTCTTTCCAGATACTCCCGATAGCCCATATACTGCACGATACGCCCGATGGCTCTGCCCGCCTGCTCTGTCCGCATATGATTCAAATGCGTCCGAATTGATTTCAGGCTGCTAACTGTTCTTGCCTTCAGCCCACAATGATCGATCGCAGCGTCCAGTACCGGAATATCCCTTTCCATGCTGATCTGCACTGCCTGCATGGCATCCAGCTTTTTCAGATACATGTTCAGTTTGTAATAAATCTGCATAAAGCTTTCCGTATCATACGGATTCAAAGCAAAAGTTATGATATTTCTGACATCCTGCACGATCCGATGGGTAAAAAAGCCCAGCTCCGCATTTTTGATCCGATATGGGATCTGTTCATATTCCAGCAGATCCACAAGCGGGATCACACTCTCGTTATCCCGGTACAAAACCGCTGTCTGCTCACTGCAGCCATTTGCCACCTTTGCCAGATAGGTATACTGTGCCCCTCTGGAAGACAGCTCGATCACATGCACATCCTGCTGTGGTTCTCTCGTGGCATGCATTTCCTTTTTATGCCGCAGTGTATTCTTTCTGATAAAATGATCCGCCCGCTCTACGATCCGCGCATTTGACCGGAAGTTTTCCTCCATCAGAAGCACTTTGGCATTCTTGTGATCTTTCTCAAATTCCAGAAGTGCCTGCGGGTAAGCCGCCCGAAACCCATAAATACTCTGATCCTCATCCCCGACCATAAACAGGTTATCGTTAGCACCAGCTAACAATTTAATGATCTCATGCTGGATCCTGGAAGTATCCTGTGCCTCATCTACACAGATATAATGATATTTTTTCTGAAAATCAGAAAGTACCTGGGGCACCTTTTTCAGGATCGTGTAAGCATGCAGTAACTGATCATCATAGTCCATCAGCTTTTCTTCCCGCATCCTGCTGCAATACCTTTGATAAATACGCGCAATCGGAATTCCCTCGCATTCTTTCTCAAATTCACGTATCTCATGCTCTGAAAGCATGCTGTTTTTGATATAGGTAATGTAGGAGCGAACACTCTGCAGATCGCTCTCTGTCGGATATTCTCCTGCCTCCTGCACATAGATCTGCGACAGCATCCCTGCAATCTGCTTTTCATCTGTCAAAAGTTCAAATGCAGTCTTTCCGATCCTTCTGCCATACTCATAAATTACCTTTGAGCAAATTCCGTTAATGGTACGGAATTCCATCCGCGAGGCCAGTTCACTGCCAAAGAGATACCGGAAACGCTCCGCCATATCCTTTGTTGCCGCCACTGTATAGGTCATCGTCAAAATTTCCTCCGGGTATACCGAGCAGCACTTTACCATGTATCCAAGACGCGTCACCAGCACGGTTGTCTTTCCACTTCCCGGAACTGCCAAAAGCAGTACAGGACCTTCTACTGCCTGTACTGCTGTAAGCTGCTGTGGACTGAGGGTAATATTCAGTTGGGTGAGGTGGGTGAGAAAATCTTGTGATGTCATAACGATATTTAATATTTCCTTTTTTGAAATGTATTAACTATTTTAACTCTCAAACTATTCATCCGATACGATTTTTACACACTTTCACAATTACTATCACTACCTATGGTCAGTAGATTCATAAATAATTGGATGTTCTATCTACTTCTTTTCTGTTTTCAAATCCTTACGTATTAACAAGCCTCTCAAACCCTAATAAATAAGACAGACACATTTGTTTGGTTTTAGAATCTTACGTATTAACAAGT
>HF995252.1:0-5854 GCA_000432915.1 Firmicutes bacterium CAG:194
AATCCGCGCTGCGCGCTTTGCATCCTGCTACGCAGGATATTCGTTCGCTAATAACGCAAGAAAAACAAATGCCAGCTCTGCTGGCGCTTGTTTTTCTTTTGCGTTCATTACATTATATCATAACACGGGGCTATGTTCTATATAAAATAGTGTTCTATCTGAAATGGTTGACAGTATAAAAAAAGCAGTGGTAAACTGTATTGGTAAAGGGCGGAGATATCGCCATGGCAGTGCCGTGTGGTGACTGCAGAGGAAAGGAAGCGTACTTATGGAAAAGAAAAATATCGATTGGTCAAATCTCGGATTCGGTTATGTACAGACAGACAAGAGATTTGTGGCAAACTTTAAAGACGGTGCATGGGATGAAGGTACATTAACAGAGGATCCCAATATCGTGCTGAATGAGTGTGCAGGTGTTCTGCAGTATGCACAGACAGTATTTGAAGGTATGAAGGCTTATACGACAGAAGATGGAAGAATCGTTACATTCCGTCCTGACTTAAACGCAGCCCGTATGGCAGATTCCGCAAGAAGATTGGAAATGCCTGTATATCCGGAAGATAAATTCGTAGAAGCAATTGTAAAGACAGTAAAGGCAAATGAAGCATATGTACCGCCTTACGGATCAGGTGCAACGCTTTATGTCCGTCCATATATGTTCGGCAGTAACCCGGTTATCGGTGTAAAACCTGCTGATGAATATCAGTTCAGAATATTAACAACTCCTGTTGGACCTTATTTTAAGGGCGGTGTAAAGCCTCTGACAATTAAGATAAGTGATTTCGACCGTGCAGCACCACATGGTACAGGTCATATCAAAGCAGGTCTTAACTATGCAATGAGCTTACATGCGATCGTAACGGCACATCAGGAAGGCTATGATGAAAATATGTATCTTGATGCAGCTACCAGAACAAAAGTAGAAGAGACAGGCGGTGCTAACTTTATTTTCGTGACAAAAGACAACAAGGTTGTTACACCGAAGTCAAGCAGCATCCTGCCATCTATCACACGTCGTTCTCTGATGTATGTTGCAAAAGAGTATCTCGGATTAGAGGCAGAAGAAAGAGAAATCCATCTGGATGAAGTAAAGGATTTCGCAGAATG
The DNA here is from genome assembly GCA_000432915.1 of Firmicutes bacterium CAG:194. Lineage (GTDB taxonomy): Bacteria > Bacillota > Clostridia > Lachnospirales > Lachnospiraceae > CAG-194. Next base: position 1,108 of record HF995252.1, read on the forward strand.
TGGTCTTTGCGGTACAGCAGCAGTTATCTCACCGGTTGGTAAGATTGTTGATCATGGTAAAGAAATCTGCTTCCCAAGCGGTATGGAAAAGATGGGTCCTGTTACACAAAAATTATACGACACACTGACAGGTATCCAGATGGGCAGAATCGAAGCACCGGAAGGATGGTTAAAGGTAATCGAATAAACCGGTCTGTTTTGGAAAATAAAATACAAAGAAAAATGAGGAACCTTTGGCACCTGCGCCAAAGGTTCTTTTGCGTTATGAAAAAAATATCTGATATCCTCTTGACAATTCGGAAAATTATTGTATGATTGCATTATATCAATAGTACAATAAGACAAAGAAAGGAGAATGCAATATGGCATGGAAACTGGATAATGACAGGCCAATCTATGCACAAATTGTGGAGAAGATCAAACTCAGGATCATATCAGGCTTTTATCAGCCGGGCAGTAAGCTGCCGAGTGTGAGAGATCTTGCCTTGGAAGCCGGTGTAAATCCTAACACAATGCAAAAAGCATTTGCGGAGTTGAAAAACAGTGGACTTCTGATTACAATGCGGACAAGCGGCAGGATGGTGACGGAAGATGAGGAGAGGATCAGTATGGTAAGAGAAACGATCGCACAGGAAAAGATAGATGCATTTTTGCAGGATACGAGGGAGCTGGGCTTTGGTCCGGAACAGTCATTTCTGCTGATCAAAAATAGTGTAGAGCAAAAGAGGGAGGAAGAGTAATGAGTGCTTTAGTACAATGCATGAATCTGACAAAATGCTATGTAAAAGGAAAGGCTCCGGCAGTATCAGACCTGAATCTGACGATTGAAAGAGGTCATATCGTAGGGCTGCTTGGACCCAACGGAAGTGGTAAAACAACGCTGATCAAAATGATGAATGGGCTTTTGAAGCCGACAGACGGTGTGGTGCTGATCGGAGGATCAGAGCCGGGCGTAGAGACAAAAAAGCATGTTTCTTATCTGCCGGAACGGACATATCTGGAGGCGCAGAGAACAGTGGAAGATCTGGTGGATTTTTTTGCTGATTTCTATGAGGATTTCAAAACAGACAGAGCGTATGAGATGCTGCAATCTTTAAATATCCAGCCGGGCGACAGGTTAAAAACGCTGTCAAAAGGTACCAAGGAAAAGATCCAGCTGATTCTTGTGATGAGCAGGGATGCGGATCTGTATATTCTGGATGAACCGATCGCAGGCGTAGACCCTGCAGCAAGAGATTACATTATGAAGACTATTTTGAATAATTATAATCCGGAAGCATCCCTGATCATCAGTACACATCTGATCTCCGATATTGAGAGTATTCTGGATGATGTGATCTTTATCAAAAACGGTCAGCTTGTTCTGCAGGCTTCTGTGGACGAGATCAGAGAAAAACAGGGTAAAACGGTTGATGCATATTTCAGGGAGGTGTTTGCATGTTAAAGAAATTATTTGTACATGAATGGAAAGACTGCTGGCGTCTGGTCGGGCTTATGAATCTGATCGTAATCGGACTGACATTGATCGGAACAGTTGTTATGCAGAGTGATACATGGAGTTTTGCATCTGAAAATGCAGTAATACGGCTGACAATGACCTTGTATGTCATGGCTTACATAGCATCGATAGTAGCTCTCAGTCTGGTAACGGTATTTTTCTTTTATAACAGATTTTATAAGAATCTTTATACGGATCAGGGGTATCTGATGCATACGCTTCCGGTTACACAGCATGAACTGATCTGGTCAAAAACATTTGTTGCACTGATCTGGCAGCTGATCGGCGGACTGGTCATGGCAATTTCCATCTTCAGCTTCTTCTTCAGCATGCTTGATCCCGCAGATAAGAAGAACTTTTGGAGTGATATGTTTGAGGGATTGTCAGAAATCCCGTGGACTCCGAGTGTTGCAGTGATTATCATCCTTTTTGTACTGATCGCAATTGTATCTATGTTTATGAACGTTTTTATGGGATACGCGGCAATTAGTATAGGACAACTTTTCAAGAAGCAGAGGCTGCTTGGGGCGATTGGTATTTATATCGGACTTTATATGCTTCTGCAGATGGTATCTTCCTATTCAATGGTTTTTGTGAATTTTATTTCCATAGACACTTATTCCTATGAAAAGATGATACAGACGATACTGACACTCCTGCTTGTGGTTCTTTTGGTGGAAACAGCCGCAACGACAGCGTTCTACTTTATCAGTGCACATATCATGAAGAATCAGTTGAATTTGGAATAATGTAGCAGATAAGAAAGCCTTTGCATAAAATAAGAAAAAATGCAGAGGTTTTTTTATGCCCGAAAAGAAGGAAGGACCTATGCAGGATATGATAGACAGAGGTAATCTGTCACTGCAGGTAACAAGCACGATCGGACTTTTGCCGGTTGAAAATGCAAGGGTCAGTATCTCTTATACAGGTGAGGACAGTGTGGTAGAGGAAATTACAACGGACAACAGCGGACGGACAGAAGCCGTTTCTCTGCCTGCACCGCCGCTGGAATGGAGTCTGGATGCAGAGCAGACAAACCGCCCTTATGCAGAACTGAATCTGCAGATCACAGCACCCGGTTATCAGCCGGTAACGATAGAAGGCAGTGAACTTCTGGCAGATGCAACTGCACTGCAGCAGGTGAGAATGGAACCGACGGAAGAGATGCAGCAGACAGAAGATATCGTGATCCCGGATCATACATTATATGGAGAATATCCGCCCAAGATCCCGGAGGAAGAGATCAAACCGATGGCGGAAACAGGAGAGATCGTATTATCCAAAGTTGTGATCCCGGAATACGTTGTGGTACATGACGGACCACCGACGGACAGCCGCGCAACAAACTATTATGTGAAATATAAAGATTACATTAAAAATGTGGTGTCTTCCGAGATTTATGCGACATGGCCGGAGGCGACGATCTACGCCAATACGCTCTGTATCCTGTCGTTTACCTTAAACAGGGTTTTTACAGAGTGGTACAGAAACAAAGGGTACGATTTTACGATCACAAGCTCAACCGCATTTGACCAGAAATGGGTTTATGGAAGAAATATATATGAGAATGTAGACAGGATCGTGGACTCTGTTTTTGCAAATTACTTATCCAGACCGGGTGTAAAACAACCGATTTTTACTTCCTATTGTGACGGAAAACGCACAACCTGTAACGGACTGAAGCAATGGGGCAGTAAGTATCTGGGCGACGAAGGTTATTCTGCCATTGAGATCATCCGCTATTATTATGGGGAAGATATGTATATCAATACATCCGAAACGATTGCCGGTGTCCCGTATTCCTGGCCGGGGTATGATCTGACAATCGGTTCTTCCGGGGAAAAGGTAAGACAGCTGCAGCGGCAGCTGAACCGGATCGCTCAGAACTATCCGGCGATTCCCAAGATCGATGTAGATGGTATCTATGGCCCCAAAACGGTGGAAGCGGTCCGAACTTTCCAGAACATTTTTGATCTGCCAAAGACAGGTGTGACGGATTATGCCACCTGGTATGAAATATCGAATATCTATGTGGGCGTGACGCGGATCGCGGAATCGGTCTGACAGATACGGATGCGGGATGCGCTCTGATCGGCAGCTGTCAAATGCACCGCATAAGTGCGTGCATTTGACGCTGTTTTTTGCGGTTATTATATGGTATAATGAGCCTGAAATACAACACGATCGAAAGGAAGGGCTTCTGTGAACAGAATCGAAAAATATCTGAATCTGGAAAAGACAGGCTTTGCATGGGAAGATGATCTTTTGCTGTTTACGCCAAACAGATTGACAGGCGCGGTAGGAGAAAATGAAAAACAGGAAGATCATATACAGATCAGTTCCCGGAAAGGGAAAGAAATTTCCTGTGTATTTTATTCAAGCCATTACAGAGTCCAGTGTCTGGATCAGGGCTTTGTAGGCAGAGAGGGAAAGTTACCGTATTGCATCGATACGACAGGACTGAATGCAGGCGATGAGATCCGCGGCGAATTCAGTATTCTTTCAAATTTCGGTGAATACAGGGTACCGTATCAGATCACGGTAAAGCCTGTGATGATGACGGATGAGCTGGGGGAAATGCGGAATTTGTTTCATTTTGCCAATCTTGCCAGAGTTGACTTCGCGCAGGCGGTCCGCCTTTTTTATACAGAAGAGTTTCAGCGTCTCTTTGTGGGACATGACAGGCAGTATTACAACTTGTACAGAGGATTATCCGTATATCCGGGCAATGCTCACAATGTAGATGAATTCCTGATCGGAATCCATAAAAAAAGTGCCATGGTGTATGAGGTAGCCGAGGACAACCTTTTGTTTGGCAGAAATGCACAGGGAGAGGAGCAGATTGAGCTGCACCGGAAAGGCTGGGGCCATACGGATATTACCGTAACAGCCAAGGGGAAATTTATCCGCCCGGAAAAGGAGCATTTAACGGAAGAAGATTTTGAGAAAGATATCTGTGCATTTTCTTTCACGATTTTACCGGAGTATTTTATCGAAGGGGATAATTACGGCAGTATTACCTTTACAAGTGACAGTGGCAGTGTGACGGTACATATCATGATTCCAAAGCAGAAGCAGCAGGAGAATGAGAAGCAGACCGCGGACAGACAACGCAGGAAACTGCTTGCAAGGCTCATGCGTCTGTATCTGGCATATCGGATGCAGCCGCAAAACAGAACGGATATCCTGAAAGAGGCGGAGAAACTTGCGGAAAAGCTGAACAGCGGTTATGGCAGGGGGCTCGAAAAA
>HF995252.1:5881-111532 GCA_000432915.1 Firmicutes bacterium CAG:194
GCCTCGAAAACCGCCTGTATCAGGTGCTGATCTTATGGCTGCAGCAAAGAGAAAACGAAGCAAAATGGGTATTGAACCATGTGGCACAAAGCTATCTGCGCGGGGAGATCGATGCAGTGCCTTATGCGGCATATTTATATTTGCGCGGCCAGATCTGTCAGGAGGAAGATACTGCAGAAGAAGCCGGACAGGAACTTTTAATGCTGCAGGAGGAAAGGCCGGAGGCTTACCTGCCTGCCTGTCTGTATAGCAGGATCCAGCCGGATGCGGAAAGCAGAGACGTCTTTTCTGTACTGGAAGCGCATTTTTATAGGGGAGCGGACAGCCCGGTGCTTTTGCAGACTGCGTTTTCACTGGTGGAGAAAAGTCCTTCCTGCCTGATGAAACTGGAATCTTTTGAAATACATATTCTTTGGTTTGCGATCAAATACGGTGTTTATACGGAGTCACTTGCAGAAAGGACAGCATATCTAGCAATGCGCAGAAAAGAAATGGATAGACCGCTTTACTGTCTGTTGGCCAAAAGCTACCGGCTGTACGAGAGAGAAGATACACTGAAAGCAATGTGTACCTTGCTGATCCGCAGCGGAAAAACAAAAGGATTTGGCAAGTGGTATGCATGTGCACTGGAGAAGGATCTTCGTATCACTTCTTTATACGAATACTATATGATGGCAACGGAGCCGGGTCAGCTGCCGCCTAAAAATGTTCTCTTATATTTTGCGTTCCAGTGTGATCTGCCGGAGGAACGGAAGGCAGCCCTTTTTGCCCTGATCCTAAAAAATCAGAAACAGCTTCAGGATCTGATGCCGCATTATGAGCCGCAGATCGAAAGCTTTGCATGGGAACAACTGGAAAAGGAAAACATCAGTGAGCCATTGGCAACTATTTACCGGTATGTATTTCAGGATCCGCAAAAGCTGCAGGCGGCGAAAAAGGCACTTTTGCAGGTGGCATTTACCCATCGGATCAGCACAAAAGCAGAGAATGTCTGTCGTGTGATCCGTGTACAGGATAAGCTCAAGCAGGAAGAGCAGATACCGCTTGTAAAGGGGATCGCTTATGTATCCTGTTATACGGATGCTTATGAGATTTTTTTAGAGGATGAAAACGGAAACCGTTATCAGGACAGCAGTCTGTACGAAGATAAAAAGCTGATGAATGCGGAACGTATCTTTATGCGCCAGGAGGCAGAAGTGTCTGCCGCACCATTGATGTTATATGCAGAATCACTGGAAGCCGGTGAGAAGCATGACGAGAAACAGACTGTCATGATCTACAGCCGTCTGATCGCATCGGACGAGATTGAGCCGGCATATCGGAAACAGCTTGCGGAAAAACTGATGGAGATCTATTACAGACAGGATGAGCAGGAAAAACTGAAAGCACTGTTACAGAGCTGCGATCTGACAACTGTCAGTCTGCAGCAGCGGGCACAGATCCTGCAATATATGTTGTATTGTGAAATGGATGAACAGGTAGAAAAAGCACTTCTTACCTATGGATTTGAAGGTGTGTCCCCAAAGCTGCTTGCAAAGTTTATCACAAGGCATTTACAGAAAGATGACAGTTATGATGCAAGCTGGCTGGCGCTGGCACTTTATACTTTCCGGAAAGGGAAATATACACAGGAGATGCTGGCTTATATCTGTCGTTATTATGAAGGCGGCAGCAGACAGATGCAGGAGATCATGCAAGCCGCCCTCCGGTTTGACACAGATGTGCTGCAGCTTTCCGAGAGAATCTTGCTGGCAGCAATATTTACACAGGGAATCGGCGGCGGACAAAAGGAAGCATATGCTTACTATGTAAAGTATCGCAAAAACAGCGGGCTTGCCCATCAATATACGGATTATATAGTATACCAATATTTTGTAAAACAGCATCCGGCGCAGGCAGAAGTATTCACAGTGCTGGAGCAGTATCTGGCAGAAGAGCAGTGCAGTCTTCTTTCTAAGATTGCTTATTTGCAGTATATGGCAAAGGAAGAGACCACATATACAAAAAAACAGGAAGAACTGATCCGCGATCTGGTAGAACAGGTCATGGAAAGAAGAGGGTATTTACCGTTTTTCCGAAGCTTTTCCGGTTTTATCCCGCAGCTTCATCTGTATGCGAATCTGGTGTGCATGGAATACCGGACGGAACCCGGTACTAAAGTAAGCCTGCACTATCTGGGAGACGGTGGCGGGGACCGGTACGAGATCAAAATGCTTTCGGAAGTGTGTGAGGGCTATTATGTGAAACGTTTTGTCCTGTTTTTTGGAGAAAAGCTGCAGTATTATGTGACAGAAGAAAAAGACAGCACCTGGCAGCTGACGGAGAGTGGTTGCCTGGAAAATAATGAAGCAGCACCGGAAGCGGGAGAGAGCAGATATGAGCTGTTAAATGATCTGTTCCTGAGTGCTTCCATGGGAGATGAACGGACAAAAAATGATTTTGAACGGGAGTACATCAGACAGGATCTTGTAGCAGGGCAGCTATTCAGATAGAAAGAGAAGGAATAAAATGGAACTTGTAATAGGCTGTGATATCAATGAATATTATGTGCAGTTTTCCTATGCGGAGGAGGGAAAAGAACCGGTCATGCCTGATTTCCCCGGTGTCACACAGGTTGAGACAGCACTTTGCAGACGGGAAGGTGTGAATCAGTGGTATGAGGGAAAGGAAGCGGTAAAGCGTGCGCTGGCTGGAGAAGGGGCGCTTGCAGAGCATCTTTTTTCCCGGATGCTTCATGCGGATACGATCAGGCTTTCCGACAGTGAATATCAGCTGACAGATCTTTGCAGCCTTTTTTTGGAGCACACATATACAGCGTTTGTCAGAAAAGTCAGGGAACAGCTGGGCGAGGAGATAACGGTCCGGGCACTTGTACTGACCGGACGGATCGATCCGGGGGTACATTATGGTAAATTGCAGGAAATCGTAAAAAATCTGCCGGTAGAGGATATTTCCTTCCAAAGCCATGAGGAAAGTATCTTTTCTTATCTGGTGCATCAGCCCAGAAGGCTTATGGGATACGAGACGCAGGTTCTGGATCTGACTTCGGAGCAGCTCGTGATATACCGTGTGGAAATGAACCATAAAACAAGACCTGTTGTCGTGAGTATAGAGACGACAGAAACGGATCTTTATAAAAAGAAACATTATGCATCCATCATGGAGCATGACAGAGAACTTGCAAAACTGGATCAGGAACTGGCGGAATATATGCAGGACTATACGGCGGGCAGGATCGTAACAAGTTTGTATCTGATCGGCGATGGATTTCACGGAGACTGGTATCAGGAAACGCTCAAGGTGATCTGCAGAAACCGTAAGGTGTTTGCGGGAGACAACCTGTTTGGAAAGGGTGCCTGTTTTGCAGCAGCGGAACGGATCTGGAAGGGAGAAGCATCGGAAGATTTCCTGTATCTGGGCAAGGATATGCTGCAGTATAATGTAGGGATCAGGCTGTATGACAAAACGGAGGAGATCTACTGCCCGCTTTTGGATGCGGGGACAAACTGGTATGAGGCGGCAGGCAGTCTCGCTTTTTATATAGAAGATACAGATGAGATCCGGCTGCAGGTTGTACCGATCCGTGGAGGGAAAAAAGAGATCGTGATCGGTCTGGACGGACTCAAAAGACCATATCGAAGCTGCCTTCTGGAGCTTGCTTTTTCCATGCAGGATAAGGAAACCTTGGAGCTTACGGTGCTGGATCATGGATTTGGCAGTTTCTTTGTACCTGTCAGGGAACCGTTTACAAAAGCAATCCGTCTGGCAGAGCTGCCAGATGCTGATGAGCAGGAAAATGCATGTTATGTCTGCATAGGACAGAGGCTGCAAAAGCCATATCAGGTCGCCATGCATACAGATATTTTTTCTATGGAAGAGTTGTGTTATTATATTACGGTACATGCGGACATGCTGGATCAGAGGTTTATGCGGGAAGATCTGGCAGATGCAGTGGAACAGATGGAACTTTTTGATCTGGCAGGAAGCTTAAGACAGCTGTTGCATTTTCAGGGGAGTCTGCATACCTTCTGCCGGATGATATTGGAAGAAGCGGCCTATGTTTCTGCTGATAAAATGACGGAGCTGATGGAAACACTGACGAAAAACGAGACATTGACACCGCTTAAGAGAAAGCAGAAGCAGGCAGACGGTCTGTACTCACAAAAGGCATATATGCAGGCGATCACGCTGTATCGGGAACTTTTGCGGGAAGAGACGGAGCAGGAAAACAAGGCGGTATTGCTTGAACAGATCGGAAAATGTATGGCACAGCTTTTTGAATACGGGCTTGCGGAAGCGCAGTTTATGGAAAGCTACCGGCTTGGCAGAAAAGAAGCGCTTCATCTCTATTTGCTTTGCAGAAGAATGCAGATGACAAAGGAAGAATTTGTCCGCTTTATTACGGAGCATGAAGCATATTATGAAAGTGCGCTGACTGTAGAACAGGAATATGAAAGTGCGTTGCAGACAGCGGAAGATACATTGAAGCAGATGGAAGGGCTGCCTGATATGGACAGTCTCCGGGAAACATATCGTGTCATGATGGAACAGCCGGAATCTGTATAAGGGAGTAAGCAATGAAGTTTTGGAACAGATTGTTTAGACGCAGAAAAAAGAAAAAAGAAGAACTGCCGGATGAAGCAGACGGAGCAGCATATGGACTTACGGAACATGAAACGGATCTGGAGGATGAACAGCAGCGGACAGGCTATGTGGAAAGTCTGCTGACACAGATCGCTGATGCGCAGAAGCAGATCAGCGAGTGTGAAGCCGAATACGCCATGGTCGATCTGTATCTGAGGGACATGGAACTGATCGATTATATTTCCGGTGAAGACAGGGAGAAGTTGGAAGACTGTGCAAAGGCAGTGCATCTGTTGGAAGAGGACAAGAGCCGGTATGAAAAAAAGAAAAGACATATGTCCGATGCAGATTATGCAAAAATGGAGCGTCTGTCTGAGGATGCACATGACAGCCTGACGCGCCTGCAGGAAGCGGAACAGTATCAGGAAGCAATCCGAAACGATCTGAGCAGACTGGAAAATGAAAAGCAGGCATGTCTGTTCAGAAGGCAGGAAGCAAAGACGGCAATGGAAAACCTGCGGGGCATGGCGGTTATCACGACAGCGGCGGTCTTTTTCTGTATCGTGATCCTTTTGATCATGCAGTTTGCCTTTGAAATGCAGACACAGATGGGCTATATTCTGACGGCAGCAGTCTGTGCGATCGCACTGGTGGCAATGTATATGAAATATATGGATGCAGCACAGGAGGACAGATTGTCTTCAGGCAGTCTGAACAGAGTGATCCTTTTGCAGAACCGTGTGAAGATCCGGTATGTCAATAATACAAATCTGCTGGATTATTATTATCTGAAATTCGGTATTTCCTCCGGGGAGGAGCTGAAAAGTCTGCTGGAGGCTTACCAGGCGGAGCAGGTGGAACGGAAAAAGCTGGAACAGACGATGCAGGAGCTGTCCTTCGGACAGGAGGATCTGATCCGTATCCTGAAAAAATATCGTCTGCATGATCCGATGATCTGGCTGCACCAGACCGGTGCGATCTTAGATCCCAAAGAAATGGTCGAGGTAAGGCATGCTATGATCCTGCGCAGACAGCAGCTCAGAAAGCAGATGGAATTCAATACCGACAACGCGGAAAAAGCACAGGAGCAGATCAAAAAGCTGGTAACGGAGTATCCGAAATATGCAGCACAGATTCTGAAAATGGTTTCTGCCTATGAAGAAAAAGCAGAAAGCTGAGAAAAGCAGATTGACAGAGTATGGCAGGAATGGTACCATTACACCGTGCTTGATTTACTATGGTAAAGTGCTACTACGATAAAATATCAAGGTTTTACATAAGGAGAGTTTTATGAGTTTTGGAACAATGCTTGGGCAATTAGCTACGGGGATGCTTGTAACAGGAGAGATTTTTTTCCTGACACTGTTATTTTCGCTTCCGCTCGGACTGGTTATTTCTTTTGGACGCATGTCAAAAAACGGTCTGCTTCGGACAATCACAAAAATCTATATTTCCATCATGCGCGGAACGCCGCTTATGCTGCAGCTTATTGTAGTTTATTTTGCTCCGTATTACATATTCCGCATCCGCATTTCATCAGGATATCGTATGATCGCGGTCATCATCGGATTTGTATTAAATTATGCAGCTTATTTTGCGGAGATCTACCGTTCCGGTATCCAGTCCATCCCGGTAGGACAGTATGAGGCTGCCAAGATCCTCGGCTACAGCAAGGGACAGACTTTCTTTAAGATCATTCTGCCGCAGGTCATCAAGCGGATCCTGCCCGCTGTGACAAACGAGGTCATTACACTGGTCAAGGATACCTCCCTTGCATTTGTACTTGCCGTGACGGAAATGTTCACACTGGCAAAACAGGTGGCAGCAGCACAGACAACGATCGTACCGTTGATGGCAGCAGGTGTGTTTTATTATCTTTTTAACCTGCTTGTTGCATTTGTCATGGAAACACTGGAAAAGAAAATGGCTTATTACAGATAGGAGAAAGATATGATTTTATTGGAACTGAAGCATTTAAAAAAATCCTTTGATGAGCTGGAAGTCATCAAGGACTTCTCTCTTTCTGTAAAGGAAGGAGAAGTTGTTTCCATTATCGGTCCTTCCGGCAGCGGAAAATCAACGATCCTGCGCTGCCTGACGATGCTCGAGCAGATGGATGACGGCGAGCTTTCCTATCTGGGAGAGTACGCGGCAAAAAGTGAAAACGGCAGATGTGTTTATGCATCCAAAGAAAAACTGAAACAGATTCATCATTATTTCGGGCTTGTATTCCAGAATTTCAATCTGTTTCCGCATTACAGCGTTTTGAAAAATATCATGGATGCACCTGTCAGTGTAGATAAGGTGCCAAAGGAAGAAGCAAAGAAGCGTGCGCGTAAGCTGATGGAGCAGCTTGGACTTTCCGAAAAGGAAAATGCTTATCCGTATCAGCTTTCCGGCGGACAGCAGCAGCGTGTATCGATCGCAAGAGCACTGGCGCTGCAGCCAAAGATCCTGTTTTTCGATGAACCGACAAGTGCGCTGGATCCGGAGCTGACAGGGGAAGTTTTAAAGGTCATCAAAGAACTGGCAAAAGAAAAGATGACAATGATCATCGTGACACATGAAATGCAGTTTGCAAGAGAGCTTTCCGATCGTATCATCTTTATGGAAAACGGTGTCTGTGTACAGGAGGGGACACCGGATGAGATCTTCCATTCCGAAAATGAAAGAGTCAGGGACTTTATCGGCAAATTTGTAGGATAGCTGATTGCACTTTGCAGCGGAAACGATTATAATGTTTTTTGTTTATATACAATTAGGGAAGGTAAGAGATACACCAGACAACAATCTTTTAAGAAAGTGGAGAAAACAATGGCAGAATTAGAACACTTAAAGGAAGAATGCGGCGTATTCGGCATGTATGATTTTTCAGGTGGCGATGTCGCAACAAGTATCTACTACGGATTGTTTGCACTGCAGCACAGAGGACAGGAAAGCTGTGGCATTGCTGTCAGTGAAACAAACGGCCCAAAAGGAAAGGTTTCCAGTCATAAGGATATGGGGCTTTTAAATGAAGCCTTTACCCCGGAAGTGCTGGAGAAATTAAAGGGAGACATCGGTGTCGGACATGTCAGATATTCGACCGCCGGCAGTTCAACCCGCGAAAACGCGCAGCCACTTGTCCTGAATTATGTCAAAGGAACACTGGGACTGGCGCACAACGGTAATCTGATCAATACACCCCAGCTGCACAAAGAGCTCGAATATACAGGAGCCATTTTCCAGACAACGATCGATTCAGAGGTCATTGCCTATCTGATCGCCAGAGAGCGTCTGAATTCCAAAACAGTAGAAGAAGCAGTCGGACGTGCCATGAAGAAGCTGAAGGGTGCGTACTCTTTGATCGTTATGAGCCCGCGTAAGCTGATCGGTGCGAGAGATCCGTTCGGATTCCGTCCGCTTTGTATCGGAAAACGTGATAATGCTTATGTACTGGCATCTGAGACATGTGCCCTTGATACGATCGGTGCAGAATTTATCCGGGATGTGGAACCCGGCGAAATTGTAACGATCTCACCGGAAAAGGGCATTGAATCCGACAAGAGCTGCTGCATTTTAAAAGAGCAGCATGCAAGATGTGTTTTTGAATACATTTATTTCGCAAGACCGGACAGCCTGATCGATGGCTGCAGCGTCTATCATTCCCGCATTATGGCAGGTAAATATCTGGCAATGGACAGTCCGGTGGAAGCAGACATTGTAACAGGTGTACCGGAATCCGGTAACTGTGCTGCAATGGGATATGCCATGCAGTCAGGTATTCCGTATAATACTGCTTTTGTAAAGAATTCCTATGTCGGAAGAACCTTTATCAAGCCAAAGCAGAAAAACAGGGAAAGCAGTGTACAGATCAAGCTGAATCCGATCAGAGAGGTTGTTGCTGGCAAACGTGTCATCATGATCGATGATTCGATCGTCCGCGGAACAACTTCCGACCGTATTGTAAAGCTGCTGCGTGATGCAGGTGCGAAAGAGGTGCATGTCAGGATTTCTTCACCGCCGTTTTTATGGCCGGGGTTTTTAGTTTTTCCCCCCCGCCGTTTTTATGGCCGTGTTATTTCGGAACCGATGTACCGGCGAGAGAACAGCTCATTGCCTATAACAGATCTGTGGAAGAGATCAGGCAGATTATCGGAGCGGATTCCCTTGCCTATCTGTCTTTGGACAGACTGCCCGACATCGTAGGCGGCAGAGAGATCTGCACCGGCTGCTTTACCGGGAAATACCCAATGGAACCACCGCAGGATGATATCCGCGGAGAATTTGATGAGTAAAGATGAGGAGAAAGAGATGAGTAATGACAGATATGTAAGCCCGCTTTCAGAGCGTTATGCCAGCAAGGAGATGCAGTATATTTTTTCGCCTGATAAGAAATTCAGAACATGGAGAAGACTCTGGGTTGCACTTGCAGAGACAGAGATGGAGCTGGGATTGTCCCAGGATGGCAAACCGGTCATCACACAGGAGCAGATCGATGAGCTGAAGGAGCATCTGGACGACATCAATTACGATGTGGCAAAGGAACGCGAAAAACAGGTCAGACATGATGTAATGAGCCATGTATACGCATACGGACAGCAGTGCCCGAAGGCAGCAGGTATCATCCATCTTGGCGCAACATCCTGCTATGTCGGTGACAATACCGATATCATTGTCATGGCAGAGGCGCTGCAGCTTGTTAAGAAGAAGCTGGTCAATGTGATCGATGAGCTTGCAAAATTTGCGGATAAATATAAAGAACTCCCGACACTGGCATTTACCCATTTCCAGCCTGCACAGCCTACAACAGTCGGCAAACGTGCCACACTCTGGGCGCAGGAATTTGTCATGGATCTTTCCGATCTGGATTATGTGGCTTCTACCTTAAAGCTGCTCGGTTCAAAAGGCACGACAGGTACACAGGCATCCTTCCAGGAGCTGTTTAACGGCGATCAGGAAACGATCGACAAGATCGATCCGATGATCGCGGCGAAAATGGGCTTTGAGGAATGCTATCCGGTATCAGGACAGACCTATTCCCGTAAAGTAGATACAAGAGTCTGCAATGTACTGGCAGGTATCGCAGCATCCGCACATAAGATGAGCAACGATATCCGTCTGCTGCAGCACTTAAAAGAAGTGGAAGAGCCTTTTGAAAAGAATCAGATCGGTTCCTCTGCAATGGCATATAAGAGAAATCCGATGAGAAGTGAGCGTATCGCGTCCTTATCCCGTTATGTGATGATCGATGCTTTAAATCCGGCGATCACTTCCGCAACACAGTGGTTTGAACGTACACTGGATGATTCTGCAAATAAGCGTCTTTCCATTCCGGAAGCATTTCTGGCAATCGACGGTATTTTAGATCTCTGCCTGAACGTAGTAGACGGTCTGGTTGTTTACGACAAAGTTATCACAAAGCATCTGATGGCAGAGCTTCCGTTCATGGCAACAGAAAATATCATGATGGATGCAGTCAAGATGGGCGGCAACAGACAGGAGCTGCATGAGAAGATCCGTCAGCTTTCCATGGAAGCAGGAAAGAATGTAAAGCAGGAAGGCAGGGACAACAATCTGCTTGAACTGATCGCTGCGGATGACAGCTTCCCGATGACACTGGAAGATCTGCAAAGCAGCATGGAGCCTGCAAGATATGTAGGCAGAGCACCGATCCAGGTAACTAAGTTTATCGAGCAGGTACTCAGGCCGGTACTGAAAGAAAATGAAGCTCTGCTTGGTGTTAAAGCAGAGATCAACGTATAAAGTCTGAAAGACAAAAAGAAAGCGGTTTCCTGAGGGGTGGAAACCGCTTCCTTTTTTCTTATGAGGGATTCATGAAAAAATATAAAGAGTTGAAACACTTATCAAAGATGAGAGGGTTGAGGGGTTTTCTTCATCTCTGATGCTGTTAGTATATTTGGAAAGTGTGTTCAATTTGTGTTTTAATTTTTAAAAAAATATGAACTATATTAAGAAAATAGAAAACTGCCTGAAATGCTGGCAAAAGATATATGGAGAGAAAGATGATGACGACAAATCTGGAATATTATAAAGTGTTTTATTATGTAGCGGTCTGTCAGAGCATGACACTTGCAGCGGAAAGACTGATGATCTCACAGCCGGCGGTCAGCCAGTCAATGCGCCAGCTTGAAAAAGCACTGGATACAAAGCTGATCGTCAGATGTGCCAGAGGAATCCGCCTGACCCCGGAGGGAGAAATACTGTTTTCCTATATCAAACAGGGATATGAAGAAATGCAGCAGGGGGAACAGGTGCTTTCCAAACTGAAAAATCTGGAATCGGGTGAGATCCGGATCGGTGCTTCCGATATGACACTGCAGTTTTACCTGCTTCCGTATCTGGATCTGTTTCACCAGAAATACCCGGCGATCAAAGTACATGTCACGAACGGCCCGACCCCCGAGACATTGATGTATCTGAAAGAAGGTAAGATTGATTTCGGTGTTGTAACGGAGCCCTTTGCAGAAGATGAGACAATGGACATCCAGGTCGTGCGTGAGGTGGAGGATATCTTTGTGGCGGCGCACCGCTATACCCAGTTGAAAAATCATATGGTTGATCTGCATGAGCTGCCTGATTATCCGGTTATTTTTCTGGAAAAAAATACAAGTACAAGAAAATATGTCGATCAGGTGCTGGAAAAACACGGTGTATCCTTAAATCCTGAATTTGAACTTGCAACGTCTGATATGATCGTGCAGTTTGCTTTGAGAAATCTGGGGATTGGATGTGTGATGCGCGATTTTGCGCAGCCCTATCTGGAAGAAGGAAGGCTGTTTGCGCTCCGTTTCCACCAGATGCTGCCCAAGCGGCATATGTGTGTAGTAACAAATAAGCAGCTGCCAAAAAGTATGGCAGCTGCCCGTCTGTTAGAATTATTAAGATCTGAATAAGCGGTAGTTTACTGTGGACCGATGTATTCGGAATCGCCGAAACCAAGGATCATGTAGAAGATCGGTTTCAGGAAAAGAATACCGAAGCCGAAGCCTGTGCCCTGTCCGTAAGCTTTTGCCATCTTGAAAGAAAGCATGATATCAAAGATGAAGCCAACACAAGGAACAAAGGTCAGTAAGAATAACCAGCCTGTGCCCCAGCCGATGTCGTACACGCAGTAGAGGTTGTAAAACGGAATCAGGCTTGCCCAGCCCGGTTTGCCGGCTTTCTCAAACATCTTCCACATACCGATCACACATGCAATGTAAAATACCAGTATGAAAAGATAGTAAGCAGTACCAATGCCTGCCCCTACAGCAGAATAATAATTGTCCATGTGAATTTCCTCCCTTATAAGAATGTTCTCCTATAGCTTATCATATGAATAAAATCATGTCGACGTTATCTGATAAATAAAATCTTAATTCTTTATAAATTTTTTATATTTGCTTAATTTTTTAATTTAGGAATGGTGCAGATTGTACTATAATGTCTCATATTGTATTGCATATTTACCGCATGGCTCCTTTCAGGGTCAGCCACGGAACATCTGCGCAGCAAGCGCACATAAGGCTTCCTGGTCAGTGCATGCCATGAGTTCTCTGGCGGAATGCATGGAAAGAATCGGAACGCCTGCATCAACACACGGGATTGCCAGCTTGGCGGATGTAATGCTGCCAAGTGTGGAGCCGCCTCTCTGATCGGAGCGGTTCACAAATTTCTTGTATGGAATGTTGTGCTGTCTGCAGATGCCTTCGATCACACTGACATAGGAAGAATCCGTTGCATAAGACTGTCTGGCGGATAATTTCAGTGCAACACCGTCGCCGAGACAGATCTGGCAGGTCGGATCATTTTTATCCGGATAATTCGGATGTAAGCCATGGGCAACATCCAGAGAAAGACAGAGCCCCTCTGCGATCGTGCAGGAAAGCATTTCCTCCGAAAAACCGAGCGCAGCAAAGATGCGCTTTAACAGATCCATTGTCATGACAGAGCCTGCGCCCTGCTTGGTAGCACTGCCGATCTCCTCATTGTGATAAAAGGCGGAAATGCAAATATGATCTTCTTTGGTATCAGCATGCAGAAGGGCGGATAAAGCAGCCTGTACACTGGAATAATTATCGATGCGCGGGCAAGAGAAAAATTCGCCGTTCAGCCCGACTTCTGCACTGGGATCCGCATTGTATAAAAACAGCTCATAGTCCAGAATGTCTTCTGCCTTGCAGCCTGTGAGCAGCTCCAGATAGTGCAGGAAATAATCGGATTTTTCATCTGCTCCAAGGCGCGCTACAAGCGGCAGAAGCTGGAGCTGCGGATTAAGCTGTATGCCCTTGTTGATCTCCGGATTCATATGGATGGCAAGTCCCGGAATGATAGCAACCGGCTTCTTGGAGTCGATCAGATGCGTGACCGGATGGAAAGCGTCTTTTCCTTTTGTACAGACTTTGCCTGCAATGCCGAGCGGTCTGTCCAGCCAGCTTGTATATACAGCGCCGCCATACGGCTCGATATTGAGTTTGCCATAGCTTCCCTGTGTCAGCTCAGGCTGTGGTTTTATCAGAAAAGAAGGCCAGTCTGTATGCGCCGTGATCATACGCAGCTTTGGCAGCTTTTTGCCTGCAGAGACTTTCTTGCCGACCGTAAAGGCAATGCAGGTTGCGTCGTAAAGATCGATATAATATTTTCCGCCGGGTGTAAGGGAAATCGGCTCATTTTTGGGAAGTGCAAGAAAGCCGGCTTTCTTGAGCGTGTCCTCGCAGTATTTACAGCAGTGGAACGGGGAATGGGCACTCTGGGACAGTACGGAGAGTGCATCTATGGCGGATCGTGTATTTGTTTGCATGATAAATCTCCTTCATTAAAAATAGGTATTACTAGTCAACGGATAGAGGTAATAAACCTTCTGACAGTATGATTCATTATAGTAGAAATTATCCTTGATTTCAATGAATGTCCGGAATCTCCTGCGGAAAAAACTATTTACTTTACATAAGACTGATAAATAAGCATATATTATGGCAAATATAAAAAATATTGATTTTACTTATGAATCAATATAGTATATACTATATCTGTATCAAAAAAGGGACTGCCTGCGGGCAGCTTGATTTTTAGAATTTCTGCTAAAAGGAGAATGTGAACTATGGTAAAAGCAGTTGTAGGCGCTAACTGGGGCGACGAAGGAAAAGGTAAGATTACAGATATGCTGGCAAAAGAGGCAGATATCATCATCCGTTTTCAGGGTGGAGCCAATGCCGGACATACGATCGTAAATGATTACGGAAAGTTTGCACTTCATACATTACCGTCAGGTGTGTTCTACGGACATACAACAAGTATTATCGGTAATGGTGTTGCACTGAACATTCCGGTTTTATTCAATGAAATGAAATCTATTACAGACCGCGATGTGCCAAAGCCGAAGCTTCTGGTTTCTGACAGATGTCAGATGGTGATGCCATATCACATTTTATTTGATCAATATGAAGAGGAACGTCTTGGCGGTAAGTCATTCGGTTCCACAAAATCAGGTATCGCACCTTTCTATTCCGATAAGTATGCAAAGATCGGTTTCCAGGTAAGCGAGCTGTTTGAAGATGAGGACGAGCTGAGAGAAAAGGTTGTCCGTGTATGTGAGACAAAGAATGTTTTACTGGAGCATTTATATCATAAACCGCTTTTAAATCCGGACGAGCTGATGCAGACACTGAAAGAGTATAAGGAAATGGTAGAACCTTATGTATGCAACGTTTCTTTATATCTTGACAAGGCGATCAAGGAAGGAAAGAACATCCTGTTAGAGGGTCAGCTTGGTACGTTAAAGGATCCGGATCATGGAATTTACCCAATGGTAACTTCTTCTTCCACACTGGCAGCTTACGGTGCAGTCGGTGCAGGTATCCCGCCATACGAGATCAAGCAGATCATCACAGTCTGCAAGGCATATTCTTCCGCAGTCGGCGGTGGTGCATTTGTATCCGAGATCTTCGGAGACGAAGCAGATGAGCTGAGACGCCGCGGTGGTGATGGCGGTGAGTTTGGTGCAACAACAGGACGTCCGAGAAGAATGGGATGGTTTGACTGTGTTGCTTCCAAGTACGGCTGTCGTCTGCAGGGTACAACAGATGTTGCATTTACGGTTCTGGATGTACTTGGTTATCTGGATGAAATTCCGGTATGTGTCGGTTATGAGATCAACGGAGAAGTGACAACAGAGTTCCCTGTTACACATGATCTGGAGAAAGCAAAACCGGTTCTGAAAGTATTACCGGGCTGGAAAAACCAGAGAGAAGATATCAGAGGCATTAAGAAGTTTGAAGATCTGCCGGAGAACTGCCGCAAGTATGTGGAATTTATCGAGGAACAGATTGGTTACCCGATCACAATGGTAAGTAACGGACCGGGCAGAAATGATATCATCTACAGAGAAAGTTCACTGAAGAAATAATAGATAAAGAGTATACGAAAAAACACCAGATCCCGAATTCAGGATCTGGTGTTTTTTTTGGAAAGCGTCACTTGTTCCGCTTCTTCTTTCTGTTTCTGGTCTTTGATGGCTTTTGTGGCAGGCATATTGTCAAAATCGGCAATGGTATGCTTGTTTGTCAGCTTGCCATACATCCAGATGTAAAGCCAGAGGATGATCGGAATGAAGATCGTTGCAAACAGACTGACCTTGAACATTCTGCCCGCGCCGTCGAAATTGAAGATGGCACAGATGAGTGTGATGATATAAAGAAGTACCAGAGCGGCGATTCCGATGATCGCCAGAATACGTTGCTTTTTGGAATACATATAACAGAATCCTTCCTTTCGATATCGGGCAGCATAAAAACAGAATAAAGCTGTAATACGGATCATTCGGTTAGTATGCCTGAAATAATAATTGTATTGTACTATACTAACATAGAAAGCTTCTGTGGTCAAAAAACAAATCGTGCATGGCAAAATAAACAAATAACAACAGGGACTGTTGTTTAATGCACGCTGCAATGCTATACTAAGGAATGCAAAGGAGTTTGGGGTATGAAGAAGAAAATAACAATAGAAGCGCATCTGTTACAGCCGGGGATGACACTGGCAGACAGAAGATACCGGATCGATTCACTTCTGGGGAATAACGGCATTATGGTTACCTACAAAGGTTATGATACATTCCGTAAAAAAGTAGTTGTCATCAGGGAACTGTTTCCTGTTGATATCGTGGAAAGAGACAGGCTGCATGACTATCATCTGGACTGCAAGAAGCTTTCCGATGAAGCTCTGTTTGAATCCATGAAGGAGCATGTGATCGGCCGGGTAAAGAAGCTGATCCGTATGTATCCGGTGGAAGGGATCGCCAATGTACTGACTTTTCTGGAAGAACGCGGAACTGTATACAGCATAGAAGAATATGTGGAAGGTATGACACTTGACAAGTATCTGTTAAAGCGTCACAGTGCCAAGTTTACCGTAGAAGATCTGATGAAGCTGCTCGCACCTGTCATACAGACTCTGGCAAAACTGCATCAGGACGGCATCTGCCATCTGGCACTTTCGCCGCAGCAGATTATGGTGCTGCCAGACAGGAAGACCGTAATTGTCGGCTTTACCAATCCGATGGAGGATATCGCTGCCCCGCAGCTAAAAGATCCGGGCGTGCGGCAGGACGGTTATGCGCCGGTAGAGCTTTATCTGCCGGAAGCCAAGAGAAGCAGCAAAACAGACCAGTATGCCATGGCGGCTATTTTGTACCGCTATGTAACGGGAGAAAAACTGCCGGCTTATTATGAGCGGATCAATGAAGAAAAGGAAAGTACACCGCCGCAGCAGATGCAGACACGGATCATGGATTTCCAGAGTGAAGCCATCATGAAGGCGGCTTCTATTTATGATTTTGACAGATACGAGGATCTGGAGACGTTTCGGAAAGCACTTCTGCCTTCCGATATGGATATGGATTCTCTGTACAGTGAGCAGGAGACAACCAAAACACTGAAACGGAAACCGTTCTGGTATGCATATGAGCAGAAAAAGCTGCACCGGTATTATGCGGTGATCGCCGCCCTTTTGCTTGTGGCAGTTATTGTGCTGGGACCGCGGCTGTATCAGGTAGGACTGGATATCAGGATCAATCATTTTTATGATAAATTTAACAACGCTTCCTTATATGAACAGTGTCAGATGCTGGAAAATCTATCCAAAAAGCAGAGACAACATTACACAAATGACTACGTGGATATGGACAGTACGCTGACGGATGAAGAACGTTCCAAGGCGATGGAAGCGAAATATTATGATTTCCAGTTAAATAAATATGTGCTGTATGATAAGGTGGATCAAAGCCGGACATATTATGAGTATATGAAGATCGATCTGCGTGACGGTTATGCATGGGTGGATTATAACAGCGATACGACAAATACACATACGGAGATCCGTTTCCCACAGGAAAAAGACGGAAGCTACTATGTGCAGATCGAAACCGTAGATGAAAAGGGAAATCGGAAAAACGAGACAGTTTACGCAAAGCCGTAAAAAACCTTTGAAAAATAGGGCAAAATAGTATATACTGTCTTGGTATATAGCAGGCAGAGCCTGCAAGAACGAATGGAAGAAGAAATAAGGAGTATACAAAAATGGCATTATTAGAACAGTGGCGCTCTATGGCGTATTCAGAAACAGCAAACAAGGGTGATTTAAAAAGACTTTGGCAGAAATATTTTCTGAAAGAAAAAGAAATTTATGCACAGCTTCTGGAAGATCCTGATACAGAAGTAAGGGGCACAGTAAAAGAATTGGCTGAAAAATATAATGTAGATATCATGACAATGACAGGCTTTTTGGATGGTATCAATGATTCTTTGGTAGAAGCAAATCCGATCGAAGAGATGGAAGAAGATACACCTGTCAGCTTAAAGTTTGACAAAGCACTTCTGTACAAAAACATGGTTGGTGCAGAAGCTGACTGGTTATACGGTCTGCCACAGTGGGAAAAGATCTTCGATGAGGAAACAAGAAAAGCACTTTACAAAGAGCAGAAGAGCTCTACAACGATCGTAAAAGAGCAGAAGATCTATCCTAACGATCCATGTCCTTGTGGAAGTGGCAAGAAATACAAAAAATGTTGTGGAAGAAATAAATAAGTGCCGGAAGGCAGGAGGTGACACATGCTTCAATTTAAAAAAATGGTAAAAGAAAAAATGGAGCTTTTGTTTGATGGCGAGATCACATTGTTAAAGACAGATTTCTGGCTGGCTGCACTTGTCATCTTCTTACTTGGTGTATTGTATGGTCTCATGAAGGCACCTCTCACACATGGCATTACAGTAAGCTGTGGCAATAATAATGGCAATACATGGCTGCCGGATGATCTGGAAGAAGATTTTGATGAGAATGAATAATTCGGAAAAGTCAAAATGCTTTTAAACAGGGGTATCGTATAAAATCACATGAAAAAGCACATACTACTTCTACGGGAAAACCCGGAAGGAGGAAGAAAAATGGTTACTTTAAAATGTGATGTGCGTACCTGTACCTATAACAAAGAAAACTGCTGCTGCAAGGGCGATATCAGTGTCGGTGGTAAAAGTGCCTGTGACTGTTCACAGACATGCTGCGATTCCTTTAAAGAAGCAAAGGGCGATCAGTACCTGAGTGCTTTGGAGCATCCGAGCAAAATGATCGATATCGACTGCGAGGCAGTGAAATGTATTTATAATTCCGATTATAAATGCAACGCCGATAATGTAAAGATCGGTGGAAGCAATGCCTGCGATTGTCAGCAGACAAGCTGCGCAACCTTTAGAGAACGATAAAATGAAGGCATACGGGAGCCCCCTTTCCATGTGAAAGGGGGTTTTTCAATAGGGGGAATACATATGAAGAAGATAATCATATTTTTATTGTCACTGTTCGTTTTAACAGGCTGTGGCAGAAAAGAGGTCACATTTGATACCACCAAAGAGGTGACAACGGCATATACAAGTGAAAAACTGGATGTTTCCGATCTGCCACCCATCACAGGTATGTGTGGTGATGAACAATATGTATATATAGCCGCTTCGCCATTGAGAACAGATGAGAAACAGAAGATTTATCCTGAGATTTACAGGATAGATAAAAATAATGAGGTAAAACAGCTTTCCCTGCCTTTTGAAAAAGAAGGAACTGTATATGCGCTTTCCAATATATCAAGTTCTAATGAAAAAAGCACATTTGCTCTGCTATGGAGATATCAGGAGCAAGATGGGACAGCCGCATATCAGATTATGATCTGTGATGAGGAAGGAAACGTAGACCAGACGATATCTTTACAGGAAATATCAGAGGAATTGGAAGCGGGGGTATTTGGTTTGCAGGCATTTGATGGTGGGTTCTACATAGCAGGTGCCAATTCTGTTTTATCGATTGACCAGAATGGTAAGAAAAAAGAGGATGTCTGTCAGGGGATGATCTTAGGCTTTACCGGTACTGAAAATGGGATAGCATGTCTTAGACTTTCGGAAAGCGGAATGTCTGTTTATGATCTGAACGAGAAAAAAATAATCTATCTGTTGGAAGACAGGGAGGAGAATGGGGATATGCGTGCCCTGCCGTCTGATCATACCTTGCTTTTATGTGCCAATAAGCTGTGGCATGTGGAAAATGGAACAGCAGCTTTAGTCTTTGCATTGGGAGATATAGGAATGAATAGCGAAATGGTGCAGACAGTCTGTGAACTTCCGGATGGCACGTTGCTTTTGGCTGCAAGGGATGGACTTGATATGAATGCAAATCAGTGGATTTATATTTGCCGTGTAGCAGGAAAGAATGAGAATACAGAAGGATTGAAGAAAACAGAGCTTGTACTTGGCGGGGGATCGATCAGCAGAGAATGTAAGCTGGCGGTAGCTGCCTATAATATGCAGCAGGATACGGTACAGATCACAATCAAAGAGTATGGAACAGATGAAGCGGGTGTGAAACAACTTTCCATGGCACTCACAGATGGGGAAATAGATCTTTTATTTTCAAGCTATTTACAAGATATGGAACAGTATCAGGGAAGTTTGGAGGATCTTTCCGGGGTGTATGAAAATATTGCAATGACAAAACCTGTGCGTGAGGCACTTACAGAGGCGGGAAGCCGTTATGTGATACCGGGATTTAGAATGCGCACATTTTATAAGCGGGGGGATAATGGAAAATTGTATCTTTATGGTGGAAAGGAAGAAGTGTGCAATAGCTTCTTATATGCGGATGTAAAAGGAATTGTGGACGAGGAAAATAAGAAGGTAGATACAAACCTCTTAAAAGAATATATAAAGACTGTGGAGGAGATGCCGGAGGCGGAAGAGAATACATCATTACCGGAGCTTTTGAAATCAGATAAGCCAATCTGTGGTGTGACAGAGATCAGTGAGCCAAATGATTATATGGGGATTTATCTGATGGGAGAACAGGCAGTGGACTACACCGGATTTGAACAAAAAAGCAGCGGGCAGTATGTAAATGAGATCGTTCCAATGGGTGTTTATGGGATTGTACATGGAAGCAAACAGGAAGAGGAATGTGCAGACTTTTTGTACTATCTGACCGGAGAGGAATATCAGATAAAAAATGCGTATCCCGATTATTTCCCTGTCAATGAAAAGGCACAGCAGCGTATTTGGGATATTGTATCTGCGACGAAAGAAACAACACTGTCTGATGGCACGCAGGTGAATCCATATCGGTGTGAGGTTGCCTACAATGATTACGAGGTGGTCGTGGAAGCGCTGGATCAGGAACAGCTGCATAGCATAAAAGCATGGCTGGATATGCCATGTGTTTTATATCCGCAAAAAAAGAAATATGTTGAACTGATAGAAGAGGAAGTGATAAAATATCTGGAAAAACAACAAAGTCTTTCAGACACATTGGAATATGTAGATAAACGTGTATCGATCGTGTTGGCAGAGTAATGCTTGTGGAGATTGCAATGAAAAAAGGATATGGATAGAAATGGAATACACAGCGTCACACATATGTCAAAAATAGCATAAATTTTATATAAAAAACTACAATTTTTTCTATAATGAAGATAAGAAATGAATTTGACAGGGAGGATCTTATGCAGACAAAGAATGACAAAAGTATTTATAAACAATTATTACATATTGTGGCACCGATTTCTTTTCAGTACCTGATGGCATCCTTTGTCAGTGCATCAGATGCGTTTATGCTTGGTTTTCTGGATCAGGATTCTCTGGCGGCATCTTCCCTGGCAACACAGATCCCGTTTGTATACAGCCTGTTTTACGGGGCGTTCGTATTCGGCTTTAATGTTCTGGCTGCCCAGTATTGGGGCAAGGGAGATAAAAAATCTGTAGAAGAGATATTGACGATCGCAATGCGCTATGCACTGCTTGTTGGTATACTGTTTTCCGTCCTGACAGCCTGTATTCCCGGGCAGATCATGCGTATTTTCACGGCAGATCCGGTTCTGATCGAAAAAGGTGCGGTATATCTGCGGACAGTATCCTTATCTTTTGTGCTGACAGGCTTTACACAGATCTATTACGGTCTGTTAAAGGTATGCGATCATGCAGGGCTAAGCTCCATGATAGGCTCTTTGGCAGTTGTACTGAACATTGCATTAAATGCGGTATTTATCTTCGGACTTGTCGGTATGCCTGCAATGGGGATCGCAGGTGCAGCACTTGCCACCGTATGTGCGAGGATCTTTGAAACGATCGCCGTTATCATTGTCGTTACAAAATATAAATGTCCGAAGCTCGGTAATATGCTTGTGATAAAGGACAGACAAATGCATAAGGACTACTGGAAATATACAACGCCGCTATTGGTCAATCAGATCGGCTGGGGCGGCGGTGTGACCATGTATTCTGTTATTATGGGGCATATGGGAAGCGATGCAACCGCGGCTAACTCTATTGCCAGCATTGTGCGTACGATCATTGCCAGTCTCTGTTGGGGAATCTCAGCAGGCGTTTCCATTATCATTGGGCAGACACTGGGACAGAACAAGCTGGAGGAGGCAAAGAAGATGGGCGGTAAATTTGTCCGTCTGTCGATCTGGATCGGGGCAGCTTCCGGTCTTGTGATCCTTCTGTTGATCCCACTTGTACTGCGCGTGATCACACTGACGCCGCAGGCAATGTATTATCTGAAGTTCATGCTCTGTATGGCGGCTTATTATATCATCGGAAATTCTTTGAATTCCACGATCATTTCCGGTATCTTCCCGGCGGGTGGCGATACAAAGTTCGGTATGATCTGTGACGTTGTCACACTCTGGTGTTTTGTCGTTCCGCTTGGTATGCTGGCAGCTTTTGTCTGGCATGCACCGGTGCTTCTCGTTGCATTTATCCTGACACTGGATGAATTTGTGAAGATCCCGGCTGTATATATCCACTACGTGAAATACAAATGGGTAAAAAATATCACAAGATAGTATGCTGCGATTGAATTTGATAGCACAAAAGCAGAAAATGGTGTTGACACCGGTTCTCTTTTGTGCTATTCTCTTTAAGGTGTTTGAAACACGTAAAGAAAGCAGAGTATCCACTCTCACCCTGAGGCAATCGGGCTGTCAGGTGTTTATATAAGAATGCAGCGATAAGTTTTATATTCGTTTTCATTTTTTGTCATGAGTGGATGTTCCCACTCATTTTTTTATTTTGATTCTTATGGAGGTGTATCACTATTAGCGAATTAATGATTAACGAACAGATCAGAGACAGAGAGGTACGTCTGATCGGAGAAGAAGGCGAGCAGCTTGGCGTCATGTCTTCAAGAGAAGCACAGAAACTGGCAGATGAGGCAGGACTTGATCTGGTAAAGATCGCACCGACAGCAAAGCCGCCGGTCTGCAAGATCGTTGACTACGGTAAATACCGTTACGAACAGGCCAGAAAAGAAAAAGAAGCCCGCAAGAAACAGAAAACCATTGAAATCAAAGAAATTCGTTTATCTCCTAATATTGATACAAACGATCTGAATACAAAGATCAATGCAGCGAAGAAATTCCTGACAAAGGGTGATAAAGTAAAAGTTACACTTCGTTTCCGTGGCCGTGAAATGGCACATATGAATGCAAGCAAGCATATTCTGGATGACTTTGCCGAAGCACTGACAGAGATCGCAGTTGTGGAAAAGCCGGCAAAGGTAGAAGGCAGAAGCATGACAATGGTGCTTGCAGAGAAACGCTCATAAAAAGCTTTTAACTTGAATTTGCGGATTTAAGTTGAAATAGATTTTCTAAAGTTGATAGGAGGAATTTAAAATGCCAAAGGTTAAAACAAACAGAGCAGCAGCAAAACGTTTCAAAGTGACAGGAACAGGTAAGTTAAAAAGAAATAAAGCTTATAAGCGTCATATCTTAACAAAGAAATCTGCAAAGACTAAGAGAAATCTTAGAAAACCTGCAATGACAGATGCAACAAATGTTAAGAACATGAAGAAGTTAACACCATATTTATAAATCGTAAGGAGGAAGCATAGAAATGGCAAGAATCAAAGGCGGAATGAACGCAAAGAAAAAACATAATAGAGTATTAAAACTTGCAAAAGGTTACAGAGGAGCAAGATCTAATCAGTATAGAGTTGCAAAACAGTCTGTAATGCGTGCACTGGCATCCTCTTACGCAGGACGTAAAGAGAGAAAGCGTCAGATGAGACAGCTTTGGATCGCTCGTATCAATGCAGCAGCAAGAATGAACGGTCTTAGCTACAGCAAATTCATGTACGGCTTAAAGCTCGCAGAAATCGACATCAACAGAAAGATGCTGGCTGAGATGGCTGTGAATGATGCAGAAGGCTTCAAGTCTTTAGCAGAAATTGCAAAATCTAAGATTGCATAATGGACATCCTATAGGGATATAAATAAAGAACATCGGAGTATTCCGGTGTTCTTTGTCGTATATTTAGTAAGGAGTGAAAGAATAGTATGTTAGAGAATTTAGAACCGAAAAGCGTCTTTTCGTTTTTTGAAGAAATAGATCAGATCCCGCGGGGATCAGGCAATACGCAGAAGATCAGCGATTATCTGGCAGAGTTCGCAAAGAAAAGAAATCTGTTTTATATACAGGATACGCTTGGCAATGTCATCATCAAAAAAGATGGGACAGCCGGTATGGAAGAAAAAGAGCCGGTCATCATACAGGGGCATATGGATATGGTTGCTGTAAAAGAGCCGGATTGTGAGAAAGATATGGAAACGGAAGGATTGGATCTGGCTGTGCAGGGCGACTATGTCTACGCAAAAGGCACAAGCCTTGGTGCAGATGACGGTATTGCAGTTGCATATGCGCTGGCACTTTTAGACAGCAAAGATATTCCGCACCCGCCGCTTGAGGTCATCATCACGGTAGATGAAGAAACCGGTATGTTTGGTGCACAGGGGATCGATCTTTCTATGCTGCAGGGAAAGAAAATGCTGAACATCGATTCCGAAAAGGAAGATGAGCTGACCGTGGCATGCGCAGGTGGTCTGCGTGTATATGCAAACTGGCAGGTCGCTTATACAGAGATCGGCGATAAAGAGCAGTATGTTGTTACTGTATATGGTTTAAAGGGCGGTCACTCCGGTGTAGAGATCGGTCTTGGCAGGGCCAATGCCAATAAGGTGCTCTGCGAGCTTCTGTATCTGATGGAGCGTGAGCTGGATGTGCGTGTGATCACAATGGACGGCGGTACAAAGGATAATGTCATTCCACATGAAGCAAAAGCGCAGATCGCCTGTGGAGCAAAGGAAGAAGAACTGAAAAAGCTGATCGGCGTTGTGGAAAATTCCTTCCGTGAGGAATGGGCAAAGAAAGAGTCCGGTTTACAGATCAGACTCGAAAAAGCAGAAAAGCAGTATGAAAAAGCGATCGACGCATCTGATTTCTTCCGTGTCATGTCCTTCTTTTTGGAAGCACCGAACGGTGTGCAGGCAATGAGTAGGGATCTGCCGGGACTGGTAGAGACTTCCCTGAATTTTGCAACGCTGCATATGGAGCCGGAAGAGGAGGTAAAAGCCGGTTTTTCTCTTCGTTCCAGCAGCAGTACGGCAAAGCAGGCGTTGAAAGAAAAACTCTGCAATATGATCGCTGAAAGTGAAGGCGAATATGAAGCAAACGGAGAGTACCCGTCCTGGGAATATAAAGAGAACTCAGAACTGCGCGAGCAGGTAGTCCGCACTTATAAGGAAGTACTGGGAAAAGAGCCAAAGGTATTGTCCATTCATGCAGGACTGGAATGTGGTATCTTATCGCAGAAGATCGAAGGACTCGACTGTGTATCTTTCGGGCCGAATATCGACGATATCCATACGACAAAAGAAAAACTCAGCATTTCTTCCACCCAGCGGATCTGGGAGCTTTTGAAGAAACTAATGCAGATGGATGCATAGTTATTTTGAAAAACCTCCACAGGATTCCGGCAGACGGGAAAACATGGATGGACAAAGCTGTATCAGCGATAAGAGGAAAGGAACACAACATGAAGAGCAACATCGTATTAATCGGAATGCCCGGTGTCGGGAAAAGCACGATCGGAGTTGTCCTTGCCAAAAATCTGGGCTATCATTTTATGGATTCGGATATTGTGATCCAGCAGCAGACAGGAAAACTGTTGCATGAGATCATCACGGAAAAAGGACTTGACGGTTTTTTACAGACGGAGGATGAAGTGAATGCAGGCATAGACGCAGAGAAAACTGTCATCGCGACCGGAGGCAGTGCAGTGTTCGGTAAACATGCCATGCAGCATCTGGCAGAAAACGGAACGATCATCTACCTGTCCCTGCCATACGAACAGATCGAAGAACGTCTGGGAGATCTGCATAAGCGCGGCGTTGCGCTTAGGGAGAATCAGACCTTATATGACATCTATCAGGAAAGGATCCCTCTTTATGAAAAGTATGCGGATCTGATCATTGACTGTCAGCAGAAAAGTATCCGTCAGATCGTGGCAGAGATTGCAAGAAAGCTGGGAAACAAGGAATAAATTCAATATACGGAAGTCTCCCACCGCAGGAGAATCGATACAAGGTCAGAAAAATGAGCCGGCAAAAAGGCTGGCAGACGCTCCGGATGCCACTGAAATCCTATGATGGGAAGATCCTTGTGCAGGATTGTTTCGGGGATCCCATCCGGTGATTGCTGCAGGCAGATCAGACAGTCAGGCAGATCGGAAACAGCCTGATGATGTGCGCTGTTTACAACAGAAAATCTGGCAAGAAGTGTAAAAAGCATTTGCTTTTCCCGTTGGGAAGCAGATGCTTTTTCCTGTGATGGGAAATGCATGGCATATTCTTTGTTTGTCTGTATGGAAGGGAGCGGCAGAAGCTGGACGGAATGAATGGCGTTCCCCATTGTGTAAGGATAATAATGCATGTTATCTTCGGGCAGATCCTGCAGAAGTCTGCCACCGAAAAAGACATGGATGAGCTGCATGCCTTTGCAGATACCGATCACGGGCTTTTTGCGCACAAGGGCGAGCTGCAAAAGCTGAAACTGCATCAGATCCAGCATACCGTCGGACGGCTTTGCGCCTGCGGCTGTTTCTCCATAAAAGGCGGGATCAAAGTCGCCGCCGCCGGGCAGAAGGAGCAGATCAAACGAAAGGTTTTGCAGGCTGCTGTATGGAAAGGCTTCCCCTGCACGATAGGAAAGCATCTGTGCGTTCATACCGCTTTTCTGTACGAGCTCATAATATCGTCTGTGGACATCCATGGTTCCGGCGATCAGGATCAAAGGTTTCATAAAAAGCAGGCTCCTGCTTCCTTTTTTATACTATATGCAGTATACTGATAGATGTTCGGAGTCTCTGATATGCTGCCGGACATGAAGGAGAGGGTTATAGATGAAAAGGAACGGAAAAAGGAAAAATCAGATTTGGATGGCGGGGGTGCTTCTTTGTCT
This sequence comes from Firmicutes bacterium CAG:194, assembly GCA_000432915.1. Lineage (GTDB taxonomy): Bacteria > Bacillota > Clostridia > Lachnospirales > Lachnospiraceae > CAG-194. Next base: position 32,275 of record HF995252.1, read on the forward strand.
GGGGCTTGTATTTTTGCTTCCCAAAGAAGTAAAAGCAGAAGAAACAGATCCGGAAGCGGATACACAGATCGAATATACGGTAACGAAAGTACCGGGAAAGATCAATATGCTGGCAGGCGAGACAAGATATGTCAGCACATCGATTCCTTACACGGCTACTTTTGAAAGCAGTGATCCGAAAATCGCGGCGGTGGCAAACAGCGGACTTGTTGAGGCACGGAAAAAGGGCACCGTGAAGATCACGCAGACAGACGGAACGACCAAAAAGGTTTATACGGTAAAGGTAAATGATACGGTAGATCTGATCATTTTTGCCGGACAGAGCAATATGTGCGGTTCCGGCGGCAATTCCGGTGCTGCACCAAAGCCGGATACGGGAACAGCTTATGAATTTGATATCTCCACCAATACCAAAAAATGTATTACGATGAAGGAGCCGTTCGGAGAAGGCACAAACCGGATCAACGGTCTGGAGGACAGCGGTACATACAGCACAAAAGGGTCGCTCGTCAGTGCATTTTGTATCAATTATTACAAACAGACAAAGATACCGGTAGTCGGTGTTTCCGCAAGCTGGGGAGGCACCTCTACCAATACATGGCTGAACCGCGGACTGGTCAAAGAGACGCAGCGGCGTGTCAGGCTGGCAAAGAAATATATGAAAAAGAAGGGTATTAAGATCCGCCATACTTATATGGTATGGTATCAGGGAGAATCTGATGCTGCACAGGGGCTGGAAGGCTGGCAGTACAACAACCGTATGAAGAAGATCTATACCAAGATGAAAAAGGTTGGCGTGAAAAAAGTGTTTATGATCCGGATCGGGCAGAATCAGGCTGCGATCGGACAGACGGATGAGATCGTAAAGGCGCAGAAAAAGCTTTGTGATACCAATAAAAACTTTATCATGGTATCAAAGTCAGCCTATCAGTTTGGCTTAAATCCGGGCGCTTACCATTATGATGCGATCCACATCAACCAGACCGGTCTCAACAAGATCGGATATGAGGCCGGAAAGGCTGCGGGAAAATACGCAAAGAAGCATAAGTAAGCCGAGGCTTACAAAATATAAGTATCGATGAGCTCTGCAAGTCCATCATGTTCATGATCCAGTGCGGTAATAAAACCGGCACTGGATTTTACTGTTTCGGTAGCATTCTGCATTGCGGCGCCGAGCCCTGCGGCAAGGAGCATCGGGATATCATTTTCGGAATCACCGACAGCAATACTATCGCTGACAGGAACGGAAAGATAGTCGCACAGAAAACGCAGTGCATTGCCTTTACTTGCCTGTGCGGAGAAGATCTCCAGATACCCTGCGCCGGAAAACATTGTCTGTACGCCGTCTCCGAGTGCGGTCTGTATCTGCACACGGAACTGTTTCAGTGCGTCAGAACCGTCCAGACTCAGCGCCAGCATTTTAAAGGGAGGTCTGGACAATGCTTTTGTATAATCCGGTGCAAAGATTGCAGGAATCTTCACATGCGTCTGATAATGTAAAAGCTCCGGTGTTTCTTTTTCGCAGACGATCTCGTGATCGGTATAAGTCTGTAGATGGACATGGTACTGCTTTGCAAGTGCCTGTGCCCGCGGGATCAGCTCTATAGGCAGTCTGTCCTCCAGAACTGCTTTCTTTTCATTACAGTCATAGACCAGTGCACCGTTGTTAGCGATCACATAGGAGTACGGAAAATGAATGGAGAGACTTTCAAGGTAGGACTGCACCAAAAGGATGCCGTCGAGAGGGCGGCCGGAGCACAGGATCATGCCATGCCCTGCCTGTCCCATTTCCCGGAGCTTCCGGGCAAGAGTGGGAGAGATCGTTCCGTCCTTTCTGAGCAGTGTTCCGTCAATATCTGAAAATAGCAGCTTCGTCATTTGTAATTCCTTTCTGTCTGATATATAATGATGCAAGGGTCAAAAGTCATAGACCACGCTGTGCGGAGCACGTAACAATCCGTATAGCATCATTATAATTTAGCACAATACTAACATAGAAAAAATGACATTACAAGAAGGACAAGATCATGAAAAAACTATTCATCTATTTGCGTGAGTACAAAAAGGAATGCGTTTTTGCGCCGCTTTTTAAGATGCTGGAGGCATCCTTTGAACTGTTTGTACCGCTTGTCGTAGCGGCTATTATCGATACCGGTATTGCACATGCAGATAAGGGCTATGTCATCCGTATGTGCCTGCTTCTGTTTTTGCTTGCCCTCATCGGACTGACCTGCGCGGTAACGGCGCAGTATTTCAGTGCTAAGGCAGCGGTCGGCTTTGCAACAAAGCTCAGACATGCCCTGTTTTCCCATCTGCAGGGCCTTTCCTTTTCAGAGGTAGATACGATCGGAACTTCCACGATGATCACCCGTATGACGAGTGATATCAACCTGCTGCAGAATGGTGTCAATATGGCACTCAGACTGTTCCTGCGTTCTCCGTTCGTTGTATTCGGTGCCATGATCATGGCATTTACGATCGATTTTAAAGCAGCACTCAGCTTTGTCGGTGCGATCATTCTGTTATCGATCGTTGTCTTTGGAATCATGTATCTGAATATCCCGATGATGAAATCCGTACAGGCAAAGCTGGACGATGTTCTTTTGACCGCCAGAGAAAACCTGACAGGTATCCGTGTGATCCGCGCCTTCTGTAAGGAGGACGAAGAGCTGGCACGTTTCAGACAGAAAAACGAAGAACTGACCAGAATGCAGAAAAAGTCCGGTTCTATCTCAGGACTGACCAACCCGCTGACCTATGTCATCATCAACTTTGCAATCATCGTGCTCATCTGGACAGGTGCACTGCAGGTACAGAAGGGTATTCTGACACAGGGTCAGGTGGTAGCACTGTATAACTATATGTCACAGATCCTTGTCGAGCTGATCAAGCTCGCAAATCTGATCGTGACGATCAATAAAGCACTGGCAAGTGCAAACAGAATTTCAGATGTATTTGATATCCATTCTTCCATGGAATGGCAGGAAAAAGAAACGGAAGCAGAAGTGACAGATCCGGAAAATGCGGTTGTGTTCGATCATGTGTCACTGGCTTATCATGCAGACAGTGAGGCTGCTATTTCAGATGTTTCCTTTACGGCGAAAAAGGGAGAGATCATCGGTATTATCGGCGGAACAGGTTCCGGTAAGAGTTCGCTTGTCAATCTGATTCCGCGTTATTATGATGCAACACAGGGAAAGATCCTGATCGATGGCAAGAATGTAAAGAATTATACGAAAAAAGAACTGCAGAGACAGGTTGCCATGGTGCTGCAGAAGGCAGTATTGTTCCAGGGCTCGATCGCAGAGAACCTGAAATGGGGAAAACGTGATGCAACGGAAGCAGAGATGCAGCAGGCGGCTGAGATCGCGCAGGCTGCGGATGTTGTGCGTGTCAAAGGCGGACTGAACGGGCAGATCTCCCAGGCGGGTAAAAACTTATCCGGCGGACAAAGACAGAGACTGACGATCGCCCGTGCGATCATGAAGCATGCGCCGATCCTTATTCTGGATGACAGTGCTTCCGCACTGGATATGGCAACGGATGCCAACCTCCGTAAAGCGATCCGCCGGATGCCGGATCATCCGACCGTGTTTATTGTGTCGCAGCGTACCAATGCCATTATGGATGCAGACCAGATTCTTGTGCTTGACGATGGTAAGCTGGTCGGAAAAGGAAAGCATGACGAACTGTTAAAGACATGTGAGATCTACCGTGAGATCTTTGAATCCCAGTATAAGAAAGGAGTGGAGTAAAATGAAACAGAAAGATGTTCTGAAAAAAGTCTGGAAATATCTGGAACATTACAGAATGCTGATCCTGTTATCCTTCCTCTTTTCCATTGCGGTTGTTGTGCTGACCCTATATGTACCGATCCTGGTCGGACGTGCCATTGACCAGATCGTAGAGACCGGTGTGCATTTCGGACCGATCAAGGGCTATCTGTTTGCGATCGGTGTACTTGTTCTGATCACGGCTGTTCTGCAGTGGATCATGAACCAGATCAATAATAAAGTAACCTATCATGTAGTACGTGATATCCGGAAGGAAGCCTTTGACAAGCTGCAGAATCTGCCGTTGAAATATATAGATTCGCATTCTTACGGTGAGATCGTTAGTCGTATGATCACTGATGTGGATCAGTTCGCGGATGGCCTTCTGATGGGATTTACACAGCTCTTTACCGGTATCGTGACCATTCTGGGGACACTGATCATCATGCTGACACTCAATGTCGGCATTACCTGTGTGGTTGTTGTGGTAACACCGCTTTCGTTGTTTGTTGCCAACTTTATTGCAACACACACATATACGATGTTCCGTGAGCAGTCGGTAACCAGAGGAGAGCAGACAGCATTGATCGATGAAATGATCGGAAATGCCAAGGTCGTAAAGGCATTCGGACAGGAAGAGGAAGCAATCGCCCGCTTTGACGAGATCAATGACAGATTGCAGAAATGTTCGCTGAAAGCAATCTTTTATTCTTCCCTGACAAACCCAAGTACCCGTTTTATCAACGCTCTTGTATATGCAGGTGTCGGACTGACAGGTGCATTTGCCGTTATCGGCGGCAAGATGACAGTCGGGCTTTTGTCCAGCTTTTTAAGCTATTCCAATCAGTATACAAAGCCGTTTAACGATGTATCCGCGGTCATTACGGAGCTGCAGAATGCCATTGCCTGTGCGGGCAGGATTTTTGAACTGATCGAGGAGAAGTCCCAGATCCCGGATGCGGAAGATGCAGCTGTGCTGTCAGATGCAAAGGGCAATGTAACGGCAGAACATGTATATTTCTCCTACACACCGGAGCAGCAGCTGATTCAGGATTTCAACCTTCAGGTACAGCCGGGACAAAATATTGCGATCGTAGGGCCGACAGGTTGTGGTAAGACAACGATCATCAACCTGCTGATGCGTTTTTATGATGTAAACAGCGGTAAGATCTGCGTCGATCAGACAGATATCCGTGATATGACAAGAAAGAGCCTGCGTTCTTCCTATGGTATGGTATTGCAGGAAACATGGCTGAAATCCGGTACGATCCGTGATAATATCAAAATGGGTAAGCCGGAGGCAACTGATGAGGAAATGATAGAAGCGGCAAAGGCAGCCTATGCTGATCCGTTTATCCGCCGTATGCCAAAGGGGTATGATACGGTGATCGGAGAAGACGGCGGTATGCTTTCACAGGGACAGAAGCAGCTTTTGTGTATTTCCCGTATCATGCTGGCACTTCCGCCTATGCTGATCCTGGATGAAGCAACCTCTTCCATCGACACGAGAACAGAGCTGAAGATCCAGAGTGCCTTTACACGTCTGATGGAAGGCAGAACAAGCTTTATCGTGGCGCACAGACTGTCTACGATCAAAGATGCGGATCTGATCCTTGTGATGAAAGACGGAAATATCATTGAACAGGGTAACCATGAACAGCTTCTGGCAAAGAAGGGATTTTATGCACAGCTGTATACAAGCTAAAATATCGTCCGTAAATAACCGGACAAGTATCCGTAACTGTTACTTAAGATACGATATGCTTGTACCGTTGTGAAGAAAAGGGAGTCTGCATGAAAGAAAAAATAACAGACATTTTTATGAAATGTATCATAGCTCTGGCAGGTCTGATCCTGCTGGGGCTTAGTTTGTATGCGCTCCGTTATTCCTATCTTTTCCCGGTGGAATATCTGGAGATCGCAACCCCGCAGAAGGATTCTGTCTGGAAAACGGTGGTGGGAGCAGCAGCTTTGTTTTTCCTGCTGTTACTTGTTTCTTATGGAATCAGACAGATTCATTATCGGAAACAGAAGCTGCTGCAGGCGCTGCTTGCCCTTATGTTTGTGCTGGCAGCCTTTTTCTTTATACAGGACGGAACAGTCTATCAGGCGGGAAGCGATCCGTGGTATATCTGTGACAGCGCGGCAAAGTTCATAGAAGGAGATTACAGTCCGCTGCAGGCAGGCGGTTATCTGGACCAGTATCCTTATCAGCTCGGACTGACCTTGTATACGGAGCTTGTTTTTCGTCTGACCGGTGTATGGAACGTAAAGGCACTTGTTTTTGCCAATCTGCTTGCTATGACGGCGGGACTTGTCTTCGGACAACTTTTTCTGAAAAAACTGCATGCTATCCGGCAGAGCAGCAGCTTTTCTGTCTGCTATCTGTTGTATCTGCCGATCTATCTGTATTTGCCCTTTTTATACGGAGAAGCTCTGGCAATCTGCTTTACCTTTGCCTTTTTATGGCAGCTTGCATCCTTTCTGGGTGATCGGAAAAAGCTGCGTATGCTGTGGCTGGCGGCTTTTGCATGTCTGATGGTCATATGCCGGGCAAATGCCATGATCGTACTGATCGCAGTGGCAATTGTTTTGCTGCTGATGATGATCAGAAAATGGGATAAATGGTTGCTTGCAGCTATCCTTGTGACCTTTGCAGCTGTATTTGCCGGCAGAGGGCTTGTGACATGGCAGTATGAGCTGCGGGCGGGAGAAAAGGTTTCAGATGGGATTCCGGTATCTGCATGGATCGCTATGGGCATGATGGAGGATATCCGGGGGAACGGCTGGTATAACGGTTACGGACCGGAGCTGTATGCAGAGTGCGGCTATGATGCGGAAGCAGTAGACCGGGAAGCCAAAGCTTACATGGCAGAGCGGATCCGGAAATTTGGAAAAAATCCCAAAGCCTGTCTTGCCTTTTATAAAGGGAAAGCACTCAGCCAGTGGAACGAGCCGACGGCGGAATCTCTTCTGGTACTCCGCGCAAGTGTTGATACCGAGCAGATATCCAATGGAAAATACCAGTTAATGTTTGGTAACCGGTATCAGCCTTATCTGTCATATATGAACAGCTATCAGTTTTTACTGTACCTGCTTGCCTTTTTGGGGTGTATCAGACTCCTGACAGGAAAAGCCGGAAAGAAAGGAATGTTAGAACAGTATCTGTTCTGTGTGCTGGCACTGCTCCTGATCGGCGGCTTCTTGTTTCAGCTTCTGTGGGAAGCAAAATCGCGCTATATTTATTATTACATGGTGCTGCTTTTGCCGCTGGCAACACTTGGGATTTCATTTGCCATGGAGCAGCAGGCAGTCTGGAGAGATAAACTAAAACGTAAATAATATCACTTCCGTGGAGCAATAAATTACAAATTTGTAATAGAAAAAAAGTTGCTATTTCTTTATGAACTGGTAATATAAGGAATATACAGACAGATTGAACAGGAAGTGATAAATATGCTGCATATAGCCATATGTGATGATGAACAGATCATCATGGAGCAACTGAAAAAGCTTTTAGAAGCGCACAGACCGGATTGTATTGTGACAATGTATCTCAGAGGAGAGGGACTGTTAGATACATTTAACCAATATGATCTGGTCTTTTTAGATATTGAGATGCCGCCGGCAAGCGGAATGGAGCTGGCAGCAAAATTAAAGGAGCTGCAATATGACGGAGAAGTGATATTTCTAACCAGCTATACCGATTATATGCAGGATGCCTTTAAAGTCAGGGCATTCCGGTATTTACAAAAGCCGGTCCGGGAAGATCAGCTTGAAGAAGCACTTTGTGCGGCAGAGGAGGAGCTTCAGCAGCAGTATCTTGTGCTGACCGGAGAAAAGGTATTTCGGATCAAAATCCAAGATATTCTGTATCTGGAGGCCGTACATAATGAAACTTATATCGTGACAAAGACAGGAGAGCTGGTAGTCAGATCGTCCATGCGGGAGATCTATGAGATGCTTGATCCGGCCGAATTTATCCAGACGCACAAATCCTATGTGGTAGCACTGCGTGCGATCCGCTATGTAGGCAATCAGGAGGTTGTGCTGCAGGAACTGCAGCCACGCATTCCCTTATCCCGCCGAAGACAGCAGGAGGTAAGGAAAGCGTATATGGAATATATTAAAAAACACGCAATCTATTTATAGAAAGAGGAAAAAGGGATGATCATTTTAAATGTATTGCTGTTTACGGTAGAGTTCCTGAAGACATATATAGCATCAGCCGGAATTTTTAAAATAAAGCAGAAGAGAAAGGTATTTTTCTTTTATCTGGCGGCTGTGCTGCTGCTTACGACACTGACTGTTTTTCGGGAAAATATGAATCGGTCTGTGCTCTTTGTCATTTTGACGGTCTTCACATTATGCCTGAATGCGGCAGAATATAGAAAGATCTGGATGATTCCGGTCATTTATATTGTTGTGAGTATGTTGGACATTTTAAATTCACTGGTATTTATCCGCTGTCTGGGCCTCACAATGGAGCAGATACAAGGAAATATTCTCTTGTATACTGTAATAAACAGTGTAACGCTGATCGGTTTGTTAGTCATATATGGCGTGCTGCGAAAGAAAAATCGGGAGGAGATACATTTGCCGACGCCTGCATATGCATCACTATATATACTGGGTGGTGGGGCATCTCTCATTTATCTGACCTGTGCACAACTGTCAATGATGAATGAATATAAGGCGATTTACCATAACCTCTGGCTGGGAGGGCTCATTTGCAGCGGCATTATTTTTCTGATCATTGGCGGACTGCTGTTTCATAAAACGGGCGAAAATGAATATTTGAAACGCGAACAGGATATGAACAGAAAAATACTGGACGCGCAGGCAAATTATTATACATTGCTTCTGGAAAAGAATAAGGAAATACGGGCGTTCCGCCATGATATCAAAAATCATCTGTATTGTATGACAATATTGGGAAAACAGGGACAATATGGGGAACTGCAGGAATATCTTGAAAAAATAAGTCATTCTCTGGAGCGTACAGGATTTGATATCAATACAGGAAATGAAATGGTGTCGGCAATTTTAAATGATCTGTCATGCAAGTATAAAGAGGTACATTGTGAATGGCATGGAAAATTACAGAGTCCATTTACTCTGTCAAATTATGATATCTGTACAATATTTTACAACCTGCTTTGCAATGCTTTTGAAGCGGCGGAGAAAACGAAGCAGAAAGAGATAACGGTACAGGTGAAATATTTGAATGATGCATTATATGTTGTTGTTCAAAATTACTTTGAACAAAACCCGGTAAAAGAAAAAGGCGTCTTTATTTCTTCAAAGACAGAAGGAGATCATGGATTTGGTATTGAAAATGCCAAAATGAGTATAGAGCAGAACGGTGGTGTTTATGAAGCAAGAGTGGAAGGAAACAGGTTCATCACAGAGATCATCATACCGGAAATGAACTGTGAAACGACTGTTTTGGGCTGAACGGTAGCGATTTTGGGCTGAACGGCATCGCAATCAAAAAACGGACAAGATAAAATAAAAGCAGGTTAAGCATTGTGCTGACCTGCTTATTTTACGTAAAGGGGGTTGGACGTATGTTATTGGACTGCTCGATTCTTTGGTGGCTTTTTAAACTGATCGGTTAATGCAAGTCAAGAATACAAAAGACGAAAATAAGCAAACAGATCGCCGAACCCCAGACTCGATAATTATCCCATATCGTATCCGTGGTGTAATATATCTATCCAGGATGTGGTTCGGCAATTCAGGGGGAGAAAGAAAAAAATTTTATGAAGTAATTGTCAATGCTTTGCAACAATGATATAGTTGTTGCAAAGCATATTTTCTTTTATCAAGTCTATTGAGCAGAAAAGAACAGTTATACTGCTCTATGTCTTAAGCATATCTTATTTCAGGAAATTCATGCTTTATTTCACAAATTTATAAAGCAGGGGTTTCGAGAGGATATGTATATGTACGTATGATTGGCTCCTGCAGCAAACGAAGGAGGATCATAACAGATGACAGAGAAAAGAAAATTTTACGGAATGCGGAATGACTATATGTTTCACGCAGTTCTGCAAAAGAACGAAGAGGTGTTAAGAAATCTTTTAGCAACACTTTTGGAGATGGACGAAGCGGATATCGTAAGCTGTCATATCGAAAATCCAATCGAACTTGGCAAGGAGATTGAGGGAAAAGATTGTATTTTAGATGTAAAAATCAAGCTGAATGATGCAAGGATCATCAATATTGAATTACAGGTGTATAAGCAGACATACTGGACAAATCGATCGCTGTTGTATTGGGCAAGAGCTTTTGATATTTTGAAGAGTGGACAAGATTATAGTATGCTGCTTCCTACATACCATATTGGAATCTTGGATTTCACATTATTTGAGAATCACCCTAAGTTTATGGCGAAGTACCAGATATTGGATGTGGAAGATGGATTTTTATATTCCGACAAACTGTGTATAAAAATACTTGATTTGACACAGCTAGAGAAGGCAAAAAGTCAATCTGAAACTGATAAAAAACTTCAGAAGTGGGCAAGTATATTTAAGGCAGAGACTCTGGAAGAACTGGAGCAGTTAGCAAGTGGAGAGGAGGTATTTGAGAACATGGTAGTAACTATGAAGAAACTAAGTGAAGATGAAAAAATTCGGATGCAGTGTGAAGCAAGAGAAGATTATGAAAGATGCCTGCTCTCAGAATATAGTGCCGGAAAACGTGAGGGAACAGAAACAACGCAGAAAAAACTGCTTCATAATCTGATGGAATCTCAAAAAATTACTGAGGATGAAGCCCGTAAGATGTTGGGAATTTGATCTTGATAAAGAGGGAATATGAGGGGAAAAGAAAATATCAATAAAAAAGGCAGCAATAGCAGAGAAGAGACGATTTGAGGTGTGTTTGTGTTATTGCTGCTGTTTTTGTATAAGGAAATAGATAGGAGCGATTATTTGGAATGAAGATATATGTTGAAAAAGTATTAGATGAAGTTGTGTATTTTTCTACTGATTATGGAAAAGCAAAGGGAATATGAAAGGGTAATAATAGACCGTTTAATAAGGTATGAGAGGTTAGCAGCCATAGTGAAGAAAGGGACACAGATTCGCCTTCAAAAAAAGGATGACGTTTTATTTCGTGTACCTTTCTGACTGGAAAACGAAGTGCATTGAGCCAGAAATGACACAGTTTTCGCCCATTATTATGAGTTTGACATTGTTTGTAACTTAATTAACCACTGCACAGATGGCGAAAATAAAGGCTTATTTGTGCAAAATATATAAGAAAGTATAGAGAAAATATGAAAGGTTGTATCATAAAAAATGATGAGATTTCTATAAAAGATATTTGCAATATTATTGGAGATGTGGATAACTATAATTGGCTTATTACAAATATTGAATGTTATCCAAATGATGAAGAGATAGTAAAGATTTTGGATAATGAATACTGTTGGATTGAAGGAAGAGGCTTGTTAGATTTACTGGCTAAAGAGGAGTTCCAATGGATATGGGGCGTATTTTCTGCTTTTTCTAAAGAAATAAGACTTGAAGAAGTATTAAAATATGACTATCCGTATGCTGATGGATATAAAGGATTTTGGGAAAATCCAATAGCATTGCAACATCCATTAGCAGTTTCAGAAATTGTGATTTGGGATGGTTTATTAATATTAGTAATATCTCAAAAGAGTGAAGTTGTTAATGCTCTTATCGAAAACAATACATTTGCACAGGATTTAGAAAAATATAATATGGAATAGTTTTAATTATGGTTATACTTTCAGATAGCTAATAACACCTACAATCCATGGGAGAAGATGGAAGAAAAGTTCCAATACAAACATTGCAAGATGCAATTAGGTATGGAGAAGTCATTCCAGCCCCAAGAGGTTCAAATGCAACGATGTATTATACTACTATATATAAAAACGGGAAAATGTATAATTTAGAAGTGTTATATGATGAAATTTCTAATACAGTGTATCACTTTGAGTATGCAAGAAAGGCAATGAGAAATTGCCAGCAATACCCAAGTAAAGAAGAAGGAGTGATGAAGAAGCATAACAGAAAAAGAGCAGTTATATTACCTGATTAATGGAGTTTTAGATGGCTCATATCAGGTTAAGACATTTTGTTCAGAATTTACGAGAGTATATGATTTAGAGGTTGATTATGGGCCGTTGTCTGAACTGGAAAATAAAGAGTTTGGAGATTTGTGTGAAATGGCAGGTAGATTTTCTGATGATGAAGAAGAGTTAAAAATTCCAAATATGTTTTTCTCTGAGGAAAGTATTTTGAATAAAGCAGAATATGTAAAACAACTATTAGTGTGATTTTATAGTTTTCTATATATGTGCTATATCAGTTCATATGTCGTTATGTTGCTTAGACTCATATATAGATTGCTTCTTACTTCTGATAGTACAGAAATGTATTATAAAAGCAGAATTATATAAAACCGTAACCCTAATCTACAAAAGGATTTATTGGTGATGACACATACAAAGAAATAATCGCTAGTTCGTAGTGTCAAAGAAAATCTGTAAATAATTCATTGGGATTGGAGTGAAAAATATGGAAGTAACATATAAAAAACATATAAATGTAGATAAAGAAAATAGAACAGAGTTCTTGTTTGTTAATTGGGATTATGAGGATGGCAGTGACTATTTAGCAAAGATTTTCTGCAAGGAGTTTGGTATGTCAGCAGAAGAAAAGGTGGACTATATATATTTCAGTGTAATAAAATTACATTTAGATAAGATTACCTATGAGTTACTGTGGCATGAGGATTTTGGAAACATGATATATTCTATAGAGCAAGAGGAACAGGTTGTAGATATGTTGGAACGAAGGGTGAAAGTTGTATTAAGTATTTTGAACGAAAAATTGAAAGCAAATTAATTCAATTCTGGCTAGGATATTTAAAGATTGACTAGATATAAGATGGTATCCTGAAGGATATATACCATGAGCAGGATCTGAGTTTATACCAGGAGAATCATTCCCAAAATAAGAGAGGCGACGAATAGTGGATGAGTATTGAACATTTAGATATATATTCAGAACACTTTGATGATATCGTAGAGGATATTAAACAAAGAAATTTGTCAAGAAATAATATGCCCAAAATCATAGTAGGTACAGGACTTTCATTGGTTTATGGTGTACCTGGAATGAAAGAATTGGCGGTGCATCTGTCAAAGAAGTTTGAGCAGTCTTCAAATGAATATTTGAAGCAATTATGGGAAAAGTATAGTGAAAAAATAAAAGTAAATGGTTTAGAAGCTGGATTAGCCAATGTTACAGAAAATGAATTGGTAGAGGCAATAAAACCAATAACCGCCCAATTTATATTGGAAAACGAAGAAAAATTACACGAAACAATTTATAGAAACAATACAGGATTTTATAAACTATTACAGTATCTGAAGGGGACCGTTAGCGTCGACAAACGTATAATTGATATTATGACTCCAATCATATGGTTCTTCATAATGAAGCTACGATAAAATTTCACAGTCAAAAAATTAATGAAGATATTCCTGCATTACTTTATAATGCCAAAATAACAGCATATGATGAATATGATCAATTTGCTATTAACAATAATTTACTAGTCTATTATATTTTAAGTGATCGTATATCAAATTTAGAATGTCAAAAAATTGCCTTGGAATTAGAAGTTATGATTGAGCACACAAACTTTAAAAGATTTATTGATAAAATATATTATAATTTATATCATTATTATCTGAGAATGTTTAATTTTAAAAAAAGAGATTTTTATAAAAAGAAATTAATACTAGCCAATATAGCATTCGATGATAATTATAATTATAAACTAATGTATGAAACTTCTTGGAAACTACCTATCGATATTTAGATACCCAAGACAAATATTGTACATTTTAAATTATCGAATTTATAATGATTTGCAAAAAAAATGTAGATAATCTGCCCCTCTTGTGTAAAAATGCAATGGTTGTATTATTCTTTTCTAGAATGAATACAGCCATTGCTATAAATAACATACAAAACGTAAGATATTTATAATGATGATATTATCTAAAGGATTTGTAGAATTAACAAAAGAATATTAACCTATATATTATCTTTTATCTGTATAAACAATTTATGTAACATTTCCTTATAACTATATCCATTGATTTGAAAAGTCATGGGAACAACTGATTTTGGATATAACCCTGGATTAGCATTAATTTCAATCAAATAGAATTCAGAATTTTTTATTCTTCCATCTATTCTAATTAGCTTATTGGGGCATAAATTATCATAAAGTTGTTTTATACGCTTAACATCTTGGAAGGTCAAATAATTGCTTTTTTCTACCTTGATTCCAATATGTTGTTTTATCTCTGCAGTATAAGCTTTATATGCATAATTGCCTCCTTCTGGAAATAAGAGTTCTACTTCTTCCAAAAATAAATCATTGTTATTCTCAAAAACTGTAATGGCAATTTCTTTACCATAGATATATTCTTCAATAAGAACACCATCAAAATCTTTTAACATTTTCCTGACAATGAGATCTGCCTGTTCTATATCAGAAACTATAGAATTTTGCGTAATACCAATAGATTCAGATTCATAATTGGGTTTAATTATTATCGGATAATTAAAAGAGTATAAAAGTTCTTTTTGATACGAGTGTAAAAAAACAAGCAAACTTTTGGGCGCTTTTATTCCAAAATTCTCTGCAAATTTTTCAGTCATATATTTATCTTGACATAAAACTTGGACATAAGGGTCAGGATTAAAATATTTAATATTATAGTTTTCGCAAAATGCAGGTACTTTCATATTCCTAGTTCTGCTTTGATAGCCAAAATCAAAATTTAGTACATAGTCATTTAAATGTTTAAAGGATTCATTCATAAATAGCATAAAATTATCATAAAAAACAATATCCTCTATAAACCCCGAGAAACCGTCAATTAAAATACTTTTTAATTCATGACGAGTATATTCTCTATTATTACATATTTTTGCATTAGATTTTATATCTGGGTTTACATTTAATATTACTACAAGTTTCATTTTTATCTCCTCTCGATTGCTATCTGCTATATTTCCGATTTAGCGGATCATCTTACATCTAAATTTGACAGATAATACCAGATTATCCATACAAAAAAGACAACCCCGCAGGGCTGTCTTTTTTGTCATATATGAAAATCCTTCCTCGGATGTTTGGTTGCCAGAATGTTTCGCTGTTTCGCGACAGCAACGTGCGTGTAGATCTGGGTGACGTTGATGGAACTGTGTCCCAGCATTTCCTGAATGTATCGAATGTCAACGTCGGCCTCTAATAAGCTGGTGGCAAAGGTATGGCGAAACATATGCGGTGTGATATGCAGGTCGATAGCGGCAAGAGAGGAGTATTTGGTGATCATTCTGCGGACGGACTGATCGGACAAAGCTCTTCCCGCCTGGTTGGCAAAAAAATGACAACAGCCTTCGATTTCTGTATGAAAGTCATGTCTGTATTCTGATAAAATATGGATGACTTCATCGCTTCCAATCTGAATGCGCCTTTCTTTGTCGCCTTTTCCGTATATCAGAATGGTTCCGTCGTATAAGTTAACATCATGACTCTTTAGGGTGCATAATTCGGAAATCCGCATGCCCGTTGCAAATAAAAGCTCTGCAACAGCAGCATCTCTCAAGGCATTTCTTTTCTGGTAGAGTGTTGTTGCAGTCCTACGCTGCCTGTAAATAGTGGTTAAGAATGTTTCAACGACCGGCAAAGGAATTGTTTTGGGTAAAATGGCCGGTTCACGGAAGCGGATCTGTAGCTTGTTAAAAGGGTTACGGATGAGAATGTCTTTGTATTCAAGATAATGAAAAAAGGCTTTTACAGAGGCTATTTTCCGCTTGACGGTTTTAGGCTTGTATTGCCTATGCAGGGCTGCAATATAGGCTTCAAGAGCCGCGGAACTGAGCGCGGGGAACTCCACGGGAGGAGTCTGTTCTGAAAACTGCCGCAGGTCGATCCTGTATGCTTTCAGGGTCTTTTCATCCAGACGCTTCTGCGAGCTGCAATATGCCAGATAGTTTTCGATAAGTGTTTGTGTCGTATCCATAATGTTCTCCTTTGGTATAAATTTAGATATCGAAGATTATAGCGTACATGGATTTATAACACAGAAGTCTCAGATGAAAAAATACTGTCCAAAGTGACAAAATAACTTAAAAAATACGAAGTTCAAAAAAATTATATTTTGCTGTTGACACAGACGCTTGAAAATGATATTATACTAATCGCGGCAAACAAAACGCATGCGGAAGTGTCGGAACTGGCAGACGAGCAAGACTAAGGATCTTGTGATCATTGCGATCGTGTGGGTTCAAGTCCCATCTTCCGCATTAACCTTTAAGAAAAAGCCTTGAATTTTCAAGGCTTTTTTCTTTTGTCCTTATGAAATTTTTTTGTTACACTTTGTTACATTGCTTTTGAACCGAAAACCATGGCGAATACATCCGCTTTTTCTGTAAGTGGAGTAACAGAGTGAATATAATATTTCTGCGTTGTAGAAATATCTTTGTGACCTGCAAAGTCAGAAATCATTCTGTCTGGTAATAATTGACTGTCATGCAGTTCAGAGATAAAGGTTTTTCTGATTGCGTGATTTCCGCTAGGCTTACCAGAGATAATAAAGCGGTCTTTTTCATTTCTTGCGCCATTACATCTACGAAGTACATTATTCACAGCATATTCATGCATTCTTTCACCAGACTTACTAACAAAGATATAATCCTCATCGTTTCGTCTGTTAGCTTTGTTTTCATCAAGTGCCATTTTAATATACTTTTTGGCGTCTGGTGTTAAGACCAAGGTTCTAATTCCTGCGTCGGTTTTTGGGTGTTGTGCAACTTTGTAGCCATTGCGGACAATTTTACCATTTTCATCTTTGGTGTAGTTTTTGACTTCACCTCTGCTAATGTGAATAGTATCTCCGTCAATATCACTTTCACGAAGTGCCACAAGTTCGCCAATACGCAGACCAAGATTGAAATTTAAGCAGATTGCTAAATAAGCGGTGTTTTTCGTTTTTTCAAATTGTGCAAGTGCTTTTTTGATAACTTCACTTTTGGTGGCGCTGGAATAAATAATTTCTTCTTCTGGCTTTGCTTTTGCTTCAAAGAAAACATTTTTTGAAGGCATAGCAATTTGGCGTGGTAGATTTATCTGCACCATATTGTGACTAATGCAATAATCATAGAGTTGGTTCATTAAACCTTTGACTTCTACATATGCTATAAACGATTACACCAATTTCTCAAAAATATTAAAGACCAGAACCCAGATTTTAAATATATCTTTGTTCCAGAATTCCATAAATCTGGGAGAATTCATTTTCATGGTATCGGTACAAATTGCGATAGGTTAAAACTTGAAGATAGTGGAATAAAAAAGAACGGGAAGAAGATTTATAATGTCAATTCCAAAACTTTCAGATATGGATTTACTACGGTTTCAAAAATTGAAAACACCCAGAAAGTGAGCAGTTATATAACCAAGTACATCACAAAAGAAATGATTATCGCCACCAAAGGAAAGCACCGCTATTTATGTAGCAGAAATCTTGAAACCGCAGAAGTGGAGAACATCATGCTTGATGATGTTGAGAACTTCATGAAGTCGGTTGAGCTAAATCCCAAAGTATGCAACCAAAAGAAATACACCAACGAGGAAACAGGGCAAGAAATTACATATATCAAAGTTCATAGAATTTTCTATATTTTCATAGCTTGGCGTGATATACTTAATTTTACAAATTAAGAAGTTGTGGAGGAGTGCAATGAATAAAATTGGTACAAAAATAATAGATACAGAACGTTGTATATTGAGAAGAATTGTTCCAGACGATTATCAAATGATGTATGAAAACTGGGCAAAATACGAAGAAGTTTGCAGGTACTTTCCGTTCAATCCCGTAACGGATATGGAAATATATAAAGAAAAGGTACATAAATGGGCAGATAATTATGAATCTGATACATATTTTCATTGGGTAATTGAATGGAAAGAAAATCATGATTTGATTGGAACGATTAATTTGGGAAATGTTGAAGAATCATGTTTTATGTCAGATACATGCTATATGCTTTCGCCACAGTATTGGGGACAAGGTATAATGACGGAAGTGCTTCAAGCTGTACTAAAATATGCATTTGATGAGATTGAATTAAATCGTGTTCAGGCAGAAGTGTTTGATGGAAATGTTGCATCTGTACATGTATTAACAAAGTGTGGAATGCGGTTTGAAGGAATTGCTAGACAAAAGTATTACAAAAAGGACACGTTTATTGACACTGCGCAGTATGCAGTTCTTAAAAGTGATTTCAAAGAGTAAACCCCAATTTGTCGGCTTGTTCAAAATAATGCGGAGATGGTTTTGTTACTTTTTTGTTACACTTTGAAATGATGTGCTGAAAAGCCCCTTTCTATCGTGTTTTTTAAGGTACAAATTCATTCAAGTCCCATCTTCCGCATTATATGTTTATTTTAATCCCTTGAATTTAACTGATTCAAGGGATTTTTTTCGCTGCCCGTGTAGCAGAAAAATAAAAAAGTTTGAAACGATTTATTGGAACTGTTCCAGCTTTTGGATAAAAGAACGGGGTGTCATATGATATTTCTTTTTGAATGCCCTGTGAAAGTAGGATAGATTATGAAATCCAACTGACAGAGAAACATCCAGAATAGAAGTGTTTCCATGTTCAAATTGTTCTACGGATTTTTCGAGCCGTACATTATTGATATATTGCATGCATGTCATATGCATATGTTTTTTGAAAAAGCGCATAAAATGATATTCACTGAAATAACATAATCCGGCCAGGTCAGATACCAGAATCGTATCAGCATAATGGATCGAAACGTAGTCCAGAACAATCTTTAATTTGTCAGAGGATGGATTAGAGCCTGCGGATGGGGTGCGGTCGCTGTATGGAAGCAGGAGAAAAACAGACTGTAATAGCAGCGATTTTAACGCCAGCTCATATCCGAATTCCTGTTCTTTATATAGCAGCGCAATCTGGCAGAAGCATTTAAACAGCGGCATATAAGCGGGATGCTGGGCTGTGATGAGGCAGGGCATGGAAAAATCATGATTGATCAACGGTGTAAGATAGCGGGTAGAACAGATGTCGGCTGCATTTCCACCCAGAAAACTCATATGAAACACATAAGTTTCCGAATGGAGTTCCGGACTTCTGTTGTCAAGTGAAGCTGCATGTAAGAGTAATGGCCGTGTTTGGCATTTTCTTTTTGCCCCGGTGCCAGCGGATTTGAATATTTCATATGGTTTGCTCCTTTTTGAATGGCAGTATTGTGTCATAAAGTGATAAAAATATGCAAGAAATTTAATGCGTAACATAGTACAATGACAGCATAATACAATTCGAACGATGCTGCAACATACACGAAGCAATAAGAAAATGATAAGGAGCGAAGAATATGAAAAGAAAATGGTGGCATGATAAAGTGGCATATCAGATCTATCCGAAGAGCTTTCTCGACACAAACGGAGATGGCATTGGGGATCTGAGAGGTATTATTTCTAAACTGGATTATCTGAAAAAACTGGGCATTGATATTATATGGCTGTCTCCTGTTTATAAATCACCGTTTGTGGATCAGGGTTATGATATAGCAGATTATTATGCAATTGCCGAAGAATTCGGAACCATGGATGAATTTGATGAATTGCTTGCGGAAGCGAAAAAGCGCGATATGCACATCATAATGGATCTGGTGATCAATCATTGCTCTGACCAACATGTGTGGTTTCGGAAAGCATTGGCAGATCCGGATGGAAAATATGCGGATTATTTTTATTTCCGAGAAGGGAAAAACGGAAATCCGCCAAGTAATTATAGGTCTTATTTTGGCGGAAGCTGCTGGGAACCTGTACCGGGAACGGACAAGTATTATTTTCATATGTTTGCCAGGGAACAGCCGGATTTGAATTGGGAAAATCCTGAACTGAGGCAGGAGCTTTACCGTATGATCAACTGGTGGCTGGAAAAGGGACTTTCCGGGTTCCGTATTGATGCAATTATCAACATTAAAAAAGATCCGGCTTTCCCTGATTTTGCACCGGATGGCACAGACGGTCTTGCAAGCTGTATCAAAATGGTCGAAAATGTGGAAGGCGTAGGAGAACTTCTGGAGGATTTAAAGAAAAATACATTTGAAAAGTATGATGCTTTTACAGTAGGTGAAGTGTTCAATATGAAATCAGATGAACTGCCGGCATTTATAGGGGAAAACGGACATTTTTCTACTATTTTTGATTTCAGCGCACATTGCCTGAGCGAGGGAATGCATGGCTGGTATGACGCACCGGAAATAGAGTTTTCCAAATGGCGGGAAGCAATTGTACGTTCCCAGCTTGAAATTCAGAAATATGGATTTGAAGCAAATATTATCGAAAATCACGATGAACCAAGAGGCGCCTCCCGCTTTTTGCCTGCGTATGCCCAAAATCCTGCAGGAGTTAAAATGTTGGGAACTGTAAGTGTTCTTCTCAGAGGAATTCCTTTTATATATCAGGGGCAGGAAATCGGCATGAAAAATGCGGAATGGAGCTGCATGGAGGAATTTGATGATATTAACACAAAGGATCAGTATCAGGTAGCTGTACGGGCAGGGCTGTCAGAGAGGGAGGCTTTGGAAATCTGCGGTAAAATGAGCCGGGATAATGCAAGAACACCTGTGCAGTGGAGCGGAGCGGAAAATGCAGGGTTTACGACAGGAACGCCATGGCTGAAAGTAAATTCCGATTACAGAGAGATTAATGTGGCAGCTCAGGAAAATGATCCGGATTCTGTATTAAATTATTATCGTAGGCTGGTTGCTTTACGCAAATCTGCTGCATATAAAGAGGTGTTTACCTATGGTGAGTTCATTCCGGCATATGAAAATCTGGATGGCATCATGGCATTCTATCGCAAAGATGACTCTGCCCATATACTTGTAGCTGCAAATTTCGGGAAAAAGCCTGTTGATATTGAACTGGAATATATGCTGAAAAAGGTATTGCTGGCAAACCGGTCCCATGAGGAGATCGGCGGTACGATCGGAACAATAAGGCTGGACAGCTGTGATGCAGTTGTTTTGGAATTGATGTGAAAAATATATAAAAACAGATAAAAAAGCTTGCATTATCTGTCAAAAAGACCGATACTATAAATAACAAAATGTTTTTCGCACGGACGCGGTATATCATGTATCGGATACGTGTTTTTCAAAGGAGTGGAGCGTATGAGTATTCGGATCACAGGAAGAACAGATTACAGTGCATTATTTTCTTCCCTGAACGGAGGAAAATCTACAGGAATCGGCGGAGGCAGTTATTCCCTCGCTGATTATGCAAGCATAAAGAATGGCAGTTATGGCAAGCTGATGAAAGCCTATTATGGAAAGAACAAAACGGCTTTATCTGATGCTGCCTCTGCGACAAAGAAGACGAATAGTAAAACAGCCACAGCGGATACAACATCTGAAAACGCATCCCTGCAGAAAAGTGCCAATGCGCTTGTGAAATCTGCCGAAAGCTTACTGAAAACAGGTAAGGACTCTGTCTTCAAGGAAAAGGATATTACCACAAAGGATGAGAACGGCGTTGAAAAGACAACAAAGGGCTATGATACGGATGCGATCTATAAGGCAGTATCCGCATTTGCAGATGATTATAACAGCGTTCTGAGTGCTGCAGCAAAGTCTAAGAACAGCAGTGTTGTTTCAACAGCTTCCAATATGGTGCAGCAGACGGTCGCAAATGAAAAAATGCTTTCCAGGATCGGTATCACGATCGGAGAGGATAATAAGCTTTCTGTAGATGAAAAGAAGCTGAAAGCGGCGGATATGACAACGGTGAAGAGCATGATGAACGGAAACGGTTCTTTTGCCTATGGCGTACAGACAAAGGCATCCTTCATCAGTATGTATGCAAAGAATGACCAGAATAAAGCCAGTGGTGTATATGGTTCATCCGCAACTTATACCGCATCTCTGTTCTCAAACGGGGACATCTGGAACAGCTTTATCTAAAAAAAGATCGAAAAAAATAAAAAAATTGAAATTAGGCATTGACAGAAGCCCTAAAAGAAGATACAATACATCTTGCGCGCAGGAGTGGCGGAATTGGCAGACGCGCAGGCTTCAGGTGCCTGTGGTAGCAATATCGTGTGGGTTCAAGTCCCATCTCCTGCATACCAGACCTCAGCAGAATCTGCTGAGGTTTTTTCTTTGTTATATAGGAAATTCCCTATACAGCGATAGATATGCGGCATCTCGCGGAGCGGGAAATTATGCGCTGTAAGGATGCGTGCCTGCGCGAAGAAGAAAAGAAATCACAAAATTTACGTAAGAAAAAAGGAATCCCGCGAAATGTGCAGAAAAATATAAATAGGGAGCCAACAAGTGCCTTTGGAGGAAGAGAATCTATATGACGATCAGAGAAAATCTGGAACAAATGGAATGTACCAACCTGAGTCCGTATGCCTGCCTGAGCAAAAATTCAAAGGGCAGGGAGCGCGAGGAAAAACAATGCGATATCCGGCCTGTTTTTCAAAGGGACAGAGACAGGATTCTGCATTCCAAGTCCTTCAGGCGTTTGAAAGATAAGACACAGGTATTCCTGACGCCGGAAGGCGACCATTACCGTACACGTATGACGCATACGCTGGAGGTTTCCCAGAATGCGCGTACGATCGCAAAAGCACTTCGGCTGAATGAAGACCTGGTAGAGGCGATCGCGCTTGGACATGATCTGGGGCATACGCCATTCGGACATGCAGGCGAGAGAGCACTGAACAGCGTCTGCCCGCTGGGATTTGTACATAGTGAGCAGAGCGTTCGTACTGTTGAGGTACTGGAAAAGAACGGACAGGGACTGAACCTGACATATGAAGTGCGTGATGGAATCCGTAATCACCAGACGAGCTGTATGCCATCGACACTGGAAGGTAAGATCGTCCGGATGTCGGATAAGATCGCGTATATCCATCACGACATGGACGATGCGATCCGCGCAGGGATCCTGACGGACGCGGATGTGCCAAAGAGCATCGGCGATGTGATCGGTTATACGCTTGGAGAGCGGCTGGATCACTTTATCCATGATATTGTGACAAACAGTGCGGGAAAGGATGACATTATCATGTCGGAGCCGGTGGCAAATGCCATGAAAGAACTGCGTGCCTTCATGTTTGAGAATGTTTACCAGAATCCGGTAGCGAAAAGCGAAGAGAGCAAGGCAGAAAATCTCATCATTACCCTGTACGAATATTATTTGAAAAATATGGATCTGATCCCGCGGGATATGCTGAATTTAATGGACCGCGACGGAACACCGAAGGAACAGATCGTTTGTGATTATGTAGGAGCCATGACAGACCGTTTTGCAATCGCAAAATATGAAGAGATCTACATTCCGAAAACGTGGCATGGTTAAGTTGGTGATAAAATGTATTATTCTGATGAACTGGTAGAAGAAGTCAGACAACGAAATGATATAGTAGATATTATCTCGGGCTATGTGAATCTGAAGAAAAAGGGCGGCAATTATTTCGGACTGTGTCCGTTCCACAATGAGAAGTCAGCCTCCTTTTCCGTCAGCCCCGGGAAACAGATGTATTACTGCTTCGGCTGCGGAGCGGGCGGTAATGTATTTACCTTTATCATGAATTATGAGAATTACACCTTTGCGGAAGCAATCAAGCTGCTGGCAGACCGGGCGGGGATTGCATTGCCGGAGATCGAGGATTCCAAAGAGGCAAGAGAGAAGGAAAACCGCAGAAAGACGCTTCTGCAGATCAATAAGGAAGCTGCGACTTACTTTTATTATCAGCTGCGTGCACCACAGGGGCGTGTGGGGCTGGATTATCTGAAGGGCAGACAGCTCAGTGATGAAACAATGAACCGGTTCGGACTGGGCTATTCCAATAAGACAAGCAATGATCTTTGCCAGTATCTGCGACATAAGGGCTATCCGGATGAACTGATTCGGGAGTCGGGCGTTGCGGTATTCAATGAAAAATATGGCATGAGTGATAAATTCTGGAACCGGGTGATGTTTCCAATCCAGGATGTCAACCATCGTGTGATCGGCTTTGGCGGCCGTGTGATGGGAGAAGGAGAGCCGAAATATCTAAACTCACCGGAGACACCGGTATTTGACAAGAGCCGGAATCTGTACGGACTGAATTTTGCCAGAACGGCAAGACAGGATAATATCATTTTGTGTGAGGGCTATATGGATGTCATAGCCATGCACCAGGCAGGCTTTACACAGGCGGTCGCTTCGCTGGGAACAGCATTTACAAGCGGACAGGCAAACCTGCTCAGGCGATATACGGAAAACGTCATTTTGTCATATGACAGTGACGGAGCGGGTGTGAAAGCGGCACTGCGTGCGATCGGTATTTTAAAAGAAGCAGGTCTGACCGGTAAGGTACTGAATCTGGAGCCGTATAAAGACCCGGATGAATTTATGAAAAATCTGGGACGGGAAGAATTTGCAAAACGTCTATCGCAGGCGGAGAATACCTTTTTCTTTGAACTTAGGATGATGCAGAAGCAATATGATCTCTCCGATCCGGAAGCAAAGACGAAGTTTTACAATGAGATCGCTAAGAAGCTGTGTGGTTTTTCCGAGGAAGTGGAGAGGGAAAATTATACAGAGGCTGTGGCGGAAAAGTATAATATCAGCATGGAAAGCTTGAAAAAGCTTGTCACAGGCTATGCGGCAAAGATGGGCATGGCCGCTGAGGTCATACGGCCGAAACAGCCCGTGCAGCAGAAAAACACGCCGAAGGAGCAACAGGAGAATGTACAGAAGCTGCTCCTGACATGGCTGGTGGAAGAACCGCATCTGTATAAAAAGATCAAAAAATATATTACGCCGCTTTCTTTTACAAATGAATTGTACAGGCAGGTTGCACAGGAACTGTTCCCAAAGCTGGAAGAGGGAAAACCGAATCCGGCGGCGATCATCAGCAGGTTTTCACAGGAAGAAGAGCAGCGGGAGGCAGCGTCTTTATTTAATACAAAGCTGCCCTATATGCAGCAGGATATGGAGTCGCAGTCACAGGTGCAGGAAAGAGAAAAAGCGTTTCATGATATTGTTGTCAAGGTAAAGCGGAATGCCTACGAACACGATCTGAAAGCATCGGGTTCCGATATGGAGGCACTTTCCCGTGTTATTTCGGGCAGACAGGAGCTGGATGAGCTTGAAAAAACGCATATTTCTTTTGATTAAGGTTAGAATAGATACATAAATGGAAGGATGGAAAAAAGATGGACGAAAACACACAGGCAAGACTGGATGAAAAACTGAAAGAGGTTTTGGCACTTGCCAAGAAAAAGAAAAATGTTCTGGATTATCAGCAGGTAGTGGATTCTTTCGCTGAGCTTTCTTTAGAGGATGATCAGCTTGACAAGATCGTAGAATATCTGGAGCACAACGGCGTGGATGTGCTGCGTATTACCGATGATGATGAGCCGGATGAAGAGATGCTGCTGGCAGAGGAAGAAGAGGTTGATGTTGAGAATATCGATCTTTCTGTTCCGGACGGTGTCAGCATTGAGGATCCTGTCCGCATGTATCTGAAGGAGATCGGTAAGGTACCGCTTCTGAGTGCAGAGGAAGAGATCGAGCTTGCCAAGAAGATGGAAGAGGGCGATGAAGAGGCAAAGAAGAAATTAGCAGAGGCTAACCTCCGTCTGGTTGTCAGCATTGCAAAGCGTTATGTAGGACGTGGTATGCTGTTCCTTGACCTGATCCAGGAAGGTAATCTTGGTCTGATCAAGGCAGTTGAAAAATTTGACTATCGCAAAGGATATAAATTCTCGACGTATGCTACATGGTGGATCCGTCAGGCGATCACAAGAGCCATTGCCGATCAGGCAAGAACGATCCGTATCCCAGTGCATATGGTGGAAACGATCAATAAACTGATCAGAGTCAGCAGACAGCTTTTGCAGGAGCTTGGACGTGAACCTACGCCGGAAGAGATTGCAAAGGAAATGAATATGCCGGTAGACCGTGTGCGAGAGATTTTAAAGATATCTCAGGAACCGGTTTCTCTGGAAACACCGATCGGTGAAGAAGAAGATTCCCATCTTGGCGACTTTATCCAGGATGACAATGTGCCTGTACCTGCAGATGCAGCAGCATTTACGCTCCTCAGAGAGCAGCTCAATGAGGTGCTTGATACACTGACAGAGCGTGAGCAGAAGGTACTCAAGCTCCGTTTCGGCCTGGATGACGGACGCGCCAGAACACTGGAAGAGGTCGGACGTGAGTTCAATGTCACAAGAGAGCGGATCCGTCAGATCGAGGCTAAAGCGCTGCGTAAGCTCCGTCATCCGAGCAGAAGCCGTAAGCTGAAGGATTATCTGGATTAATGATGGAAGCAGTAAGTTTATCAAACCGTCTTCAGACGGTAGCGGATATGGTAACAGGCAGGCGGGTAGCGGATATCGGCTGTGACCACGGCTTTGTGTCCATTTATCTGGTGCAGGCAAAAAAAGCGGATCATGTGCTGGCTGCAGATGTAAGACCGGGGCCTTTGTCGCGGGCACAGCAGCATATCAAAGAGGTACAGCTTACGCCGTACATAGAAACAAGGCTTTCGGACGGTCTTGCCGGGGTAACGCCGGAGGACCGGGTTGACACGGTGATTCTGGCGGGCATGGGCGGACGCCTGATGCGGCGGATCTTGGGAGAGCTGGACAGGCTTCCGGTTCAGGAGCTTGTGCTGCAGCCACAGTCGGAATGGGAAGAACTGCGAGCTTTTCTGTATGAGCAGGCATATTTGATCGTAGAAGAGAATATGGTGCTGGAAGAGGGAAAGTATTATCCGGTTCTGCGCGCAGTCAGAAAAGAGACGGCAGCGAAAGGTCAGATCGCATTTATCGAGGCGTGCGAAAATCTGCCGGCGGAAAAAAGACAGGTCATGCATGCATTCGGACCATATCTGATGCAGGAGAAAAATGAACAGCTTGTCAGCTATATCCAAAAGGAACAACAGAAATTCACAAAGATATTGAAAATGATAGAGCAGCATCAGAGCAGTTCTGATGAGGCGGTCAGCAGAAAGAAGATGTTGGATCTGGCAGCAGCCATGCTGGATCTTGCATAAGGAAAACAGGAGGGCATATGCGCTGCGCAGATGTGATACGGAAACTGGAAGAACTGTCTCCGCTTGCTTATGCGGAAAGCTGGGATAATCCCGGACTTCTGGCGGGCAGAACGGATAAGGAAATCAAAAGGATCTACATAGCTGTCGATGCGACGACGGAAGCGATCGCGGAAGCGGAAAGCGTTGGTGCAGATATGCTTCTGACACACCATCCGCTTATTTTTAAAGGTATCAAAAAAGTAAACAGTGAGGATTTTATCGGCAGGCGGATCTTAACGCTTCTGCAGGCCGATATGTGCTATTATGCCATGCACACCAATTTTGATGTGATGGGAATGGCGGATGCGGCGGCGGATGAACTGAAGCTGCAGAACAGAGAGGTACTGGATATTACCTTTGAAGATGATATCGCCAAGGAGGGATTTGGAAGATTGGGGGATCTGCCATATCCGATGACGGTTGATGAATGTGCTGCTTATGTCAAGGAGCGTTTCCATCTGCAGGCGGTAAAGGTATTCGGACAGGGCAGCCAGCAGCTTGTCCGGGCAGCAATTTCGCCGGGCTCGGGCAAATCCATGATCGCACCAGCGCTCGGAAAGGGTGCAGATGTGCTGATCACCGGTGATATCGACCATCACGAAGGGATTGATGCGGTAGAGCAGGGAATGGCGGTCATTGATGCAGGACATTATGGGCTGGAGAAGATTTTTGTGCCGTATCTGCAGGAATATCTGAAAAGAGAAACAGAAGGTATCGAGATCATAACACAGGGCAAAGCGGATCCGTTCCGTATCCTGTAAGGTAATGGGAGGTAGCAAAATGCTGCATATCAAATATGACGGTAAGATATATGAATACGCAGAAGGAACGACGTATGAAGAGATCGCAAAGGATTTCCAGAGCAAATATGCTGCAAGGATCGCACTTGTGATCGCAAACGGAAAGATCCGGGAGCTTTTGAAAGCACCGGAGCGTGATACGGAGATTTCCTTTTTGACATATGAGGATGATGCGGGACACAAGTCTTATGTCAGAACCGCAACCATGGTACTGATGCGTGCCATGTATGACATTCTGCCTGAGGTGCATCCGGATCAGATAAAGGTGGAATTTTCAATCGGAAAGGGGTATTATATCAGTGTCAGAGGTGTCAATCTGACAGACGCGATCGTGGCAAAAGCGGAAACGCGTATGCGCGAGCTTGTGGAGCAGGCAGAGCCGATCCATAAGCAGGCAATGCCAAAGGATGAAGCAATCGCTTTGTTTGTGCAGATGCATATGGACGATAAGGTGAAGCTGTTCCGTTACAGACGCAGTTCTATGATCAATGTATATAATATGGGCAGCTATTATGATTATTATTATGGCTATATGCTGCCACACGCAGGGTATGTACCACATTTTTCCCTGCAGGCATATGAAAGCGGTATGATCTTAAATCTGCCGGATAAGGAAGATCCGGAGGATGTTTCGCCGTTTGAACCGAGAAAGCAGCTTTTTACAACGCTTTCCCAGGCAACGGACTGGGGCATGAAGCTGGGGATCGATACGGTCGGAGATCTGAATGATCAGATCTGTGAAGGAAAGCTGAACGATCTGATCCTGGTGCAGGAAGCACTGCAGGAGCGCAGGATCGGTGAGATCGCAAAGGATATTGCAAGCCGTGACGGTGTAAAGTTTGTGATGATCGCAGGACCTTCTTCCAGTGGAAAGACGACATTTTCACACAGACTGTCTATTCAGCTGCGCACGCTTGGATTAGTACCACATCCGATCGCACTGGATGATTATTTCAAGAACAGATCCGAGACACCGCGCGATGAGAATGGTGATTATAACTTTGAATGTCTGGAAGCGTTGGACGTAGAGCAGTTCAATAAAGATATGAGTGATCTGCTGGCAGGCAAAGAGGTAGAACTTCCGACTTTTAATTTTAAAACCGGAGTGCGGGAATACAGAGGCAATGTAAAGAAGCTGGGCGAGGAAGATATCCTTGTACTGGAAGGTATCCATGGGCTGAATGATGCCATGTCGTATTCTCTGCCGAACAGCAGTAAGTATAAGATCTATATCAGCGCACTTACCAGCCTGAATATAGATGAACATAACCGGATCCCGACGACAGACGGCAGACTGATCCGCCGTATGGTCAGGGATGCACGTACCAGAGGCGCATCTGCCAAAAGAACGATTCAGATGTGGCCGAGTGTCAGAAAGGGAGAAGAGGAAAATATTTTCCCATATCAGGAAAAAGCAGATGCCTTCTTTAACAGTGTGCTGATCTATGAGCTGGCAGTACTGAAACAGTTTGCGGAACCGCTTTTGTTTAATATCACGGAAGAGGAACCGGAATATTATGAGGCAAAGAGACTGCTGAAATTCCTCGAATATTTTTTAGGGGTCAGTACGGAACATCTGCCCAATAATTCCATTGTAAGAGAGTTTGTGGGTGGCAGTTGTTTTCCCGTGTAGTAAGGAGGGACCCATGTAGTAAGGAGGGACCCACGAAGTGGGAAGATTCCTTACTACTTTGTGCAGCCCACGCCGCAGGCGATTAAAATGGCTGCACATCCCGTGCGCCTGCGACAGGAAAGGGAGAGATCCTTACTACTTTGTGCAGCCCACGCCGCAGGCGATTAAAATGGTTGCACATCCCGTAATGGGGATAATAAAGTGATTTAATATGATAAATAAGCAAGTAGGACAAATGATCGCGGCTGCCAGACCGAAAGGCGGCAGACGAGGAAAGTCCGGGCTTCACAGGGCAGGATGCCGGATAACGTCCGGTGGAGGTGACTCCAAGGCAAGTGCAACAGAAATATACCGCCGGGATCTCCCGGTAAGGGTGGAAAGGCAGCTTAAGAGACTACCGCCCTGCTGGTAACAGCAGGGGCACATGTAAACCCCATCCGAAGCAAGACCGAGCAGAGAACGATGCAGCGGCCCGTTGCGTTCTCAGGTAGGTTGCTTGAGCCTGCTGGCAACAGCAGGTCTAGATAGATGATCATTCAACGACATAACCCGGCTTACCGTCCTGCTTGCTTTTTTATAAAGTATTTAACAAAGGACAAGAACATGTTATTCAATTCACTGGCATTTGCCATATTTCTTCCGATTGTCTTTTTTTTATATTGGGCACTTCCAAGTAAATACCGTTCTTTTTTTCTGCTTATTGTCAGCTACTATTTTTATATGAGCTGGAATGTCAAATATGTCGTACTCATTCTGTTTACAACCGTGCTGTCTTATGGCTGTGCAAGGCTGCTTGAAAAACACCCTGCACACAAAAAGCTGTTTTTATGGCTGACGGTCGCAGCATGCATGAGTGTTTTGTTTTTTTTCAAATATTACAATTTCTTTGATCTGACGATCGTACGGATTCTCCAAAAATGTGCGATCCCGGTGCAGGCGCATACGCTTACCCTATTGTTACCCGTGGGTATTTCTTTTTATACTTTCCAGACGCTCAGCTATGTGATCGATGTATATCGGGGAGAAGTGGAAGCAGAGCGGAATTTCTTTACCTATGCTGCTTTTATTTCCTTTTTTCCACAGCTTGTGGCAGGACCTATTGAGCGTACATCGAACTTATTGCCGCAGATCAAGGGGGAACATACCTTTCACCGGGAAGATGCAGTATATGGACTGAAGCTGATGGCGTGGGGCTTTTTTAAGAAGCTTGTGATCGCTGATAATCTTGCAGTATATGTGGATCTGGTTTTTGACACGCCGCAGGACTATCCGGGCTTTGCCATGCTGCTTGCAGCCTTTTTCTTTACGATACAGATTTACTGCGATTTTTCGGGATATTCGGATATTGCGATCGGAACGGCAAAGCTGTTTGATATCAGGCTGATGCAGAATTTTAACAGTCCGTATTTTGCAGCCTCTGTCAAGGAGTTCTGGAGCAGATGGCATATTTCTTTATCCACCTGGTTCCGGGACTATGTCTATATCCCGCTTGGCGGTAACAGAGTCGGAAAGTTGCGGCACTGTGCAAATCTGCTTGTAACGTTTCTGGTGAGCGGACTCTGGCATGGCGCTGCCTTTACCTATATTATCTGGGGAGGACTTCATGGTATGCTGCAGATTCTGGAAAACAGTATTCCACTGTTTCGGGCACATATCAGACGCGTCAAAGAGGGGACAGAGAAGAAGGGCGTTCTGGTCATCAGCAGACTTGTGACATTTTTTCTCGTGATGCTGGCATGGGTCTTTTTCCGGGCCGGGTCGGTATCACAGGCAGTATATATCCTGTGGGATATGTGGACAGGCATAGGGCATCCGCTTTCTTACCTGCGAACAGGCTTTGTGGGACTCGGACTGACACTGCGGACGGCTCTGGAACTGGCTCTGCTGCTTGCTTTGCTGGCTGTTTATGACGCCTGTAGTCTGCATGCAGATCCGATCCGCAAGACAGAGACGTGGAAACCGGTGCTTCGCTGGAGCTTTTATTATGGATTTATGCTCCTCGTGATCCTGCTGGCATCGTTTAATGCACAGGAATTTGTATATTTCCAATTTTGAGGTAACAGAAATGATGTGGAAAGAAATCGGTAGTATTGTCAAAAAGTTAATATTGCTTTTGTTTCCTTTCTTTCTCCTTCTGCCGCTGTATTGCATGCTTTTTCCGGAAAACTATCTGGATGGGGAGTATGCGATGTACAGGCAGCAGCAGGATTATGTGCAGGGTAAAACGGGTACTGCTGCAAGGGTACTGATCGTTGGTGATTCCCGCACAAAGGCGGGCATGGATCCGGCGCTTCTCTGGGAAGGCAGCTATAATATTGCACTGGGCGGGACAACGCCGATCGAGGGCTATTATGCGCTGAAGGAATATATCGAAACACACGCGGATGATCTGCCGCAGACGGTTGTGATCGCGTATGCGCCGATGCATTATATGGATGTGGATACATTATGGACAAGATGCATTTATTTTCATACGCTGCGCAGTGCGGACTTTTCGGATCTGGTATCGCGTGCAAAAAGTTTTCAGGACACGGAGCATATTCTGATCGACCACTGCAGACTGGAATATCTGCAATATAAATTCTATATGCCGAATAAATATGCAACGGCTTTGAAAAAAGCGGTATTCTGTGGACGCAGACAGGAAAACCTTCAGAAATATGCACAGGTGGAAGCAGACAGCGGGCATACCTATTATGGAACGGCAGACCATTCGGATGATGTGGACGGAGAAGCCAAGGTCAGTGACTTTAGTGCTTCCGATATCATTACAGCTTATCTGACGCAGATGTTTCTTCTGTGCAGGGAAAACAACATACAGGTGATCTTAGAGCAGACACCGGTCAATGAGACTTCTTATAAAATCTTTACACGGGAGTTGAAAGATCATTATCGCGGCTATATGGCGAATCTGGTGCAGGAGTTTCCGGATGTGCTGTTTTACCCTGATTTTTACTGTTATCCGAATGACTGCTTCGGGGATGCGGATCACCTGAATAAAAAGGGCGTGGAGGCTTTCTGCGGATACTTGAAAGAAAAGTATCCACAGCTATAGGGGCAGAATGCAATCGACAGGAATTCTGTCTGTGATCTGTCGGAAAATAAAAAAGGACTTGCAGAATTTTGACAGGTGTGCTAGTATGTACTCACATGCTTTAAAGCGTTGAAGCATGAAAGAGAAAAGAAAGGAAGTAGATTACAATGGCACAGAAGGGAAACTTGATGACAGTTCGTACTGACGTCAAGGTATTAGATGCAACAATCAGAGACGGAGGACTGGTGAACGGCTTTTATTTTACGGATGAGTTTGTAAATGAACTGTATCGTACAAATGTAAAAGCGGGCGTTGACTATATGGAATTCGGCTATAAGGCATCTAAGGATATGTTCGATGTCAATAAATTCGGCAAGTGGAAATTCTGTGATGAAGACGATATCCGTGCGATCGTGGGAGATAACAACTCTGATCTGAAAATTTCGGTCATGGCAGATGTAGGCCGCTGCGATTACAAAAAAGATATCATTGATAGAAAAGACAGCGTGATCGATATGGTACGTGTGGCAACATACATCAATACAATGCCTGCAGCGATCCATATGATCGAGGATGCAAAGGAAAAAGGATACGAAGTTACCTGCAATATCATGGCGATCTCCAATGCGCAGGAGGCAGATCTGGATACTGCACTGAAGATGCTGGCAGAGACAAATGTAGATGGTGTTTACCTTGTGGACAGCTACGGTTCTCTCTACCCGGAACAGATCCGCGCCCTCTCCGATAAATATGTGGATGCAATGGATGCAGCAGGCAAATATGTCGGAATCCATGCACACAATAACCAGCAGCTTGCATTTGCCAATACGATTGAATCCATGGCAAGAGGGGTAAGTCTGTTGGACGCTACGATGAGCTCCATGGGACGTGGCGCAGGTAACTGTGCAATGGAGCTGCTGCTTGGTTTTTTGAAAAATCCGAAATACAATTTATTCCCGGTACTGAAATTTGTGGAGACACAGATGATGGCACTGAAGGAGCAGGGAGTTGTCTGGGGCTATGATATTCCATACTTCCTGACAGGCAGATTAAATCTTCATCCATCATCAGCAATCGACTGTATGAAAGCCGGCAGAACGGATTACACAGATTTCTATACAGAGCTTTTGGACAGAAGCTGATTTTGTAATAGAAGAAAGAGAGAAAGAGTGAAGAAGGGTAGTGTATGCTATCCTTCTTTTTTGTATAGGAAATTTCTTTGTCATTCCTATACAGTAAAAGCAAGCAAGCTTGCAAAAATACGCGCAGTTCACAGATTTTTTATTTGCGTAATGCCTCTAAACACATTAAAATGATGTCGGGGTCAAAATCCCCGATGTCTCATTACGTAAAATTGTGGAAGTACCTAGTACAGCGGTTTCAAAATAACCGGACCTAACTGCTTGTATATTTTCCCGATAGCACATGTCAAAAATCCTCAGCGTAGCCCGCTACGCCTACGTTTTTTGACATGCACTCTCAGAAAAATATACTTCGTATTTAGTCCAGTTATTTGTGAACCGCTATACTAGAAATAGGCACTTCCGCTTTTTTTATGCTTATAAAGTTTGATTGACTATTGATTGACTACAAACAAGCACACATGATTAAAAAGCAAGGGGAATTGAAACTACCTATATTACGATTAAGAAGAAAGAGTAAAAGTATTTGCTCATGTTGGAAAGAATGATATAATGATAGACAAAGACAAATTTGAATTTTTGCATGAATTTGGAGAGAACATCGTGGGAAGAAATTTTGATTTGATAAAGAAAAACTTGATTTCATTAGGCTATATTGTTAATTGCTTTGAAACTGCTTCCGAAGCAGCTAACTATATAAATTCCCAAATTGATAATCAAACTGTAGGATTTGCAGGTTCTATGACATTAGAAAAGATGGGACTTTTTGAAAGTCTAAGTACACATAATCAAGTGTTTTGGCATCATAGGATACCGGAAGGAAAAACAAGTAAAGAGGTTCGTCTAGAGGCAAACGCAGCATCCATATATATTACGTCAGTAAATGGAATTGCTGAAAGTGGTGAAATTGTCAACATAGATGGAAATTGTAATCGTGTTGCATCCATATTTTATGGGCATGAAAAGGTTTATTTTGTCATAGGTGAGAACAAGATTGAGAAGGATTATGACAGTGCATTGTACAGGGCAAGAAATATTGCAGCTCCGTTAAATGCCCAAAGGCTAGGAGTCAAAACGCCTTGTGCAATAAAAGCGGACAAATGTTATGATTGTAAAAGCCCGGAAAGAATATGTAGAGGACTTTCGGTATTATGGGAAAAACCTATGACTGGCGAATTTGAAATAATTCTAATACATGAAAACTTGGGATATTAATAAACATTCAGTAATACTGAGAGACGAATTTGAATTTTTATTTCAGTTAATCCAGTCGTTTAGACTTGATTATATAAAGCAAAGATAAAAACGCAACGTATGTAGCATGCATGCCAGAGCCGGTAGGTAGCCCGGCCGTCCTGATTATTCAGGGTAAGTAACCTGCCCCTCCGGGTTGTCCGTTCTTTGCTCATCTCAATCAATAAGGAGGGATTGTCATGGGCGAAGTAACAGGCAAGCTGACGGTGTTCTTTGAAGAACCATTTTGGGTAGGCGTATTTGAAAGGTACGAGGACGGGAAATTGTCTGTAGCTAAGGTAACCTTTGGTTCAGAACCAAAGGACTACGATATCAACAAGTTTATCTTAGGGCATTATTATAGTTTGCAATTCAGTCCAGCTGTGGCAGCTGTTGTTATGGAGACGAAAAAGAATCCAAAGAGAATGCAGCGTGATGTAAGAAAACAGATGCAGGAAAAAGGCATTGGAACAAAATCACAGCAGGCTCTGAAAATGCAACAGGAGCAGAACAAGCATGAGCGCAAAGCCAAATGCCGTGAACAGAAACTGGCTGAGACAGAGCGAATGTTTGAACTGAAACAGCAAAAGAAAAAAGAGAAGCACCGAGGTCATTAAGACCTCGGTGTGTTCTCGCACAAATTTCAGTTTGTATTATAGTGTAATATAGCCACCGAATCTTAATGAAGGAGACCAGCTATGATGAATCATATAAAACCAAGAACTGGGATTACCTGTATTTCAATTGCTGCCTGCGTCTTCCTGAGCGCCTGCCAGCTAGCTGATCCGCAGGCAGATACCCCTGCAGCAGATACAACAGGCACAACAGGGCAGTTGGAGTTTCAGCCGGATACGGTCGAAAACATTCCGCAGGCTGAAAGCATTGACAACGCGCGGATTTCCATTGATCTGAGTCAATACTACATCACCAATACCGGTGATCCGACTAATCTATATCATGTTGATGAGAATCAGGTCTTGTGGGGATGCGGAAGCAATCATTACGGCCAACTCGGACAGGGCATTCAGGACGAGGACTTTCATAATGAATATGTGAAAATCGCTGATAATGTCATTCATACCGATTACTCCCAGTCTGGGTTTTCCATCTATCTGACTTCAGATCATAAGCTTTATGGATTTGGAAATGCAGGAAGCGGCGCATTGCAGCAATATGATTCGTTTGACTGGGATCGGTATATAAATGCAGAGCACTACGTAATCACCCGTCCTGTCTTAATGATGGAGAATGTCGCCTATGCCCGATGTGGCAGGGATGACATTGTCTGTCTTGCCGAGAATGGTGAAGTGTGGACCTGGGGAACCATTGCAATCGAAGGCGGTTATCAGTCAACAGATGTGCTGTTCTATCCGGAACCAAGAAAAATCTTTGACGATGCGGCATTTATTACCGGAGGCTGGTTTAATCACGCGATTCTGAAATCAGATGGGACTGTATGGACCTGGGGTTATAATGCGGCCTGGAACTGCGGCGTCGATCATCCTGAGGTCGTTGATACACCCGTACGGGTGGCGGAAGATGCCTGCATGGTCTGGACAGGCAGTATGCAGTTAAATTCAGATGTTACGGACATAGGTCAGTTTGAAGGCATATATCCGCGCTTCATGGATAATACAATTGTTCAGAAATCGGACGGCTCGTATTGGATCTGCGGAGAGAATGTCGGAACAACTGAAAAGGTAGTTCATGGAGCGGAAGCGGATTATACAGTAGTCTGTTCGTATGAGTTTTTGCCTTATAATGCAAATGCTATCGAAGATGGAACATACTGCGATGATATGGGGTCTGAACTTATCATTTCGCATAATGACGGAAATACCTATTCGATAGACTTTGGTGTGTATAAAGTAGCTTATTTTGAAGACGCCATTGGCGAATATGATCCTGAGACAGGAATCTTACATTTCAGCGGGAAAGAGTTTGCAGCAGATATGGCAGATTTGGGAACGGTCTCCGCAGATATAACAATTGAAGATGATCACTTAGTGGTTACAATTACCGATTGGGCATTTGATAATTACCTTCCGAATGGTTCTATGCTGGATTTTTATAAACAGCCTGAGGAAGAGTGAAAATCGGAAGTTGAAGGAGGAACAAGTATGGAAGGCAAGATGACAAAAATTGAAAAAATAATGGCTATTTGTTCATTGTTAATCCTAATCACTGCGATTATTGTAAGAGGTGTTATAGGAGTTAATGATTCAGGAGTTTTAGTTATTCTCTCTTTTGCAGGACTCCTTATGTGGGTAATTTTTCTGATATGTGCTTTTTTTCCATCAGACTGGAGGATGACTGAAAAACAAAAGGCTAAAATCTTGAATCGAGTGGAATATCAAAATAAATATAGGAGAACTCTTATTATTATTGACGCGATTTTAGCAGTAATTTTTGCTGTTATGATAATGACATTAGGATAGGTGAGAATTCCAG
This sequence comes from Firmicutes bacterium CAG:194, assembly GCA_000432915.1. Classification (GTDB taxonomy): domain Bacteria; phylum Bacillota; class Clostridia; order Lachnospirales; family Lachnospiraceae; genus CAG-194. The sequence continues at coordinate 69,551 of HF995252.1, forward strand.
TTTGTAGCATTGATTGACTAAGTGATTGACAATGAAAATGACACCGCTGAACTACTTTCTTTATGCGGTTTGTGGGAGTTCATAACATTTCGAATCCCCGATCTTGATGTTTGGAAATAGAAAAGGAAATGGGAGAAACATGGACAAGGTATATCTGGTAGGCGTGGATACGCAAAATGACAGACAATTTGAACGTTCTATGGCAGAGCTTGCAGAGTTGGCAAATGCTTGCGAGATGGAAGTAGTGGGAAACTGTGTGCAGCACACACAGATCAATAAAGCAATTTATGTAGGACCGGGAAAACTGGAGCAGATCAGAGAAGAAGCGGAAGAACTGCAGGCAGACCTGCTTTTATTTAATGACTCTCTGACACCGTCCCAGCTCCGTAATATTCAGGATGATACGGGAATGGCAGTCATGGATCGTACGACGCTGATTTTGGAGATTTTTGCGTCCAGGGCAAAATCCAGAGAGGCGATGCTGCAGGTAGAGGTGGCAAGGCTGCAATATCTGCTGCCACGTCTTGTAGGACTCCATGAAGCACTGTCCAGACAGGGCGGAACGAGTGGTTCTATGAGCAGCAGAGGCAGCGGTGAGAAGAAGCTGGAGCTTGACAGAAGACGTGCCCAGAGCCGCCTGACAGAGCTTAGTCGCGAGCTTGCCGAAATGGAAACGGAACGCCGGACACAGCAGAAGAAACGTGCAAGATCCGCGATCCCTCGCGTTGCACTGGTCGGTTATACTAATGCGGGAAAGTCGACGATCATGAACAGCATGGTCATGCGCTATCTGGGTGATGCGGAAAAAACGGTCATGGAAAAGGATATGCTGTTTGCGACATTGGATACAACAGTCCGCAGTATTACACCGAAGGAAAACAAAACGGTGCTCCTGTCCGATACGGTCGGTTTTATTGACAAGCTGCCACATGGTCTTGTTAAGGCATTCCGCTCTACGCTGTCAGAGGCCGCAAGTGCAGATCTGCTTCTGCATGTGGTGGATTTTTCGGATCCTGATTATAAAGATCATATTGCCGTGACAAATGAAACGCTGGAGGAGATCGGTGCTGCGGATATTCCGGTTCTGATGGTATATAATAAGGTTGACCGGATGGAAGAATCGAGTTGCCTAAGGGTAACTGAATCGGCGGTATATATTTCCGCAAAGGAAGAGAGCAGTATAACTCTTTTGGCGGATGAAGTGTTGAAACGGGTATATGCGGGACATGAGATTTGTCATATGTGCCTGCCATATGCAAGAGGAGATATCTTCTCATATTTGAAAGAACAGGCGAATGTGCTTTCGGAAAGCTATGAGGCAGATGGCATTTCGGTGACGGTGGAATGCAGTCAGGCAGATAAAGGAAGATTTGCGGAGTTCCTTGTTTGACAAGTGTGCTATAATGTGTATAGCGGCATGGAAAATCCTGTGATTTTCGGTGTAAAAGATAACTATAGTAAGAAACAGAACAAAGAAAGGTGAAGAACATGACAAAAATTGATATTGTTTCCGGATTTTTGGGAGCAGGAAAAACAACTTTGATAAAGAAACTGTTAAAAGAGGCACTGCAGGGCGAGCAGGTCGTTCTGATCGAGAATGAATTCGGTGAGATCGGTATTGACGGCGGCTTTTTAAAGGAAGCAGGCGTAGAGATCACAGAGATGAACTCAGGCTGCATCTGCTGCTCTTTGGTTGGTGACTTCGCATCAGCACTGAAGCAGGTACTGGATCAGTATCATCCTGACCGTATCCTGATCGAGCCATCCGGTGTCGGAAAGCTTTCCGATGTCATGCGTGCGGTGGAAGGTGCAACAGGAGAAGCAGGCGTACATTTAAACAGTGCGGTTGCGGTTGTGGATGCAAAGAAATGTAAGACTTATTTAAAGAACTTTGGTGAGTTCTTCGAGAACCAGATCGAGCATGCAGGTACGATCATTTTAAGCCGTACAGGTGAAATGAGCGAGGAAAAGATCAACCAGTGTATCGGACTGATCCGTCAGCATAATGAAAAGGCAGCTATTATTACAACCCCTTGGGATGAGCTTGACGGTAAAAAGATCATGGAAGCCATCGAAGGAGCCAAGGATCTGGAAGCAGAGCTTCTGAAGGCTGTTATGGAAGAGCATGAGCATGAACATCATCATCACGACCATGATGGCGAATGTTGCCATCATGACCACGATCACGAGGAACATGAGCATCATCATGACCATGATCACGAAGAGCATGAACATCACCATGACCACGATCATGAAGAACATGAACATCATCATGATCATGATGGACACTGCTGCTGCGGACATGACCACGGGCATGGTCATCATCATGCAGATGAAGTATTTACAAGCTGGGGCATGGAAACACCGGACAAGTATACAAAGGAAGAATTACAAAATATGCTGGATGCATTAGAGGACAAAGAAAAATATGGCTTTATCCTGCGTGCAAAAGGTATGCTTCCGTCTGAGAACGGCTTTATCCACTTTGATTATGTACCGGGTGAGAGCGAGATCCGTGATGGCAGTGCTGAGTACACCGGTAAGATCTGTGTCATTGGCTCCGAACTGAAGGAAGATGCTTTAAAAGAGCTGTTTGGCAAATAAGCAGACAGAAATATGATAAGAAAGAGGAAAGAACTTATGATTCCTGTATATATGATTAACGGATTCTTAGACAGTGGTAAGACAGAATTCATCCAGTATACGATCGCGCAGCCTTATTTCCAGATGCGCGCAAAAACGCTTCTGATCGTATGTGAGGAAGGCGATATCGAATATGATGCGACACTTCTGAAAAAGAGCAGAACGGTCATGGAACTGATCGAGGATGAGGAAGATTTTACAGCGCAGAATTTGATCGAGCTGGAGAAAAAGCATAAACCGGCGCGTATCCTGATCGAGTTTAACGGTATGTGGAACAGCAAAAATGTAAAACTGCCATGGCACTGGAAGCTGGAACAGCAGATCACCTGTATCGACGGCTCTACATTTTCCACCTATTTTACGAATATGAAATCTCTGCTGGCAGAACATATCCGCAAGTCCGAGCTGATCATCATGAACCGCTGTGACAATATTATTGAACAGATACCGACTTATAAGAGAAATATCAAGGCGATCAACCAGAATGCTGAAATCATCTTTGAGGATAAGAACGGCGAAGTAAATGCGACGCTCGAAGAAGATCTGCCGTTTGATGTGGGTGCAGATGTGATCGATCTGGATGATACAGGCTATGGAATCTGGTATATTGATGTGTTGGATAATATGCAGCGTTATGCCGGCAAGACGATCTCCTATGTGGGTATGGTGCTGCATCCTGAAAATTTCCCGAAGGGATATTTTGTACCGGGCAGAATGGCAATGACCTGCTGTGCAGAGGATATGGCATTTCTGGGGTATGCCTGCAAGTATGACCAGGCAGATACCTTAAAACAGAAGGAATGGGTCAAGGTAACAGCAAAGGTAGCCATTGAATACTTTGAAGATTATGGCAAGGAAGGTCCGGTGCTGCATGCTATTTCTGTGGAGAAGACAAAAGCGCCGAAGGAAGAAGTGATCAGCTTTGTGTAAGCTGTAAATAAGTCATGTAATCCGAAAGAACATGACATTTTATACAAAACAAGTGCATAATTTCCGTATAATGAGCCAAGCGACATTGGCTCATTATTTTGTTACAATAAACATAACTATTGTATGCCTATGGGAGGTTCATGTGAAAAGACGAGGAAAAAAACAAAGAAACAGGGTTCTGGCACTTGTGCTGTCTGCGGCGGTTGTGTTGACAGGCATAACAGTTCCGGGAGAAAAGACGTATGCGGCAGAAGATAAGATTGATCTGATGCCATATATACAAAAAAATGGTATATTAGCTGCGGAAGACGGAGAAGGCTCTAACAAGCCGGCTGCAGAGCTTCTGGTCAGCCTGCCATCCGATATGGATGAAAAGCAGGAGCTGGATGCGCTGGGTGTAAAGCAGCTTGTGGTAGATTTTAAGGTAAATACCTTGACAGCCTATGCAGGAGAGCAGACCGGCTGTATGGCATTTGGTATGAGCGAGGCTTATAGCTGGAAAAATGGAGAATGGGTCAATATTGCAGCAGGAGAGAGTGCCACGGCAAAATTTGATCTGGCTTCTATGGATTGGAGTGGCTATGACAGGATCGGAAAGCTGGGACTGCAGTTTGCCAATCTGGCATCGGGCAGCAGTGTAAGCTATGAAATATCAGATATTTATTTTACGACAGATGCATCCGGTGGCAGTGGAAGCGGCGGCGGTCAGATAACGACGGATAGAGAGGCTTCCGGAAATGTAGTTGTTACGGTAAATGAACAGGGACAGCCGAGTAATGACTGGTCCGGTTTTGAGCTTTCTGTGGATAATCAGACCGGAAAAAGTATTTGTGACTGGGTGATCACAATGACAGTGCCATCCGGCAGTGCAGCTAAATTCAAATGCTGGAATGCAACCTTTACCGCAGATGGCGATACGATCTATCTGTATCCGAATAAAGAAAATTCCAATGCGGTGCTTGGGACAGGTAAAATGTCTGCTAACCCGCCGGGATTTGGATTTAGCAGTACATGGGTAAACGCATCGGATATTACGATCACCAATGTGGCATACAATTATGGAACACAGTCAACGATAGATTATTCCAAAGGGGATACCAATGATGAGACCGGTGGAAGCGGCGGTAGTGGCGGCGGTGCGCAGAAAGATACGACGACGGATCTGAATCTGGACATCAGCTACAATTTTGCCAAGCTATTGCAGGAATCACTTTATTTCTATGATGGAAATATGTGCGGAACAGATGTGGATGAAAACAGTGCTTTTTCCTGGAGAGGAAATTGCCATACATATGACAGCCATGTGACCTATAATGGAAAGACAGTAGATGTAAGCGGCGGCTATCATGATGCGGGCGATCATGTGAAATTCGGTCTGCCACAGGGATACGCTGCAACCGTTCTGGCACTTGGGTATTATCAGTTTGCCGATGCTTACGATGAGCTGGGACAGACGGCGCATTTTAATACGATCATGGATTACTTCTGTGATTATTTTACACGCTGTACGATCTATAAAGAGGGGACAGATACTGTAGAAGCTTTCTGCTATCAGGTCGGAGACGGAGACAGTGACCATGCAAAGTGGGAAGCACCCGAAGGACAGACAATAGGTAGACCGGCATTTTTCGCAACGACCTCTAATCCTGCGACAGATGAAGTTTCTGTTGCGGTAGCAGCACTTGCATTGCAGGCGGCTAACTACCAGAAGCAGGGCGGAGCAGAAGCACTTGCAAAGAGCAAAGCTTATTTAAAGACAGCAGAGGATTTATTCGATTTTGCAAAGAACTGTAGTAATAAGCAGGTAGCAACACAGGGGGCTTCTCCGTTTTATAAGTCAAATAACTGGGAGGATGATTATTGTGCAGCAGCTGCTGCATTATATGCTGCAACGGGCAAAGAAATTTACAAACAGGAACGGGATGCATATTATGGGAAGCTTAATACGGGCTGGTGCCTGACATGGGACAATACATGGCCGGTAGCGGCAGTTTTGAAAGACGATTATACAGCAGTCAGTGCCTTTGCCAGCTATGGCAGTAAAAATACGAAACAGGGATTTAAATTGATCGATGGCTGGGGCTCAGCAAGATATAATGCATCTGCACAGTTTATGGGGCTGATCTACGATCAGGCAAACCAGAAGTTATCCATGACAGACGGCAATTACAGTAGCTGGGCAACCGGACAGATGAAATATCTGCTTGGAAATAACAAAGCGAAACGTTGTTTTGTAGTCGGCTATAATGAGAATGCGGCAAAATATCCGCATCACCGTGCTGCATCCAGATCAAATGATGCAGGACAGGTACGGGAAGACCATTATACATTGCTGGGAGCCCTTGTTGGCGGCCCGAGTGATGAATATGACACATACGCAGACAATCAGGCGGATTATAACTGTAATGAGGTGGCACTGGATTACAATGCAGGTCTGGTAGGTGCTGCAGCAGGACTGTATCTGCTGCATAAGGGAGAGGAAGCCTATCCGGCAGATCTGGCAACAGAGGCAGAGCTTGAGAGTATTGGAGTAGAAAAATACTACGGTACCTCATCCGGCGAATCGGAGAGTCCAAGTGAGACGCCGAGCCCAAGTCCGACACCGAGTGAGACGCCGAGCCCAAGCCCAACACCGAGCGAGACGCCGAGCCCAAGTCCGACACCGAGTGAGACGCCAAGCCCAAGCCCGGCACCGAGTGAGACGCCAAACCAGCAGCCAAGCGAATCCCCAAGCGCAACACCTGGTCAGCAACCAAGTGAAATGCCGGAAGATGATGTGGATGAGACGCCGGATGAGGCTGTGGAGGTCGGAGACAGCATGGATATCAGCGGTCTGGTTTATGAGATTGCGCAGATAGAGAACGGTAAAGTGTATGTCACCTTCAAGGAAGCAGATGAAGATGCGGAGGACATCACGATTCCGACTACTTTTATGGATGCAGCAGGAAGAACCTGCTATGTAAAAGAAATTGCTCCGTATGCATTTGCAAACCATAAAAAGCTGAAAAAAGTAAAGATTGCAGAGGGTATTACAAAGATCGGCAAGAAAGCGTTTTATCATTGCACGGCATTAAAGAAGGTAACACTGCCGGGTAGTCTGGTGACGATCGGAGACAGTGCGTTTGAAGGTGACAGAAGCATTACTGCGATCACGATACCGAAAAATGTCAAAACGATCGGTAAAAAAGCGTTTTATAAGTGTAAGAAGCTCAAAACCGTAACGCTGAAAACGACAAAAATGAAAAAGGTTGGTGCGTCTGCATTTAAAAAGACAAAGAAAGGTATGTTGTTTAAACTGCCTAAGAAGAAAAATGCGACGTACAGAAAACTTTTGAAGAAAAAGTATGACAGCGGTGTGAGATTCAGAAAAATAAAGTAAGAGAAAAGTGAGGAAAAATATGATTGAAAAACTGAAGAAAAAATACATGGCAAACTGTATTTTTGCTACGGTTCTTCTGTGGGCGCTTGCTGCTGTATTTGTAGCGATAACATGGGATGACCTTAATGTGCTTTTTCAAAAACCATTGAAAATTGAAGATTTAAAGGCAGAGGATATACAGAAAAATGTGAAGGTTGAGGGTGACATATATTATTTCATGGATTATTATGCCTATCAGGAAAATGATAAGGGCGGTATGACGGCCATGCAATTTATGGTTCCTGTCGGAGAGGCAGAATATATGGGTGTAAACTGCAGTGGTTCCACAATGAACCGGGCGAAAGAAAATATGGATGCTTACTGGGCGTATCTGGATGGAGACGAATCAGCAATGGACAAACTGCAGCCGGTAAAGATTTCCGGAACGATCCAGCCGCTTTCGGGTGATTATCTGACATACTTTAATGAGTTTGTAGATAGGCTTGGATTGCCGGAGAAAAGTGCGGCATTATTCCTGCCTTATGTGATCAATGACGGTGACATCGGCGAGGGAAATATGGTAACCATTATCTTCTTTATATTGCTTGCAGCAGGTGCCCTGATCGGTGGTATTTATATGCTTGTCAGTGGGATAAAGGGAAAGAATGTAAAAGCATTGGAAGAATATTGCGAAAGAAAAGGAAACAAAGAATATATACTTTCGCAGATTGAATATTTTTATCAGATGCAGCCGGCGGTGCAGGGAATGCGCATCGGGCAGGATTATTTTATGGCTGTAAAGGGAACAAAGGTGTATTTCGCAGAGGCAGATCAGGTATTATGGGTATATGAAAATGTGGTACAGCACAGAACAAACTTTATTCCGACAGGTAAAACCTATTCTGTTGTTGTGATGCTTTATGATGGAAGAATATTTGACATCCCAATGAGTAGAAAGACAGCATCACAGGAGGCATTGCAATATATTGCTGCCAATATGCCATATTTGTTTATTGGATATGATGAAGACTGGGTGGAACTGTATAATACGGAAAGAGACCGGATGCGTCAGACCGTCAGAAGCAGAAAGCAGGAGTATGAGGTAAATATGACAGGCACTGCCGGGGATATGGCATCTGCACCGGATACGGAAATGCAGAAATTTTAAATTCGGTATTGACATTCAAAAAAAATAGTTGTAAAGTAAACACAACTTAAAAAACAAAACATAATGTAAAGAAACCGATGAGAAAGAAGAGTAGTCATTAGGAAGTTTCCCAGAGAGCTGCAGGTGGTGGGATTGCAGCAAATGGAATTTTGATGAATGGGCTTTCGAGGCTGACCTGAATCAAGTAGGAGTCAGCGGGATGCACACCCGTTATCAAGGTGACATGTATGATAGTACATGACAGAGTGGACACATTGTCAATTTGAGTGGTACCGCGATAATACTTAGTTTATTACCGTCTCAAGCATTAGCTTGAGGCGGTTTTCTTTATGTAGCGAGGTAACGAAATCAAGCGGCAGCGAAGCTGACATTTGATTTCGCCCGAGCGTACAACGAGAAAATCAAAAGCGCGAAGCGCGATTGACAGCAGAGCTGGCAGGATTTTCGAGTCTGCAGAGGTAACGAAATCAGTAAATCAACAAACTAACAAAATATATTTCTAGGAGGAAATAAGTATGAAAAAGAAAGTAGTAGCAATGATGATGGCAGCAGTAATGGCATGTTCCTTAATGGCATGCGGCAGCACAAATGACGCAGCAGATACAACTGCGAATGAAACAGAGGCAACGGATGCGACAGAGGCAACGGATGCAACAGAGGAAACAGACACAGCAGAAGCAACAGATGCCACTGATACAGCAACAGACGGCAAACAGTATACGATCGGTATTTCACAGTTTGCTGAGCATGGTTCTCTGGATAACTGCAGAGAAGGCTTCTTACAGGGACTTGCAGATGCAGGCATCGTAGAAGGCGAAAACCTGACAGTCATTTATGACAATGCACAGGCTGATACAGGTACAGCAAGTACGATCGCAGAAAATTATGTATCACAGGGCGTTGATATGATCTGTGGTATCGCAACACCATCTGCAATGGCAGCATACAACTCCTGCATGAATACAGATATTCCGGTTATCTATACAGCAGTTTCCGATCCGGTAGAAGCAGGTCTTGCAAAGGAAGACGGTACACCGGCTGGCAATATCACAGGTACATCCGATGCACTTGCGATCAATGCACAGCTTGAAATGATCCGTGAAATGTTACCGGATGCAAAAACGATCGGTATTATTTATACAACAAGTGAAACAAACTCAGTCAGCACGATCGAAAGCTACAAAGAAGCAGCTCCGGATTACGGATTTGAAATTGTAGAAACCGGCATCAATGTAGTTGCAGACGTAGAAATGGCAGCAAAAGATTTAGCAGGAAAGGTTGACTGTATTACCAATTTGACGGATAATACAGTTGTATCTGCTCTGCAGACAGAGCTTGCAGCAGCAAAGGATGCAGGTATCCCGGTATTCGGTTCTGAAGTAGAACAGGTAAAAGCAGGCTGTGTTGCTTCCATGGGTCTTGAGTATGTAGAGCTTGGCAAACAGACAGGTGCAATGGCTGCAAAGGTATTAAAGGGAGAAGCAAAGGCTTCCGAAATGAACTTTGAAGTCATCAGCGAGCCTAGCCTTTACATCAATACAAAGGCAGCAGCAGATGTGAATCTGACGATCAGTGATGATATGATGGGAAAAGCATATCAGACATTTGATGAAATTACAGTAGAGTAAGAGGTAAGAAATGAGTTTAGTACTGAGTGTTTTCGAGCAGGGTCTGATCTATGCGATCATGGCGCTCGGACTTTATATCACCTACAAAATTTTGGATTTTCCGGATATGACAGTAGATGGCAGCTTCCCATTGGGAGCTGCTATTACTGCTATGTTGATTACAAAGGGATGGAATCCGTTTCTGACATTGCCAATTTCTTTTGCAGCCGGTGCGGTTGCAGGTATGTTGACAGGACTGATCCATGTCAAGCTCCGTGTGCGTGATCTGTTATCCGGTATTATCATGATGACGGCGCTTTATACTGTTAATCTCCGTATTGCCGGAAAGGCAAATCTGCCAATCTACAATATGGAAAATATTTTCGATAACAAACTGGTCAATGCCATTATCCCGGAAAGTCTTTCCCAGTTTAAAACAGTTATTGTGGCATTCGTGATCACAATGATCGTGAAATACATTCTCGACTGGTATTTAAGTACCAAATCCGGTTTTATGCTGCGCGCGGTCGGCGATAATGAGACGATCGTAACAAGCCTTGGTGTGGATAAAGGATGGATCAAGATACTGGGTCTGGCGCTTGGCGACGGCTTTGCAGCACTCAGCGGCTGTATGTTTGCACAGCAGCAGCGCTACTTTGATGTGACAATGGGAACAGGTACGGTCGTGATCGGTCTTGCTTCTGTTATCATCGGAACAACCGTCTTTAAAAAGGTAACTTTCCTGCGTGTGACATCCAGTGTTGTCATTGGCTCATTGATCTATAAAGCCTGCGTTGCGGTTGCGATCCGTATGGGTATGCAGTCTACAGATCTGAAACTGATCACAGCGATCCTGTTCTTATTGATCCTTGTTGTAGGAACAGAGAGAAAGAAGAAGGTGAAGAGTACATGTTAGAGCTGCAGCATATCCATAAATTTTTTAATCCGGGTTCTGTCAATGAGATCTGCCTTTTTGATGACTTCAATCTGACAGTGAAGGACGGAGAGTTTGTTTCTGTTGTCGGCAGTAACGGTTCGGGTAAGACTTCTATGTTGAATATTATCTGTGGCAGTATTGATATTGACCACGGACAGATCTTAATAGATGGTAAAGATTATGCCGGCAAAAAGGATTTTGTCAGAAGCCGACAGATCGGCCGTGTATTTCAGGATCCTTCCAAAGGAACGTGTCCACAGATGACCATTCTGGAAAATATGTCGATTGCGGAAAATAAGGGAAAACCGTTCAATTTAACAAGAGGTGTCAATAAAGCACACATCGATTATTACCGTGAAATGCTTGCACACTTAAATCTCGGACTTGAAGATAAGATGCACACACCGGTAGGTGCGCTTTCCGGCGGTCAGCGTCAGGCAGTGGCACTTTTAATGGCAACAATGACACCGATTGATTTTCTGATCCTGGATGAGCATACAGCAGCACTTGATCCGAAAACAGCAGAGATTATCATGCAGCTGACTGATCAGGTGGTACGGGAAAAGAAAGTCACAACGATCATGGTCACCCATAATCTTCGTTATGCGGTAGAATACGGAAGCCGTCTTCTGATGATGCATGAAGGCAAGGTCATTTTAGACAAGATCGGCGAAGAAAAGAAGAATGTAGATACGGAAGAAATCATGAAGATCTTTAACCAAATCAGTGTAGAATGTGGTAATTAACATGAAGAAAGAGACCAAAAAGGAAATTTTTTCCTGGATCTGGACGCTGGCAGTAGCGTTTGTGATCGCACTGTTTTTAAATCATTATATTATTGTCAATGCAAATGTGCCGACTGGTTCGATGGAAAATACGATCCAGCCGGGAGACCGTCTGATCGGTTTCCGCCTTTCTTACCAGAAGGAAGGACCTAAACGCGGAGATATTATTATTTTTAATTATCCGGTGGATGAGTCGGAAATATATATCAAGCGTGTGATCGGACTTCCGGGAGAAACTTTGGAAATCAGAGATGCCAAGGTCTATATCAATCACAGCGATACGCCGCTTGCTGAGCCTTATCTGAAGGAAAACTGGGTTGCCATGAATGACGGATTGACCTATGAAATCCCGGAGGAATGCTATTTTGTAATGGGAGATAACAGGAATAATTCGGCAGACGGCAGGTACTGGGCAATGGAAGCAGTTGATTATGGTGCGGCAGACAGTATTGAGGAAGCAGTAGAGAATGAATATTGTTTCGTACGTCAGGATCAGATACTTGGAAAAGCAATCTTCCGTTATTTTCCGAAACCCACCTTGCTGAACCAGTCGCCTTATGAGGAAGATACAGATCAATAAAAGTTTGTATATCAGAAAAATAAGCCGCATGCAACCTGCATGCGGCTTTGCTTATCTTATTGATAGAACAGATCTCTTTTTCTGCATTTCTCTTCACAGTATTTGCAGCGGTAAATTTCTTTCTTCTCGTCTGCCAGTACAAAGATGTGTGGAAGCTCCTGCTCAATGGAAGTGATGCAGCGGGGGTTCCGGCATTTGATGACGTTTTTGATCTCTTTTGGCAGGCTCAGATCTCTTTTCTCAACGATCTTGCCGTCCTTGATCACATTGACGGTGATGTTATGGTCGATAAAACCGAGCACATCGATATTCAGTGTATTGATATCACACTCCACCTTCAGGATATCCTTTTTTCCTTTTTTGTTGCTGCGCGCATTTTTGATGATCGCAACTGTACAATCCAGTTTATCAAGCTGGAGAAGATGATAGATCGTCAGGCTTTTGCCTGCTTCAATATGATCCAGTACAAAGCCCTCCTCAATTTTTCCTACATTTAACATGGTTGTCTCCTTCTATATATATTAATCTGTGAATATGTGGTAACATGCTTTTTTCCATGCATTTACGGTAACTATTCAGCACCTGATCCGCCGTTTATGCAAGCTCAAGAAGTGTCAGGATCAGTGCCATGCGAACATAGACACCGTACTGTACCTGCTTGAAGTAAACAGCTCTCGGATCATCGTCTACTTCAACGGAAATTTCATTGACACGCGGAAGCGGATGGAGTACAAGCATATCCGGTTTTGCAAGTTCCATTTTCTGTTTATTCAGAATATAGAAATCTTTTAATCTGACGTAATCTTCTTCGTTGAAGAAACGTTCCTTTTGGACTCTTGTCATGTAGAGCAGATCCAGATCTGCAATCGTATCTTCCAGACTGGTGTTTTCTTCGTAAGAGATGCCCATTTCTTTGAGCATATCCGTGATATAATCCGGAACACGAAGCTCCTCCGGAGAGATAAATACAAAGTGAATATCCTCATAACGTACCAGAGCACGGATCAGGGAGTGAACGGTACGACCGAATTTCAGGTCACCACAGAGGCCAATCGTAAAATGATCGAGGCGCCCTTTCAGGCTGCGGATCGTCAGAAGGTCTGTCAGTGTCTGGGTAGGATGCTGATGTCCGCCATCACCGGCGTTGATGACCGGGATACGGGAATGTGCAGCTGCGACCATCGGCGCACCTTCCTTTGGATGGCGCATGGCGCAGATATCTGCAAAACAGGAAATAACGCGGATCGTATCGGAAACGCTTTCTCCCTTGGAAGCGGAAGAGGAACCTGCATCGGAAAAACCGATAACTTGTCCGCCAAGATTGATCATGGCGCTTTCAAAACTTAAACGCGTTCTGGTACTTGGCTCATAAAAGCAGGTTGCAAGCTTCTTTCCGTCACACTTGTGTGCGTATTTCTGAGGATTTTTTTCGATGTCTGCAGCAAGATCAAACAGCTGCTCAAGTTCATCTGTTGTAAAATCCAGTGGACTCATTACATGTCTCATAGTTTGTTCTCCTTTATATGTATGGTCGGAGCAGACGCATGCAAAGCGGACTTTGTCCTCGGCGTCTGCGCAGGTCATCAGGGCTCCTCCCACTCTGCGAGCGGGTCCCTCCTCATGACATTATTTGGAACCGCAGCTCATGCAGGAGCCGCGGCTACATCATGCATCTTCAATGCATGACATTACATAAATAGAATCGAAGGGAAATGATTCTCTTCGATTCTATCAGTTTACTTATACGTTAATAAATCAGCTACAGCTTTTCTTTTTGGAGCTGCAGGTGTTTCGTCCGGATATCCGACCGGGATCAGTGCTACCAGTTCTCTGTCTTCCGGGATCTCTAATAAAGAAGTAATTTTATCATTGTCAAATAATCCCATGATTACGGTGCCAAGACCTGCTTCATAGGCGGCTAAACAAAATGTCTGGCTGGCAACACCCGCATCATACATCTGCCAGGTATCTCCACGCTCTGTAGAGAAGGAACCGTCTCTTTCGTAGCCACATCTGTTTTTGATAACGGTAACAGCGATTAAAAGTGGTGCATTTTCAATAATTTTACCATTATTTGGGAAAATAGTGGTACAGTCACGTCCGATCTTGTCCTTTAATTCGCCTTCGATCGCGATATAGCGGATCGTCTGGGAATGCTTCCAGCTTGGTGCATAAGAAGCTGCTTCGATCACGGATTCAAGCAGTGCGTGATCAACAGGATCCGGTTTATACTTTCTGATACTTCTACGTCCATAAATACATTCTTTTGCAGTCATAAGTTCCTCCTTCTGATTTGCTTTTGCCTATTATATTAGCATACCGTATTGTCACTTGCAATGCTTATCTGGGAATAAAATTGAAACAATATTGCCAGAAAAAGAGCATTATTTTGCTTACTTTATTTTAGTACTTGCAAATTGATGAAAAACTGATACAATGCAGCGAGGAAGGAAATCTGAAACAGTGGATTTCCGGGGATGACAGTGAAAAATAAATGAGACAAAGGAGAAAATCATGGAACTGGATATGACAAAAGGGAAACCGATGGGTCTGATGCTGCGTTTCCTGATCCCGGTTGCGATCGGTAATATTTTTCAGCAGCTTTACAATACGGTAGACAGTATTATTGTGGGTCGTTTTGTCGGTGTCGGGGCTCTTGCCGCAGTAGGAAGCACAGGAACGATCATGTTTCTGATCCTCGGCTTTTTATCAGGGCTGACATCAGGCTTTACGGTGCTTGTATCACAGAGATTTGGTGCGGGAGATATTAAAGGCATGAAAAGAGCAGTTGGAAATGCTGCACTTCTGGCAGTGATCGTATCAGCGGTCATGACATTCTTCAGCATGGTCTTTATGAAGCAGCTTCTGACACTGATGAATACGCCTGCGGATATTTATCAGGATGCATATGATTACATTATCGTGATCTGTGGTGGTATCTGCTGTAATGTTTTATACAATATGATGGCAGCTGTTCTGCGTGCAGTCGGAAACAGCAAAGTGCCACTGTATTTTCTGCTGGTTTCCGTTGTACTGAACTGCGGGCTGGATCTGTTCCTGATCATCGTCTGGGATATGGGAGTGGCAGGCGCTGCCTGGGCAACAATTATTTCACAGGGTGTATCCGGTGTACTGTGTCTGTTTTATGTATATAAGAAAATGGAGATATTGCATCCGGGAAAAGGGAACTGGAAGCTGGAGCATACGCTTAGCATGCAGCAGTTAGCGATCGGTATTCCGATGGCGCTGCAGTTTTCCATTACGGCGGTCGGTGCGATCATTCTGCAGAGCGCTTTGAATCTGCTTGGTTCTGTCATGGTAGCAGCTTATACCGCAGCTTCCAAGGTGGAGCAGGTTGTGACACAGCCATTCCTTGCCATGGGAGCCACAATGGCGACCTACAGTGCACAGAATATGGGAATCGCGGATATCAAACGGATCCGCAAGGGTGTCACAGCAGCCAATCTGATGACGATTGTTTATGCTGTTGTGATCGGTGTGCTCATGGCGACAGTACTTGTTTCAGTCGTCCCTGTTTTTGTGACCGGCGACAATGTGCAGGCAGTAGTCGATGCAGCGGCGATTTATATGCGTATCAGCGCACTTTTCTATATACCGCTTGGACTGATCTTTGTATTCCGTAATGTACTGCAGGGCGCAGGTTATGGGTTCCTGCCAATGATGGGCGGCGTTGTGGAGCTTGTCTGCCGTACGGTTTTTGCATTCCTTGCAGCATATCACCACAGCTACACGGGTGTCTGTATTGCCAATGTCAGTGCATGGGTAGGCGCGGGCTTCTTTTTGCTGGCTGTCTACTTATATAAGATGAAACGAATTGAAACGCATTTGCAGAGACCGGAGCCGTCAGTGCATGGTGTTTAAAATATATTCATAAAGAAGTCCTGTACCAAACCAGCAGGGCGCATAATCCAGCCGGATCACACCATCAATATTGAGCGGAGCCTCCGAATAATCCCACGGGCAGGCATGCTTCTTTTGGAGCAGCCTGCCCGTTATAAATTCTGTGACAAAGATACAGACGGTATAGACACTGCCCCGCAGCAGAAGCGGCTTGCCCTTTAACAGTCTGGACAAGGGCTGCAGGAGAACAGCCATTCCATAGATCGGAAACATCCAGAGGGAAGTATTGCCTTTCAGGCGGATATCATGTTTTTTCATTGTGCAGGCGGCGGTAAAAATGATCTCCAGACACCAGCCGACGACACCACAGGTCAAGAATTTTTTTATCATACCTGCAGTATTGACAAAATAACTTTTTTTATTCCGTAAAAAATTGTATACTGGATAGGATGATGTGAAAAAGCAGCAGACAGGACGTCTGTATAGAGTGGGGAAGTATAAAACATGAATGAAAAAGAAGCAATGGAATATATTGCATATTTAAATACACTTGGCAGTAAACCGGGGCTGACTGTAATACGGGAGCTTTTGAGAAGGGCGGGAGATCCGCAGAAGGAGCTTGCCTTTATCCATATCGCAGGGACGAACGGCAAAGGATCGGTATCAGCCTTTCTATCTAATATCCTGATGGCAGCGGGCTACAGGGTCGGACGTTATAATTCGCCGACGATACGCACCTACCGGGAACGGATCTGTGTCAACAAGTCCATGATCTCGAAGACAGCATTGTGCAGGCTGCTGACACAGTTGAAAACATGCTGTGATGAAATGGTGGCGGACGGCTTTGCACATCCGACCTCTTTTGAAGTGGAGACGGTGCTCGGCTTTCTTTATTATAAAGAAAAGAACTGTGATATGGTTGTGCTGGAAACGGGCATGGGCGGCAGGCTGGATGCGACCAATGTCATACCGGATCCGCAAAAGCTTCTGGCGGTATTTGCTTCCGTCAGCATGGATCACATGGCATTCCTGGGTGATAGCCTCGGGCAGATCGCAAAAGAAAAAGCAGGGATCATTACACAGGGCTGCAGTGTGGTAACGATGGAACAGCGTGAGGAGGTTATGGATGTATTTCAGAAAGTCTGTCTCGAAAAGCAGGCAGTACTGACAGTCAGTAAACCGGAGACCGCTTCTTCCATTCACTACGGGCTGGAAAAACAGACCTTTTTATACAGGAACCGGTTACCGGTTACGATCCGTCTGGCAGGCAATTATCAGATCACAAATGCCCTGCTTGCCCTGCAGGCGGCAGAAATTTTGCAGCAGAAGGGATTCAGGATCACAGACCGGGCGATCTTAAAGGGCATGGAGCAGACCGGATGGCACGGAAGGTTCGAGATATTGTCCAAAAAGCCGTATTTTATCGTAGATGGCGCACATAATGAAGATGCAGCGAGAAAGCTGGCGCAGACCGTGCAATTCTATTTTACAAATAAGAAGATTATTTATATAATGGGAGTATTAAGGGATAAAGAATATGAAAAGATCGCAGAGATCATGAGTCCCTTTGCAGACAGTATCATCACAGTCACAACGCCCGGTAATCCGAGAGCGTTGTCTGCCCTTACACTGGCAGAAACTGTGGCGAAGTATCATAACCGTGTGACGGCAGCAGACAGTTTGGAGGAAGCTGTGGAGATGAGCTATCTTCTGGCAGATAAGGACAGCGTGATCCTGGCATTCGGATCGCTTTCCTATCTGGGACAGATCATGGATATTATAGACAAGATGAAAACGAAGAGAGCGTGAGAAGAATGGTAGATAAACAGAAGATAGAGCAGGCGGTCCGGTTATTACTGGAAGGGATAGGAGAAGATACCGAAAGAGAAGGACTGAAGGAAACACCGGCGCGGATCGCAAGGATGTATGAGGAACTGATGGCGGGAATGGACGAAGATGCGGCAGTGCATCTGTCCAAGACTTTTACCTCTCAAAATACAGGCATCGTGCTGGAAAAGGATATCACCTTTTATTCCATGTGTGAGCATCATATGCTTCCTTTTTACGGAAAAGCACATGTGGCATATATCCCGGACGGGAAGGTTGTCGGGCTGAGCAAGCTGGCAAGAACGGTAGAGGTATTTGCCAGAAGGCTGCAGCTGCAGGAACAGCTGACGGATCAGATCGCAGATGCCCTGATGGATGAGCTTGGCGTCAAAGGTGCCATGGTCATGGTACAGGCAGAGCATATGTGCATGACGATGCGTGGGATCAAGAAGCCGGGCAGCCAGACAGTGAGCATTGCCACAAGAGGCTGTTTTATAGACAATGAAGCACTGCAGAATACATTTTTTCAGATGCTGCACAGCTAAGCTGTGGATATAACGGGAAAGGATGATGCAGTAATTATGGAACAGAAAAAAACAGAGCGTATCAACCGGATTTTAACGCATCCTTCTTATATAGAATATGTTTCCCAAAACGCTGAAAAGGAGCAGGACAGGGTGTTCTGCCATCATGATATGGGGCATTTTCTGGACGTGGCAAGGCTGGCTGAGATATTGAACCTGACAGAAGCGTACGGACAGGATGCAGAGCTGATCTATGCAGCAGCGCTATTGCATGACATCGGAAGGCATATCCAGTATGAAACGGGAGAAGATCATGCACTGGTCAGTGCACGGATGGCACCGGCTATTTTAAAAGACTGCGGGTTTATGCAGGAAGAAGCAGAGCAGATCGTATCGGCGATCGCTACCCACAGACTGGCAGAGGTACGCGACAGAAAAGATTTAAACGGATTGTTATACAGGGCTGATAAGCTGAGCCGTCCCTGCTATTGCTGTAAACAGGAAAGTGCATGCAACTGGAAGGGCGATAAGAAAAACAGACAGCTCATCTGGTAGTATATAAAAACGGCAACAGAAGCGGCGGGATGAATAATTATAGTAAAGACAGATAAACGGCAGGTTATGCAGGAGGAAACGACGGAAATGATTATCGGAAATAAGACATTTGACACACAGCACGAAGCATACATTATGGGCATTTTGAATGTCACTCCCGACTCCTTTTCAGATGGTGGGAAGTTTAATACATTGGATGCGGCGCTCAGACAGACAGAGCGCATGGTAGAGGAAGGTGCAGCGATCATAGACATTGGTGGCGAATCGACAAGACCGGGCTATACAAAGCTTTCCGATGAAGAGGAGCTTTCCCGTGTCCTGCCTGTGATCGAGGCGGTCAAGAAGCGGTTTGATGTACCGGTTTCTCTCGATACATACAAATCCGGTGTGGCAAGAGAGGGCTTGCGGGCAGGTGCAGATATGATCAATGATATCTGGGGACTGCAATACGATCCTGCCATGGCAAAGGTGATCGCAGATGCAGATGCGGCCTGCTGTCTGATGCATAACAGAAAGAATACAGACTATCATGACTTTATGAAGGATGTTCTGATGGATCTGGAAAACTCGCTTGAACTGGCAAAAAATGCGGGGATTTCCTATGATAAGATCATGATCGATCCGGGTGTCGGTTTCGCAAAATCTTATGAACAGAATCTGACAGTTATTAAAAATGTGAGTGAGCTGCACAGTCTGGGGCTTCCGGTCCTGATGGCAGCAAGCAGAAAATCAGTTGTCGGACTGACACTGGATCTGCCAAAGGATGAGAGACTGGAAGGTACGATCGCGATCACGGTAGCGGCAGTTCTTTCCGGCTGCAGCTTTATCCGGGTGCATGATGTAAAGGAAAACCTGCGTGCCATGCGGATGGCAAAGGCAATTTTGCAGGCGGAATAGAAAGAGGATTCCATGGATTATATTACGATCAAAAATCTGAAAATATTTGCACATCACGGTGTGTTTGAGCAGGAAACGGAAAATGGGCAGAATTTTTATGTGAATGCAAAGCTCTATGTGGATATGGAGCGGGCAGGCACGACAGATGCACTGGATGATGCGGTCAATTACGGAGAGGTCTGTCTGTTTCTGGAGAGCTTCTTAAAGGAGCATACCTATAAGCTGCTGGAAAAGGCAGTAACAGAGACAATGCAGGCGGTTCTGGTGCAGTTTCCGGCAGTTAACGGACTGGAACTGGAGCTTAGTAAGCCACAGGCACCGATACCGCTTTCGTTTGAAACGGTATCCGTGACAAGATCCCTGTTCTGGCATAAGGTGTATCTGGGGATCGGTTCTAATCTGGGTGATAAAAAGGAATTTTTGGATCAGGCGGTTGAAAAAATCAAGCTCGATCAGGCGTTCCGGAAGCTGCGGACTTCAGACTGGATCGTGACAGAGCCTTATGGCGGTGTGGAGCAGGATGATTTCTTAAACGGTGCGATCGAAGCGGAAACATTCCTCTCGCCGGATGCACTGCTTCATAAGCTGCATGCGATCGAGCAGGAGGCGGGAAGAGAGAGAAAGATCCATTGGGGACCGCGGACGCTGGATCTGGATATTTTACTGTACGATCATGAGATCATAGATACAGAAAAACTGACGATCCCGCATATTGATATGCAAAACCGCCAGTTTGTATTGGAACCGCTTTCACAGTTAGCACCGGCTTACATGCATCCGGTGCTGCATAAGACGATCAGTCAATTGCTTGCAGAGCTGCTGCCTTAGCAGCATCGAAGGTCATAACGGATATCGGCCCGTAGGTGCTGGTTTGATAAACCGGTGTATCAGCGCCGAAGCTGTGAAAATAAACGTAAGATGAGGTAACATTGATATCACTGTAGTTACCTTCTGCTACAATTTCAGGATTATTGCCATCGATGCCCATGCGCATAAGAGCAGGGGAAGACGGATCATTTTTCTGATAGTATACATAGCTGCCCGCTATATTAAACAGATCCACGCGGTCGGTTGTCAGAACCGTATTACTGCCATCTGTCAGATCATAGCGGCAAAGCTGATAATTATTTTCCGTATCCAGGTAATAGATGGAACTGCCCGATAAAGTCGGATACCACATGTTGTACTCGAACAACGTCTGAACGGTGCCTGACTGTGTATCATAGCTGTAAAGGTAATGATCCTCTGTAGTACCGTTATAATAGATCACACCACTTGCGGCACTTGCCGGATTTACCAGATATTCCGCGACAGCCCTTGCATCGGATTTATCAGTATTTATTGCATAAAGCTGCAATGTTTTTGCATTGTCAACTGCTTTCTCATAATAGAGTGTGTTACCGATCAGGTTCAGTGTGTTACAGCTGGAGTGGTCCAGACAGGTAATATTTTTACCGTTTGTTTTGCAGCGGTAAATACCGGACATATGGATCAGAAAACCGAGACCGGAGGCCTTGGAAGCTTCCTTCTGGTAATAGTACAGATAATTGCCGCCTTTATTCAGGAAGGCAAGGGAAGACTGCCCGAGCTTGGTAATTTCTGTCTGATCGGGATTCATACTGTAAAGCGTATAATCATCATACGCATTTGCAAAATAAACCTTATTATCTGCCTCACAGAAATAACCGCCATTATTCAGGTTCCCGGCGGTATTTCCGACTGTATCGGAAGAATTCTGCGGAAGCTTTGTGGCAAGTCTGGATAAGACTGTCAGCCCGAAGATCAGTATCAGTATAATGGAAATGGTAATGATCACAGTTTTTTTACCGTTCATAATAACATCCCTTTCATAACATATTTATTTTCTGACTTCATTATAGCAGATGAAGGCGGAAAATAAAATCGCACAGAATATGTTTTTGTGCAGGAAAGAGCAGGGAAGGGAAAAAATAAAATTTTACATAGAGATCGGCTCGATTTTACATAGAACTGATAGCATAGAAAATACAAAATAATATATAGTAAACGGAATGGAGGAAACACAATGGATCTCGGTATATTAAGAGATGAGATTGATGAGATCGACGGAAAGATCGTGGATCTGTATGAAAAACGAATGGATATCTGCAAGCAGGTGGCAGAGTATAAGATCGAAACCGGAAAAAAGGTATTTGACAGAACGCGTGAGGAAGAAAAGATCAGAAAGGTGAAATCCCAGACACATAACGAGTTTAACAGCTATGGTGTGGAAGAACTGTTTGAGCAGATCATGTCCATGAGCAGAAAGCTGCAGTATCAGATGCTGGCAGAAAAAGGAAGCATTGGTAAACTTCCGTTCATTGGTGTCGATGAACTGGATACGCAAAAGGCAAGAGTTGTATTTCAGGGAGCGGAAGGCGCATATTCGCAGGCTGCCATGGATAAATATTTCGGCGAATCCGTCAATAGTTTTCATGTGGAGACATTCCGGGATGCGATGAGTGCGATCGATGAAGGCAGTGCGGATTTTGCTGTGCTGCCGATTGAAAATTCCACAGCGGGTATGGTCAGTGAGATTTATGATCTGCTGGTAGAGTTTGAAAACTATATTGTCGGTGAGCAGATTATCAAAATTGAACACTGTCTGCTTGGTCTGCCGGGAACGGATCTGTCCGAAGTCAAAACAGTATATTCCCATCCGCAGTCCCTGATGCAGAGCGCACGTTTTCTGCAGGGGTATGACTGGCGTCAGATCAGCATGCAGAACAATGCGTTTGCCGCACAGAAGGTAAAAAATGATGGAGATAAGACGCAGGTAGCGGTCGCAAGTGAATATGCGGGCAAGATCTACGGATTGGAAGTACTGCAGAAGGGAATTAACCAGGCGGAAAATAATTCAACCCGTTTTATCATTGTGACAAATCAGAAGATCTTCCGGAAAGATGCACACAAGATCAGCATTTGCTTTGAGGTACCTCATCAGAGCGGATCCCTGTATCATATGCTGTCTCATTTTATCTATAATAATCTGAATATGTGCAAGATTGAAAGCCGCCCGATCGAGGATCGCACATGGGAATACCGGTTTTTTGTGGACTTTGAAGGAAATCTGGCAGACAGTGCTGTGAAGAATGCACTACGCGGTCTGCGGGACGAAGCAAGAAATATGAAGATCCTTGGTAATTATTAATATTGTGTATTTACTGCATTTGTAAAATGATACAAAGGAGATTGAGAACGTGGCACTGAAAACATTTGCTGCTATTGATGTCGGTTCCTTTGAACTGGCAATGAAAATTTTTGAAATATCACCCAGAGCGGGGCTTAGAGAAATCGATGATATCAGACACCGGATCGATCTGGGTACGGATACCTACACGACCGGCAAGATCAGCAATGAGCGGATCAACGAGTTGTGTGAGGTGTTAAAAGAATTTAAAGAGATCATGCGTACTTATAAGGTGAATGCTTACAGAGCCTATGCAACGAGCGCGCTCCGGGAGACGGAAAACAGGCTGATCATTCTGGATATGATCAAGAACCGGACAGGACTGGATATAGAAGTACTCAGTAATTCCGAACAGCGCTTCCTGGATTATAAGGCGATCGCTTCCAAGGGCGAAGGCTTCCAGAAGATCATTGAGAAGGGGACTGCGATCGTGGATATCGGCGGAGGCAGTGTACAGATTTCTCTGTTTGACAATGACTCCCTGATCACAACGCAGAACATCAGACTCGGTGTGCTGCGTATGCGTGAGCGGATCCTTTCCATGCAGGTAAAACCATCCCAATATGAAAAGCTGATCGAAGAGA
This sequence comes from Firmicutes bacterium CAG:194, assembly GCA_000432915.1. GTDB lineage: Bacteria > Bacillota > Clostridia > Lachnospirales > Lachnospiraceae > CAG-194. Next base: position 93,015 of record HF995252.1, read on the forward strand.
TCGTGGACAATCAACTGGAGATTTTGAAAAAAATGTACTTTAAAGACCGGGTGATCGATAACATTATTGTTGTGGATGATTATCTTTCTCCTATGATGCAGAATCCGGCTGTGTGTGCAGGCGGCGGCTATATGACAAGAGATGACTGCATTGCTCTTGCAGGTCAGCTGCAGGGCAAAAACAAAGCGGAGATCGCCAAAAAGCTGGGGATCAGTGAAGAAAAGGTATTTCTGCTGTTTAACAGTGTTGTGCTGATGAAACGGGTGATCGAATGCATGAATGCAAAGCTGTTGTGGGCGCCCGGTGTGACGCTGTGTGACGGTATGGTTTACGAGTATGCAGAGGGTAACAGGCTGATCAGCCCGGAGCATGATTTTGAAAAAGATATCCTTGCCTGTGTTGCCAATATCAGCAAGCGGTACATGGGCAGTAAAAAACGCAGTGAATCAGTGGAGAATATTGCACTGACGATCTTTGACAGTATGAAGAAAATCCACGGGCTCGGCAAAAGAGAGCGTCTGCTATTGCAGATCGCCGCAAAGCTGTATGACTGCGGAAAATATATCAGTATGACAAGTGTGGGAGAATGCTCCTACAGTATTATTATGGCAACGGAGATCATCGGGCTGTCGCATCTGGAGCGTGAAATGGTTGCCAATATCGTAAAATACAACCGGATCGATTTTCCGTATTATCACGAAAACGGAGAGCAGCTTGGCATGGATCTTGCCTCTTATCTGAAGGTGGCAAAGCTGACAGCGATCCTGAAGCTGTCAAACGGGCTTGACCGGAGCCACAAGCAGAAGTTCAAGACGATCAAAGCAACGCTGCATGAACAGGAGCAGGAGCTTGTACTTTCCGTAGACACGGCGGCTGATATCACACTGGAAAAGGGATTGATCAAACCAAAGGCGCAGTTCTTTGAAGAAGTATATTCGATCCGGCCGGTCATCAGACAGAAGCGTAATTACGGAAAACAATAATGGAGGCATAACATGGGAGAAAAATCAGAAAAGCCGTTTCGTAATCCGGCTTATTATACAAACAGAGAATTGAGCTGGCTGCAGTTTGATAACAGAATATTAGGGGAGGCAAGGGATAAGAGTATTCCGTTGTTTGAACGGTTGAAATTTTTGAGTATTACAGCCTCCAATCTGGATGAATTTTTCATGGTGCGTGTGGCATCCCTGAAAGACATGGTGCATGCAGGCTATGAGAAAAAAGATATTGCGGGCATGACGCCACAGCAGCAGTTAAAGGCACTCAACACAGAGACACATGAGCTTGTAAATATGCAGTATTCCACGTATAACAGAAGCCTTTTGCCGCAGCTGAGCAGCAACGGACTGCATATCATTACGCAGCATGAAAAGCTGACGAAAAAGCAGGAAGAATATCTGAACCGTTATTTTGAGGATGAGGTATATCCGGTTCTGACACCGATGGCAGTGGACAGCTCCCGCCCGTTCCCACTGATCCGCAATAAATCACTGAATATCGGCGCACTGGTACGGAAAAAGGGTGAGGAAAAGGCAGAGATTGAGTTTGCTACTGTACAGGTTCCTTCTGTTTTGCCGCGTATCATCCAGCTTCCGCAGGAGATTGGTGAAAAGAGCGCGACGGCGACAGTTATCTTACTGGAAGAAGTGATCGAGCATAATATCGATCAGTTGTTTTTGAATTATGATGTGATCTGTGCGCATCCGTTCCGTATTATGCGTAATGCGGATCTTTCCATTGATGAGGATGAAGCAGCCGATCTGTTAAAGGAGATCGAAAAGCAGCTCAAGAAAAGACAGTGGGGAGAAGCGATCCGTCTGGAAGTAGAGGATGGTATTGATAAACGGTTATTAAAGATCATCAAAAATGAATTAAAACTTTCCGAAGAGGATATTTATTATATTCCGGGGCCTTTGGATCTGACCTTCCTGATGAAGATGTATGGCATGGACGGCTTTGACGCCCTGAAGGTACCGAAGTATACGCCGCAGCCGGTCAAAGAATTACCGGCAGATGCAGATATTTTTGAAGAGATCCAAAAGCATGATATCCTGCTGCATCATCCATACCAGACCTTTGAGCCGGTCGTGGATTTTGTCAGAAAAGCAGCAAAAGATCCGCAGGTACTTGCGATCAAGCAGACGCTTTACAGAGTCAGCGGTAATTCGCCGATCATCAAAGCACTTGCACAGGCGGCAGAAAACGGAAAACAAGTTTCTGTTCTTGTGGAATTAAAGGCAAGATTTGATGAGGAAAACAACATTGTCTGGGCGAAGATGCTGGAAAAAGCAGGCTGTCACGTTATTTATGGACTGGTAGGTCTGAAAACACATTCCAAGATCACACTGGTTGTCAGAAGAGAAGAGGACGGAATCCGCAGATATGTACATTTAGGCACAGGTAACTATAATGACGCGACTGCAAAGCTGTATACCGATACAGGACTTCTGACCTGTCAGGAGGCGATCGGGGAAGATGCAACAGCCGTATTCAATATGCTTTCCGGTTATTCCGAGCCAAAGAGCTGGAATAAGCTGGCACTGGCTCCGCTCTGGCTGAAAGATAAATTCTTATATCTGATCGGCAGAGAAGCGGAAAATGCAAAAGCAGGAGAAAAGGCACATATTGTTGCAAAGATGAATTCCTTATGTGACAGAGATATCATCGAGGCACTTTACAAGGCAAGTGCAGCAGGCGTAAAGATCGAGCTGATCGTCCGTGGTATCTGCTGCCTGAAGGTAGGCATTCCGGGCGTCAGTGAGAATATCACAGTACGTTCGATCGTCGGAAACTTCCTGGAGCATGCCCGTATTTATTATTTTGAAAATGCAGGAAGTCCGGAGGTATATATGTCAAGTGCCGACTGGATGCCAAGAAATCTGGAACGCCGTGTGGAGATTCTGTTCCCGGTAGAACAGGAAGATCTGAAGGAAAAAGCAATCCATATTCTGCGCGTCCAGCTTGCGGATACGTTGAAGGCGCATGTGATGCAGGCGGACGGCAGTTACGAAAAAATAGATAAGAGAGGCAAAAAGCTGATCTGTGCACAGGATACCTTCTGCGAGGAAGCGATCCGTGAAGCGGAAGAAGCAAAAGCCAAGGATGATCCGGCAAAGGACAGAGTATTTATCCCGGAAAAGAGCCGGATCACACAGGAGGACGAATGAAAAAAGCAGTGATCTTTGACCTGGACGGTACATTAACAAATACTTTAAAATCATTATGGAAGTCGACTAATATGGCACTTGCGACCGCAGGGCTGCCACCGCACGAGATCGACAGCTATAAGTATTTTGCGGGAAACGGGGCAAAAGAACTGATCCGCAAGAGCCTGATCGCGGACGGCGATACGGAGCTTGTGCATTTTGACAGTGTGATGGAGGCGTATAACCGTATCTTTGAAGAATACTGCATGTATGAGGTAAAGCCTTATGATGGGATACGGGAGCTTTTGAAAGCCCTAAAGGAAAAGGGACTGCATCTGGCAGTGAACTCCAACAAACCACAGCCGCGTACAGTAGATGTGGTGGAGGAGATCTTCGGAAAAGACACGTTTGATCTTCTTGTGGGACAGTGCGAGGAGCGCAGAAGAAAACCGGCGCCGGATGGCGTAAATTATATTCTGGAACAGCTGCATCTGGACAAAGCGGATGTGCTTTATATCGGTGATACCTGCACGGATATGCAGACCGGCAAAAGTGCGGGCGTATTTACCGTGGGAGCACTCTGGGGCTTCCGCGACAGACAGGAACTTGTTGAAAACCATGCAGATGCCATTATTGAAAAGCCGCTGGAGCTTTTGCAGTATATTGATCAGTAGTGCTGTAAGGAGAAAGAATAAGAACATGGAGAAAGAAATAAAACATGCCGGGATCAAACTGATCGCAACGGATGTAGACGGTACTTTAGTGAAAGATTCCTCCAGAGAGGTGTCGCAGGAAGTGATCGGGACAATTCAGCAGCTTGTGGACAAGGGGTATTACTTTATGATCGCAAGTGGCAGGCAGTATGGCAGCATCCGAAAGATGTTTGCACCGGTTAACCGAAATCTGCTTTACATTGCTGAGAATGGCGCACATATTATCAAAGACGGACAAAATTATGCAGTGACAAAGATGAAACGGGAAGATGTGACAGCGATCATGGCACAGCTCCGCGGCTTTTATCCGGAAGGGTGTCATGTTGTGGCATCAACGGATCATGGCTGTTTCCTGGAGAGCAAGGATGCGGATTTCATACATCTGATCCGCGATGCATACAGAAATGATGTGACATTGACAGACGATATTCTGACGCATGATGTGGATATTGTGAAACTGGCGATCTATAAAAAGGGCAGTATCCGCGAGATTGGCGAGAAGATCCTTGTGCCTGCATGGAAGGATAAGGTAAAAGTCTGCATGGCGGGAGAAGAATGGGTGGACTTCATGGATGCTTCGGTGGATAAAGGAAATGCCATGAAAGTAGTGCAGGAAGGACTTGGTATCACGCCGCAGGAAACGATGGTATTCGGTGATAACGAAAATGATATCGGACTTCTGAAATCGGCTGCTTACAGTTATGTGGTGGAAAATGCCAAGGAGATCGTAAAGTCGGCAGCAGCATATACATGCCCGCCCTATTGGGAGAATGGTGTGCTTTCCGTCCTGAAAACATTGTTATAACTTGGATTAAGTTCTGTTGCAGATTTTTGAAGCGGGAGTAATAACCGGACAGCAGAGAATGATGGACGGTAGAAGTGATTAAATGGATCAATAAGAAGGGAGAAGGATCATGCCTGAATTTGATGAAAAAGTATTGGATGTATTTTTAGAGAAGCAGTTACAGCTGTTTCCGGAAGAAGTGGCAGCGACAAGAGAGGAAGCGAAGGATTTTCTGGATGAGTGTATGGCGGTTGTGGTAAAAGGAGCCAAAGAAGTCTGGACCTACTTTGATGAGGAAGGGGTAGACATCTCAGAAATGAATGAAGCGGATATTTTAGATGCGGATGAAGTGTTTGCCATCGGTGATGGACGTTTCCTGATCGTAGAGGCATAAAAGGTGCATTGCCTTAAGAAAAGATTAAGAAAAAATACCACTGCAAGTGTTTTTGAATCATTGACGCACCCAGATATTGTGGTATAGTAATAATAAGGGTTTTTGATTGTGAAAATGAAAGGAGATTATCATGAAAAAACGTTTATTATGCGCGTTGCTTGCAGCGGCAATGTGTTTTGGAGAAACGCTTTCTGCTTCTGCGGTTACGGTTTCCACAAATGACGTGGAAATGGAACAGACAGGAACAATATCTGAAAATACGACTGAGGTGGATGCAGAGAAAGAGGCTGCTACCATTTATCCGGATGGAAAAGTTCCTACCAAGTTCCCCAAGGGACAAGGCTATGAATTGAAGATGTATGTAACACCTGATACAAAATATTCAGTTGCAGTATATGATGCCAAAAATGAAATGGTATCTTATACAATGGGATTTTCTGCGAAAGCACCTTTTGGGCAGGATGGAGAAGTTCTCGAAACAGTAAAGCTTGAGTTTGATAAGCTGGCAGTAGGAAATTATGAATTGAAATATTGGATTGGCGGATTAGACAGCGCTAATGCATCAACTGCACAGGGTAAAACAATTTATGTGCGGAAATCAATTCTGAAAAAGGAAAATGAGAATATTACCGAAGTCACGGTTTCAAAAGCTGTATATACAGGAAAATCGGTAAAACCGGTTGTTAAGATCGTAGAAACAGAAGGCGACAATACATATACACTGGTTGAAGGAAAAGATTTCTCCTACGAGGTAACATCTGCAAATAAAAAAGAAATGGGTACTGCAACTGTCACGATCATAGGTATGAATGATTATATGGGAATGATGACGGCAGACTTCGATATCACCCCACAGGCACCGGCGATCACAGGTGCTGTATGTACAGGCTTTAACAGTGCCAGGATCACATGGAATGCGGTAGCCAATGCAAACGGTTATATTTTGGAAAGAAAGGCCGGTACCGGTAATTTTGCACAGGTTGCAACGCTTGCATCCGGGGCAACATCTTATGAAGATACTACAGGACTTGTAACAGGTGAAACATACTATTACAGAATTGTGGCAAAAGCTGATTCCAAGACAAATGCAAACCAGTATGTGGAAAGTGAAAGAAATGAGAACGGTGTGGCAGTAAAGATCACGCCATCTTCTCCAAAGCTTATATCACTGGAGAGTACTTCCTACAATAAGTTGAAGCTTACATGGAATACAGTAAACGGTGCGACAGGATATCTGGTATACCAGATTCTGGCAGACGGCTCTTATAAGCAGGTAAAGACAGTAGCACAGCCTGCGACGGGAACACAGGCAAGTGCCACAATGACAAAGCTGAAACCGGGGCAGAAATATCGTTATACGGTAAAAGCATATACACTTGCAGCGAACAGTGTGACAAAGATTGTCAGCGGCTGTGATACAACAGGACTTTCCGCAAAGGCAAAGCCTGCAACACCGGCTGTAATATCTGTGAAAGCAACAGATTATAATAAGATCACCGTAAAATGGAAAAAGGTAACAAAGGCTTATGGGTATTATATTTACCGTAAAGTAGCAGACGATGAAGATGCTTCATGGAAGCGTATCAAGAAAGTGAAATATGGCAGCACAACAAGCTATGTGGATACTAAGGCAGAGACAGGTGTGAAATACATCTATGCTGTGAAAGCATACACAAGAGTAAAAGGCAAGAATGTATTCAGTGATATGAACAGATCTGAAAAGGGTGCCAAGGTTGTCAGAGCCGTTCCGAAAAAACCAACTATTAAGCTGACCCAGTGGGGACGCAGTATTGATGTGGATATCAATAAGGTAGCAGGTGCTGACGGATATGTGATTTATCGTAAAGTAGGTAACGGTAAATACAAGAAGATCGGAACAATCGATGCAAAGAAGAATGCGGATTTTACAACCTATAAAGATGCAACAGTATCTTATGCAAAGACGTATTCTTACTATGTAAGAGCTTACAAGCAGACAGATGAAAGCCGCGTGATGAGTGCTAAGAGTAAAGCACTTACGCTGACAACAAAGTAAAATAAGAAAAGTAAATGTAAAAAAAGCGCCGGGAAAATGTGAAAACATTTTTCTGACGCTTTTTTACATTGTGTGTATATAAGACACCTTTTGCCGTTTATATCGTGATATAGGGTTATTTGCTCAAATATTGTTTCATACCGGCAAGTATCTCATAGGGTACGTACAGCTTTCCATAGCCGTTACCCAAGGATAATCCGGGTTTGGCAGCACCGTGGAAATCAGAACCGCCGGATAAGAGCAATTCATATTTTGCGGCAAGCTTTCTGATCTGTCGTTCCTCCGCGGCATTGTAAGTGGAATAAATGGCCTCGATGCCTGCAAGCCCTTCCTGTTTTAGTGTGGCAACCAGTTTGTCCAGTCTTTCGTCCGACATATGGTACAGGATCGGATGTGCCAGGATCGGAACGCCACCACTTTGCAGGATCAGATGCACAGCCTGCATGGGTGTTACCTTTTCCCTGGGAATATAGCAAGGAGCATGATCGCCGACATAGCGGTCAAATGCTTCCGGAAGCCCTTTGACATAGCCATGCGCCAGCAGAAAGCGGGCATAATGGGCTCTTGTCAGTACGGAGCCGGGATACTCGGCAAGAAGCTGTTCATAGGTAATATCTACGCCATGCTCCTGCAGCTTTTTGCACATTTTTTGGTTGCGCAGATCGCGTGAATTCTGGAAGTCTTTCAGATAATGCTGAAAGTGTTCTCCCGTATAGTCGATATAAAGTCCGACGACATGGATATCTCTGCCTTCATATTCGGTAGAAAATTCAATACCGGGAATAACCTCGATATCCTTATCTGCCGCATAAGCAAGTGCATCATCAAGTCCGTCTGTTGTATCATGATCGGTCAGGGCAAAGGCAGCAAGCCCTTTTTCAAGTGCCATATCAACAAGGGCAGAAGGTGTTTCACTTCCGTCGGATCTGTTAGAATGTACATGTAGATCGACCGGACGTGTTTCGCCCGGTCGAATAGTAAGATTTCTTATCATATTAATTATCATCTTCCTCTTTTTCAGCTGTGTATACAGTACGTTTACGTGCCATTTCATCACTTTCCAGATATTCGTCATAGGTGGTGATCTTATCGATCAGACTGCCATCCGGCAGGATCTCCATGATACGATTGGCTGTTGTCTGTACAAACTGGTGGTCGTGGCAGGCAAAAAGCTCAACACCCCCGAATTTGATCAGCCCGTTGTTCTATGTTGTGAACACCGCCGAATTTGATCAGCCCGTTGTTCAGTGCTGTGATAGACTCCATATCCAGGTGGTTGGTAGGCTCATCTAAGATCAGACAGTTTGCACCGGAAATCATCATTTTGGAGAGCAGACAGCGTACTTTTTCGCCACCGGATAATACCTTGACTTTCTTCACCCCGTCTTCTCCGGCAAACAGCATACGACCGAGGAAACCACGGACATAGGTCACATCCTTCACAGGAGAGTAGCCCATCAGCCAGTCGACGATAGTCAGATCATTGTCGAATTCCGCTGTATTATCTTTCGGGAAGTAAGCCTGTGAAGTGGTAACACCCCATTTGATCGTACCTTCATCCGGTTCCAGTTCGCCGACAAGAATCTTGAATAAAGTTGTCTTTGCAAGCTCATTACTGCCCACAAAAGCAATTTTGTCATCATGACCGACATTGAAGGAAATATGATCCAGTACCTTTTCTCCATTGATCGTTTTGGAAAGATTTTCAACAAATAATACTTCATTACCGATCTCGCGGTCAGGTCTGAAATCGATGTACGGATATTTTCTGCTGGAAGGCTTGATTTCATCCAGTTCAATCTTTTCCAGTGCTTTCTTACGGGATGTAGCCTGTTTGGATTTGGAAGCGTTAGCAGAGAAACGGGAAATGAATTCCTGCAGTTCCTTGATCTTTTCTTCTTTCTTTTTGTTAGCTTCCTTCATCTGCTTGACAAGTAACTGGCTGGATTCATACCAGAAGTCATAGTTACCGGCATATAACTGAATTTTGCCATAGTCGATATCTGCAATATGGGTGCAGACTTTATTTAAGAAATAACGGTCATGGGAAACAACGATAACCGTATTTTCAAATTCGATCAAAAATTCTTCCAGCCATGCGATCGCATCCAGATCCAGATGGTTGGTAGGCTCATCCAGAAGCAGGATATCCGGGTTACCGAACAACGCTTTGGCAAGCAATACCTTGACCTTATCGTTACCGCCGAGATCGCTCATCATCGTGTAGTGCAGCTCGGAACCGATCCCGAGACCGTTTAAAAGCATAGCTGCGTTAGTTTCAGCATCCCAGCCGTCCATTTCGGCAAATTCACCTTCCAGCTCACTGGCACGGATACCGTCTTCGTCGGTAAAGTCTTCTTTTGCATAGATGGCTTCTTTTTCCTTCATGATCTCATATAAGCGGGCATTTCCCATGATGACAACATCCATAACCGGATAGGAATCATATTTGAAGTGATCCTGCTCTAAGACAGAAAGACGCTGCCCGGGTGTGATGATGACTTCGCCATTGGTTGTCTCAAGCTGACCGGACAGGATCTTCAGGAAAGTGGATTTACCTGCACCGTTGGCACCGATCAGACCATAACAGTTTCCCTCTGTAAACTTGATATTGACATCCTCGAAAAGAGCCTTCTTTCCGATTCGTAAAGTGACATTACTTGCTTGTATCATGTGAAACCTCCTAATTTGATCTCCTGTTTATATTTTTTCTCATACAAAGTCTATTCTATAAGAAAAAATGTGTTTTGTACAGCATTATTGATAAAAGCAACAGGTAAAATCTGTATAAATTTCCCAAGGAAGGAAATAATAGAGATACAGTGTAGCGAAACTGTACAAAAAATATAGTGACCGAATGAGAAATGGGGAAATATAAAATGGCAGCATATCAGAAAATTGACTTTCATACACATTTGGAATCAGGAAGACAGGCAGAAGAAATTCTGTCATCCATGCAGCAGACGGATGTAACACTTTCTGTCATCCTGCCGGTTGTGACAAGTCCGGAACAGTTTCAGCGCATAAATAATCATGCAGCGGAAATAAACAGGACTTATCCCGGAAAACTGCTTTCTTTTGGCAGTATCCATCCGTTATCACAGCAGTATAAACAGGAACTGAATTATATCAGGTCACTGGGGCTTCCGGGAATCAAACTACATCCGGACAGGCAGAAAACGGCAATAGATCATAAAGGATATCTGCATATCATAGATTATGCATCAGAGCTGGGACTCGTTATTGTGGTACATGCAGGCATTTCTTCCGGACAGCAACTGCCTGTGCATTGCCCACCGCAGCTTGCAGCCCTTATGTTGGAAGAGGTGCGGCCGCAAGGACTTGTGTTAACACATATGGGAGGATTTAAACAGTGGAGTCTGGTAGAAGAAACTTTGATCGGAAGACCGGTTTATCTGGATTGTGCGGGCTGTTCCGACAGGATGCCGAAAGAACAGCTGGAGAGAATCGTAAACAGGCATGGAAGTGATAAGATTTTATTCGCATCGGATTTCCCGCGGGGAAACACAAGAGATGAGATAGAATGGATAGAAAGCAGCAGTCTGACGCGGGCTCAGAAGCAGAATATTTATATGAAAAATGCATGTAAATTGTTACATCTACATGCATTGTAAAAGTTTTGAAAACAGATGGCGGGGATCAGGATACGACCTGATTTTTGCCATTATTTTTACCGATATACAAATTGTTGTCAGCTAACTGGATCAGTTTATTGATCTTAAATCCGGGAATATAAGAGGCAACCCCGAAGGTCATGGTAACGGATACCTCTGTGCCTTCTTCCGTAACACATGCCTGCTCGATCGATGCACGGATCTTTTCGGCAAGTGCAGTCGCAACTGTTTCTGTCCCATTGATCAAAAGAAGGATCTCCTCACCGCCCCAGCGGCAAATACAGTCTTCCGGCCGTATATGAGAGCGGATCGTATCGGCAACAAGAATCAGTATTTTATCTCCACATTCATGTCCATAAGTGTCATTTACCTTTTTGAAATCATCTATATCACCCAGGATGACACAGAATTGTGTTCCGATTTTTTTTGCCTGCTCCATTGCTTTGTGCAGATGGATTTCCATACTGCGACGGTTTAAAAGCTGCGTCAGAGGATCATGGCTGGCGATCGCGTCAAGCGTTTCTTTTTCCTGTTCCAGATGAAGCTGTGTATGTCTGATCTCCAGAACAAAAAAGAAGGAAAAGAGGATCAGCATGACAAAGCACACAAAAGAATTGAAACAGTAGTAAATGCCGACTGCACCGGATGGTGCAAAATCCCGGTAATAAGGCAGATGTCTGACACAGATCAGCTTTGTCCCGATGAAACACAGTAGTATGATAATACCGGAAATAAAGGGCGTCAGAATTTTCCTGCGAAACTGTGATAGTGTAAATGCCATATAAAAAGAAACGGAAACAAGCGCGATCGTATAGATCATGAAGCCCCATTCCCAGCCAACCAGCAGGGTGGCGTAGACGGAATGGAACAGAATCTCGGATATACTGAACAGATAAATAGCCCGGTAAGCCTTTTTTTTAATATAGACGCCTGCCATGTAAAGATAGATGCCAAAGATCAGAATGTTATATAGATACATGGGAAAAATATTGTAGTGTAGAAAGACAATGGTAATGATCAGATGTATAAAAGCAACTGCGTAGAGAACGGTCGAGTATTTGAAAGTGTCCTCGAGCTGCCGGCTGCCATCCAGATAATGTTTTAATTTATGAGTCAGATTATGCATAGTACCCCTCGTTTCCCAAAAAACTCAAAAATATCCGAAAAAGAAAGCAGATGCAGTAGAGATACCGCATCTGTGAAAAATCTGTTATTATAAATTGGATCATATGGAAAGATCGATATTAGCTCCCAGCTGTGGTGCAACAGAACGTTCCATTGCGGAACGATCGATCATGGAAGTAAGTGCATCACCCATTGCGGCTGACATGTCAAGCGATTTGTCAAGCATAGCTACGCCGACCTGAGAATTGATATTGTATTGTGCCATTGCCATTGATAATGCAGGAATATCCATCACACGTCGCCTCCATCCTTTGTATTATATGCCAATTCCAAAATTTGATTAACAATATTTTAGCATAAGGCATGTGTTTTTGCAACCTGAAGAGGTTATCTTTTCATTATTTTTCCGCTGAAATAAGATAGACAAAAAATCGAAAAAAAGTTATAATAATAAGCAATATATGGCGTTAGCAATTTGACAGGGAGGACAGGGAGCACATGGCATTTGGAATGGTTTCACTTGAGAAAAGATTATCAAATAATATAAAAAACTACAGTCTGGATCAATTATTTCAGATCAATGAGCTGTCCGATTATATGGAGGCTGCAGCACATGTCAGCGGACTGAGCTTTCTGCTCGTACACAGGCATGGAGAAAAGGCTGTCAGCGTCGGCAATTTTATCGGGTTTAAGCCGGATGTGGTAAATGAGCCTGGGCATAAGATTAAAGTCTATGGCAGAACGATCGGTCATTTATATGTAAAAGAGGAAGAAGTCTGTACAAAAGAAGCAGAGGATTTTGTTAATGCGATCGTGACCCAGCTCACGAGACAGGCAGAAAATACATACCAGAGCATTGAGACGTCCATGTATGCGGATGAACTGGAAAGACGTCTTGAAAAAGAGCAGTATCAGGTAAAGCATGGCGAAAAGAAGGATGCACTTACAGGTCTTTTAAACAGCACCTATTTTGACAGCCGGATCACAGTGCTTGAACGTGCGGAGATTGTACCGGTAGCAATTATATGTGCCAATATCAATGACTGGAAATATGTCAATGACAAATTCGGAGATGAAGAAAGTGATCGTCTGATCCGGACCGTTGCTTCTATTATAAGGGATGAGGCAAAAGACGAATATGTGATCGCCAGATGCGGCGGTGATCTGTTTAATATATTGATCCCGATGGCAGAGGATGGAGAAGCGGAAGAGTACTGCAGGAGAATGCAGGAGAAATGTGAAAGCTTCGAGGATCCGAAGATTGCTCCATCCGTTGCCTGCGGTATTGTTTATAAAACAAATGTGGAACAGTCGATCAGAAAGCTTCTGCCGGATGCGGAATACGAAATGTTCAATAATAAGTTTGAACTCAAAAATGCACCCGGATACAGGGCAAGATTAGAAAAATAAAAAGGAAGAAATGCCGGAACTTATCAAAGCTCCGGCGTTTTCGTGGGTAAGAAGATGAACGAAAGAAAAGCAGTATTTTTTGATGTGGACGGCACATTATTTAAACAGGGAAAGAATGTTCCAAAGAGTACGATCCGGGCAATCGCAAAAATCCGTGAAAACGGGCATCTGGCATTTGTCTGTACAGGACGCAGCCGTGTCATGGTACCCAAAACACCGATCCTTGATATCGGATTTGACGGAGTTGTGGCAGCATGCGGTATGTATGCGGATTATCAGGGAAAGCTGCTTTTTGCGGAAGAGATGCGGCAGGAAGTGCTTGATGATATCCTCCCGGTATTGCAACGGACAGAAACCATGTATATTCTGGAAGGGACGGAGTATATTTATTATGATGAAAATACGATCGGTAATGCGATCGATGACTGGTATATCGATGCAATCCGTACGATGATCCCCGGACACTTTATCCCGGTACCAAAGGACAGCTGCAAGATCAGAGCCAGTAAGGTCAGTATTCAGGTACCGCCGCAGCGTGCGCATGAAGTGATCGAAGCGGCAAAAAAGAATTTCCAGATTTTGTTGCACTATGACAATATTGGAGAGATTGTCCCAAAGGGGTATACGAAAGCATCCGGGATCAGACGTGTCTGTGAGCTTCTGGGAATTGACCGTGCAGATACTATTGCAGTGGGAGACAGTATCAATGATGTGGATATGCTGCAGTTCGCAGGCTGCGGTATTGCAATGGGAAATGCGACAGAACCGGCGAAAGAAATCGCAGACTATGTGACGACCGATATTTTCGAAGATGGCATCTGGAATGCCATGGCACATATGGGACTCTTATGAAGAAAATAAATAGTGTACAACAGGCTTTCTGTCTGCATTATTTTATATTTATTTTATAAAATAATGGAAAAATGAGAAAATAAGAGCAAACATAACAAAAACACTAGAAAAAAGATAGGAAAACAGAGTTGGATAAAGTTGCATATTGACTCTGAAAAAACTAATATAATCACAGTGATTAGCACTCGAAGTAATTGAGTGCTAACAAAAGAAAAAGAATGATATTGTAATGAAGAATAGAAGGAGGCAATTTTTATGAAATTAGTACCACTTGGAGACAGAGTTGTATTAAAACAACTTGTAGCAGAGGAAACAACAAAGTCAGGTATTGTATTACCGGGACAGAATAAGGAAAAACCACAGCAGGCAGAAGTTATCGCAGTTGGCCCGGGCGGTGTTGTAGACGGAAAAGAAGTCAAGATGGAAGTGAAACCCGGCGATCAGGTTATCTATTCTAAATATGCGGGAACAGAAGTGAAGCTTGAGGAAGAAGAATATATCGTAGTTCGTCAGAATGATATTGTTGCTGTAATTGAACAGTAAGCAGGCAGAAACGGAAAAGGAAAAACAGATTGTAAGGAGGTCATTTAAAATGGCAAAGGAAATTAAATACGGAGCAGAAGCAAGAGCAGCTTTAGAGGCCGGTGTAAACCAGCTGGCAGATACAGTCAGAGTAACACTCGGACCGAAAGGAAGAAACGTAGTTCTGGATAAATCATACGGTGCACCGCTGATCACAAACGATGGTGTAACGATCGCAAAAGAGATCGAGCTGGAAGATGCTTTTGAAAATATGGGCGCACAGCTTGTAAAAGAAGTAGCTACAAAGACAAATGATGTAGCAGGTGATGGTACTACAACAGCAACCGTACTGGCACAGGCTATGATCAATGCAGGTATGAAGAATCTGGCAGCAGGTGCAAACCCGATCATCCTTCGTAAAGGTATGAAGAAAGCAACTGACTGTGCAGTAGAAGCAATCAAGAAGATGAGCTCTAAGGTAAACGGTAAAGAGCATATCGCAAAGGTTGCTGCAATTTCCGCAGGTGATGAAGAAGTTGGTAATCTGGTAGCAGATGCTATGGAAAAGGTTTCCGGTGACGGTGTTATCACAATTGAAGAAAGCAAGACCATGATGACAGAGCTTGACCTTGTAGAAGGTATGCAGTTCGACCGTGGTTATATTTCCGCATATATGGCAACAGATATGGATAAGATGGAAGCAGTTCTGGATAATCCATACATCCTGATCACAGATAAGAAGATTTCCAATATTCAGGAGATCCTTCCACTTCTGGAGCAGATCGTACAGAGTGGAGCAAAGCTCCTGATCATCGCTGAAGATGTAGAAGGCGAAGCACTTACAACACTGATCGTCAACAAACTGCGTGGTACATTCAATGTAGTAGCTGTTAAGGCTCCGGGTTATGGCGACAGAAGAAAAGCAATGCTTGAAGATATCGCAATTCTGACAGGTGGTCAGGTAATCAGCTCTGAGCTTGGTCTGGAACTGAAGGACACAACAATGGAACAGCTCGGTCGTGCAAAATCCGTTAAGGTTCAGAAAGAGAACACAGTGATCGTAGACGGCGAAGGCAGCAAGGATGCTATTGCAGCACGTATCGCTTCTATTAAGAAACAGGTAGAAGAGACAACATCTGATTTCGACCGTGAGAAATTACAGGAAAGACTTGCTAAGTTAGCTGGCGGTGTTGCAGTCATCCGTGTTGGTGCAGCAACAGAAACAGAAATGAAAGAAGCAAAACTTCGTCTGGAAGATGCACTTGCAGCTACAAAAGCAGCAGTAGAAGAAGGTATTATCTCAGGTGGTGGATCTGCTTATATCCACGCTTCCAAAGAAGTTGCTAAGCTGGCAGATAAGCTGGAAGGTGATGAGAAGACAGGTGCACAGATCGTTCTGAAAGCACTGGAAGCTCCACTGTTCCACATTGCAGCAAACGCAGGTCTGGAAGGCAGCGTTATCATCAATAAAGTAAAAGAATCCGAAGTTGGCGTCGGTTACGATGCACTGAAGGATGAATATGTAAATATGGTAGATGCAGGTATTCTGGATCCTGCAAAGGTTACAAGAAGTGCTCTGCAGAACGCAACAAGCGTTGCATCTACACTGCTTACAACAGAATCTGTTGTAGCAAACATCAAAGAAGATGCCCCGGCTATGCCAGCCGGTAATCCGGGCATGGGAATGATGTAATAACGCCTAAAGAAAACCAAGCGCCCGGCATTTGTTTTTATTGCGGTTTTAACGAGCAAACCATCTGCGTAAGCAGATGAATGAGCGCGATAGCGCGAGTTTGCGAGTGTAGTAACATAAAGAAAACCAAGCGCCCGCAAAGCGGGCATTTGGTTTTCAGGCGTTATTAACGAGTGAACGTTTGCTTCGAAGAAGCAAACATAAAGTGCGAAGCACGGGTTCACGAGTATAATAAAATATATAAAAACAAGCGCCCGCCTTTGGCAACGCCTGATAAGGAAGTATTTATGTAGGATACGGTGTAACTCAGTAAAATGGGTTACACCGTATTCTTTTGTCATTATGCTACAAAGCGGAAGTCCTGCGGGTTCGTCTGCATTTCCTCCATCATAGCAAGAATTTTCTGTTCGGTTGGAATATCTATCATACCAACCGCAGTATTCCTACCAATTATTACAATCTGGATGTCATTATTTCCGTAGGTTACAGAGTAAACTCCATTCAGGCAACCAAGTTCCGTATATGGGCAACCGGAATTTTGAAGGAATATATGATTAAGGGCTTTGCTATGGATGATGAGCGCCTGAAACAGGGTAAAACAGCTTTTGGAAAAGACTATTTTCGTGAATTGCTGGAAAGAGTTCGCTCCATCTGTGCTAGCGAACGCAGAATATGGCAACAGATAACCGATATTTTTGCAGTGTGCAGCATTGATTATGATAGAGATTCCGATACCGCATATCATTTTTATGCCACTATACAGAATAAATTCCACTATGCCATTACCGGTAAAACAGCGACAGAAATTGTGTATAATCAGGCTGACCACACCAAGGAAAATATGGGCTTGACCACATGGAAAAATGCTCCCGATGGTCGTATTCTCAAATCTGATACACCGATTGCAAAAAAACTATTCGGACGAGAAACAGATTCGTCAGTCAGAACGTGCTGTTACAGGATATTTTGATTACATAGAGGATTTGATAGAACATGAAAATGTCTTTACAATGGAAGAATTTTCGAAAAGCGTGAACGAGTTCCTTGCGTTCCGTAGATATGATATTTTAAAGGATAACGGACATATTTCCCATAAGCAGGCAATGGAGAAAGCATATCAGGAATATGATATTTTTAACAAGACACAACCAATCGAGTCTGATTTCGATAAGGTAGTTAAAGGATTGGCAAAGGCTGGGAAATAACCGTAACAGGAAAGGTCAGTTATGAAACGAGAAGTATGGTTATACATAAATTTTTATCCGAAAAGCAAGTGATAATTCTCTTTTTAAAATTGTGTTTATAAATCAAAAATGATACAATTTAAAAAATCGGAATTTTATGGAGAAAATCATGATTCAAGAAATAGAAAACAGAAGAAGCATACGAAAATATAAACCTGATGCAGTCAGTAAAGAAATACTTGAGCATATAATATACAGCGCAACCTTGGCACCTTCCGCTAAAAACAGACAGCCATGGAAATTTATTGTATATCAGGGAAAAGAAAAAGACCGTTTAGTCGATGTGATGCGCAATGGGATTAACTCCGAAAAAAGCACCCACAAACTTATGCCGGAATGGGCTTTTGCCATTCCTGATGCCCAAAATACGGTTCGGATTATGCAGGAAGCCCCGTGTCTGATTGTAGTACTTAACACAAATCAGCAAACGCCATTCGCAAACATTGAAAGTGAGCAGCGAATAGTAGAGATTTGTGATTCGTTGTCGATAGGCGCTTCTGTCGAAAATATGATACTGACCGCCACATCATATGGATTAGGTACCTTATGGATCGCAAATACTTGTTTTGCCTATAATGATCTAATCGATTTTATCGGAACTGAACATCAGCTGACCGGAATTGTTGCAGTTGGATTTGCGAATGAAAAACCAGCTAAAAGACCACGGAAGCTATTTAAAGATATCATTGAATACAGATAAATAGTTGTTTATCAAGCTGTTTAATTTTGAAAATTTCTTTGAAAAACTATTGACTCCTACGTAACGTAATAGTTTAGTGTATGCTTATCGAGAGGAGGAAATGACAATGATGACGGTGAATGAAGTAAGTAAATTAACAGGAGTGAGTATACGCACTCTGCAGTATTACGACACCATTGGACTCTTAAAACCTATTGAATATACAGAGTCAGGTTATAGGTTGTATGACGATACATCCTTGGAAAGGCTGCAACAAATTTTACTG